>JAZNIH010000028.1:0-4320 GCA_045577395.1 Acutalibacteraceae bacterium | reverse complement strand
TCGGGTTCCTTTTCTTATCTCGTTGTTTAATTTTCAAGGTCCAATCGCCACCCCGCTTTTGCGAGACAGCTCAAAGAGTATACCACATACTCCTCTTTCTTGTCAATACTTTTTTGAAACTTTTTTAAAGTTTTTTCGTATTGAGGTTTTTTACACTCTTTCCACATCTCTGTGAGAGAGCTTGACTATAATATCATTATTAAAAACAAATGTCAACAAGTTTTGCACAGTTTTTTACAATCTTTACCACTAAGCCGTGTGTTTATTGTATTCCGTGTTCATATCATATTACATAGTGTTTTTTATGTTTTCACAGTTAACATCTATATAAGGCGTCTCACAATATAAATTTGGAGCGGACACAAACCGCATCCGCCCCGAAAAGTACTAAAGAGAGATTATCTTTTATTCGACAGTAATGGTACCTTCGCAGATCTGGTATTCCCACCACCAGCCGTGTTCAAACTGATTCTCTCCCATTTTTTTGTATACAACATAATATCTGTTGTCACCCTTGGGAAGCTTTGATGTATCAAGCTCAATAGGAAGCTCGACCTGTCTGCCCTCGTGAATAGTAACATCTATATTCTCCGCACCGTCAAAAACAGGCTGTGCTTCTGTACCGATATAGAACGAAACTCTGTACTCGCCCGGCTTGCCGTGAAGATTAAGAGTGAACTGCTCATTTTCTTCGCCCTTAGTTGTAAAATCTGTCTTGCGAAGAGTAAAGGTGTTCTTCAGGAAGGGGTGGTCATTATCATAATAAATCGTCTCGTCAATGTCCTTGTAAAGAACTGCATTCAATGATTCAAGTTTATCATATTCATTATAATATTCACTACCGTCACCTGTTGGCTCCTCGTAATTATACATAGCACGGATTTTTTCGTGAACGGGTAATTCCTTTTTGCCGGTCATATCAACACATACAGCCTTCTGCCCGGGTGCATCCTTTTCCATAATCAGATGAGCGAAAACATCGTTATGTAAAAGGAAGGACCTCATTCCTTTGTAATCTCTTACGTCTTCACCGCAGTCATCACAGATGTCATTAAGATCTTCATCCATATGCCATTCTCTTCTGCCGGATTCAGTCATACATACGAAATTACTGTAATCAGGGTCTGTTACACCGCAAAGCGAAAGAGCAAGAGTTTCTCCCCTCTTGCCTATGTTGGGGGTGAAGGAAATCTCTATAACATCCACCGAGCCGGGATTGCCGCCGATTGCATACATGTCAATATTTTCAGTAATTACACCGCCGCGGTTAACGGTAAAGGTCTGTCTCACGCCGTCAAGGAAGAGAACAAGCCCTTTTTCTTCCTCAACAGAATGGGCACCCTCATCGAGAATATATTTAATAACAATCTCGTCTCCGTCATAGATAACCTCTGTATGCGCATCCTCATTGTTGCCCACGTCATAGGCTTCTTTGATTTCCCAGTCAACTTTAACATAGTTTTCGGGGTCGGGCTCTGACCATAGGCCCATAAGTATAAGTATATCCTTCGGCGTAAGGTCAACAGCCGAAACAGAAGCCGTAAGCATTACACACATCAGCACAGCCGCTATAAGCGCCGCCCACCTGAATTTCTTTTTTCTCGCGGAAACAGTCTTATCCTCTCCGCAAGCTTCTTCAAAAAGCTCATCCATTTTCTTTGTTAAATCCTTGGAATAAGGTCTTATAACTTTGTTTTCCTCGGGAAGAGCGTCAATTTCTGTTTTTGCCGCTTCCTCAAATGCCTGTCTGAGTAAGGGATTTCTGTTATCTGCCATTTCATTCAATCTCCTTTTCTATCATATTTATGAGTTTGTGTCTGCCTCTTGCAAGCTGTTGCTTTACCGTATTTTCCTTTCGTGAAATCAAATCCGCTATTTCGGGTACAGTAAGCTCGTTGAGATAATAAAGGCTGAGTACGTCACGGTATTTTTCATCAAGACTCATTATGGCTACAACTACCTTTTTATAGCTATCCTTGGTACAAATCATATCCAGCATATTTTCTTCTAAAAAGATATCTTCGTCACTCATCAGCGACGGTATTTCGTTAAAGCTCTTTTTAGCCTGATTGAGAGCCGTGTTCTTTGCCGCCTTTATGCAGTAGGATGCAGCTTTCAGGGAATCCACGTCATCTATCTTTTCAAGATTCCGGGAAATTGCGATAAAGCTGTCGTGCACCGCATCCTCCGCCTTCTGCGGATCGTTAAGTATTCTGCACGCCGAAATATACATTCTGTTTTTATATGTATCGTACAGTTTTCTTAGCTTTTCTCTCTGCTGCTCATCCTTAATCTGCATCAGTCTCAACCCCTTTCCTTTGTTTTAAAAGGCCTTTCATAAATATAAACAATCAAAATCAACAAAAGGTTACATAAAATGAAAAAAATAATGATATTTCTCCCCTACCAAAATAAAAACTCCTTCCTTCGCCGATATCACATAAGGCAGTATTTGTTTCTCGAACAAAATTCCCCGTATCTTTGCCAAAAGCCTCGTCTATGTCCTCACCGGGTATGACTCTTTCACGCTGATTCTTTTTCAGCATATTAATTGCCCTGTTTCTTGCGGCTTTGGTAACATAAGAGGCTGTGCTTACCGAATCCACATCACCGATTTTATCAATATGCTTTGAAATTGCAATAAAAGCATCATGGACAGCATCCTCGGCGGTAAAGGGGTCGTTAAGAACTCTGCAGGCAGAAATATACATTCTGTTTTTATATTTTTCGTATATCTGACGTAGCTTCTGCGTTCCTTCCGATGATGTCCCTGACATAAATTGCTCTCCTTTGCTTTATTTTACAATATACTTCTGCGGACCCGATGAAAAAATAATACTGTTTTCCTGTGTAAAATCACAGTTTAGCTCCTTGTAATATGCTTCTAAGCGGTTTGCACCCTTCAGCATTCTTGTGTCAATTACAATCGGTATTTCCGCCTGCTGTTTTTCTCCTATGGTTATGTCAATATACCCTTTACCATCAAATACATTAATTCTTTCTCCGTTAAGATAAAGTGACAGTCTGTATGTACCCGACTTTCCGTGAAGATTTATTATCAGTTTGCTGTTTTCTGATGCTTTTGTAGTTATTCTAGTATTTCTTATAAAAGAACCGTGCTCTTTTTTAATGTAAGAATTAAAATTCTCATAGATATAACAACAAGGATAATACTCAAATGTTTCAAGATTATTACCTTCCTCATAAACCGAATAAATTGTTCTGTTCACGGAAGAAACCTTGTATAAAGAAGGATCATCGGCAATATCGGCACCTTTTGTTGAATCGGCATACATTACAAGGGGAAAATTACCCGAAATAGCCGGTTCAAGATAAATGCCGTAGTCTCCGTCTTCCTCAGAAACATAGCTAGGTGAAACAAGCACAGCACAGGAAAGGCTTCTGATATCGCTCTTTTCTCCCACATTGGGCACAAAGGTCATTTTTACTGTTCTGCTTTCAAGGGGCTGTAATTCAATCCTGTGCAATTCATAAGCTTTACCGTTAAGCTCTGTTTTCTGCAAAACTCCGTCTACCTCAACAAACAAACCGAATTCCCAAGCCTTTGACGATGCGTTTAACAGCTGACAGAACACAGTCACGGGCTTTCCGTCATAGGTAAAATATTCTATTGTTTCCGGGTTTTCGGCAGCATTGGCAATCCCCTCTTCGTCAAGTGCCCACACAAAGTAATATGACGGATAATCAGGCAATTTCTCTATTTCTTCCGGATTAAGAGCTTCCTCGATTAAACCGGCATCAGTTGTGATTGCAGTTGTTGAATCTTCGGATACGGCAGTTGTTGTTTTGGTTATATCCGAGGTTGTAGTTGCGGCTGATTCTACAGTTACTGATGAATCGGTTTCAGCTTCTTTCGGCGAGGATGTGATAATTTCTGTGTCAGTCTGTCCGATAGTGGTTGAAGCTAATGCTTCCCTTGTTGAAACATCTGTCAGAGCGGTAGTTTCATTTGCAGAACTTTCAGATGTCGAACAAGCGCTAAACACTAAAATTACCGAAAAGATTATAAACAGTACAGTAATTCTTTTTCTGCTCATACAACTTGCTCCTTTGTTTTTAATTTAAAAGGCCTTTCATAAATATAAACAATCAAAATCAACAAAAGGTTACATAAAATGAAAAAACAATGATATTTCTCCCCTACCAAAATAAAAACTCGATGAATTATACTATCAAGTGCAACAGTTTAACAAAAAAAGCAACTCATATAAATCCATGGTATAATGTAGTTTGCGAGAAAACAAAAACCAAGGAGGATTTATATGAGTTACACACATCTTACCATAGAAGAGCGTTGTT
>JAZNIH010000027.1:0-22429 GCA_045577395.1 Acutalibacteraceae bacterium | reverse complement strand
CTCAGATTACTTGTATGTTTAATTAAGGAGACCGCTACGCCGTGCCTCTTATATAGGTTGTTAAACTTGTCTAATTTACTCGTCTGCTTCTTATCTGCCGTATATTCTGACAGTCAATAGCCGCTACGGATTCGTTTACGTCAGAGAATGCCTTTTTACCTTCTGCAGTTTATACTTCTACTTCTGCTTTATACTTCACCTTATGCTTTCTGCCTATAAAGTGCTTACGTAAAGTATTTATGTACGTATAGCCTTTCTTAAAGCAGTCTCTGATTATTTCTACTCACAATCAAGTAAGGCAGTACATCAAAAAAAGCCTTACCCGCTGCGGAATCAACGGACGCAGGGCGGGTATAACCTGTCGGAAAGGTAGTATATTGCGCACATCTGATTGTCGGGTAAAGGAAGACTGTAGTGCGCTGCCGAGGCTTGTTGATGGAGGCGGACTATAGGTATATTCTGAGAGTGACGAGCCGTGTCCATACCCCCCAGAGCGTTTTGCATCCTTTGTCGCTCCGGACAAAGGATGTGCCCTAGCGGCACGAGCGCAGGACGAGTGAAAGAGAGGTAGGATATATAGGTGAGAAAGATAGACCCCTCGTGATAAGTAGTAAGTAGCAAGTAGTCAGGGAGAACGCCCTGCGGGCGTTTGTGATTCACTCACCCGACCTCGCTCCGCTCAGCCACCCTCTCTCAAGAGAGGGCTTCAATGCCTTTCGGGGCGGGCAAGAATGAATTGCCTTCGGCATGAATTGATTTCATCATGAATTGCTTCGCATGAATTGGCTACGCCATTAAACACCCAAAGGGCGTTTTTCCGATGATTAATTCTAAAAAGAATCCTTACCAATAATAATACACCAACAAAGGCTCAAAAATCAACAGTTTCTGTGACAAAACGGCTCCTTCGGAATAGAATAATAGTAAATTTATCATTTACGGAGGTTCTGTCATGTCCCATAGCTCCCGATACTTTCTTGCCGCCAACACCCCCGACGGCTTTATATCTTATTTTGATGAATTATACAATCCCTACACCGATTCTCTTTGCTATATTATAAAGGGCGGACCCGGCACGGGCAAATCGACCCTTATGAAAAAAATCGCTCTTGCCCTCGAGGCAAAGGGAGCCTCGGTTGAAAGAATATACTGCTCCTCTGACCCGGACAGCCTCGACGGCGTTATATGCCGTGAAAAGGGCTTTGCAATAGCCGACGGTACCTCTCCCCACGTCCTTGAGCCAAGATTTCCCGGAGCCTCGGAAACAATAATAAATCTCGGTCAGTTCTGGGATGAAAAAATTCTCAGAAAAGGCCGTGACAGAATAATAAGCCTTACCCTCGAAAATTCTCTCTGTCACCGTAAAAGCACCGCCTATCTTTCTGCGGCGGGCAAGCTCAGAAGACAGAGCTGCGCTATAGCCTCGGAATATATACGCGAGGAAAAAATACACTCCTTCGCCGTAAGGCTTGCCTCAAGAGAGCTGCCTAAAAAAACCGACGGAGCAGGCAGAAGATACCGCCGTCTTCTGTCAGCGATAACCCCGAAGGGCAGAATATTTTTCGGCGACACTCTTCAGAATAACTCCGCAAGAATAATCGGTATCGAGGACGGATACTCCGTCGTGTCGGCACTGCTGCTCGAGGAAATCGGTGAGGCGGCAATCGCAAGAGGCTATGACGTGATTTTCTGCCCCTCTCCCCTTATGCCCGAATGCACCGAGCATATTATCATACCCGAAAAAAATCTTGCCCTGACAAGCATCACAAAGGATTTCCCCTCTGTACCCTGCGACAGATGTATTCACTCCGAACGGTTTTTAAGACAGGAGATAAGAGAAGGCCGACAGCTTCTTAAATTCAACAGAACCCTTTGCCGAGAGCTTACCGACTGTGCCGTTGACCTGCTGAAAAAAGCAAAGCAGACCCACGACCTTATGGAAAAGGAATATGCCGCAGCTATGAATTATGAGGCTCTTGACGCCTTCAGTATGTATTTCATTGATAAACTCCTCACAAATTTCTGATTTAGGCTTGAAATAAAAGGAAATTAATAGTAATATATATATTGGTTATATTCCGAATTTTATTTGAAAGGATGAAAAATATGTGGCAGATTAAAAAGGCCTACTACAGAATTTATCAGCAGGCATTCAAGCTCGCAACATCAACTCCCTTCTTTGACTGGTCAGAGCCCTATGTACTCGACGGCCCCGGTGCAATCCGCAGACTTCCCGGCTTCATCAAGGAAAAGGGTCTCAAAAAGCTTCTCGTTGTAACCGATAAGGGTCTTATGGGAATCCATCTTCTCGATTCTCTTTTTGAAGAAATGGACAAGGCAGGCGTAGATTACGTTGTTTACGACGGCACTCAGCCCAACCCCACAATCCAGAACATCGAGGATGCACGTCAGCTTTACGTTGATAACGGCTGTGACGGCGTTATCGCCTTCGGCGGCGGCTCACCCATGGACTGTGCAAAGATTGCAGCAGCAAGAGCCACCAACCCCAAGACTCCCGTTAAGAAGATGCGCGGCGTTCTTAAGGTTTGGCACAAGCTTCCTCCCCTCTTCGCAGTTCCCACAACTGCAGGTACAGGCTCCGAGGTTACACTTGCAGCAGTTGTAAGCGACCCCGAAACCCACGAGAAAAATGCTTGTAACGACCCCAAGCTCCGTCCCAAATATGCAGTTCTTGACCCCGAGCTTACTCTCGGTCTTCCCCCTCACATCACATCAACAACCGGTATGGATGCTCTCACTCACGCTGTTGAGGCATACATCGGCAGAAGCGGTGTTAAGACAACTGACGCTTACGCTATCAAGGCTACAAAGATGATTATCGACAACGTCGAAAAGGCTTATGCAAACGGCAAGGATATCGAAGCCAGAAACGATATGCTCTGGGGCTCCTTCTATGCAGGTATGGCCTTCACAAGAGCTTACGTCGGCTACGTTCACGCTATCGCTCACAACCTCGGCGGTCACTACGGTATTCCTCACGGTCTTGCAAACGCAGTTATTCTTCCCTATGTGCTTGAATACTACGGTGAAAGCGCTCATAAGAAGCTTGCTGTTCTTGCTGAAACCTCAGGTGTAAAGACCGACGGCACAGATGCTGAAAAGGCAGTTGCTCTCATTGAGAAAATCAAGGAGCTTAACAAGAATATGAATATCCCCGACAAGTTTGATTGCATCAAGGAAGAGGATATCCCCGTTATCGTTAAGCGTGCCCTCAAGGAAGGTAACCCCCTCTATCCCGTTCCCAAGATTATGAACGAGGCAGACTGCGAAGCAGTTATCAGAAGACTTATGAAATAATTAAAAGCGTCCTTCGGGGCGCTTTTTTTAATGCGCAATTCGGAATGCGCAATTCGAAATGGCAACAATCGGGAGTGCTGACCGTAAGGGTGTTCCCGCCTCTGTGACGGTGTTACCGTAGGGACACGGCTTGCCGTGTCCGCTAAACCCTGCCGATAAATACACATATATTTAAACCTATAGGGGCGGCCATTGGCCGTCCGTCATAGAGCAGCCGGTAGTCAGGCAACGCCGAAGGCAATTCATTCTGCAGGGTCTTGCCGTGATTAAAACGGTTTTAACTTGCTTTAAGGGAGCATATATATAATGGAAAATGAAAAGGAGGTATGCTATATAATGAACAACACAAAAACTGTCCTTGTTTGCGTTACGGCTCAGAGGTCCTCTGAGACACTCGTCAGAGCGGCTAAGGCTATCGCTGATAAAAACAAGGCCGAGCTTGAGGTTGTGTCCGTGCTTCCTATGGCTGAGGGTGAACAGTGCTTTGACCCCGTAGCCTTGGAAAATATTTACCGTACGGCTAAAAATCAGGGCGGCAAAATGGCAGTTTATTTCAGCGACGACCCTATGCTCACCGTTGTGGCTCACATCGCTAAAAGAAAGCCTCTCACCATTGTTACGGGCTTCCCGGGTGAAAACAGCAACGATTTCATTACCGTTATCCGTATGCTTCTTCCCGATGTTCCCATCACTATGGTTGACGGCGAGGAAAGGCTTTACTCCATGGTCACAGACAGTCAGAGCAATATTAAAAAATCAGGATGAAGTAATTTGAATTAACATATAAAATGAGCAGGTGTTTCCGCAAAAGTGACGGAAATACCTGCTTTTCCCTTTCAGAAAAGATTCATCGTAAGCACACCGGCTATAAAGCCCGCAACTGCCGCCGCTGCAAGAAAAGCAAGCTGACGGTATCCTTCGCTCTTTTTTCTCGTCACGGGAGGCTTCTCCCCCTTACCTGCAATAAGACCTGCTCTTTCCCTGATTTTTCCCTCGCTGACGGACGCATATTCGGGCTTTACAAAAAAGAGTATTCTTTCAAAATAGTCGCTGCCCGTCTCTCTTACCTCAACGACCTGACGGTTGATGCCTTTAATCATTGTTTTTCCTCCCAAGCCAATATTTTTTATCTTTATTTTTGCTTGAAGGCCGCTTTTTTATACCTTAGTATAATATCAAACTTTTTTCTGTTATGTTACAGCCGCAGAGCCGCTGACGAAATTTGTAGAATAAAACCTGAAAATTTTGTATCATTTTAATAAACCCCTCTTTTCCACGTTTTCCACACAGTTTTTAACCGTAAGATGTGGAAAAGTCTGTGGAAAAAGTTAAAAACCCCCTATAAATCAAGGTTTTTTCCACACATAAACCGCTTTCGGCTTTTTCAACAGGATGTTGAAAAGTATTTATTTTTCTTTTCGGGAACTTCCTGAAGAAAATTTTTAAGTAATTTTTTGTATACTTTTTTATCCTTTTAAAAGGGATTTTCAAAAAAATTTTCAAAACCGTCTTGATACTTACGGATACCTATGTTATAATAACTTAATTTATTCGGCAGGCTTTTTTATCAGTCCTACTCCTGCCGCAGAACAAAAATATTTCATAAGAAAGGAAACAGAATTATGGATTACAATTCAAAGTTTGTAAAAGAAGGCCTCACCTTCGACGACGTGCTTCTCATTCCTGCAGAAAGCGACGTTCTTCCTGCCGACGTATCCCTTGAAACACAGCTTACAAAGGGCATCAGACTCAACATTCCCGTTATGACTGCGGCTATGGATACTGTTACAGAATCAAGAATGGCTATTGCCATTGCCCGTGAAGGCGGTCTCGGTGTTATCCACAAGAATATGTCAATCGAAGCTCAGGTTCAGGAAGTTGACAAGGTTAAGAGAAGCGAAAACGGCATCATTACAAACCCCATGTTCCTCGCTCCCGATAACTTCGTTTATGAGGCTGAAAACCTTATGCACAACTACCGCATCTCAGGTGTTCCCATCTGCGATGAAAACGGCAAGCTTGTAGGTATCCTCACAAACCGTGACCTTCGTTTCCTTTCAGATTACAATATCAGAATCAGCGAGGTTATGACAAAGGACAATCTTGTTACCGGCTCAGAGGGTACAACCCTTGAGGAAGCAAAGGTTATCCTTATGAAGCACAAGATTGAAAAGCTTCCCCTCATTGATAATACAGGCAAGCTTACAGGCCTTATCACAATCAAGGATATCGAAAAGGCTGTTCAGTATCCCAACTCAGCAAGAGACTCACAGGGCAGACTTCTCTGTGCTGCTGCTCTCGGTGCTACTGCAGACGTTCTTGACAGAGCTGCTCCCCTTGTAGCTGCAGGTGTTGACGCCTTCGTTCTTGACTCAGCTCACGGCCACAGCAAAAACATCCTCAAGGCTGTTGAAAAGGTTAAGGCTGCATTCCCCGAAATCTCACTCATTGCAGGTAACGTTGCAACCGCAGCTGCTACTCAGGCTCTTATCGAAGCAGGTGCAGACGCAGTCAAGGTTGGTATCGGCCCCGGCTCAATCTGTACAACCCGTGTTGTTGCAGGTATCGGTGTTCCTCAGATTACCGCAATTTATGACTGTGCAGAAATGGCTGCAAAGTTTGGCAAGAACGTTATCGGTGACGGCGGTATCAAATATTCAGGTGAAATCGTTAAGGCTATTGCCGCAGGTGCTTCCGCTATCATGGTCGGCTCACTTGTTGCAGGCTGTGAGGAATCACCCAGCGATACAGAAATCTATCAGGGCAGAAAGTACAAGGTTTACCGCGGTATGGGCTCCATTGCTGCTATGAACAAGGGCTCTAAGGACAGATACTTCCAGGCAAACAACAAGAAGCTCGTTCCCGAAGGCGTTGAAGGCCGTGTACCCTACAAGGGAACTCTCAGCGAGACTGTTTACCAGATGATGGGCGGTCTTCGTGCAGGTATGGGCTACTGCGGATGTGCAACAATCGACGAGCTTAAGACAAAGACTCAGTTCATCAGAATCACATCAGCAGGTCTTATCGAAAGCCATCCCCACGATATTTCAATCACTAAGGAAGCTCCCAACTATTCAATGGGTAATAACTGATACTAAAGCACCCTTCGGGGTGCTTTTTTAATGCGGAATGCGGAATTCGGAATTCGGAATTGCGTCAACCCGAGCGGTAAAGGGAAAAGATTTCCCGCCCTTGTGACGGGGTTAAATGTCGACTTAAAAAGGTGGTCGGCATTTGCAGAATGAGGGGGGGTCTATCTTTTTCACCTTATGCTTTCTACCTATAAAGTGCTTACGTAAAGTATTTATGTACGTATAGCCTTTCTTAAAGCAGTCTCTGACTATTTCTCCACACAATCAAGTAAGGCAGTACATCAAACAAAGACCTTACCCGCTGCGGAATCAACGGACGCAGGGCGGGTATAACCTGTCGGAAAGGTAGTATATTGCGCACATCTGATTGTCGGGTAAAGGAAGACTGTTGTGCGCTGCCGAGGCTTGTTGATGGAGGCGGACTATAAGTATATTTTGAGAATGACGAGCCGTGTCCAACCCCCCAAAGGGCATTTTGCTTCCTTTGGTGCTCGACTGAGCCAAAGGAAGTGCCCTAGCGGCATGAGCGCAGGACGAGTAAAGGAAAGTAGGATATATAGGTGAGAAAGTACCCACCTCACCGTTATATCCACAGCACGTGTGGATGAAAAAACAGAGATAACCCTCCCACCGCTTACGCGGTCCCCCCTCCCTTTCAGGGTGGGCAAGAATGAATTGCCTTCGGCATGAATTGATTTCATCATGAATTGCTACGCATGAATTGGCTACGCCATTGGACGCCCTGCGGGCGTTTTTGCGCATTGCGCATTCCGAATTGCGCATTGAATTCACTCACCCTCCCTCATACTTTTTTTGTTTTTTGTCTTGATTAATGCAAATTTATGTAGTATAATACCAACCATAGTCGCTGGAATAGCTCAGTTGGTAGAGCAGCGCATTCGTAATGCGCAGGTCGCGTGTTCGAGTCACGTTTCCAGCTCCAGAAAAGACAGTCTTCGGACTGTCTTTTTTTGTTTTGCTGATAATTTCACTCCGATAAGAAAAAACTATTTACGAGGTGATATTATGGAAGAAAAGCAGAAAAAAGACCCGTATAATTTTGATGCCACAAAGGAAGGCCTCGAAAAAAGGTTCAGAGTTATTATTTCTGAAAGGAATGCTTATAAGCTTAAGGAAAAAAGAAAAAGCAATAAATCAGACTGATTTATTTTCAGGCTGATAAAAACCGCCTCTGTTTTTCGGCAGAAGCGGTTTTGTTTTTTTATTTATCAAATATACGGTAGGTTTTTTTGGCCCAATCGTTTGTGCAGTGAAGCTTGCAGAACTCGTTTCTTGTAAGCTTCAGCTCGTCCTCACTGACGGGGATATCCTCTGTTGTGCTGCTTATAGGCTTATAGTCCCATCTGAGTGAGGCTTTGCGCCTTAAAAAGTATTTACCCTCTTTTATTATAAGGGAGCAACGGCAGCTTTCCTCTTCATAAACAGAACCGTCATAGTCGTGACAGTAATCGCAAAGCTCCGCAGCTGCTTTTTCTCCCGGAATTCCGTCAATAATTTCAAAAACTGTTCTGTTGTCTTCCATGGTTTTCCTCCGTTTACGCTTTTTTATATTATAACATATTTACCCTGTTTTTTCAAGTCGGTCGGCAAATGTAAATATATCTCTTTTGCCCAAAACTATTATCGGGGTGATATTACGGATGAAAAGCAGAAAAAAGAAAAAGCATTAAAGCTGACTGATTTATTTTCAGATTGATGAAAACCGCCTCTGCAAAAACAGAAGCGGTTTTTTCTTTAATTTAGTCAGCGGATATATTTCCATCCGCAATCGTTTTCTATGAATTCCGCTAAAGAATCGATATAATCGAGGTCATCATCATAATAGTTCATATATACTATTTCTTTAGTTTCGTCATTTGTTGCTATGTAAATAATATTTTTCGGATAATACAGGTCGTATTCATCTTTTGATAACATCCGGAATTCGTATCCGTCTATTGTTGTGGGAGCCCATGCTTTCAAACCGTCCGAATTCTGAAAAACATATCTTTCATCCAACAGCTCTTTCTGCTTTTCATAATTCTCTTCGTCATACTTACAAATAAGGGTATCTGTGTCGCTGGCAAAAATCATTTGAGTTAAACAGAAATAATGATATTCAATGCTTATAGGATTTCCCACTTCACTAAGCTTTGGCATATATCTGTTCTCTATTTCTGAATAGGCTGTTTCTGCTTTTTCATTTTTATAGCAGATATATTCTTCAAAAATGCCAAAAGAAATTAAACCCAAAAATAAAACGGCAGAAATCGCAAGTATACAAACAGATAAACCCGTTTTGACTGCTGTCTTTTTATTTGAAAAAACCGTGAAGTAAAGCAAAATCCATGCAAGCGCAGGCACGAGAATAAAGGTCAGAGCAAATGAAATATTGACAACCGTATGCCTGACTAATAATCTGACAGACAGATAAAACACAAAAAGCGGGAATAAGCTTACCAAGGCAAAACCAAATTTCCGTGACTTTAAAAATCCTTTCAGCTTCTCCATAACAAACCTCTTTTCATTATATATTATTCCGCTTTTATTATAGCAAAGAAATAAAAAAGCGCAAGAGGCACATACTTTATGTAAGAAAGTCTTAAGGTTTGCCCTCGCAGACAAGTCCTTGAATTGACCTTGCTATTAAAGATATTCTTGCTATTATTTCAAAAATATTGTATAATCGAAAAAAACACAAAGGAGAAAATAAAATGAGCATTCGTGTCGGAGACTTTGTAACCTCCTGCCATGCAGGCTACTGGCAGCTTCTTGCAATAAAACCGAAAATAGCCGATGAGGATTACTCCTCTGAAGTCACACACTACAAAAAGGGAGACGTCATCGGTCAGTGGGTTATACTTAAAAAGGCTTTTACCCCTAAGATGAAGCCGAAAATAGAATTCGAGTTTACCGATGCCTCATGGCTCAGACCTGTTTCTCCTGAGGTTAAAGCAGAAATTGACAGATACTTTGCCGAGCATCCGGATTTTAAGGAAAAATATGATAATGCCGAAATCAATATCCGTCCTCAGGTTACAAACTGCTGGATAAATCTCGACGAAAAAGAGGAGGCAAAACTTAGGGATGTTATTGAAAAGCTCCCGTCTCTCTTTACAATGGAGGATTTCTGGAAAAAAGCAAAGAAATTCAGAGACAACACAAAAAAGCCTCCCTCAACTCACATATTGAATTTTACGTCATACCCGTGGGATCTCGACAGAAAAGCAAATTTAATGTTTTTCGGTTGTGAATTGACAAAACTTTAAGCTTCAGAGCAGACTAATTTATTTTTAGTCTGCTTTTTCGTTGCTATTTTTTCTAAAATATGGTATAATATATAGGTATGACTAAAAAAGGAAGTGATTTAATGATAAGCACCAACAATGTTACTCTGCAATACGGAGGCAGAGAGCTTTTCAAGAGTGTTTCAATCAATTTTACAAAGGGTAACTGCTACGGTCTCATCGGTGCGAACGGAGCAGGTAAAAGTACGTTTCTCAAGATTCTTTCAGGTGAAATCGAGCCTAACAAGGGCTACGTTACAATAACCCCCGGTGAAAGACTTTCAGTTTTAAAGCAGGATCACTATGCTTATGACCAGTACGACGTTATCCGCACCGTGCTTATGGGTAACCCCAAGCTTATTGAGATTATGGATGCAAAGGAAGAGCTTTACTCCAAGGAGGAATTCACCGAGGAGGACGGCATCAGAATCAGCGAGCTTGAAGAGGAATTTGCCGAAATGGACGGCTGGAGTGCAGAAAGTGATGCTGAAATTCTCCTTAACGCCCTCGGCATCCACAACGAATTCCACTACAGCCTTATGAGCGAGCTTACAGGTGAGCAGAAGGTTAAGGTGCTTCTTGCACAGGCTCTTTTCGGCAACCCGGATATCCTTCTTCTTGACGAGCCCACCAACCACCTTGACGTTGCGGCTATCGCATGGCTCGAGGAATTCCTTATGAACTTTGAAAATACTGTTATCGTTGTCAGCCACGACAGACACTTCCTCAACAAGGTATGTACCCATATCGCAGACTGCGACTTCGGTAAAATCACAATGTACGTAGGTAACTACGATTTCTGGTACGAATATACCCAGATGGCTCAAAGACAGCTTCGTGAGCAGAACAAGAAAACCGAAGCAAAGATGAAGGAGCTTCAGGAATTTATCGCACGCTTCAGCGCAAATGCTTCAAAATCAAAGCAGGCAACAAGCCGTAAAAAGCTCCTCGACAATCTCGTTCTCGAGGATATGCCCGTTTCCTCAAGACGCTTCCCCTTCGTTGAATTCAAGCCCGACAGAGAAATCGGTAACGATATGCTCGTTGTTGAGGGCCTTTCCAAAACTATCGGTGACAGAAAGGTTCTTGACAATGTCAGCTTCACAATCAGACCCAACGAAAAGGTTGCCTTTGTAGGTACCGATGCAGTTGCAAAAACCACCTTCTTCAAAATCCTTATGGGTGAGCTCGAGCCCGATGAAGGCACCTTCAAGTGGGGTATCACTACCTCTCAGGCATACTTCCCTGCCGACAACTCCGCATTTTTTGACGGCGTTGAGGAAAGTCTTATCGACTGGGTAAGAAGATATTCCGACCTTCAGTTTGAAACCGACGTAAGAGGCTGGCTCGGCAGACTTATGTTCTCAGGCGAAGAGGCAACAAAGATGGCAAAGGTGCTTTCCGGCGGTGAAAGAGTACGCTGTATGCTTTGCAAAATGATGCTCAGCGGTGCTAACGTGCTTATTCTCGATGAGCCCACCAACCACCTTGACCTTGAATCAATCACAGCTCTCAACAATGCACTCATCAGATTCAAGGGCTCACTTCTTTTCACCTCTCACGACCATCAGTTCGTTCAGTCTATTGCAGACAGAATCATCGAATTCAGACCCGACGGTCTTTACGACAAGAAGGAAACCTATGATGAGTTCCTTGAGAATAATGATCTGCTCGTTACTAAATAAGTAAAAGGGATGACAAGTAGTCAGTAGCCAGTAGTCAGGGGAATGCTCTTGCAAGCATTTCAGAAAAATTAACAATAATCAAAAGATTTATACTCTGCAAAAAAACCAGGACAATTCTTCTATATTCGTTTTTATATAAAAACATCTGAATCTTAAAAATTCCCGAAGGGAATTCTCCTGACTACTGACTACTGGCTACTGACTACTCAACCACCCACATAAATAATAAAGAAAGGACCTTAATATATGACCTACATCATCGGCGACATCTGCGGAAATAAAGAGAAATATGAGAAAATTCTTGAAAAAATCAAGCCTACAGACAATGATGCGGTTTTCGTTATCGGCAACGTGCTCTGCGGTGAAAGCGGCATTGAAATTTTGCAGGATATGATGTATAAATCAAACATTTTCCCCGTGCTGGGCAAAAATGAGTATTATGCAAAAAAGCTTTTGCCCCTCATTGCAGAAAGCGGCAGTATTGAAAAGGCGGCCGAAGGCATGAGCGATGAGGAAAAGACTCTTTTCGGTGAATGGGTAAAGCTCAAATGCGAAAAGACCGTTGCTGATTTCCTTTCTCTTGACGAAGAAGGCAGAGAGTCAGTTCTCGATTATCTGACTGAGTTTGCTCCTTATGAGGAAATCACCGAGGGCGGTAAGACCTTTGTTATTGCTTCATCGGGCATAAGAGGCTTCAACGAGGACAAGCCTCTTGAGGACTATGCCGAGGAGGATTTTGTCTTTGCCGAAACAGATTATATGACCCCCTACTTCAGCGATATGTATCTTGTTACGGGCAACAAGCCCACCGCTATGATTTCAAGGGATTTCACAGGTAAGGTCTATAGCAAAAAAAGACACCTTGCCATTGACTGCGGTGCACTTTACGGCGGCAATCTTGCGGCAGTATGCCTTAATCCGCTTAAGGTGTTCTACGTTTAATATCTGATTTTAATAAAGGATGTGTAATTATGCCTCAGTGCCCGATTTGCGGAAAAGAAACAAAGGATCCAAGAGAAATTAACATTATGGGTAATAGCCTCGTAAACCTCTGCTCCGTCTGTCACAGCTACCTTATCTGTCTTGTCAAGCCTGTTTCAATTTACAGCAGGACCAATGCTCAGCAGTGGGCTCAGGAAATGCTTCAGAAAAATTCTAACCCATATATAATTAATGTTCTTAAAAAAAGCTATAGCTATTCTTTTACTGAGGCTTCCTCACAAAACAACAGCAACAACGAACAGCCTGTAGTAATCAATCCTCAGCCTTCTTATCCGAAAAATTCCAATCAGTCCTGTTCTCAGCCAAAGTATACAGCGGCACCTGCACCGCAGAACACAGGCTATAGCTATTCTCCTCTCCCTCAAGCTGAAATAAAAACAAAGTACACACGAATCGTAAAAATTATGGTGTATATATCCTTCGTTCTTTTTACGGTCAGCGGCGGAGCATTGGGTGCAATAACTCAGGAGGCTATAGGTATTATTCTCGGAGCTCTCGGCGGTCTTCTTGTGGGTATTATTACAAACTCTGTCATTATGATGCTCGTTGAAACGGCTGAAAATACGGCTATAGGTGCACGTACCGCCCTGAGAAACGAAAAACTTCTTGAAGAAATCAGAGATTCTTTGAAAAATTCTCAGAAATAAATATTCATAATATTGATTTTTTATTCATATAGGTCTATAATATTATGCATAAAAAGGACGGGAAAGTTCTTTAGTTATAAAAAAATGGAGGAAACTAAAATGCAAAACTCAAAAAGAAGCATCGCAAGAATAATTCTCGCAGTTATGGTTATTTTTGCCGTTGCTTTCTCAATGTCTGCCGTTGTCTTTGCCGCAGAGGACACAACAACTGTCGGCGCAGCAGCGGAAACCTCATTCACCGTTGTAATTGACGGCGAAGCAACCGAATATGACCTTACTGACGGTGAGTCAGCACAGGCATACGTTGATTCCTATGCGGATAACCTTACAAACGATAAGGGCTTCAGAGAGCATATCAACACCGCTCTCTCTAAAATCCGTGAATCAATCAGCAAATATGCAACCTTCTGGGCACTTATCCCCCCCATCGTTGCTATCGTCCTTGCTCTTATCACCAAGGAGGTTTATTCCTCTCTTATTATCGGTATCGTAGCAGGCGGCTTCATCTATGCAGGCGGTAACTTTGAAACTGCTGTAAATCACGTTCTCTTTGACGGCTTTGTTGCAAGCCTTTCAGACAGCTACAACATGGGTATCATCATCTTCCTTGTGCTTTTAGGTGCACTTGTTTCAATGATGAACAAGGCAGGCGGTTCAGCTGCCTTCGGACGTTGGGCTGCAAAGCACATCAAGTCAAGAGTAGGCGCTCAGCTCGCTACAGTCGCTCTCGGCTGTCTTATCTTTATCGACGACTATTTCAACTGCCTCACCGTTGGTTCAGTTATGCGTCCCGTTACAGATAAGCAGAACATTTCAAGAGCTAAGCTTTCATACCTCATCGACGCTACCGCAGCTCCCATCTGTATCATCGCTCCCATCTCATCATGGGCAGCAGCAGTTGCAGGCTTCGCAAAGGGCGCAGGTGCAGACAGCGGTATGAGCCTCTTCATCCAGGCTATCCCCTACAACTTCTATGCTCTTCTTACAATCGCTATGATGATCTTCATCGCTGTAAGAAAGATGGACTACGGCCCCATGAAGCTTCACGAAATGAATGCTAAGCTTAACGGCGACATCTACACAACCGGTGAAAAGATTGATGCAACAGAAGAATCTGTCAACCCCAAGGGCAAGGTTATCGACCTTATTCTCCCCGTTGTTGTACTTATCGTATGCTGCGTATTCGGTATGATTTACTCAGGCGGCTTCTTCGCTACAGGCGAAGACAAGGCAACCTTCATCGATGCGTTCTCAAATTCAGACGCTTCCGTAGGTCTCGTTATCGGCTCAGCAATCGCTATCGTTTTTGCTGTTGTATACTTCCTTATTAGAAGAGTTATCTCCTTCAAGGAAATTATGGGCTCACTTCCCGAGGGCTTTAAGGCTATGGTTCCCGCTATCCTTATCCTCACATGTGCATGGACTCTTAAGGCTATGACAGACTCTCTCGGTGCAAAGATCTTCATTTCAAACCTCGTTGAAAGCAGCGCAGGCTCATTCCAGTCCTTCCTTCCCGCAATCATCTTTGTTATCGCTGTGGGCCTTTCATTCGCAACAGGTACATCATGGGGTACCTTCGGTATTCTTATCCCCATCGTGCTCAGCGTATTTGAGGCAGGCAATCCCCTTACAATCGTTGCTATTTCTGCTTGTATGGCAGGTGCTGTATGCGGCGACCACTGCTCACCCATCTCAGATACAACAATCATGGCTTCTGCAGGTGCACAGTGTGACCACCTCAACCACGTTTCAACTCAGCTTCCCTATGCTCTCACCGTTGCAGGTGTATCCTTCGTAAGCTACATAATCGCAGGCTTCGTACCCAACTGGTACATCACACTTCCCATCTCACTTGTTCTTATGATTGCTACCCTTCTCGTTGTCGGTAAGATTACAAAGAAAAATGCATAAATTAAAAGCTCCCTTCGGGGAGCTTTTTTAATGCGCAATTCGGAATGCGCAATTCGGAATTGCGACAATCGGGGGTGCAAACCGTAAGCTTGTTCCCGCCCCTTTTTTGCTCAAGCTGCTTGGCTACCCCTCCGACGGCTACGCCGCCACCTCCCCTTTCAAGGGAGGCTCGGTATGGTGGCTCCTGCGGAGCATTTTTTTACCTTCTGCCTATAAAGTGCTTACGTGGAGTTTTTATGTTTTTATGACCTCACCCGCTGCGGAAACAGCAGACGAAGGCGGAATAATTTTAACTAAAAGGCAGAGCCTTTCGCAATCGTCAGCATCTGCGGTATAAATTTTATTAAGCGTATATGCGGATGAATAGTACAACCTGATCGCTTCGTAGTCTGCTGTTGGAGGCGGACTATAGGTATATTTTGAAAATGACGAGCCGTGTCCAACCCCCCAGAGCGCTTTGCATCCTTTGTCGCTCCGGACAAAGGATGTGCCCGCGCGGCACGAGCGCAGGACGAGTAAATGAAAGTAGGATGTAAAGGTGAAAAAGATAGACCCCTCAGTCTTTTGCTTCGCAAAAGCCAGCTCCCCTTTCAAGGGAGCCAAGGTAAAAAGCGGCATAAGGGCAAGAATGAATTGCCTTCGGCATGAATTGATTTCATCATGAATTGCTTCGCATGAATTGGCTACGCCATTGGACGCCCAAAGGGCGTTTTTTCGCATTGCGCATTCCTAATTGCGCATTGTATTCCGCTCAGCCACCCTCTCTCAAGAGAGGGCTTTTGATGCCTTTCGGGGAGAACAAGAATGAATTGCTACGCATGAATTGGCTTCGCCATGAATTGCATCTTCGATGCATTAAAAAAAGACGGCGTGTGCCGTCCTTTTTTTTACCATTTATGCTTTAAAAGCCTCTCATACTCCTCATCGGTAATCGAAACAACCGATCCGTGACGGGGTGAAAATTCCATTGAATAATCCTCTTTCTTTACCGGAAGATAGCTTTCAAAATCATCTGTCTGCTGCATAAAGAATCTTCCCTTGCCGTATTCATCCATAATAAGAAGCCACGTGTCCGTTCCCTTAATGGGGTACATCTGACTGCCCTCAACACCGCTCGGCGCAAGAGAAACAACAACCGGCTTATCCTCGTAGGGACCCGTTAAGCTTTCTGAGGTCACGTAGGCTATGGTCTGATCCTCATCGTGCTTGAAAAAAAGGTAATACAGACTGTTTTTTTCATTATAGGCTATGTCACCGTCAATAGTCTGTATATCACGGCAATAAAGGGGCTTCGGCTCGTCAATTGTCTTCATATCCTCGCTGTAGGCGTAATAAAGACCTGCAGTATTGTGCCTTTTGGTTGAATGAGCCCAGTAAATCATATATTTTTGCTCTTTTTCATCCCACATTGCCTGAGGAGCCCATGCTCTTGTTGTATCCTTGTATTCCTCACCCTGCTCCCACATATCAATAAGCGTTTCATCTGTCCAGTCGGTGAGATTTTCACTTTTCCATGTGATAAGAGCGTGATTTGATTCCCAGCCCTCCTCACATTTCATATCGGTACCGATTATGTAGTAGCAGCCGTCCTGACCCTTGAAAATATAAGGATCACGGACGCATTTTTTTCCCTTGGTCTGGGTAATAACCGCCTTGTTGTCATTAAGTGCGGTAAAATTATATCCGTCCTCACTTACAGCAAAATGAAGCCTTTCCTCCCCCTCACCGTTGCCGACAAAATATGCGAAAAGATATTTTCCTTCTTTACTTTTTACAGGCTCTGCAAACATAATTTTTTCTCCCTTTCTGCTTTTTTTTACGCATTTTCAAGCATTACAAGTCTTTTTATAAGCACGTAGGAAAGTGCCGTGAGCTCCGACTTTGTCATCTTATCCTCGTTAGCCATCCAATGCCTTAAAAGACCGTAAAAGCCGTTTGCAAGGAACATATAGAAAAATTCAAAGCGTTCCTTTTTATCGTTGCCGTGATACCTTACAAAATACTGATAATTGAAATCACAGAAAAGCTTGCTGAGTCTGTCAACGAAGGAGGTTGAAAAGGACTTATCAAAAAGCATAACACAGGTATCCTTGTTTTCGTAAAGAAGGTCAATCAGACCCTCTACCGTGGCGTATACGTTTTTCGGAAAGCCTATTTCCTTAAGCTTTTCAAGGGTAGACTCAGCCTCTGAGACAATATTGTCTTCAATTTTTCTTATAAGGTCGTTTATGTCCTGATAATGAAAATAAAAGGCGTTACGGCTCAGCTCCGCTCTTTCGCAAAGCATTTTTACCGTAATTTTATTAAGAGGATATTCCTTTGAGAGCTCTACAAGGCTTGTTTCAAAGCCTCTTTTTGTTTTCTTTACACAGCTGTATTCCTTAGCCATAATTAAGCCTCCCTGTGTGAATTATTACATCTTGTTTTAAATATAACACCTTGTAAAAGGGATGTCAACACTCTTTTTCAGATTGCTTTTTTTATCTCTCCTGCCAAATACATTTTTTGCCCCTTCCTTGCATTTATTCAAAGAATTCTGCCCGAATAAGAGTCTTTGTACATTTTTTGGTACTCTGACTCTAAAATTTAAAAAACACTTGAAATAGGCAAAAATCTGTGTTAGAATAAAAGGTGAAGTATTATGAGTAATTGTATTATATTTATATTTATATATATTATATATTTAACTGTTACTTATTTTTAATATTAATTTGAACGAAAAAGAAAATAAAGGAGGAACATTTATGGATTCATTCGATGAAATCTGGACCCTTGTCAAGGAAGAAATCAGATGCTCAGTAGCTGAGGTAGCTTATAATGTCTGGCTCTCACCTCTGGAGTTTGTAAGCTTTAAAAACGATACGGTTTATCTTTCAATCAGCGACTTCAAGAAAAAAATCATAGTTGACAAATTCTCTGTTGTTGTCAATACCGCCTTTGAAAACGTTCTCGGCTTCCCGGTAAACGTTGAATACGTGGTTCCCGGTGACCTTATCAAAAAAGACAGCGAAACCGAAAAGAATGCTGACCCCGAATACGATTACACCTTTGATAATTTCATTACGGGTCCCTCAAATAAATTTGCCCACGCTGCAGCTATAAACGTTGCCGCAAACCCCGGTAAGGCATATAACCCTCTTTTCATCTACGGTCATTCCGGTTTGGGTAAAACTCACCTTCTTATGGCTATTATGAACGAAATCAAGCTTCATAACCCCAATGCAAATATTATCTATACAAGCGGCGAGCTTTTTACTAACGAATTCATTTACTACATCAGTAATCACAATACCCACGCCTTCCACGAAAAATACAGAAACTGCGACGTCCTTCTCGTTGACGATATCCAGTTCATCGCTAAGGCAGAAACAACTCAGGAGGAATTCTTCCATACCTTCAACGTGCTTACCTCTAACGATAAGCAGATTGTTCTCACCTCGGACAGACCTCCCAGAGAAATGATGACTCTTGAGGAAAGACTCCGTACCCGCTTTGAAATGGGTCTTATTGCCGACATTCAGCCCCCCACACTTGAAACAAGAATGGCAATCGTCAAAAAGAAGTCTGTTGACCTTGATATTAATCTCAGCGACGATGTTGTCAAGTTCATTGCCGACAATATCAAAAAGAATATCCGTCAGCTTGAGGGTGCCGTAAAGAAAATCAAGGCATATAAGGAAATGGAAAAAACAGAGCCGAATATTGCCGTTGCAAAAAAAGCCATAAGCGACATCATCAACGACAATCAGCCTCTCCCCGTGACCGTAGAAAACATCATCAGCGAGGTTTCACGTACCTTTGACGTCACCGCCGCCGATATCCGCTCAGATAAGAGAAGCTCAAACATTTCCCTTGCAAGGCAGGTTGCAATATATATCGTTGACCAAGTTACGGGTCTTTCTCTCAAGGCAATAGGTAACGAATTCGGCAATAAGCACCATTCGACAATTATCTATGCCCTCAGAGAAATCAAGACAAAGCTTGACAAGGATGTTGCACTCAAGGCAACCGTTGACGACATAATAAAGAACATCAACGAGCAGTAAAACATCCTTGATTTTCCACAAAGTTTATAACATTCCACATAAATTTTTCAACATTTTAACACGGCACCCTGAGGGGGTGTTGAAAAGGAAAAATTATCAACATTTTCTTTAACATAAAAAATGTCGTATTTTATCCCTTGAAATCTTACTTTTTTAAGGTTTTCCTCAGTTTCAACACCACCTACTACTACTACTAAATAATGATATATATGATTGATAAAAAACGGAGGTTTTTTTATGAGAATAATTTGTGACAGTTCAGAGCTTTCAAAGGCCTGTATGAACGTTCAGAGAACAGTTTCGGGTAAATCAACAATACCTGCACTTGAGGGTATACTTATTGAAGCAGCTGAGGGTAAGGTAAGCCTTACCGGCTATGACCTTGAGGTAGGCTCCGTTGTAAGCCTTGACTGTGAGGTTTACGAGGCAGGCAGAGTTGTTCTTAATGCAAAGAATCTCTGTGATATTTTAAGAATGGTGCCTGAAGATATTGTTTCTATTGAATGTGACGAAAGAAACATCAGCAAAATCAAGTCCGGTGAAACAGAATATTCAATCATCGGTACCTCTGCAGACGATTATCCCGAGCTTCCCACAGTCAACAAGTATTCTGATATAAGAATAAAGCAGTCTGTGCTCAAGGATATGATAAAAAAGACAATTTTCTCTGTTTCAACAGGTGAAAGAAACCCTGTACATACAGGTATCAAGTTTGAAATCAGCGAAAATAAAATCGTTCTTGTTGCCGTTGACGGTGCCAGACTTGCTATAAGACGTGAGGAAATAGAATACTCATCAGAGGAAAAGCCCGAAATCAGCTTTGTTGTACCTGCAAAGACTCTTAACGAAATCATCAAGCTTACAGGCGACGATGAAAAAGAGGTAGAAATCAAGGCAGGCGACAGACATATTATATTCACTATCGAAAGCTATGAAATAGTTTCAAGACTTCTTGAGGGTAATTTCCTTAACTATAAGAGTGCCATTCCTCTTACATGGGGAACAAAAATTACTGTTGATACAAAGAGAATTATCGAATGTATCGAAAGAACCTCACTTATTATTACAGATAAATCAAGCCCCGTAAGATGTACCGTTGATAACGGCATTATGAAATTCTCATCAGTTACCGCAATCGGTACTGCAAACGATAAGATGGTTGCCGATATTGAGGGTAAGCCTATCGAAATCGGCTTTAACAACCGCTTTGTTCTCGACTGTCTTAAGGCATGCGAGGCAGAAACAATCAAAATAGAAATGACAGGCTCAAATCAGCCTATCACCTTCTCACCTCTTGAGGGCGAGGACTTCTTCTATCTTGTTCTTCCCGTACGTATTTAAGTAGTCAGTAGTCACGCGCCAGTGTGTGATTAAGTTGGCGAATGTGATCCCTTAAAACAAGAGGTTAAATTATGAAAATAAAAGTTACAGTTAAATCCGTGCCTCAGAAAAAGCAGGTACCCGTTGCCATTACAACGGAAAATATACGTCTTGATGCTGCACTTAAGTTTGCTTCTGCCGTATCCACCGGCGGACAGGCAAAAATGGTCATTTTAGACGGTCTTGTAAGGGTTAACGGTGAAATATGCCTTTCAAGAGGTAAAAAGCTCCGAGAGGGCGATAATTTTGAATTTGAAAAGGTTATATACAATATAACGAAATAAAGAAATTATATACGGAGGATAAAATGTTTGTCAGTCAGCTTGAAGTCAAAAGCTTCCGTAACATTTCAAATATAAATATAGAGCCCTGCAACGGTGTAAATATGATTTACGGCGAAAACGCTCAGGGCAAGACAAATCTTCTTGAAGGTATATGGCTTTTTACAGGCTGTCGCTCCTTCCGCTCATCAAAGGATGCTGAGCTTATCAACTTCAACAGCACAAAGGCAAACCTTTATATGGATTTCAATGCCTTTGACCGTGATCAGAGTGCTTCGCTTGAAATAAGTGAGGGAAGAAAGTTTATACTCAACGGAGTCAAGCAGAAAAGCGCCTCAAATATTATGGGTGAGTTTCTTGCCGTTGTATTTTCTCCCGAGCATCTGTCACTTGTAAAGGACGGACCCTATGAAAGAAGAAGATTTATTGATATTGCTATAAGTCAGCTTAAGCCTAAGTACGGCATTACTCTTTCACAGTATAACAAGGCAATTTCTCAGAGAAACGTGCTTTTAAAGGACGTGCAGTTTCACTCGGAGCTTTACGATACACTCGATATATGGGAAGAAAGAATAGCCTTCTTCGCTTCGGAAATAATCCGCCAGAGAATAGGCTATATAAATAAGCTTTCACAGTTTACCGAAGGCATTTATTCGGGGCTTTCCTCGGGTAAAGAAAGACTTACTGTTGAATACAGTCAGCAGACAGTTGTTTACGGCGACGATAAGCAGGAATTATATGAAAATATGAAAAATCAGCTTTATCAGTCACGGAGAAACGATATAGGCACAGGCTTCACCTCGGTAGGACCTCACAGAGACGATGTTTCAATTAAAATTGACGGTCTTGCGGCCAGAAGCTTCGGCTCTCAGGGTCAGCAAAGGTCCGCAGCTCTTTCGTTAAAGCTCGGCGAGGCGGCGGTCATAAAGAATTTTTCAGGTGAACAGCCTGTTGCACTTCTTGATGACGTTATGAGTGAGCTTGACACCTCAAGACAGAATTATATCCTTAATCATATAAAAGACTGGCAGGTCTTTATTACTTGCTGCGACCCGTCAGCAGTTTCTAATCTTAAGGCCGGTAAGGCTTTTGAAATAAAAAACGGAAGATTAAAATAAAAGGTTTTCGTTAATTTGGCGGAAAAAGTTATAATTCCGAATTCCGAATTCCGAATTCCGAATTTTCGGAGGCTTATATGTATCTACACCTGGGACATCACACAGTTATAACCTTTGATGAAATAATAGGTATATTCGACCTTGATAATACTACCGTTGCCAAGAAAACGAGAGATTATCTTTCAAAGGCACAAAGAGAGGGCAGAGTTCACGAGGTATCAAACGAGCTGCCGAAAAGCTTTATAGTATGTAACGATAAAAAGGGCGACGTTGTTATTTATCTTTCTCAGATATCCACAACAACTCTGTTAAAGAGAACGGAGGAACCCTTTAAGTAATTCGGAATTCGGAATGCGGAATTCGGAATTGCGACAAACAAAGATAAAAATTTAAAAGTCTACCCGCCACGAAGGGTAAGTAAAATAAGTAGTTAATAAATTAATCTATATAAATTAAAGAAAAAAAGGAATAACGTAAATTCGGCGGAATGATTGCAGGGATATAATAAAGCTTATCCCGCGATTCGAAATCCGAATTGCGACAAACAAAGATAAAAATTTAAAAGTCTACCCGCCACGAAGGGTAGGAAAAATAATCAGTTAATAAATTAATCCATATAAATTAAAGAAAAAAAGGAATAACGTAAATTCGGCGGAATGATT
>JAZNIH010000026.1:0-8707 GCA_045577395.1 Acutalibacteraceae bacterium | reverse complement strand
AACTGCGAAGCACTTTAAAATGAAAATTTTGAGTGCAAGAAAAGGCAAAAACACCCGATAATGCTGACGCATATCGGGTGTTTTTAACGCATTATTGTGCCAAAAGTTTACATTTTAAAGAAATGCTTCCTTATGGGAAGTTGGCATAAGTGCCGTCCGAGATGTGATTTATTACTTCTTTTCCTTTTCGGGAAGAGTGTTTTCCTGATTGCGGTAAACAACAAATTTGCAGAAAAGGAACTCAAGAACAAAGTTTGAAGCCATAGTAAGAGCAAGCACAATGTATTCGTTTATGCCCTTGCCGGTAGCAAGCTCACCGAGAATTGTTGACACGGGGGTGAAAACAAGATAGAAGCCTGCGATTTTTGCCATTGCAACGGGTACGTTGGCCGCTGAACGGAAGGTGTAACGGCGGTTGAATGTGAAGTTCCACAGAACTGAAAGAACAAGAGCTATAAGGTAGCACACACCGTACTCAGCGCTGAGAATTTTAAGAAGTGCCTCGTTCTGAATGTTGAGATTGGGCACGATAACCTCGTTGAGAAGAGTGAAGGTGCCGACCTGAATGATGCCTGCCGAAGCAGAGAAAAGTGCAAATTTGACTGCCTGCAGGGCGTTACTGTTTTTCATATTTTATCCTCCTTAATTGCGGACTAACAACATTATACTCTCTGCATAAAGAAAATTCAAGGTTATTTTCCTTCTTTATCATATCAGAATTCCCAGGGCGGCTTTTCGTCCTTACCGATTTTACCGCTGCAGCCCTCAGTGCCGCATTTTTCCGTCGGGTCTGATTTATTCTTTTTCTTTTTGCTTAACAAGAAGACCGCAACAAATATCGCAATTACGGCGATAATGACAGCACCTGCAATAATAATTCCGCTGACTCCAGATGAAGAGGTATATACCTCAGAGGAGCCGAAAACGTTATCTGCATAATCAATAAGAAGCACGCAGGGGATACCCGTTTTCTGAGTGAAATTTTCAAGAGCGTCGTTGACGAGGCTTTCACTTATTTCAAGCTCACTTCTGTTTATAACGTGAGAAGCTGTAAGCTTGCTTCTGTCGGATTCGGTGTAGAAATTACACTCAAAGTCAAGGTCACAGATGCTTTTTGTCATATGGTTTATAACGGCCGCATAATTGGTGTCAAGTGAATAGCCGAAGTAGTTCACGTTGATGAATTCACCCATAGCATATCCGTATTCGCTGTATTCGCCGAACATACTGTTTATAATGCTGTCTACGTTATCGCCGACCCACGCAATAGTGTGGTAGCCGTCCGCCTCTTCGTTGGTGAGAAAGACGAGAAGGATATTATCCTCAACTGCCGAGGAGTCGCCGAAAAGCTCCATATAGTTTTCGTTGGCATAATCCTGAAAGGTTGCTTCGTCATAGTTATCCGAGTAGAAGGTAACGCCGTTTGAGAACATAGCTGTGATGAAAATAAGGATAAAGATTATAACGAAGGGCACCGTAAAGCAGCCGCAGCCGTTTGAACCCACGTTAACTCTTCTGCGATAGGTAGGTCCGTAGCTATGGAAGGTT
Organism: Acutalibacteraceae bacterium; assembly: GCA_045577395.1. Classification (GTDB taxonomy): domain Bacteria; phylum Bacillota; class Clostridia; order Oscillospirales; family Acutalibacteraceae; genus UBA6857. Next base: position 7,159 of record JAZNIH010000026.1, on the reverse strand, counting down.
GTTCTGTGGTGTCCGTGATGGCTTCCTCCAAAGCCTCCTCCGAAGCCGCCTGAAAAGCCTCCTGCGCTGTGACCTCCGCCAAAGCTGCCGCCGAAGCCTCCTCCGAAGCTTCCGCCTGAAAATCCGCCGCCTCTTGAGCCGCCGCCGGGTCCTGCCATAATAAAACATCCTTTCTTTTTGTTGATAATTATCTGTTTTCACCCTTGAACACGTCGGCAACCTCGTGAATGGTGAGATAAGCCTCGGGGTCAATGCGGTGAACAAGGTTTTTCATTTTTGAAATCTGAAAACGGTTTACAACAAAGTATACCAGAGCCATATCCTTGTTGGTAAAGCCGCCCTTAGCCTCAATTTTGGTTGTTCCGCAACGGAACTCGTGAACAAGAGCTGAGTTGACCTCTTCGGGCTTTGAGGTGACAATCATAACACCCTTTGAGCGGTCGAGACCCTCGACGATGAAATCCACCGTTTTAAGTGCCGCAAAATAAGTAACGATTGAATAAAGAGGAAGAATCCAGCTGCTGATTGAAATACCGCAAAGTATATAAAGAATAACGTTATAGCCCATTACGAAGGAGCCTACGGTGAAGCCGAGCTTTTTGGCAAAGATAACCGCAAGAACCTCGATGCCGTCAATCGCACCGCCGTAACGTATTGTAAGTCCGCTGCCTGCGCCTGAAATAAGACCGCCGAAAATCGCACAAAGCAGCAGGTCATCCTCAGCAATGGGGGACATAATGCTTACGTCTATGGGCAGAACGTCGGTGATAAGATATGCACCGAGAGAATAAATTCCTACGGCAAAAACAGAATATACCGTAAAGACGATTCCCTGCTTCTTAAGACCGAAAATGAACAAGGGCAGGTTAAGCAGCAGAAGGAAGAAGGAGAGATTCATCCACTCGGGGCTTATCTGGGAAAGAAGCATTGACGTGCCCGATATTCCGCTGTCATAAAGCTTTACGGGAGCAAGAAATACTGTTACTCCGAAGGCGTTTACCGTGCCCGAAATTATAAGCATAACGAAATTTATAAATCTTAACTCCTTAAGGTCGTTAAGATGTTTTTTTGCCGACGCTTTGAAACGGAGCATGAAGGCATTTTTTTCAAATCTGACTGTCCTTTCATCTGAGCATTCTGATTGAATCGGCACATCTGAGACCGAGTGCGTCAAGGTCGCCGAGTCCCTTGCCGAAAAGCTTGACGTCAAGGTAAGAATCGGGGGTATGGGCATCTATGCCCATTGTTACCGGCGGCTTTTTTTCTGAAATCATCTGCCAGAAATCGGGGTAGGGATAGCCCTGCTTGCCGTCGTTGACCGAGTGGCTGAAGCCGAGAAGATTAAATTCGAGAGGGGTATTGGTCTCGATTGATTTTGCGATGATATCCTCGGAAATTTTTCTGCAGTGCTCATCAAAAACGGGATAGCCGCGCATAAATATATCGGGATGGGCAATGTAACTGAAAAGTCCTGTCTCCATAGCCTCGACGATATCGTCACGGTAACGGTAAAGCTGGTCGGGAGAGGTCATATCGCCGTTATAAAGGTGTCCCGGCTCATCCTCGCAGAAGTGGTGACCGACTATAAGATAGTCTATGGAATACCTGTCAAGCATCTCCCTGAGCCAGGGCATATACTTGGGGAAGTATTCACATTCAAGACCGAACTTTATGCTGATTTTGTCCTTATATTTTTCTTTAAGAGCCTTTACGCTGTTGCAGTAGTCCTCAAACTCAGAAACGGGCATGCGCATATATGAGCTGTAGTCCTCAAAGGGCCAGGGTGAGTGGTCTGAAAAGCCGATCTCATCAAAGCCTGCCTCGATGGCTGCCTTTACGTAATCCTCGTCGCTTCCCTTGGCGTGCATGCAACGGGCGGTGTGTGTATGGTAGTTGTATTTCATCTGTAAGCCTTCTTTTACTATAATATATCTATATGATAGCACATATCCTTTGATAAGGCAAAGGATTTTTTGAGTTTTTTTCGGTTGCAAAAAAAATATATATGTGTTATTATAACAAAAAGCAAAATTTTTTCTTTAAAAAGGAGTTACTGATATGAGAGTTATAGTTCTTAAGGACGCTTATGAAATATCAAAGGAAGCGGCTGAAATTATTATAAAGCAGATAAACAACAAGCGCGGAAGCGTAATCGGCTTTGCAACAGGTGCTTCACCCGTTGAGACCTACAAAAGAATTATCGAAAGCTATGAAAAGGGAGAGGTAAGCCTTAAGCATATCACAACCTTCAACCTTGACGAATACGTTGGTCTTACAAGAGAAAACGTAAACAGCTATTTCTATTTTATGAAGGATAATCTTTTCGGCAAGACGGACGTAAACTTTGATAAGGTCAACTTCCTTTCGGGTACTGCCGAGAATACAGAGGAAGAATGCGAAAGATATTCAAAGAGAATCAGAGAATGCGGAGGTATCGACCTTCAGATTCTCGGTATCGGCACCAACGGTCACATCGGCTTTAACGAGCCCGGTGACAAGTTTGCAGACGGTCCCTTTGCAGTAAAGCTCACACAGAGCACCATCGATTCAAACAAAAAATATTTTGAGGCTGTCGGCGACACAATGCCCGAGTATGCTCTTACCATGGGCATCGGTGACATTATGCGTGCAAGAAAGATTCTTCTTATTGCTACAGGCAAGGCAAAGGCAGAGGCAATCCGCAAGCTTGTAAAGGGTGAGGTTACCTCAGAATGTCCCGCTTCAATTCTTAAGCTTCACGCTGACGTTACAGTTCTTCTTGACGGTGATGCCGCAGCTCTTTTAGGTGACTGAGATGAGTCTGGACGTTATAACCAAGCTCAAAGCAAGTCCTAAAATCAAAAGCATTACCGCAACCGAAGATAAAAAGCTTGTTATCAAGTGGACTGAGGTTGACGGTGCGGAAAAATACGGCGTAAAAAGAGCTGTGTCAGACTGCGGTGAATTCGAGCACTTAGCCTGGTGCAAAAAGCCCGCATATACCGATGAGGACGTAACAGAAAACACAACCTACCGCTATAAGATAATGGCACATAAAAAGCTTGAGGGGAAAAAGGCCTCCACAAAGCTCAGTGCGGTCAAGGCGGCGGTTATTTCCGATATTCCCGCTCCGCAGACTCTTGAAGCAAAATCGGAAAAGGGTCCTGCGATTTCTCTCACATGGGAAAAATGCGAGGGCGCTGACGGATATATCGTCAACCGCAGAAACGATTTCTACTCACAGATTCTTCCCATTGCCAGAACGTCGGAAAATCATTTTACCGATGATAAGGTGGTTTACGGTCAGCCCTGCCACTATTCCGTTCAGCCTGTTATCAATACTCCCGACGGGGAAAAGCAGGGTAATTTCAGCAGAGAGATACACGCTGTATGTATTGACAGGGGACAGATTATTGATGCCGATGCTCATCTTGGCAGAAAAATCAGACTCACTCTCAGAATTGTTACGGGTGCGGATTACTACTGTATCGAAAGAAGTGAAAAAGAGGACGGCCCCTGGGAGCAGGTTTATAAAACAGAAAACGCTCTCGAATACAGAATTACCGATAAGGTTCCCCGTGCACGCAAGACCTATTATTACAGAATCCGTGCGGTGAAGAAGGTTGCAGGTGAGGAGTTTTACGGAAAATACTGTAAAACCTTCAGAATCAGGTCAAAATAAAGAAATATTTCAAAATTTTATTGACTAAATTTAACTAATAGGTTAAAATGATTTCGTACCTATATAAAAGGAGGATAATATAATGAATAAGTTTTTTAAGAAAGCTCTTTCTCTTGTACTTACAGTTGTTATGCTTATGTCCTTTGCTACAGTAGGTCTTGTGGCTTTTGCTGAGGAGACCGAAACAGAAGAGCACGTATGTGTTTTTGATCAGAAGGTTAAGGCAGCTGAATTCAAAAAGAGCGATGCAACAGCAACAGAGCCTGCAGTTTACTACTATTCATGTGAATGCGGCAAGTTTGAAGCAAACGACCTCAACACCTTCGAGGATCACAGAATGATGTGGCAGATTGTTTGGTCGTTCATTCTTGAGGTTTATAACTTCTACAAATACATTTTCTACGATGTATTCCTTGGTAAGGCTCCCTGATTAATTTAAAAGTAAAAGCTGTCGGAACTCCGACAGCTTTTTTATTTGCTCAAGACTTCCAGGATGTAAACAAAGGGCGCAAGGGGAGTGAATTTCATCAGCCGTTTTATGTGCTCCGTCTTTTCCTTGTCAGGAAGCATCAGAGAATAAGGGTGAGAATCAATGCTCAGGCTTATTTTCTGAGAGGTGTTTGTCATGCTCATTACCGAATATTTTTTAAGGTAGATGTTGTATGCGGTTTTCTGCGATACGGTAACTGTGCCGCAGCAGAAGGTAACGGCGCAGGCTATAACCGTTACATTAAAGCAATACCTTCTCAGCAGAGGTCTGATTTGCTTATATATCATTTTTCGTACTCCTTCATAAGCCTTGCAAGGGCAACCCCAAGGCATTTTCCCGAATATACCGCTTCGTCAAGGGTGTTGGCGTCAGAGCCCACCTCAACGAGAAGTGAGTTGTGGGTAAGATTCATATTATAGCTTCTCGCACAGAAAAAGAGGGGTCTCGTTAACCCGGGAAAGCTGCTTTCAAGACTTTGCTGAAGCTGAAGAGCAAAGGTAAGGTTATATTTCCAGTCAGGCAGATTGGTTATACCGTTACCCTCCTCCTGACAGCCCGAAATTATCATAATCTGAGCCGCCTTTCTGCCGTTTATCTCAACGGTGGGGGCTATTTTTGTGCCGTCACTTCTCTGTATGGCGTCTCTGTGAATATCAAGGGTAATGTCTATGGACGGATATTTCTTAAGATAGCTGCTGATATTTTCTCTTGAGCGGGAATATGCACCTGTGTAGGGATTGTCGTGTATATCCGTGACGTGAATTACCTTGTATCCTGCTTTTTCGAGCTGCTCCCTGATTGCCTTGCCGACCCTTATCATATTACGGTCCTCTTTGTTGCTTCGTGTTTTGTTGCCCTGTGCATAAAAATCTCTGTCAATGAGCTGATAGGTTTCCGTGGTGTGAGTGTGATAAATAAGCACGGACGGTTCATCCTCCGATACCTTCAGATCAGCCTTCTTTTTCAGCTCCGACTCAATATTTATCTTGGTTTTGTTCGTATTTTTTACTCTGATGCTGCCGTAAATGTCGGTTGCTCCGTCCTTTGTGTATCTGTAATCTGAAATTGCACCGTCCTTTTTATCATTCTCTGCCTTTTTTTCGGCTGATTTCATAATGGCGGCAACGTCCTGGTCGGAGGGGGAAATGCTGTACACGTCATCCTTCTTTTCCGTGGTTTTTTCCGTGGTTGCCTCGGTGACCTTTACTGCCGGGATATCCTCTTCGGTGGTTTTTTCCGTCACGGTCTGCTGAACTGACGTCGTCTCGGGCAAAGACTCATAGCTCTCACGTGTATCCTTTACCGTAACAAGGTAGCTTTTTGCAGAAAGCACCATAACGTCAACTGCGAAGCCGAGAATCTGCTTATGAAAGAGCTTTACGGCGGCAATAAGCACCGCCAGAGTAAGAATAACCGCCGATGCTCTGAAAAATATCCTGCCCTTGCTTTTCATATCCATACCGCCCTCAATTCTGCTTTTTATATATTTATTCCTGAAGGTCTGTTAATTATGCCATTATGGCGAGGATATCTCTTGCGGGTATATGGGGCTGAAGCGCCTTGTTGAGACCTGCGGCAATAAATGCGGCCGACCGTGAAATAACGCTGTCAATTTCCTTGGGGGTGACCATCATACCCTTTTCTCTGCGGAGACTTTCCCTGTGGAGCTCCTTGTCAATTCTGATTCCCGTGCTCTCGATAAAATCAAGGGTCATTGTTACCGCATCGACAACGGTAGGTACACCTATGGCAATTACGGGTACGCCCATGCTCCCTTGGTCAACTGTACTTCTTTTATTGCCTACCCCCGCACCGGGAGAAACACCCGTGTCGCACATCTGCACCGTTGTACCGAGTCTTTCCACGCTTCTTGCCGTAAGCGCATCGATAACGATAAGAGCAGAGGGCTTTATCTTGTATATTATTCCGCTGAGTATTTCTGCGGTTTCGATGCCCGTATCACCGAGGACGCCGGGAATAATACCCGCAACGCTTCTCAGCGGTGAAAAGCCTATTGCCTCGGCAACCTCCGGCGAGATATGCCTTGTCGCAAGAAGCTTTTCAATACATTCGGGACCGAGAGCGTCGGGAGTAATGTCTCTGTTGCCAAGGCCTGCGACAAGCACCGTTCCCTTTTCGGGAAGAAGAGAGCTTATCTCTTTTGCAAAAATTTCAATAGCTCCGTCGCACAGGTCTGCACTGTCCTTGAGAAAGGGGATTTCTATGGTGATGTATTTTCCGCGGGGCTTACTGAGCTTTGCGGCGGCTGCGTCGCTTCTGACCTCGATTCTTGAAATTTTCATTCCGTCCGCTTCATAAGAGTCAAAGCCTATTTCTTTTTTATCCTCTTCGGTTATAAATTCGTGCCTTTCGAGGGCAAGGTCTGTACGAAAATTCAAATTTTCACCTCAAAACTATTGCAATATGCACAATTATGTGTTAGTATTGTTGTCGCTTTAAAAAAAGTATATCCAAATTTGCAAAAATATCTTGAAATTTCTTAAAAAAGATGATATGATATGCTCTGCATGACACAAGACTAATAGGAGGTGTAAAAACTATGGCAAACATCAAATCAGCAAAGAAGCGCGTACTCGTTAACGCAACAAAGCAGGCTCGTAACAAGTCAGCTAACTCAGCACTCAAGACAGCACTCAAGAAGGCTAACGTTGCTATCGAAACCAACGCAGCAGATAAGGAAGCTGTTGTAAATTACGCAGTTAAGAAGATTGATCAGGCATGTGCTAAGGGTCTCCTTCACAAGAACAACGCTGCAAGAAAGAAGTCAGCTCTTGTAACAAAGCTCAACGCTACAAAATAAGAGAAAGTTGAATTTCTGAGATGGGATTTTCCCATCTCTTTTTCTTTTATTACAGCAACAAGTACCTTTCCTACCGCCTTGACTGAAAGACAAAATAAAAGCCGCCCTCCCTCGCAGAGAGGGTTACGGTGAAAACAAGCGGTGAGTCAGGCGGACACGGCAGGCCGTGTCCCTACGATATCATTTT
>JAZNIH010000025.1:0-33945 GCA_045577395.1 Acutalibacteraceae bacterium | reverse complement strand
GGCTGCGGCGCACACTTTGAATAATAAGGGAGGAACATGACAATGGCAAGATTAAAAGAAACCTACGTCAATGAGGTTGCACCTCAGCTGATGAAGAAGTTCGGTTATAAGAGCGTTATGCAAATCCCTAAGCTTGATAAGGTTGTTATCAACGTAGCTTGCGGCGAAGCAATCGCTAACTCAAAGGTTCTTGACGCTGTAGTTTCCGATCTCAGACAGATTACAGGTCAGCAGCCCGTTCTTTGCAAGGCAAAGAAATCAGTAGCTAACTTCAAGCTTCGTGAAGGCATGGTTATCGGTGCTAAGGTTACACTCAGAGGCGAAAAGATGTATGAATTTGTTGACAGATTCTTCAACCTCGCTCTCCCCAGAGTTCGTGACTTCAGAGGCATCAACCCCAACGCTTTCGACGGCAGAGGTAACTACTCAGTCGGTATCAAGGAACAGCTTATTTTCCCCGAAATCGACTACGATAAGATCGACAAGGTTCGCGGTATGGACATCTGTTTCGTAACAACAGCAAAGACCGACGAAGAAGCAAGAGAGCTCCTTACACTTATGGGCGCTCCCTTTGAGAAATAATTAAGGAGGTAAGTTGAAATGGCAAAGACTTCTATGAAAGTTAAACAGCAGAGAGCTGCAAAGTTCTCAACCAGAGCTTACAACAGATGTAAGATCTGCGGCAGACCTCACGCTTATCTCCGCAAGTACGGTGTATGCCGTATCTGCTTCAGAGAGTTAGCACACGCAGGTCAGATCCCCGGCGTTAAGAAAGCAAGCTGGTAAGCAATTGCAGATTAAATAGGAGGTAAAGGAATAATGCAAGTAACAGACGCAATAGCTGATATGCTTACAAGAATCCGTAATGCAAACTCAGCAAAACACGATTCAGTAAAGATTCCTGCATCCAACATGAAGAAGGCAATTGCTCAGATTCTTGTTGATGAAGGTTACATCAAGAGCTTCACCGTTGAAGAAGACGGTAAGCAGGGTATTATGGAAGTACAGCTTAAGTACGGCCCCAATAAGAGCCAGGTTATCACAGGTCTCAGAAGAGTATCTAAGCCCGGTCTCAGAATTTACACAAACGTTGAAGATATGCCTAAGGTAATGAAGGGTCTCGGTATCGCAATCCTTTCAACACCCAAGGGTATCATGACTGACAAGGACGCACGCAAGGCAAATGTCGGCGGTGAAGTTCTTGCATTCGTATGGTAAGGAGGTAATGGCATGTCAAGAATAGGTAGAGCTCCCATTACAGTTCCTGCAGGTGTAGAAGTTACACTCAACGGCAGCACAGTTACTGCTAAGGGCCCCAAGGGTACCCTTACAAAGACTATGCACAGCAATATGGCTATCGCTATGGAAGGTAACGTAATCACAGTTACCCGTCCCAACGATGCTAAGGAAAACAGAGCACTTCACGGTCTTACCCGTACTCTTATCGCCAACATGGTAGAAGGCGTAGCTAACGGTTATAAGAAAGAGCTCGAAATCAACGGTATCGGTTACAGAGCTGAAAAGAAGGGTAACGATCTCTTCATGAAAATCGGCTTCTCACACGATATTCTTATGACTCCTCCCGAAGGTGTCACAGTTGAAGTTCCCGCTCCCAACAAGATAATCATCAGCGGCGCTGATAAGCAGGTTGTAGGCCAGTTTGCAGCAGAAGTTCGTGAAAAGAGACCTCCCGAACCTTACAAGGGCAAGGGCATCAAGTATGTTGACGAATATATCCGCCGCAAAGAAGGTAAAGCCGGTAAGGGTAAATAAGATTGGTAAAGGAGTGACATTCAAATGGTTAGCAGACAAGATAGCAATAAAGCAAGACAGAAGAGACAGAAGAGAGTACGTGCAAAGATCACAGGTACTGCTGCATGTCCCCGTCTTAATGTTTACCGTTCACTCAGCCACATCTACGCTCAGTTAATCGATGACGTTGCAGGTGTTACACTCTGCGCAGCATCAACTGTAGAGAAGGAATTTACAGAGTACGGCGGTAACAAAGAAGCAGCTCACAAGGTGGGCGAAGCATTAGCAAAGCGTGCTATGGAAAAGGGCATTGAAGAATGCGTATTTGACAGAGCAGGTTACATTTATCACGGTCGTGTACAGGCACTTGCAGAAGGTGCTCGTGACGGCGGACTGAAGTTCTAAGAGGAGGAAATTGATTATGACTAAAATTGATGCATCAGCTTATGAACTTACAGAGCGTGTTGTTGCCATTAACCGTGTATCAAAGACTGTTAAGGGTGGTAGAATTTTCAAGTTCGCAGCTCTTGTAGTTGTTGGTGACGGTAACGGTATCGTAGGCTTCGGCCTCGGCAAGTCAGGTGAAGTTCCTGACGCTATCCGTAAGGGTATCGAAGACGCTAAGAAGAATCTTATCAAGGTTTCACTCAGAGGCACAACAATCCCCCACGAAATCATCGGTAAGTTCGGCGCAGGCGGAGTTCTTCTTAAGCCTGCTGCACCCGGTACCGGCGTTATCGCATGCGGTCCCGTTCGTGCTGTTGTTGAAACAGTAGGTATTAAGGATATCCGTACAAAGGCTCTTCGTTCAAACAATCCCTGTAACGTTGTAAGAGCTACAATCGACGGTCTTGCAAGACTTCGCAGCGCTGAAGAGGTTGCTGAGATCCGCGGCAAGACTGCAAAAGAAATCTTAGGTTAAGGAGGGCGTTCAAGATGGCAGACATTAAGGTAAAGCTCGTAAAAAGCCTTATCGGTTCAAAGAAAGATCAGATTGCTACCGCCCACGCACTTGGTCTTAAGAAAATCGGCGACATTTCAGTTCAGCCGAACAATCCCCAGACTCAGGGTAAGGTGAAGAAGATTTCTCACCTTATCGAGACCACCGAAGCATAATTTGAGGAGGTGCGCAAAATGAAATTACATGAACTTTCACCTGCAGCAGGCTCAACCAAGGAGCGTAAGCGTATCGGTCGTGGTCCTGCTTCCGGTCAGGGTAAAACCGCCGGTAAAGGTCACAAGGGTCAGAAGGCTCGTGCCGGCAGAGGCATGCGTGCTGGCTTCGAAGGTGGCCAGATGCCCCTTCAGAGAAGAATCCCCAAGAGAGGCTTCAACAACATCTTTGCTACAGAAATAGCAATCGTAAACGTTGCTGCTCTTGACAAGGCTTATGAAGCAGGCGCAACAGTTACAGTTGATTCTCTTATCGAAAAGGGTCTTGTTAAGAAGGCTCTTGACGGTGTAAAGGTTCTCGGTCACGGCGAGCTCTCAAAGGCTCTCACAGTTCAGGCTAATGCTTTCAGCGAATCTGCAAAGCAGAAGATCGAAGCAGCTGGCGGAAAGACCGAGGTGCTGTAATATGATTAGTACTTTTATAAATGCTTGGAAGGTTGCAGATCTTCGTAAGAAGCTCCTCTTCACAGCACTTATAGTATTGATTTTCCGTATAGGTGCAGCTATTCCGCTGCCCTTCACAAGCATCCTTGATGCACAGGGTATCATCGACCCCAACGATGAAACATTTATGGGTTATCTTACAATGATGAGTGGTAACGCATTCTCAATGGGTACCATCTTCGCATTGTCAATCACACCCTACATTAACAGTTCAATTATCATTCAGCTGCTTTCAGTTGCTATTCCTTATCTTGAGAAGCTCTCAAAGGAAGGCGAGGAAGGCAGAAAGAAGATTGCTACAATCACAAGATACACCACAGTTGCTCTTGCTCTTTTACAGAGTACAGCATACTTCATCTTCCTCAGAAACAACCCCGACGAATGCTACATCGTAACGGATCCTGCAACAGGTCTTCCTTACACAGGCTTCGCAGGTGTGCTTCAGGGAATCACCGTGGTTCTTTGTCTTACAGCAGGCTCATGTCTTGTTATGTGGCTCGGCGAGCAGATTAACGACAAGGGTATCGGTAACGGTATTTCAATCATCCTTTTTGCAGGTATCGTTGCAAGAATTCCCACAATCATCAAGATGCTCTACGATTACTTCAAGGTTGGCCTTGCATACGTAGCACTCGTTCCCACAGTTATCATCTGTCTTCTTGCGATGATCGCATTCATCGTATGGATGGATAACGCTGAAAGAAGAATTCCCGTTCAGTACGCTAAGAGAGTTGTAGGCCGTAAGATGTACGGCGGTCAGAGCACACATATCCCCATCAAGGTTAATATGTCAGGTGTTCTTCCCGTTATCTTCGCTTCATCAATTCTTTCAGTTGTTCCCACAGTTCAGATGCTCTTCTTTAGCAATAAGGAAATCAGCAAGGGACTTGAAACCTTCTTCGGCATTTTCGAGACAAGCCACTGGGCTTACTCAATTATGTATTTCTTCCTGATTCTCTTCTTTGCTTACTTCTATGCAAGCATCCAGTACAATCCGGTTGAAATGGCAAACAACATCAGAAAGAACAGCGGTATGATCCCCGGCCTTCGTCCCGGCAAGCCCACCGCAGACTACATCAAGAAGATTCTCGGCAGAATCACTCTTCTCGGTGCACTCCTTCTTTCTGTTGTAGCTCTCTTCCCCAATCTTCTCGGTCTTTTCACAACTCTTATCGGTTCACCCATGCAGCTTTCACTCGGTGGTACATCACTTATCATCGTTGTAGGTGTTGCACTTGAAACTGTTAAGCAGCTTGAAAGCCAGATGATGATGAGACACTACAAGGGCTTCCTTGACTAATATTTAAAGGAGATGTAAACCATGAAGTTAATTCTTTTAGGTGCACCCGGTGCAGGTAAGGGTACTCAGGCAGAGGTAATCTGCAATCACCTTAACGTACCGACAATCTCAACAGGCAACATCATCCGTGCAGCTCTCAAGGCTGAAACAGAGATGGGCCTCAAAGCCAAGGAATTCATAAATAACGGTCAGCTCGTTCCCGATGAGGTTGTCATCGGTATCATTAAGGAACGCCTCGCTGAAGACGATTGCAAAAACGGCTTCATTCTCGACGGCTTCCCCAGAACAATCCCTCAGGCTGAAGCTCTTGACGAAATGGGCATCGAAATCGACAAGGTTATCGATATCGAGGTTCCCGACGAAAAAATCGTTGAGAGAATGAGCGGAAGAAGAGTATGTCCCGCTTGCGGTAACTCATATCACCTTCTCTATAAAAAGCCTGCAAAGGAAGGCATCTGCAACGCTTGCGGCGCAGAGCTTATCATCAGAGCTGACGACCATCCCGACACGGTTAAGGAAAGACTTGAGGTTTATCACAGTCAGACCGAGCCGCTTAAGGAATTCTATGGAAAGAAAAACAAGCTTTTCATAGTTGAGGGACAGGAGGAAGTTGCTGATACTTCTGCTCTTGTTCTCAAAGCATTGGAGGAATAAGCATGATAGTGCTCAAAACCAGCCGTGAGCTCGCCCTCATGAAAGAGGCGTGCAGAATTTCGGCAGGAGCACTCAAGGTGGCCGGAGAGGCAGTCAGACCCGGTATCTCAACATGGGAAATCGACAGGATTGCTTACGAATATATAAAAAGTCAGGGTGCTGAGCCCAACTTTCTCGGCCTTTACGGTTTTCCGGCTACTGCGTGCATTTCCATAAATGATGAGGTCATTCACGGAATTCCCTCTAAGACCCGTATCCTCAAGGCAGGGGACATCGTCTCCATTGACCTTGGCGCCAAAAAAGGCGGATACAACGGTGACAATGCCGCTACTTTTGCCTGCGGTGACATTAGTGACGAGGCAAAGCGGCTGATGGATACCACAAGAGAGAGTCTCTATGAGGCAATCAGGTTTGCGGTTCCCGGCGGCAGAATCGGTGATATCGCCTACGCAGTCCAGAGCTACTGTGAGCAGCGGGGCTACGGTGTTGTCAGAGAGTATACCGGTCACGGTATCGGCAAGGAATTACATGAAGACCCAAGTGTACCGAATTACGGTACAGCCGGCCGAGGCGTACGCCTGTTAGCGGGCATGACACTCGCTATTGAGCCGATGATTAACCAAGGCACTGCAAGAATCAAGGTTCTTCCCGACGGCTGGACAGTCAAAACGACTGACGGTAAGCTGTCAGCCCATTTTGAGCATACGGTGGCTATCACCAAAGAGGGCCCCGTGATACTCACTAAGGTGTGAGGCTTCTATGGAAAGAGGACAGATTGTTATTTCAACAGCAGGTCACGATAAAGGTGAGTTGCTCGTTATAGCAGGCTTTGATAAAAACAGGGTTCTTGTGTGTGACGGTAAGCAGCGAAGGCTCGAAAAGCCCAAAGCCAAAAATCCGAAGCATCTTAAAGAAACCGGAATCCTCTTAAGTGAGGACTCAATAGCAACAAATCGTAAGATTAGAAAAACGCTTAACAAATCAGCGAACCCAGGAGGGTAAAGGTTATGTCAAAACAGGATATGATTGAAATCGAAGGAATCGTTGCTGAGGCTCTTCCCAACGCAACCTTCCGCGTAGAACTCGAAAACGGTCACAAAATTTTAGCCCACATCTCAGGCAAGCTCAGAACGAATTATATTCGTATTCTTCCCGGAGATAAGGTTACAGTCGAGATGTCTCCATACGACTTAACCCGCGGCCGCATTACATGGAGAGCAAAATAATAAAAACAACAGTTTGAATTTAAAGGAGGCAATCCTATGAAAGTCAGACCTTCTGTAAAGAAAATATGTGAAAAATGCAAGGTAATCAAGCGTCACGGTAAGATCATGGTTATCTGCGAAAACCCCAAACACAAGCAGCGTCAAGGCTAATTGACGTAAACTAATTAGGAGGTACAACTGAACATGGCTCGTATATCAGGTGTTGACCTTCCCAGAGATAAGAGAATTGAAATTGCTCTTACTTACATCTTTGGTATTGGTCGTAAAACTGCAAGCGACATCATCGCTGCAACAGGTATCAATCCGGATACAAGAGTTAAGGATTTAACTGAGGACGACGTTTCAAAGCTTCGTGAATACATCGACCGTAACATTAAGGTTGAAGGTGACCTCAGAAGAGAAACAGCATTCGATATCAAGAGACTTATTGAAATCGGCTGCTATCGTGGCGTTCGCCACAGAAAGGGACTCCCCGTAAGAGGTCAGCGTTCAAAGACAAACGCTCGTACCCGTAAAGGTCCCAAGAAGACAATCGCTAACAAGAAGAAATAATTCAAGGAGGATACTTTTATGGCAAAGGTTGCAAAGAAAGCTACCACAGTACGCCGTCGCCGTGAGCGCAAGAATATTGAGCGCGGTGCGGCCCATATCCAATCCACCTTCAACAACACAATCGTTACCATTACTGATTTACAGGGTAACGCCGTGTCATGGGCAAGTGCCGGTGAAATGGGCTTCAGAGGCTCAAGAAAATCCACTCCCTTTGCTGCTCAGACCGCTGCTGAAACAGCTGCCAAGGCTGCAATTGAACACGGAATGAAGACCGTTGAAGTATATGTTAAGGGACCCGGTCAGGGTCGTGAAGCTGCTATCAGAGCTTTACAGACAGCAGGTCTTGATGTAACAATGATTAAAGACGTTACACCGATTCCTCACAATGGCTGCCGTCCCCCCAAGAGAAGACGTGTATAATTACAATAGGAGGTAAAGCGACATGGCAAAGAATAGAGAACCTGTTGCAAAGCGTTGTAAGGCTTTAGACCTTTCTCCTGCTGTTATGGGTTATTCCAAGAAGCAGACAAACCGCAATCCCGGCGGTAAAATGAAGAAGAAAAAGAGTGAATACGGCTTACAGCTTAACGAAAAGCAGAAGGTTAAGTTCATCTACGGTATTCTTGAAAAGCAGTTCCGTAACTATTACGAGAAGGCTGTTAGGGCTCCCGGTAAGACCGGTGATAACCTTTTAATTCTTGTAGAACGCCGTCTTGATAACGTAGTATTCCGCCTCGGTTTTGCAGCTACACGCCGTCAGGCTCGTCAGCTTGTAACTCATTCTCATTTTACAGTTAACGGTAAGAAGGTTAACATCCCTTCATACCTTGTAAAAGTCGGCGATGTTATCGAAGTAGCTGAAAAGAGCCGCTCATCAGTTCTTTTTGAGCGTCTTGCAGGTCCCGACGCACCTGTAGTTCTCACTCCCGCATGGATGGAAAGAGAAAAGAATGCCCTCAAGGGTACAGTTACTCACATCCCCACCCGCGAAGAGATAGATACTCCCGTTGAAGAGCATCTTATCGTTGAGCTCTATTCTAAGTAATAGACTTTTTACGTAAAACACATCCACAAATAAGTAAGGAGGGTTTTGCATGATAGGCATTGAAAAGCCCAGAATCGAAACTGCAGAATTAGCAGCTGACGGTACCTACGGAAAGATTATCGTTGAACCGTTAGAGCGTGGCTACGGCGTGACATTAGGCAACAGCCTGAGAAGAATTCTTCTCTCGTCACTTCCCGGCTATGCAATTACCAGCGTGAAAATTGATGGCGTACTTCATGAATTTTCAACAATCCCCGGCGTTAAAGAGGATGTTACAGAAATTATTCTTAATCTTAAGAACGTCATTCTCAAAATTCACGGTGACGGACCTAAAACTGTATACATTGATGCAAGCGGCGAAGGCGAAGTAGTAGCCGGCGACATCAAGTGTGACTCAGAAGTAGAAATCATCAATTCAGATTATCACATCTGCACACTCGACAAGGATGCAAGCATCAACATGGAGCTTACAGTCAATAAGGGTCGTGGATATGTATCAGCTGAGCAGAACAAAAAGCTCATGCAGCCTGTTATCGGTGTAATTGCTATCGACTCAATTTACACACCGATTCTTAAGGCAAATTACACAATTGAGGACATACGTGTTGGCCAGGACATCGGCTTTGACAAGCTTACTCTTGAAGTTTGGACAAACGGAACAATTTCAGCAACAGATGCTGTTTCACTCGGTGCCAAGTTTCTCAACGAACATCTCGCTCTGTTCAGTGACCTCTCAGGTGAGGCATATGACACAGAGATTATGGTTGACAGAGATGTAGATACTAAAGGCAAGATTATGGAGATGACTATTGAGGAACTTGACTTATCAGTACGCTCATTCAACTGTCTGAAGCGTGCCGGTATCAACACAGTAGAAGACTTAACAAACAGGACTGAAGAAGATATGATGAAGGTCCGTAACCTCGGCAAGAAGTCACTTGACGAAGTTATCAACAAGCTTCATTCATTCGGTCTTGATCTTCGCAACGAAGACGAATAATTATCTAACGGTAAAGGAGTGATTTCAAATGGCAGGTACCAGAAAACTCGGCAGAACTAGTGACCACAGAAACGCAATGCTCAGAGGTATGGTTACTTATCTCTTAGAGAATGGCAGCATTGAAACCACCGTTACAAGGGCTAAGGAAGTTCGTTCAATGACTGAGAAAATGATTACTCTCGGTAAGGAAGACTCCCTTCACAACAAGCGTCAGGCTTATGCATACATCACAAAGAAGGATGTTGTTAAGAAGCTTTTCGACGAAATCAGCCCCAAGTATAAGGAAGTTAACGGCGGCTACTGCCGTATTATCAAAACAGGTCCCCGTCGCGGTGATGCTGCAGAGATGTGCATTATTGAACTTGTTTAATTGATAGTACAATCATAAAACAACATAAAACAGCACTCTTTAAAAGGGGTGCTGTTTTTATTTGCAAAAATATACAATATTCATCACTATAGAGAATAAATATGCATTTTAACCTTATCAAATCTTAAATAATGCACATATTTATCATTTTTACTTGACAAATATGTAATAAATATTATATAATTGCAGAGTAAATATATTTTTATGGAGGAATAAAAAATGAAAAAGCTTCTCGCAGTTCTCCTCGCAGCTCTTATGCTCTTCACTCTTGCAGCTTGCGGCGGCGGAGCAACAAACACAGACGCAAAAACAAACACAGATGCAAAGGCATCAGTAATGACAATGGGTACCGGCGGTGAGCAGGGTACATACTATGCTTACGGCGGCATTCTCGGCGGTATTCTCAAGAATAAGACCGGTATCACCGTAAACGTTGTTTCAACAGACGGTTCCAAGGCAAACATCCTTGGTATTAAGGCAGGTAACTATCAGCTTGCAACAGTTCAGTCGGACGTTATGGCTTACGCTTGGGCAGGCTCACGTTCATTTGAAACTGAAGGCCAGATTCAGGACTTCCGCGTAATCGGCGGTCTCTATGCAGAATCAGTTCAGCTTATCACAGTTGACCCCGAAATCAAGTCAGTAGCAGACCTTAAGGGCAAGAAGGTTTCAATCGGTGCTCCCGGTTCAGGCGTTTACTTCAACGCTATGGACGTTCTTGCAGCAGCAGGCCTTACAGAAGCTGACATCCAGCCTCAGTATCAGGATTTCGGTGCATCAGCAGACGCTCTCAGCGACGGTAAGATCGATGCAGCATTCATCGTTGCAGGCGCTCCCACACCCGCAGTTGTTCAGCTTTGCAAGACTAAGGAAGCTTACCTTGTTCCCATCGACGGCGACATTGCTAAGTCTCTTATGGAAAGCTCACCCTACTACACAGAATACAAGATTCCTGCAGGCACATACGACAAGCAGGAGGCAGACGTTACAACTGTAACAGTTAAGGCTACTCTTATCGTTAGCGCATCAGCAAACGAGGATGACGTTTACAACCTTACAAAGGCTATCTTCGACAACGTTGCAGAAATCACAGAAGCACACGCAAAGGGCGCTGAGCTTTCACTTGAAAACGCAACAAGCGGTATGGCCGCTCCCTTCCATGCAGGTGCAGCAAAGTACTTTGCAGAAAAGGACATCACTGTAGAAACAAAATAAGTTTACAGCTTGATAAAAGATGGCTGCAGTGATATTTACTGCAGCCTATTTTATGCGTTTAAAATAAAGAAGGAGGTTTTTTATGGCTCTGTTCGGCAAAAAAGAAAAAACAGAAAAGGCAGCAGCGTCTCAGGAGCCTATGGATCTTGACGAAGTAATGAAAAAGTTCGACCGAGAATCCAATACCCGTGTCTGGGAAGGCGTACCGAAAATAATAGTAAGTGCCATACTTGCTTCGTTTTCTGTTTTTTGTATTTACGTAACCTTATTTGCAACATGGCTTGATGAGCTTCGTCTCACATCCTTTATGACCTTCATCGTATTTATCGGTTATCTGGTTTTCCCTGCGAAAAAAGGTGTTCAGAAGGTCAATCATATGCCTTGGTACGATATAATTCTCACAATAGCAGGTACAGGTGCATTTTTATATTACACAATCAATGCTAAAGCAATCGTTACACGCTTCAGCATAACTGAAATAGAGGTCGTTATCGGTGTCATCGGCATTATCTGCCTTGCAGAGCTTTGCCGCAGAAGTGTCGGTATACCTATTCTTATAGTTGCAGGCGCACTTGTTGTCTACGCTATATTCTGGGGCTCAACCAATCCCGATATGGTCGCAAGAATTACCGAATTTGTAAGAAAGCTCTTCTATTCAAGAGGCGGCGTGCTTAACACACCTGTTGACGTATGCTCAAAATACATTGTTATTTTCATTATTTTCGGTGCCTTCCTTGAAAGAACAGGTATTGCAGATTTCTTTATCAACATTGCAAATGCTCTTGTAGGCCGTTTCTCAGGCGGTCCCGCAAAGGTTGCGGTTGTTGCTTCAGCTCTTGAGGGTATGGTTTCAGGTTCATCTGTTGCTAACACAGTAGGCTCAGGTGCTGTTACAATTCCTCTTATGAAAAAGACAGGCTACAAGCCTGAATTTGCGGCTGCTGCAGAGGCTTCTGCTTCAACCGGCGGTCAGATTATGCCTCCTATTATGGGTGCGGCAGCATTCCTTATGGCTGAAACTCTCGGTGTTGAGTATTCAAACATCGTTGTAAGAGCTATTCTTCCTGCAGTTCTCTATTTTGCAGGCGTATTCATCACAGTTCATCTCGAAGCAAAGAAGGAAGGCCTCAAGGGTCTCACAAAGGCTGAGCTTCCCCGTCTTGCTCCTCTTCTTAAGCAGACCTACCTTCTTCTTCCTCTTATTCTTCTTGTTTACCTTGTCGGTACAAGCAAGAACTCAATTGCTTACGCAGCGGCTATCGCAATCGTTGTAGCTATTGCCGTAAGTATGTTTAACAAAAAAACAAGAATCACACCCAAGCGACTTTTCGAGGCACTTGCTGCCGGCGGTCAGAGTATGATTACTGTTGCAGTTGCCTGCGGTGTTGCGGGTATCATTTCAGGTCTTATCAGCTCAACAGGACTTGCATATATGATCTTTAACGGCATTGTTGCACTTGCAGGTGATAAGATTATCATTGCACTCTTCCTTACAATGCTTTGCTGCATCGTTCTCGGTATGGGCGTCCCCACTACTGCGAACTACTGCATTATGGCAGCTACCTGTGCACCTATCCTCATTCAGCTTGGTGTTAATCCTATTGCAGCTCACTTCTTTGTATTCTACTTCGGTATCGTTGCCGACCTTACACCTCCCGTTGCTCTTGCGGCTTATGCAGGTGCGGCTATAGCTCAGGCAAATCCGATGAAGACTGCATTTACATCAACAAAGCTTGCAATCGGCGCATTTATTGTTCCTTACATCTTTGCTCTGAGTCCCTCAATGCTTCTTATTGATACTAACTTCGGCGAGGTTGCACTTATCTGTGTAACATCACTTGTCGGTATGGCGGGTGTTTCGGCGGCTCTCGAGGGCTTCTTCAAGAGAAAAATGTATTGGTACGAGCGTATTCTCAGTGCGGCAGGAGGACTTCTTCTTATCTATCCCGGCCTTACAACTGACGTAATAGGATTCGGTCTTATTGCTGTTGTGGTTGCTTTCCAGTTTATTATCAAGGGCAAAAAGAAGGCAGAAGCAGCTGCGGCATAAAATAACAAAACTAAACCTGCTACTTGACTGTAGCAGGTTTTTTACTTTATGTACTTTTCTCTCATCTCACCGTAGCTGAGTACGGTATCACAGTCGGGGGATAGAAGCTTAAGCTTGTTATAAGCCTCGTCGGCACCCTCTGAATCATTTTGCTCCAAGGCGAGGATAACCTGCAGCTCGAGAAGCATATCCTTGTTGTCGAAGTTGATATCCGATTCCTTCAGTACTGTATAGGCTTTCTTGGTTTCACCGTTTGAACCGAGAAGCTGACAGTAGTAAAAGAGGGCGTCGGCATCGTCAGGATTAAGCTCGAGAGCGGTACGGGCGTGGGATATTGCCGATTTTCCGTCGCCGACATCGTTATAGCAGAGTGCAAGATTAATATGTGTATCAGCTCTCTCCTCTGCGGATAAAGCCTGTTTATAGCACTCTATAGCCTTTGTGAGCTTCTTCTGCCTTTCGTAGCAAAGTCCGAGAAAATGAAGAGTATCTGCCTTGTCGGGAGTCAATTCGTTGGCTTTATTCAGGTGCTCAAGGGCAGGCAGATTTTTATCGAGCCAAAGATATGCAATGCCGAGAAAGAAGTGTGCATCATCGGCATATATGGTGCCTTCCTTGGCCGTAACCGCCTTCTGATAGTAACGCATTGCTTTTTCCGTGTTATCCGCATCAAGCATGCGGCAGCACTCTCCGAGCTTGAAGTATGCGTCACCGCACTCCGCATCAGCCTCGGCGGCTTTTTGGTAAAGCTCCATAGCTTTTTCGTACTCCCCACGGTTATAGTATATTCCCGCAAGGTTGTATAAGGGAGCCTCCCAGGTCGGATCAAATTCTATGATGTAGTTGTATACGCGTACGGCATCATCATCTCTGTCAAGGCATTTGAGACAGTTTGCGTACATCAGCGCCGCATCACCGTCACCGCTTTCCTTCCAAAGCTCCTCAAAAAGGGGGAGTGCCTCTTTGAAGCTGTCGTTATTATATAATTCCTCAGCCTCTTTGAATCTTTCTGTATAAGTACTCATATTACCTCCGCAATTTAAAGCCCACCGCATAAAGCAGTGGGCTTATGTGTTGTTTTATTCTTCCATATCCTTCTTGGCTTCTTCAATAACCTTCTGTGCAACGTTCATGGGAGCATCCTCATAACGTGCGAATTCAAGTGAGAAGTAGCCTCTGCCTGCGGTTACTGAACGGAGAGTAACTGAGAAGTCACCCATTTCAGCCATGGGAACTTCAGCAACAAGCTCCTGCATCTTGGGCTCGTCAGCAGCACCCATACCGAGAACACGGCCGCGGCGCTTTGTGATATCACCCATGATGTCACCGAGGTTAGCATCGGGCATATAAACCTTTAATTCGCCGATAGGCTCGAGAATTACGGGGTTAGCCTGTGCCATACCGTTCTTGTAAGCGATCTTAGCAGCGGTCTTGAATGCCATTTCGTTTGAGTCAACGGGATGGTATGAGCCGTCATAAAGAACTGCCTTAAGACCGACAACGGGATAACCTGCAAGAGGACCCTTGAGGATAGCTTCCTGAAGACCCTTTTCAACTGCGGGGAAGAAGTTCTTGGGAACTGAGCCGCCGACAACCTCTGTTTCAAAGATAAGATGATCTTCTGTATGAGGCTCGAAGCGGATGAATACATCACCGAACTGACCTGAACCGCCTGACTGCTTCTTATGGCGGCCCTGTACCTGACATGACTTACGGATTGTTTCTCTGTAAGCTACCTTGGGAACCTTAAGGTCGATTTCAACGCCGTATTTTGTCTTAAGCTTTGAAACAACAACCTCAAGATGCTGTTCGCCGAGACCTGAAATAACCATTTCGCCTGTTTCGTGATTTGTTGCAAATACAACTGTGGGATCTTCACTTGAAATCTTACGAAGACCTGAAGCAACCTTATCCTCTTCACCCTTCTTCTTAACAATAGCTGCCATTGAAAGTGAGGGAGCAGGGAAGGTTACGGGAGCAAGATTGATAATGTCCTTAGCATTGCAGATGGTGTCACCTGTTGCAAGATCGTCGAGCTTTGTGATAACGCCGATATCACCTGTTGCGATTTCACTGATGTCTTCCTGCTTGATACCCTTAACGGCTACAAGCTTACCCATTCTCTGGCTCTTGCCTGTTCTTGCGTTGTAGCAGGGTGTATCTGATGTAATCTTACCTGAAATAACCTTAACAAAGCTCATCTTACCTACGAAGGGGTCAGCGATTGTCTTGTAGCAAAGTGCGGCGAGAGGACCGTCGGTCTTGCAGGCAACTTCGATTTCGTTGCCGTCACCGTCTGTTGCGATTTCAGCGTTTGCCTTATCGGGTGAGGGAGCGGAATAAACGATAGCGTCAAGGAGCATATCACAACCGTCAACCTTTGTTGCCGAACAAGCGTATACGGGCCAGATTTCACCGGTTTCAACGCCCTTTGTGAGACCTGCGATGATTTCTTCCTTGGTGAGAGGCTCGCCTTCGAAGAATTTTTCCATAAGCTCTTCGTCAACTGTTGCAACTGCTTCCTCAAGAACGGCTCTCATGTTAAGAATGTTGTCGTCGGAAACAAGGTCGATTTCCTGAGGACGGCCGTTGGGATATTTGAATGCCTTGTTTGAGCAGAGGTTTACGAAAGCTTCGCAAACGGGGCCGTTCATATAGGGAACAACAACGGGGCAAAGCTTGTTGCCGAGCTCTGCTCTGAGAGCTTCGAATGTTTTATAGAAATCACGGTTGTCTGAGTCAACCTTGGTGATTGCAAAGAATTTAGCGATACCTCTCTGGTCTGCTGCCTTGATAGCCTTTTCAAGACCTACGTCGATACCTGAGCCTGCTGATGTAACGATAACTGCACAGTCAGCGGCACGCATAGCTTCTGCCATACCGCCGGCGAAGTCAAACTTACCGGGAGCATCAAGCACGTTGATTTTTGTATCTCTCCATTCAAGAGAGGCCATTGCAGTTGAAATTGAGCACTGGCGCTTCTTTTCTTCTGCATCATAGTCCATAATTGTATTTCCGTCTGCAACCTTACCGAGTCTGTCTGTTACACCTGCAACATAGAGCATAGCCTCGGAAAGAGCAGTTTTACCCTTACCTGTATGACCTGCGATGGCGATATTTCTGATGTTGTTTACTGTGTAGGATTTCAATTATATTACCTCCTTGGACCCCATTATTACAGAGCCCGAAATTTGCTACATTCAAACAAAGTTATTTTATTTGACGTTAACATTTAATATATTACCATAAAATAACCAAAAAAACAACGGATTATTAACTAATTTTGTACATTTGTTTTTGGTCAGTCTGTATAAATATTGATCTGGCTGCGGAGTGAGGCGGTGTATTGTGGTTAAAAATACACAAAATATCCGTTATTTTCACTATGAGAACTCTCATATATATAATAGTATAGGCACGAAGGATTTGCCGGGATAAAATATTATATGCAATCTGCATATAGAAAATGATGCACATTTCATAAAATTCACACATCAAAGTTGACAATTTTGTATAATTGTGTTATTATCACCGTTATATAAAAGTAAAAACGCTTTTACGCTTTAAAGTTCATTGAGAGAGGAGCTTTTATATGGAAAAATTAATGAACTACATACCTTACATAATACCTGTTGTGGGTGTTCTCGGCTTGCTCTTTGCTTTTGCTCTTGCAGTAAAAATCAAAAAGCAGGATGCAGGTAACGAGAAAATGAAGGAGATTTCCTCGGCTATACATTCGGGTGCCAAGGCTTTCCTTTTTGCTGAGTATAAAATACTTGTATTTTTTATAGCGGCGCTGATTCTTGCAATCGGCTTTGCTCTGAGCTGGGCTACTGCGATATGCTTCCTTCTCGGTGCACTGTTTTCGATTGCGGCAGGATACTTTGGCATGGACGTTGCAACAAGTGCAAACGTAAGAACGACAAACGCCGCTCAGAAGGGCGGCATGAAGCAGGCACTTTCCGTGGCCTTTTCCGGCGGTGCGGTTATGGGTATGTGTGTTGTCGGTCTCGGTGTGCTCGGTATATCGGGTATATATGCTGTGACAGAGAATGCTGACGTGCTCTTCGGCTTCAGCCTCGGCGCTTCTGCTATTGCACTTTTTGCACGTGTTGGCGGCGGTATCTATACCAAGGCCGCAGACGTCGGTGCTGACCTTGTAGGTAAGGTTGAAGCGGGTATCCCTGAGGATGACCCTAGAAACCCTGCAGTTATTGCCGATAACGTAGGCGATAACGTAGGTGACGTTGCAGGTATGGGTGCCGACCTTTTTGAAAGCTATGCAGGTGCCGTTATTTCGGCTATAACACTCGGCGTTGCTGCCTTTGCTCCCGTGGGAAACAGTAAGATGGGCGCATTTTATCCCCTTATAATTGCTGCGATCGGTGTGCTCGCTTCTATGTTTGCAACCTTCTTTGTGCGCGGCGGTAAGGGCGACCCCCACAAATCACTCAAGTCGGCAACCTATGTTGCTTCGGCTATAGTACTCGTGGCCGGCATTGGCTTGAGCAAGGCTATGCTCGGCACATTCAGTTACGGTATTGCGATTCTGGTAGGTATCGTAGTTGGTACCATAATAGGTATCATCACAGAATTCTATACATCGGACGCTTATAAATCAGTTAAGAAAATCGCAGAGCAGAGTGAAACAGGCTCGGCAACAAACATTATCTCAGGTCTTGCAGTAGGTCTTAAATCAACTGCTATGCCTATTATTCTTATCGGTGTCGGAATTTTTGTTTCATATTTTGTATGTAAGTCAGGCGGAAACAGTACAGGTATTTACGGCGTTGCTCTTGCGGCGGTAGGTATGCTTTCCACAACGGGTATCACAGTCGCAGTTGATGCTTACGGACCTATTGCGGACAATGCGGGCGGTATTGCTGAGATGTCGGGTCTTGATAAGTCTGTACGCAGCATTACAGATAAGCTCGATGCTGTAGGTAACACAACAGCTGCCATCGGTAAGGGCTTTGCAATCGGCTCTGCCGCTCTTACGGCTCTTGCTCTTTTCTTCTCTTACGCTCAGGCGGTCAAACTCGAAGCAAGCGGAATCAATCTTCTTAACTATCAGGTTGTTATCGGTCTTCTTATCGGCGGTATGCTTCCCTTTGTTTTCTCTGCGATGACTATGGAATCCGTTTCCAAGGCGGCTTATGAAATGATTGAAGAAGTGCGCCGTCAGTTTAAAGAAATCCCCGGCATACTTGAAGGAAAGGCAAAGCCTGACTATGCAAGATGTGTAAGCATCTCAACCACTGCCGCTCTCAAGCAGATGGTTATTCCCGGTGTGCTCGCAGTTGCATCGCCGATTCTTGTAGGTGTTATTCTCGGCACTGCCGCGCTTGGCGGGCTTCTCGCAGGTTCACTTGTAACAGGTGTGCTTCTTGCAATCTTTATGTCCAACTCAGGCGGCGCATGGGATAATGCAAAGAAGTTTATTGAAACAGGTGTTCACGGCGGTAAGGGCGGAGCTCCCCACAAGGCATCCGTTGTCGGTGACACCGTAGGCGACCCCTTCAAGGACACCTCAGGTCCTTCAATCAATATTCTCATTAAGCTTATGACTGTTGTTGCTCTCGTTTTTGCTCCTTTATTTATGGCTATAAACGGCGGCGCAGGAATATTTATGTAATAAGAAAAGTTCTTTTGATTCTCGGCGCCCCTGAAAGGTTATTCCCCTGTGAGGGGAAATGTCTGCAAAGCAGACAAAAGGGTGCCGGTTTCCGGAGGAAAAGCGGCAAAATCGTAGATTTTGACTGAGGGGTTATCAAGAAAGTAACGCCTTGCGGCGAGCAATAATAAAAAATCAGAACGGTTGATTAAATTTCAACCGTTCTTTTTTGTGCTGTTGTCTTTTTTTGCCGCCGCCTTCGCCGACGGGTGATATTATCTGCTTCGCGGATGCGATATACACCTTGCAGTGTACGATATGTCTGCGACACGATATATCTGCTTCGCAGATGCGGGATTGCTTGACAAAAAAAGGTGTTAACGGTATAGTATAAGCACAAGGAGGCGATTATATGAAAAAGCTTGCAATAGCGGCAGCGACAGTTTTTGTGCTTGTTCTTGTTGTTGTAGGAATTTTCTCTGTAAGAGCAAGAATTGTTACAACCCGTTTTGAGTCCGCCGTAATTTTTGTTCCCGATGGAATATGTGACGTATATAAATCGGAAGCTCTTCGTGAAGAAACAACTATGTGGAAATATGTACTCAATGACAAGGAGCGTGAAGCTATATCCGCACAGTTGAGTAACTCTCCGTGGGCGGAGACGTCATCTTATGAATTCGGTCCTTATCTACCCGATGACTATAAGCCGGATAATCTGTCAGAAAATCTTTACTACTGCATTTATGATTTAGGTGCAGATGGATTTGATAATTTCAACCGCAATTTCCCGATAATATTTGAAAGCAGAATGCTGTTCCTCTATGATGCGGATGCGGGAGTGTATTATTGCTTCTTAGCGGCACTGTAAAAAAACAAAATAACGGTTGACGAAAAATCAACCGTTATTTTTTTACTGATTTTTACCGCTGATTTCATCAGCGGGCGATATATCTGCTTCGCAGATGCGGGAAAGCCGTTCGGCATTCCTCATCCTGCCTTCATTTCGAGTCTCAGCTTATCGCTTATCATAGCAATAAACTCGGAATTTGTGGGCTTGCCTCTGGAATTCTGTATGGTGTATCCGAAATAGGAGGATAGTACGTCAACGTCACCTCTGTCCCATGCGACCTCTATGGCATGACGGATAGCTCTTTCGACTCTTGAGGGGGTGGTGTGGTTGGTCTTTGCAACGGTGGGGTACAGAAGCTTTGTGACTGCGTGCATAAGCTCCGGGTCGTTGACGGTAAGTATAATCGACTGACGGAGGTATTGATAGCCCTTAATGTGAGCAGGAACACCAATTTCTCGCATTACATCTGAAATTGTGACCTCTAAATCGTTTGAATGTTGAGATTTTGTCAGTTCTTTTTCACTTGTGTTCTGCCATCCTGCAAGCTCTGAAAGTCTCTGGGCAAGTACGTTGAGCTCAAAAGGCTTGAGAAAATAATAATCTGCACCTGCAGAAAGCAGCACCTGCTCAAAGCGTGGATTGTCAACGGCTGACATAAGAGCTATAATCGGCCTTTTTTCAAGCTCGGTCTCTCTAAGCTGATTCAGTACGCCGAGAGCGTCTATTCTCGGCATAAAAGCATCCATAAGAACAACGTCGGGGCTGAGCTCTCTGATTGATTCTATTATTTTTGAGCCGTCCTTGGCAACGGTTTTAACATCGAAGCCGTAGGATGACAAAAAGGAAGCGCAGTGGTTGGCAAAATCGCTTCCCTCTTGCGCAAGCATAATGCGAGTGCGTTTGGTCATAAAAAAATCCTCCTTGATATGTGTATTATTATCACGGTGACATATTAACACAATTTATTGCATTATGCAATCAGAAAATTGTCGAAAACTAAAAATTTTTCTTTCTTAGGGCAACCTGTTCAATCTCTATGGCCGAAAAGCCGTGAAAAATCATATTTAAAGGCGACGGTATTTTTAGGGGGATAACAAAAAAGATGCCGGAAGCTGTGTGCTTCTGACATCTTAAGCTGTTTTATTTAATCAGAAATCCGATTCGTACATTTCGTCCTCATATAAGTCGAGAGCATCCTCGTCCTTCTTTTTACCTCTGCCGAAGGCAAAGGCGAGAATGAGAATCAGAACGAGTGCGACCGCCATAAGCACCGCAAGTACAAGTGCAAAGTTAGCTGAGATAACGCCGACAATACTTCCGATTGAGGGATATATCTTTACGATTTTTCCGCGGACGTGGCTGTTGAAAACGTTGATAGGTCCGTTGCTTGCTCCGTTTTCCGCAAAGATAACGTCTTCACCGATTTCGGCACGCTTGACGGCAAAATCAAAGGCCTTTACGTCGCTGTTGTAATAAGCAACGATATCGTTTTCTCCTGCGGTCTCTTCTACGGCGAGAACGAGATCTCCCTTTGAAAGGTTAAGCACCGCATCGTCCTTGTTAACGGTGTAAACGTAATACTTGTCCGAGAATGCCTCACCGGTGTTTATTTTAAAGACGACGTTGAGAAGTGTAGTGCCGAGAGCGGCAACAAGAGTAAGAAGAAGGCTGATGATAAGCACAAGCTGAAGTGCAACCCTGCCCTTCTTTTCCTTGACGGGCGGCTCCTCATAATCATCCTCTTCATCAGGTGTCAGCTCAGTCTGAGCGGGGGCTTCGGGAACGTCGAGCTCCGATTCGTATTCGGGAGCAGAAAAGCTTTCCGGTAAATCCTTGTCTGCGGTTGAATCGGATGAAATGTCTACAAAGCTTGCTTCGGACTGAATATCTTCAGCGGGAGCTTCTTCGTATTTCTTTGACTTTTTCTTCTTCTTAGATTTTGATTTTGAAAAATATGTGTCGTCGTCCTCGTCGGACATAATTCTCATATATTCCTCAAAAAGCTCGGACTTTTCTGCAGTCATAACAAACTCGACCTTTTCCTTTTCTGCAGGAGGCTCGGGCTTCTTTTCAGTCTTTACAACAGGCTCAGCTGCTTTTTCGGGTGCGTGGACAGCCTGAGGTCTGACTGCTGCGGGCTTGATCTGGGTTGTTCTGGGGAGGGGCTTTTCTTCCTTGACGGGATTTGAAAATTCACGGATGAATTTCTGAATGTCCTCCGTAAGATCACCTACGGTTGAAACGGGGGAAAGAAGCGCCTCGTCCTCAGCTGTCAGCTCTGCTGCGGGAGCGGTCTTTTCCGTAACTGCAGTAATGGCAGTTTCGTTTACCTTGATTACGTTTCGGGTGGTTATTGTTTTGTCGTAAGAATTATTTATTTCATTCAGGCTTTTAGGTCTGTATGTCGCCAATCAGATCACTTCCTTTGTCTTGGCAGGCGTTTATTACTGAATTCCTTTTTCGAGAATAACGTCAATCATTTCACCGATGCTTCTGAGGTTGTTCATAATGGTAATATTTTCGGTTCTGATGTCAACGGAATTTTCTTTTGCACGGCGGAGAATTGCAGTAGCCTCATCCTTTGCCTGCTCAACAATATCGTTAGCTCTTGCCTGAGCGTCGCTCTTTACCTTTTCAATGGTGAGAGTAAGCTTGTCGAAAACCTCTTTGATTACCTCATTCTGGTTGTCGTCGGTGATTGTGAAGCAGACACCCTGATTTTCGTAATCGCTCTTGAGCTTTTCGAATTTTGCTTCCATTTCCTCACCCCAAGCAACAGCGTTTTCATATTCCTGCTGGAGCATGTCAATGTATTTGTCAACTTCCTCGACGCTGTAGCCTTTTTCCTCGATGTTAAAATTAACTGACATATCTATCACCTCATATTGTATTTAAGCAATAATTATTCATTTAAAATTATACAATATGATGTATCAAATTTCAACCTAATTCACACTTTTTTTACAGGGAAAAATTATTTTAAATAATATTATTCTACGGTGACGGATTTTGCAAGGTTTCTCGGCTTATCTACGTCGCAGTTTCTGTTGATTGCGGTGTAGTAAGAAAGGAGCTGAAGGGGGATTATTTCAAGACAAGGGGCAATAAGACTGTGACAGTGGGGGATAAATATCTGTCGGTCGGTGTTTTTGAGAAGCTCCTTTTTATCCTCTGTTGCGACGGCAATAACAATGGCTCCTCTGCTCTGAGTCTCAATTACGTTGCTCAGAGTCTTTGAAAAAAGACGGTTATCTGCCATCAGACAGATAATGGTTGTACCTGCCTCTATGAGTGAGAAGGTACCGTGCTTGAGTTCACCTGCAGGGAAGGCCTCTGCGTGAATGTAGCTTATTTCCTTGAGCTTGAGAGCGGCCTCGGCAGCTATGGGATAGTCGTGACCTCTGCCCATAAAAAAGGCGTGCTCCTTTTCGGTGAAATATTCGGAAAGTCTTCGCATTTTATCTGCGGTGACGCTGACGGTGCGCTTGATAAGAGGCGGCAGACCTAAAAGGACGTTGATATATTCCTGCTTCTGCTTTGCCGTGATTTTACCTCTCTGTGAGCCGATGTATACCGAAAGAAGACACATCAGCGCAAGCTGACAGGAGTAGGCCTTTGTGGTGGCAACGGCAATTTCCGGACCTGCCGCAGTATATATGACAAAGTCGCTCATATCCGCCACGGAGCTTCCCTTTACATTGACGATGCCGAGGGTGGTGCAGCCCTTTAGCTTTGCGAGCTTAAGGGCACTTACGGTGTCTGCGGTTTCTCCGCTCTGACTTATAAAAATACAAAGGTCCTTTTCCGAGAGCTCAACGTCACGGTAACGGAATTCGCTTGAAATATCCGCAGTCACGGGGCAGCTGCAGTTTTCTTCAAAATAATATTTACCGCTCATAGCCGCATTATAGGCAGAACCGCAGCCGATGATGTGGATGCTTTCAAAATTACACCGGCTGATATCAAAATCGGGAAAGACGATTTCATTGTTCTTTATAAGGGGAAAAATTGTGTCTGCAACCGCCTTTGACTGCTCGTTGATTTCCTTGAGCATATAGTGGCTGTAGCCTGTTTTTGATGAGGAAGAGGAGGAGGGCTTCAGCTTTGTCATGGAAGGGTAGAAGGGCTCGAGTCTGCTGTTAAAAAAGTGAACTCCGCCGTCCTTCAGAAGGATAAGCTCGTCGGGAGAGGGCTTGTAGACGTATTGCGCAAACTCGCTTATAGCAAGAACATCGGAGGATGCAAAGGCACCCTTATCTCCCTGACCTGCAACGAGGGGACTGCCGAAGCGCATACAAAGAATCTCATCGGTAAAATCAGTACACATAACGCAAAGTGCATAGGCGCCGACGAGCTTCTTTTTTACAAGGGTGGCAGTTCTGAGAAGGTCGCCGTCATAGTATTTTTCAAAAAGATGGGGGATAACCTCCGTGTCTGTATCGCTGAGAAAGGTAAAGCCCTCTCCCGTAAGCTCCGATTTCAGCTGAGCGTAGTTTTCGATTATGCCGTTGTGGACAACTGCAAATTTACCGTTACGGCTCAGATGAGGATGACAGTTTTTCACCGAGGGTGCACCGTGAGTTGCCCAACGGGTGTGTCCTATTCCCGATTTTGCATCTCTTTGCTTTTGCGAAGCGAGAATGCTTTCAAGCACGCTGAGTCTTCCCTCTGCCTTTACGGTGTCGATGCCGCTTTCGGCACTCAGCGCAAGCCCTGCCGAATCGTAGCCTCTGTATTCAAGAGTTCGCAGTCCCTCAATAAGATAGGGTACGGCCCTTTCCTTTCCTGTATATCCGATAATACCGCACATAAAAAATCTCCTTTGATAAAAAAATAGCATCCTGTTTATAAAAAAGGACTTTTTCTTTAATATATTTTATGTTATACTTACCGATATATAGAAGAAAAATAAAAATTAGTTATAAAAGCAGGAGAGTGAATATTATGCTTCTGATTCCCCTTATATTAATAATCGGTCTTGCGGTTGCCTTTACTGTGTGCGAAATTAAGGCGAGTAAGGGCAATACAAAGGTGCCGCCGGATGTTCTTCTCATTCTCGGCTGCCGTGTCAGAGGTAACGAGGCAGAGGAAACCCTTATGATGCGAATAGAAAAAGCTGCTGAATATCTTAAGGAAAACAAGCAGACCGTTGCCGTCGCCTGCGGAGGAATAGTACATAAGGATCAATTCAGAAGTGAAGCGGAGGTTATAAAGGAGGAGCTTATAAAAAGAGGTGTTGAGTCTGACAGAATCATTGTCGAGGATAAATCAAGGACAACGGCACAGAATTTTATCAATGCTCAGAGGCTTACTGACACCGACGGGAAAAGAGTTGCTTTTCTTTCCAGCGAATTTCACCTTATGAGAGCGTCCATGATTGCCAAAAGATGTAAGGTAAGCTGCAGCACAGTTGCGGCACCGTCACCGAAAAAGCTGCTTTTTAAAAATTATCTCAGAGAATTTTTTGCCATACCGCTGATAATCAACGATACTAAAGGAGTGAAGAACAATGACTAACGTTACCATGAAGGCTCACAAGGTCAGCGAAATAGTATTTAACAACAAGGTTAACGGAAGGGTTGAGCTTAAGCTTAAAACAAAAATTTCTCACAACGTAAGGTTTACTAAAAACCGCACCTGTGAGGCATCTCTTACCGTTGAAATGCGTGACGAGGAAAAGCCTGATACAATATCCGTAAGAGTGGTTGTCAACGGTGCGTTTACCGTTAACACGGACGTTGAAAAGGAGTTTATTCACGTTGATACCTATAAGGAGCTTTTTCCCATCGCCAAGGCACTCATTATAACCGTCAGCTCCAATGCGGGAATACCGCCCATATACGTGCAGAATATTGATATAGAAAATAAAGAAATATACCGCTTTGATATGAATGCGGCGAAGGGAGAAATAGAAAATGAGTGAGCTTCTCAGTCAGCTTAAGGATGACGAGCTTGATTTTACGGTACGCTTTAAGGATACCGAGGGCACCTTTTGTGCAGGTGAGTTTCTTGATATAGTCAATTTTAAGGATAATGAGTACGTAATTATCGACCCCTGCGACGGTGAGGGCTACGTTGATATTTTCCGCATAATTATGAAGGACAAAAAGGAAGCTTATGAAAGAGAGACCGATGAAGAAATACTTGATGCGGTTTTTGAAATATTCCGTGTGAAAAATGAGGATGAATTTGACTTTGAATAATTTTTATTTGAAGTTGTAAAATTACAGACCTTATGATATAATTTTATTTAATATGAAAAAAGAGAAAATACAGGAGGAAACAGCAATGAGAAAAGTTTTATCCCTGAATCAGGAATGGATTTTTTGCAAGGAAGGAGTCAAGGAAACCGTAAACCTTCCTCATACCTGGAACGGGCGTGACGGTCAGGGTGAGGGTGACGGCGATTATTACAGAGGTGCCTGCACCTATACAAAGATTCTTCCCCGCTACGAGGGCAAGGTTTTTGTTGAATTCAAGGGTGCAAATGCAGTATGCTCAGTTCTTGTAAACGGCAAGAAGGCAGGCAGACACGAGGGCGGTTATTCGACCTTCCGCTTTGATATCACAGACCTTCTCACTTCACCGAAAAACTTCCTTGAGGTAACTGTTGATAACAGCGCAAACAATAAGATTTATCCCGGCTTTGCAGATTTTACCTTCTACGGCGGTCTTTACAGAGACGTAAATCTTATCTACGACGTTCCCGAAACTCATTTTTCACTCACAGATGCAGGCAGTAAGGGCGTATACGTAACCGCAAAGGCCAACGGTGACGTTGCAGTCAAGGCTATTGTCAACGGATACGTAAGCGGCACAAAGGTTAAGTATGAGGTGCTTGATGCTGAGGGTAAGGTAGTTGCCGCAGCAGGCGACAGAGAAAAGCTTCACGTTAACGATCCCGTTCTCTGGAACGGCAGAAAGAATCCCTATCTCTATACTCTCAGAGCAATGATCGTTCAGAACGGTAAGGTTATTGACGAGGTTAAGGTGCGCTTCGGCTTCAGAGATATTAAGTTTGACGCAAACGAAGGCTGCTTCCTTAACGGAGAATATATCAAGCTCAAGGGTGTTTCCCGCCATCAGGACAGAGAGGCTATCGGTAATGCTCTTACTATCGAGGAGCACAGAGAGGATATTGAGCTTATTGCTTCTATGGGTGCGAACTCCATAAGACTTGCTCACTATCAGCAGAGCGAGGATTTCTATGATCTTTGCGACGAGTACGGTATGCTCATCTGGGCAGAAATTCCCGTAATTTCACGCTATAACAAGAAGGCTCAGGAAAATGCACTCAATCAGCTTGAGGAGCTTATCAAGCAGAATATGCATCATCCCTGTATTTTCTGCTGGGGTGTGCAGAATGAAATTACAATCACAAGCGAAAACGACACACTTATCGAAGGTATCAGAGAGCTCAACAACTATGCTAAATTCCTTGACCCCTCAAGAGCAACAACTCAGGCTCAGTTCACAATGTGCTCACCTAAGTCACAGCTTAACAGAATTACAGATATTCTTGCCTATAACCACTACTTCGGCTGGTATATGAAGACCTGCGCAGGTCTTGATGAGTGGCTCGAAAAGTTTAAGGCAGCCAATCCCGATCTCGGTATGGGCCTTTCCGAATACGGTGCAGAGGGCGTTCTCGGTTACTTCAGCGACGATCCTGTTCAGGGTGACTACTCAGAGGGCTATCAGGCTATGTACCACGAGCATTACATCAAGACAATCAATGCAAACAAGTGGATCTGGGGATCATACGTATGGAATATGTTCGACTTCGGCTCAGCTCTTCGTAACGAGGGCGGCGTAAAGGGCAGAAACAATAAGGGTCTCGTTACCTTCGACAGAAAGCAGAAGAAGGATGCCTACTATCTTTACAAGGCATTCTGGTCAGATGATAAGTTCATCCATCTTGTAGGTGACAGATATCCCCTTCGTACAATCGGCGAAAAGACCTTCAAGGTATATTCAAACTGTGACAAGGTTACAATCAAGGTGAACGGCAAGCAGAAGACTGTTACCGCAGAAGGAATCTTTGTCTTTGACGGTATGGAAATCAAGGAAGGCGAGAATAAGGTTGTTGTTACTGCAGGTGACCTTAAGGAATCTTACGTATTCGAGGGTGTTGCAGAGTATCCGAGAGAATATCAGAAGCCTGACGGTGCAGCTTCAATGGTGCGCAACTGGTTTGTTGAAAAGGACAGCTCAAGCAACGACGAATATTACAGTCTTGACGATACCATCGGCGATCTTCTCAAGAGTGAGGATATTCTCAGTATGGTAAAGGGTGCCGCAGGCACACTTCTCAAGAGTCCTCTTATGGCAGTTGTAAAGCCTCTTACTCTCAGAAGGGTAATCGGTCTTGCTCATCTTAACGAAGAGATTGTAGCTATGATTGAGGACTTCCTCGGAAGCGTAAAGAAAGCATAAAAATACGGCAGACAATCTTCTGACGGAAGGTTGTCTGCTTTTTTCTCTTCTTGACAAAAGAAAATTTTTGCAGTAAAATTTTTACATTAAGGTGACGGTAGTCGATCAAAACAAGGTTTAACGGGGCTTATTTTCACCGTAACTTTGTTAAAAAGCCTTGAAAGGCGTTAGCCTTTCTGTGGTTTTTGCCTTGTTACGATAAAAATCTTCTCCCGTTAAACTTCGAAGAACCTTAAATGCCCGAGTTATAGTGCATTTAAGGATTTCTTCGACGAAACAATACTCGCGTCTTGCGAGGAGAAAAATCATTAAAGGTGCTGTAAATCGGACATTTAAGGCTTATTAGGTTCGATTACCGTCACCTTAACTCAAGGAGGAGAAGAATATGATTATCAAACAGTTAATAGCGTTATTTCTTTCATTTTTTATGACATTAGGTCTTTATACCCCTGAAACCATGGATATTGAAAACGTGCCCGAAAAGACTGACGGCTCACTTCGTATAATTTCCTTTAACGTAAGATGTAAGGATGACCTTTACGGCTCAGTCAAGGGTCGCTCACAGCTTATCGTTTCTGCCCTTAAGCAGTACAGACCCGATTCCTTCGGTGTTCAGGAAGCTACCAAGCAGTGGCTCGAAATTTTTGAAAAGGAGCTCGGTGACGAATACGGATATGTAGCTCAGATGAGAGACGACGCCGAGGACAGCGAGGCTTCGGCGGTGTATTATCTCAAAGAAAAGTTTGAGCTTATTGACAGCGGCACAATGTGGCTCAGTGAAACCCCTGAGGTTTTTGCCAGTAAGCTCCCGCTTTCGGGCTGTACAAGGGTCGCAACCTGGGCAACGCTCAAGGAAAAGGCAAGCGGCAAAATCTATACTCACATCAACACCCATCTCGATCATATTTTAGAGGAGGTGCGTGTTGAGCAGGTAAAGATTCTTAAGGTTAAGATTGAGGAACTTAAGGCTCAGGGATATCCTGTTATCTGCACAGGCGACTTCAACACCTATGAAGATGACGAGGCATACTGTGAAATGGTAACCTGCCTTAGCGACAGCAAGCACCTTGCAGCAGAGTCTGATGAGGGCAAAACCTTCCACAATTACGGCAAGGAATTCTTTAAAACCAAGCCCATTGACTTTGTATTTGTTTCCGATGGTGTAACGGTAAACCGTTATAAAATCATCGACGAAAAGATTGACAGAATGTACCTTTCAGACCATTACGGCGTTTGCGTGGATGTGGTTATCTGAGGGGATAGGGACTAGGGAATAGGGAATAGGAGCATCTGCGGAGTTGTCTGTTCCATTCTTTTAATAACAAAAAACAAGAGCACTTTCACCTTTTGATGAATGTGCTCTTATCTTATATAATGATTAAACAAAACTAGTCCCTAATCCCTAATCCCTAGTCCCTAAAAAAGGCTGATGCAACAGCATCAGCCTTTTCTCTGTCCGTAATAAGCATTGGGACCGTGCTTTCTCATATAGTGCTTATCGAGAAGGTACTGTTCAATAGGGCTGTGGTCGGGATTTATCATCTCAGCGTGGTATGCCATATTTGCCACGGTTTCCATAACAACGGCGTTGTGCACAGCCTCGTGAGGATTTTTACCCCATGCAAAGGGGCCGTGCTTATAAACGATAACACCGGGTACAGCCATCGGGTCTTTATCCTTGAAGGCCTCGATGATAACTGTGCCTGTTTCTTTTTCATAAGCGGAGTTGACCTCGGCCTCCGTGAGCTGTCTTGTGCAGGGAATTTCACCATAAAAATAGTCGGCGTGAGTTGTGCCGTAGGCGGGAATTGCTCTGCCTGCCTGAGCCCATGAGGTTGCCCATGTTGAGTGGGTGTGTATAACACCGCCAATGTGGGGGAAAGCCTTATAAAGCTCGATGTGAGTTGGTGTATCCGATGAAGGGTTGAGTCTGCCTTCAACAACGTTACCCTCAAGGTCAACAACCACCATATCCTCGGCGGTCATTACGTCGTATTCAACACCGCTGGGCTTGATGACGATAAGACCCTTTTCACGGTCGATACCGCTGACGTTACCCCAGGTAAAGGTAACAAGATTATATTTGGGAAGCTCGAGGTTTGCCTCGAGAACCTTTCTTTTAAGTTCTTCAAGCATAGGAGATTATCCTTTCAGTTCAGTCTGTTCCTCAACAACTCTCATAAGACCGGTCTTAAGGTCGGTCTGACTTTCCCAACCGAGTGCCTCAAGCTTTGATGCGTCAAGCACTGCGTTTTCAATAAGGGAGAAGCCCTTTGCTTCTGCCTCTGTAGGAAGGTCGAAAATAACCTTAAGTCCCTTTTCGGGGTAGGATTCAACAAGAGTGTGAGCAATACCGGCAATAGTGGTATTGCACTTTGTTGAAGCGATATTGTACGCTTCACCGTTTTCACCGTCAAGCAGAATAGTGAAAAGGGCGGTAATGGCGTCGGTGACGTAGGTGTATGAGCGAAGCTGCTCACCCTTGCTCTTCATTACGATGTTTTCTCCGTCAGCAATACACTTGGGGAAAACTGCAACGATTTTTGAGTCGCCCTCACGCATACCGGGGCCGAAAATATAGCTGAGTCTGCCGATTTTTACGGGTACGCCGTATTCGTCGGAGTAGCTTACACAAAGAGTCTCACAGCCCTTTTTGCTAAGGGGATAGCAGGAGCGTACCTTCATAGCATCAATAGTGCCGTAAATATCCTCGGGGATAGTTTCGATACCTCTTGTTGTGCCGTAAATTTCAATGGTAGAAACGTAGAGGAAGCTGGAAGCGTTTACTGCCTTTGCATAATCAAGCAGGTTGACCGTACCGAAGAAGTTTGTCTTCATCGTTTCCACGGGGTACATTGAATATTCCTTAGGAGCGGCATTTGAGGCGCAATGTATGATAAAGTCCGCCTTTTTATCTGTAGGAAGAGGCAAGCATACGTCCTGCACGATATAGTCGAGAGCATCGTTCCTGCCGTACATTGCCTCTGCTCTGTCTCTGTTTCTTACAAGAGCAAGAACCTTTACACCGAGACCCTCCTTCTCATTTTTTTCGAGAAGGGTACGGATGATATATGAGCCGATAAAGCCTGTTGCACCTGTGATGAGAAGTGTTTTGCCCTGAAGCTTTTCCCAGCTGAGAGGTGCAGCGGCAATACGGGAGGTTTCGTTTTTAACGGTGTTTGTCATAGCTGTCACCGATTAAATGGCGCCTGCCTTGATATATGCTTCAAGAAGAGCGATGTGCTCTGCGGTTGTAACCTTGAAGTTGGTTTCCTCGCCCCATACGATGTGAACCTGCTCACCTAATTCAACAAGAAGAGTACAGGTAGCAACTGTATCCTCGATACCTCTCTTGATTGCTTCCTCGTGAGCCCATACAAACTTTGAAACGTAGAGTGACTGAGGAGTCTGGGTTCTTGCGATGAGGTTTCTGTCAACAATCTTCTTGCTTTCGATCATATCCTCACTGTAAAGAAGAGCCTCTGTTGTAGGTACGCAGGTGATGGCTGTGCCGAACTCCTTAACGCCCTCGATATTTGTGTCGATGATAGCGTCGGAGATAAGGGGACGAACTGCATCGTGGATAACTGCGATAGAATCCTCGGGATAATTTTCACGAAGGGCATTCATACCGTTACGAAGTGACTCCATACCGGTTTTGCCGCCGGGAACGATGTGAGTGAGCTTCTTGATGCCGTACTGATCAGCCCACTTCTGAAGCTTTTCCTCCCAGCCCTGAAGACATACAACAACAACCTCATCGATGTTCTTGTTTCTTTCAAAGGCCTCAAGGGTATAAATGATGATAGGCTTGCCTAAAACCTTGATAAACTGCTTGGGAACGTTCATTTTCATTCTCTGACCGGTACCGCCGGCGATAATAAGTCCGATATTCATGTTATAACCTCCGTTATAATATATTTTTGACATTAGAGTGAGCCCTGAAACAAAAAGACTTGCACAAATTTCATTATAATATACAGAGAGAATTTTGTCAACAAATAAAGGAGTGTATGAAAACACTCCTTAAAAATTATTCTTCTGCTTCTACGGTTGCCTCTTCAGCTTCTTCGACCTCTTCTGCCTCAGGTGCATTTGCTTCTGAGGAATTAGCGTCGTCTGCACCGACTGAAAAATCCTCAGCCTCGTTGCGGGCATCCTCAAGCTCTCTGAGCTTTTCTTCCTTAAGCTCCTTTTTCTCGTCACGGGAAACCTTCTTGTTTTTTGAAATCAGATAACCGATAAGACCGAGAACAAGACCGATAAGACATGGAACGGCAGCGAAAATAAGGAAAGCTACGTCTGTTGTTTTTAAAACGGGCAGAGGGAGAAGAACTGCAATAAGGATGAAGGCTACGGGGTGTAAGAACTTACCTTTTTTTGCGGCGCAGACTGAGCATATAAAGCCTGCCACGGGAAGCGTGATGTACTGGGCAAGAAGCATAAATATAAGCTCATTTCCCGGTGCTGTCACAATGCCTGAGACAGAGACGATGAGTGAAATAATAACAAAAGCGACAAGCGCTCTGTTTTTTCTGATAAAAGCTTTCATAATCAATTCTCCTGTTTTATGTTGCTGAAAATAAAGGTGGTTATACTGTTTGCGCTGAGCGTTTCTGCGAAAGCACCGTCTCTGACAAAGCTGCAGGGAATTTCAGCCCAGCATTCCTTCAGGTCGCCGCTGCCGCTTGTTCTGACGGCAAGCACCTTCCCGTCGGTGGGGCGGATGCCTCTGAAGCTTAATCTGATATCAGAGGGTGTACTCTTTCTGTTGAGACACACAACGGACATTTCTCCCTTTTTTTCATCATAACACGCCAGAGTGTCTCTGTCAACCTTTATCATAACAGAACCGGGTCTCATAAATCTTGAAAACTGACCGAAGGCGTAATATTTCTGTGTAAGTATGATTTCTTCCTTGTCGGTATCGGCAAAGGCGGTACCCCAATAGCCCTCGCTGAGGTCGGGAAGGCAGGGCATATCACGTCTGCCCTTGTATTCTTTTTCTGAGATGTAAGCGGCAACTATCTGCCATATTACCCATGCGTCGGCTCTGAGGGTTGAGAGATCCTCTATGATTTTATGAGCGAGCCACAGCGCCGGTGCCATTTCACCCGCTTTTTCACCTTCTGTGCCTGACCAGTCGGTTTCTGTCATCCAGAGGGGCTTACCTTTTTCTTCTGCGATTTTTGCAATTTTCGGAGTTGCCTTAGCATAGGTGTGGGTGCTTATTCTGTCAATATAGCTCCAGGCCTGAGGTGAAAGACGTCTGCAGGCAATGTTCTGAAGCGTTGTGTTGGTTTCGTCACTTGCGGTAATGTCCACGTGAGCGAGACCTGCCTTCTGCATAGCCTGCGCGGTCTCGCATATAACAAGACTCTGCATTTTACCCGGTGACACGTGACAGCCCTCCTGCTTGGGGGAGTAGGCCTTCCAATAATTGGTGAAGGGCTCGTTCATAGCCGCAAGGGAGCTTATTTTTATACCCATTTCATTGTTGATGTATCCGCATACGGTTGCAAGATATTCTGCAAAATCGGTAACACAGCTTTTTTTCAGGTTGTTTGTAATGGCGTTTCTGCTGCCTGAGGAGCAGCCGCTTACGGTCATAAAATAGGGCGGTGAATTTGAAAAGGCTTCAACATAGGCGTCGTCACCGGCGGCCTCGTATGCGGCTCTGAGTATGTTGAGCTGATATTCGTCGGCGGTAAGGTCGTAGTAAAGCTCGCCGTTTTCGTCCTTCTTCAGCCAGCCGGGCATATCCGAGTCAGTACGGGTAATGTGATTATGGGTCGGGTCGTCTCCGCCGCCGATGTTGTAGCGCATAATGTTGAGTCCGAGTCCCTCCTTGCTGAAAAAGAGACTTGCAGAGTCGCTCACCATTTTTTCGCTGTAGCCTATGCGGTTTGCCCACCAGCAAAGACTTGTACCCCAGCCTCTGAAGGTGCGGGGAAAGATGTTTTTCTTATCGATAATAATATTCTTCATATTTTTCTCCAAAAAAAGGATGTCAGAGCATATGCCGCCTTCCCATAAGGAAGTATTTCTTTAAAATGTAAACTTTTGGCACAATAATGCGTTAAAAAACCGATATGCGTCAGCATTATCGGTTTTTTTCGCCTTTTCTTGCACTCAAAATTTTCATTTTAAAGTGCTTCGCAGTTTCGTAAGATAAGAAAATTTCTTGTATTGAAGCCATAAAATGCAGCAAGGCTGTCGCCTTGCGAGGCTTTTGGCAAAAATACGGGGAATTTTCATCGAGAA
>JAZNIH010000024.1:0-6251 GCA_045577395.1 Acutalibacteraceae bacterium | reverse complement strand
CTCTTATATAGGTTGTTAAACTTGTCTAATTTACTCGTCTGCTTCTTATCTGCCGTATATTCTGACAGTCAATAGCCGCTACGGATTCGTTTACGTCAGAGAATGCCTCCGACCTTCTGCAGTTTATACTTCTACTTCTGCAATTATGTTCTACCTTCTACCTATAAAGTGCTTACGTAAAGTTTTTATGTTTGTATGACCTTTCTTAAAGCAATCTCTGATTTCTTCTCCCCACAATCAAGTAAGGCAGTATATCAAACAAAGCCTTACCCGCTGCGGAATCAACGGACGCAGGGCGGGTATAACCTGACGGAAAGGTAGTATATTGCGCACATCTGATTGTCGGGTAAAGGAAGACTGTTGTGCGCTGCCGAGGCTTGTTGATGTAGGCGGACTATAGGTATATTCTGAAAATGACGAGCCGTGTCCACCCCCCCAAGAGCGTTTTGCATCCTTTGTCGCTCCGGACAAAGGATGTGCCCTAGCGGCACGAGCGCTTGTCGAGTAAAAGAGGGATTAAACATATAGGTGAAAAAGCAACCGCCTCACCGTTATATCCACAGCACGTGTGGATGAAAAAACAGAGATAACCCTCCCACCG
Source organism: Acutalibacteraceae bacterium (assembly GCA_045577395.1). Lineage (GTDB taxonomy): Bacteria > Bacillota > Clostridia > Oscillospirales > Acutalibacteraceae > UBA6857. The sequence continues at coordinate 5,650 of JAZNIH010000024.1, read as the reverse complement.
CTTACGCGGTCCCCCCTCCCTTTCAAGGAGGGCAAGGATGAATTGCAGAAAATAAATTTTCTGCATTAAAAAAACACCCTTCAGGGTGCCTTTTTATTATTCAAAATCCTTTGAAAATCCTGTTACCTCACTGCCGCAGCGCCTTATGGCTGTATATGCAAGAACCTCAAGGGAATCGGTGAAAAGCTCGTCACCGCCGACTGCTCTGTTTATGAGCGAAAGCTCTGTACAGCCTAAAATCAGCTTGTCACAGCCTTGGTCGGTCAGGTGCTTTGCCACCTTATAAAACTTCTCTGTGTCGGGCTCCTTGCCGCTCTTTACATCGTCATAAATAAGCTCATGCAGATATTGCTGATGCTCTTCGTCGGGGATAGCCCACTGAAGACCTCTTTTTTCAAGCTGATACTGATATGAGCCGCTTTTTACCGTACCCGCCGTCGCCATGATGCCTGCTTTTTTATAGCCTGCTTTTTTAAGATGCTCACTTGTTTCTTCAATAATACCCGGCACGGGAACAGAAACATTTTCTCTTATCTGCTCAACAAAATAGTGGGCGGTGTTGCAGGGAATAACGATAATATCTGCGCCGTAAACCTCAAGCCGCCTTGCATCCTCGACCATATAGGGCAAGGGGCTGTCTTCGCTCTTGCCTGTGATAAAGGCGGTTCTGTCGGGGGTGGATGCCCTCGAGGAAAGGATTATATCTATATGCTCCTGATCGCAGGAGGCCTTGGTATGAGCCGTGATAAGCTCATAGAAATATGCACTTGCCATAGGTCCGAGACCGCCGATGATACCTAAAAGCGGACGTTTAACTGTACTCAAAGGTGACACTTCTTTCATCTGTTATTCAAAAAACTGTTTCGGATTACATTCTTAAAAATTATCTGGGGTAGTAAACCTTGAACTTCTTATGCTGTCTGCGAAGAACCTCAAGAACACATACGATTCTCATGGGGTTAAGGTTAAGGTCGTATTTATAAAGAAGAGACGATGTGCTTCTTCCTGCAGACTTAAGCTCCTTAGCCTTTTTAACAAGAGCCTCATCCTCGGTGTATTCAAAGGCAACCTTAGCGGGAACGTAGTGCCAGAAATGCTCGTTTTCGTTGAGAACACAGTCATCCTTGCCGTCGTCCCATTTTTCAACGGCGAGCTTTGCAATGTTCATACCGCAGGAGGTAACATAGAAATTACTTCTGCCCTGACGGAGATTGATTTCAAACACTCTGAAATCATCACCCTCACCTGTATGCTTGATGTCGAAGTTTGAAAAGCCTGTGTACTTCATATCCTCGAGCATATTTTTGATGTTTTCTGCGAAGGCGTAGTTGCTCACGGGCTCAGTAACGATAGCGGCGTGATTGCCGAGAGCCTTGGGGGTATGCTCCTCAACCATTGTGTGACCGAGACACATTGCGCGAACCTTGCCGTTCTTATCTGAGAAGGCGGTGAGAACTCTCATATGTGCATCTCCGCCGGGAACAACCTTCTGAAGGATAAGTCTTTCGGGGTAGCCTGAGGCGTAGATTTCCTCACAGATATGCACCGCATCTGCAGGGTCCTTTGCAAAATATACCTTCTTCATTCCGTCGAAGGGAAACTTCCAGTAATCAACGCTTGATGAGGGCTTGATTACGATAGGATAATCGAAGCCGAGAGCCTCGGGGGTAACGGCAGACTCCTCGGGAACGGCCGAAAGAACAAGAGTGTCGGGATAAGGAATCCCGTATTTTTCGCACACCTCATAAAACTCCGCCTTTTTCTGAATAGAGGTGTAAAGCTCTGCAGGAGGACAGGGAGCGATATATTGGGGAAGCTCTGCCTTTCTGCGGATTATCATTGCGGCATAGTCGTCGGTACAGCCGAAAAGATAAAGAGACTCGCCCTCGTGCTCCTTGGCAAAAGCGGTAAGCTCTCTGAGCATTGTGTCTTCGTTGTCAATATCGGGAACAACCCTGAAGTTGATGAGCTTTGAATATTTCGTTGCTGACATTTCATATCTGCCGAAGGCGTAGGATTTTACACCGTATGCCTCATGGAAAGCTCTGGCAAAATTGTAGCAGTTAAGGTCTGCACCGAGAAAAACGGGAGTAATTTTCTTTTCCATATAAATCACTTCCCGGAGTATCTTTTAAACTCCGGATATCCTTTCTGTAAAGTCCTTTTTTTATCCTACCCGTCATTATATCATACTGCACCGAAAAAATAAAGGGGAAATAGGGATTTTTTAGGTGAGAGGGGTTAGAGACTAGGGAGTAGGGAATAGGGAATAGGGAATAGGGAATAGGTGCGGTCGCGGGCTGACTCCGTTATATCGGTTTATGTTCCTTCCCGCAGAGGGAGGTTTTGTGTAGCAGTTAAGTAGTAGATTATATCTTGCCGTCCCTGAAAGGCTTCGTCACCGAAGCGCCTCCGGTGGAGGATGAAGCGAGGTGAGGATGGCGCAGCGGTCAAAATTGCCCGGCGCTCCAAGCCGAATGGCAATTTTGGGAACCGCAAGAGGCAAGTGCACGAAGTGACGGAAGGGTTCAACCACCCAACCCCCAAATACACCTACCCGTCAAGTTGTCACGGACGTCCAATGGACGCCCCTACCGATTGAGGGGAATGAATTGGTTACGCCATTAGTTCCTTACTACTGACTACTCGGACGGCCAATGGCCGCCCCTACTCCCTATTCCCTCAAACACGGTCTGATGCTTATTTCACCGCCGTAAACACTTTCGCCTGTTCCGTCGGGGTGAATAACACACAGTCGGCACATATCATCAATATCGACGGCGATAACCTCTGTTTCTTTGCCGTCACGGATAAGAGTTACCTTTTCGCCGAGGAAAAACAGCCTCTTACGGTAGCCCTCGAGAAAAGCCTTATGGCTGAATCGGCTGTAATAATCAAAAATACGGTTGACCGTTGCGGCAATAAGTCTGTTGCGAAGGTTAAAATCTCCTTTCGGGAGAAGATAGCCTGCAATGTCTCTTATTTCATCGGGGAAGCCCTTTTCGGGGGGAGAAATATTGATACCGATGCCGATAACCGCCCATTCGGGACGTGTTTTATCCGCCGACACCGAGCCCTCGGTAAGAATGCCTGCGATTTTTTTGCCGCCGAGATAAATATCGTTGACCCATTTTATATCCGTGCTGATTCCCGTTACCTCTTCTATTGCCTCGGCAGCAGCAGCAGCCGTGAGCGTTGTAAGAAGAGTCGATTCCTCGAGGGTACAGTCGGGCTTTAAAAGAAGGCTCATATAAAGTCCCGTGCCGTCGGGAGAAAAGAAGCTTCTGCCGAGTCTGCCCTTACCCTTCTGCTGCCTGTCGGCAACAATAAGAGAGAATTCTTCCGCACCGTTTCTTGCGCTTTTTTTCATATCCTCGTTGGTGGAGTCGGTGCACGGAAGCAGAGTTATGGGAATCCCTTTTAATTCATCGCAGAGAAAGGAGCGTATCTCACGGTCCGCTCCGAAGAAAATCTCCTCTTTGTCAAACATGATAACGCTCCTTTTAATTATTTATTGATGCTTTCCGTGAAACGAAGGAAGGCCTCTCTGCCCTTCTCGCAGGTCTTATAAACACCTGCGTGCTCAAGAACGGTAGCGAAAACAAGACCTACCTCCTTGCGGATGATGTCCTCTGTATTTTCAGCGGTGAAGGTGTAGTTGTTCTTAAAGGTGTCAAACCAATCGGCGTGCTTTGCGGTTGCCTCGTCTGCACGAAGGTCCTTGCCTGCAAGAACAGCCTCTTCAACAGCCTTAAGCTCTGTCTTGAGTCTTGAGGGAAGAACGGCAAGACCCATTACCTCGATAAGACCGATGTTTTCCTTCTTGATATTATGAAGCTCCTTATGGGGATGATATACACCGTCGGGATGCTCCTCGGTGGTGATGTTGTTTCTGAGTACAAGGTCAAGCTCGTACTTGTCTCCCCTCTTTCTTGCGATGGGAGTAATTGTATTGTGGGGTGTGCCCTCGGTTTCGGAGAAAATGAAGGCATCAGCATCGGTATATGCTCTCCAGGCGTCGAGAATCTTACCGCCGAGAGAAACGAGTCTGTCGCTGTCGGTACCGCTGATTCTGATAACGGACATAGGCCAGTTAACTATACCTGCCGTAACGTCCTCATAGCCCTTGAAGGTGATTTCCTTTTCAACGGGAGCCTTTGCCATGGGGAACTCATAGTTTCCGCCCTGGAAATGCTCGTGGGCAAGGATTGAGCCGCCGACGATGGGAAGGTCAGCGTTTGAGCCTACGAAATAGTGAGGGAAGAGCTTAACAAAGTCAAAGAGCTTACCGAAAGCACCCTGATCAATTTTCATAGGAGTATGCTGTGCATTGAAAACGATGCAATGCTCGTTATAGTAAACGTAGGGAGAATACTGAAAGCCCCACTGTGAGCCTGCAACTGTGATGGGGATGATTCTGTGATTCTGTCTTGCGGGGTGGTTGATTCTGCCTGCGTAGCCCTCATTTTCCACACAGAGAAGGCACTTGGGATAGGAGCTCTGCTTCATAAGCTTAGCGGCGGCAATAGCCTTCGGGTCCTTCTCGGGCTTTGAAAGGTTGACGGTAATATCAAGCTCGCCGTATTTTGTGTCGGTCTTCCATTTTAAATCCTTGACAATACGGTAGCGTCTTATGTAATCGGTGTCGCAGCTTAATTTATAGTAATAATCTGTTGCTGCCTCGGGTGAAATCTCGTCGTAAAGGTCATAGAAGGTACCGATAACCTCTGAGGGTCTGGGAACGAGTGTGCTCATTACCTTTGTGTCGAAAAGGTCACGGCTTGTGATGTCATCGCTGATGAGACCCTTTTCAACGGCAAAGCTGAGAATTTCAGCGAGAATTTCTTCAAGAGAGGAGTAGCTTACCTCTTCCTCGGGCTCAGCATATTCGTCAATGCCCAGCACCTCAATAATACGGTTGACGGTGTAGATAACATCGCTTTCTTCAATGAGTCCGCATTCGAGGGCATAAGTTACTAATTTTTTGATACTTTTATTTATCATAATAAACACCTTCCTGTTTTTTATTTATTATTCAATGCACCGCAGGTGCAATTCATGACGTAAGTCAATTCATGGCAAAGCCAATTCATGCCGAAGGCAATTCATTTTTGTCCGCCCAGAAAGGGAGGGGCTGTGTTTGCAGAATGAGGGTGGGTTTTATCTTTTTCACCTTTATAGTTGATGTGTCTTCTACTCGGGTAGCGCTCGAGCCGCTTGGCTCTTACTTTGTCCTGAGCGACAAAGTAAGCAAAACGCTCTTTTGGATAAGGAAAGCCGAAGCCCCTTCGCTGAGGTGTTGAGTTGCTGTTTTATCAGGCAATAAGATGTATTTTTCCATATAAATATCCGAAGCTTGCGGGCGAACAGTTCTACTCGTCTGCTTTATAGATAGTCGGGAGTTTTACAGCTCAGATTACTTGTATGTTTAATCAAGGAGACCGCTACGCCGTGCCTCTTATATAGGTTGTTAAACTTGTCTAATTTACTCGTCTGCTTCTTATCTGCCGTATATTCTGACAGTCAATAGCCGCTAAAGATTCACTTACGTCAGAGAATGCCTCCGACCTTCTGCAGTTGAAGCGTTTTGCCCTCATCTTTTTCACCTTTATGCTTGATGTGTCTTCTACTCGGGTAGCGCTCGAGCCGC
>JAZNIH010000023.1:0-13570 GCA_045577395.1 Acutalibacteraceae bacterium | reverse complement strand
AAATATTGCGACATAAATACTAATGTGGATAATGAGTTGTTTGCAAATGGTTATCAAAAGGAGTTAAACTTACTTTTTCTTCACTTGCTTTGCAATATGAATTTTGTAAAACATATTTTGTGTGAACTCTTTGAAGAGGGTAATATATGGGTGTTTCGTGTGGAATATATCGTTACATATTATACTTATTACGCTCTTAAAAGATTAAATAATTATTGTAGTAATAATAATTGTATATCGATTGATAAATTAAAAATCAAAAAAATATTAGAAATGGGAAATATGTTATTTAAACCTAAGTTTAGAAATTGTATGATGCATTATAACTTAGTAAATCAAGGTGTTATCTTGCCTGAAAATATAGAAAAACATTTTTATGGTATTGTTGAAACTTGTTTTGATGGTATTGATTTTTATACATATTTGTCCAATTTAAGAGAATTATCAGATGAGATAATTAGATTTCTGGAAAGCAATTTTAACTTTTCAAAAGTTCAATTAAAAAATCTATAAACAATAACAACACAAAGGCGGTGAACCAATGAGCTGGGAATATTCAGAAAACATCCTTGTACAGAACAGTGCAGGTGATGTGTTACAAAACAAGCTCGGTTGGGAGGTAGTCTTTGCCTATGACAAAGAAAAGTTAGGTGAAGACGGCACCCTCGGAAGAAAATCATATAAGGAGATAATTCTTACAAGGTATCTGAAAAAAGCCTTGTTTGATAATAACGACTGGATGACAGAGGAGTACTGCTCGGCTGCCATCAAATCCTTATGCTCTTATACCGCCTCTGCAACTCTTATGCAGATAAATGAAGAGAAATATAATATGCTGCGAGACGGTGTGCCTGTGCAGTACAGAAAGTCTGACGGTACCTACGAAAACCGTAATGCCGCCGTGTTTAACTTTGCTGAGCCTGAGAAGAACCACTTCCTCGCAGTTAAAGAAATGAAGATAAAAGGTGAGCTTCACCGCCGCCGTACAGATATAGTCGGCTTTGTCAACGGCGTACCTCTTCTGTTTATCGAGCTCAAAAAACAGAGTGTTGATGTAAGAGACGCTTACGATTGCAACTATACCGATTATCTTGACACCATACCTCAGCTCTTCCGGTTCAATGCTTTCCTTATGCTTTCTAACGGACTTGAAGCAAAGGTCGGTACAATGGGCTCAAAGTATGAGTTCTTCCACGAGTGGAAACGTCTCAAGGAAGATGAAGTCGGTGCAGTTGACCTTGAAACAATGCTTCTCGGTATCTGTAACAAGAGTAACTTTATGGACTTGTTCGAAAATTTTATTCTCTTCGACCATTCAGGCGGCAGAACTGCAAAAATATTTGCCCGTAACCACCAGTACCTTGGTGTTAACGAAGCGGTAGAATCATATAAGGCAAGAAAGCTGAAAAACGGTAAGCTCGGTGTTTTCTGGCACACTCAGGGCAGCGGCAAGAGCTACTCAATGGTTTTTCTTGCACAGAAAATCCGCCGTCAGTTTGAGGGTAGTCCTACCTTTGTAATTCTCACTGACCGTGACGAGCTTAATAAGCAAATCAGCGATACTTTTGAAGCTTGCGGTTGCCTTTCAGGTAAATCCCGTCAGTACATACCTGCAAACGGTACTCAGCTTGTAAAAATGCTTCAGGGTAATCCCAGTTTTATCTTTACACTTATACATAAATTCAATAATGAAACCATGGAAAAGGCAGATCCGATTACGCCTGACCACGATATAATCATCCTTTCCGACGAAGCACATCGCTCGCAGAACGGTATCTTTGCCGATAATATGTGCCGCCTTCTGCCCACTGCTTCCCGTATCGGATTTACAGGTACACCTCTGTTTAAGTATGATAACATCACAGAGCGTACCTTCGGTAGCTATGTCTCTATTTACGACTTCAAGCGTGCTGTGGATGACGGTGCAACTGTACCTCTTTACTACGAAAACCGTAGTGATATGCTTGAAATTACAAATCCTGAAATCAACGATGCTCTCCTTGATGCTGTTGAGGAAGCAGACCTTGATGTAAATCAGCAGGCAAAGCTGGAGCTTGAACTTGCAAAGGATATACATATTATCACTTCCGAGCCTCGACTCGATACCATAGCAAAGGATTTCGTAGACCATTACTCAGAGCTTTGGACAACGGGTAAGGCTATGTTCGTATGTGTAAATAAGGTTACCTGCGTCAGAATGTACAATCTCGCACAGAAATATTGGGTAGAGAAAATATCTGCACTCGAAAAAGAACTGAAAACTGCAACTCAGCAGGAGGCTCAGGGCTTACAGCGTAAGATTGAGTGGATGAAGGAAACAGAAATGGCAGTCATTGTCAGCCAGGAGCAGAATGAAATTCAGACCTTCAACAACTGGGGGCTTGATATTATTCCTCACCGTACAAAAATGGAAAAGCGGGAAATGGATAAGGAATTCAAGGATGCAGACAATCCTTTCCGTATAGTGTTTGTCTGTGCTATGTGGCTTACAGGCTTTGACGTAAAATCCCTTGCTACTGTTTATCTTGATAAGCCTCTCAAGGCACACACTCTTATGCAGACTATCGCAAGAGCAAACAGAGTATGTGACGGTAAGAGCAACGGTCTTGTTGTTGACTATATCGGTGTTGTAAAAGCTCTCCGTCAGGCACTCGCTGATTATACATCAAACGGTGGCAAGGGTGGAGACGATCCCACACCCGATAAAGCTGAACTTATCGCTAAGATTATCAATACGGTGAAATCTATTGAAGCTTATATGGCTGAATACGATTTTTCACTTAAAGGGCTTGTAGAAGCAGAAGGTTTTAATAAGCTTGCCTTGGTAAAGAGCGGTGCAAACGCTATGTGTACCACAAGTGAGATTAAGAAGCGTTTCGAAATTCAGGCTCGTGAGCTGTTTAAAATGTATAAGTACATTGAGCCTTATGAGGTTGAAGATGAGATACACCATTACAAAAACGCTATCAGTGAAATTTATGATCAGCTTCAGGAAAAGCGTAAGCGTTCAGACAATTCGGCTTTGATGGCACATATCAATGAAATTGTAAGTGAATATATCTCTGTCAATAAAAACGAAGGCTCTGAAGATAATAAAAAGTTTGACATCAGCAACATTGATTTTGACAGACTACGACGTGAATTCGAGAAGGCAAAGAATAAGAATCTTCTTTTGAAGGATATTCAGCAGCTTGTTGAGGAACGTCTTGCAAGAATGCTTAGGAATAATCCTCTCAGAATAGATTATTATGAGCGTTATCAGAAGATAGTTGACGAGTATAACCTTGATAATAAAAAGGATGAAATAGCAATCATCTTTGAAAAACTTATGAAACTTGTTGGTGAGCTTGATAATGAGCAGAAGAGATATGTAAAAGAAGGCTTCGATAACGATGAAGAGCTGACCATGTATGATATGCTTTGCGAAGGCAAAGAACTTAGCAAAGAAGAAATCAAAAAAGTCAAAAAGCTTGCTCAGAGTATGCTTGAAAAAATAAAAGAAAGAATCCGTGAACTCGACCATTGGCGTGATAAGGAAGAAACTCAGTCGATGGTAAGTGTATTAATAAGAGATATACTTTGGGCAGAGCTTCCTGAAAGCTATGATGACAAAACTATTTCTGATTACAGACAGAGAATATTTGAGTATGTTTACGAGGCTTATCCGGCAGCGTAAGGCAAAACAAAAAAATCAAAAAGCTGCAGGCGTCAACCTGCAGCTTCTCTCATTCCAACCCCTTAAACAATTCACCCTCAATATCAGATATCCTCTCAATGGAAATTATCGTCCCATCTGTCAGAATAATCTCTCTTTTAAAATCATCAATCCTTTTAACCGTGCCGGTGGTGTTAAGATAAGCACCGCCGTCTTTTTTAATATCCGGCTCAAAATGAGTTATTGTTATGGTTGGCTTTTCTGAAAGGTAATCAGAAATCATCTGTATCTTTTCGTTGATGATTGATTTCGTACCCTCGTCAAGCTCAATTTGTCTGTCGGTGAGCCTTGCCGTTTCAATGATAGCGGCATTGTGTCCCGTGAGAGCTGCAAAGGGACTGAACTGTGCCGCACGGTCAATCATAGACATTCTCTGTCTTTTCATCGACTGATGGTGTGGAAGGTTGATTATATCCTTATATTTTTCACTGCAGTCGTTATTCATACGGCACACTCCTTTCTCAAGGCGACTACTGTCACCCTACGCTTTATGTCCGCCGATTTGCTCGTTGCGGTCTTTAGCAGTTGCTCCTTCTTGAAGGTTAAGACCTTTCAGAATGGCATTCTTGCCGAATTTATTCTTGATACCGATAAGAGTTTCCTGAATCTTTCTTTCCTTTTCAAGCTCCGCATCTTCTCTTTTCAGCTGTTCCTCATCAAAGACTTCAAAGAGTGAAAGCTGATAGGGGACAGTACCTTGCGAAGCAGTGTCTTCAGGTACAACACGGTTGGCGGTGAGGTTTATTCTTCTTATGAGAAGGTCAGGGTTTACCACCTCGTCATAAGCTTTTAAAACAGCCTCTGTAATAAGTCTCGTTGATGCAGTATTTCTGCCGATGTTGACTGTGCCTCTTGCGTGTTTGGGTACTTGTCTTCCGTAAAAATCTGTCTTGATTTCACCTTTGTAGGCTTTTCTGCGGGTGTCATCGGTAAGATTTTCTATGTCGTATCCGATGGTCATGACAATCTGGTCTGTCACGAGCTTCTTCTCCACAAGGTCAAGAGACAAGGCTTCAAGCATTTCCTTGATTACGATTTTTGTCTTGTCAAAGTCATAAGGGCAGTGAAGTACCTGTCCTGAGCTCAGACAGTTTGTTTCGGGCTTGTATGCCTTGACGTCGGCAATGGTACAAGGCTCCCAGCCCCAGGCGTGGTCAATGAGAAGCTCTGCATTTATGCCGAACAGCTTGTAGAGTAAATCTTCATTGTACACGGAGCAGCGGGCAACATCGCCCATAGTGAACATATAGTTCTGCTCAAGCTTTTTCGAGATACCCTTGCCCACACGCCAGAAGTCAGTTAAAGGTCTGTGATCCCAGAGAAGTTTGCGATAAGACATCTCGTCAAGCTCTGCAATACGTACTCCGTCCTTGTCTGCGGGCATGTGCTTTGCAGTAATATCCATAGCAACCTTGCAAAGATACAGATTAGTACCGATGCCTGCCGTTGCAGTTACTCCTGTCGTGGCGAGTACGTCTTTAATAAGCATCATCGCAAAATCGTGGGCAGACATTTTGAGGGTCTTCAGATAAGCGGTAGCATCGATGAATACCTCGTCTATAGAATAAACGTGTATGTCTTCGGGTGCAACGTACTTGAGGTAAACCTCGTAAATGCGGGTACTGTATTCAATGTACAGAGCCATTCTCGGAACAGCGACAACATAATCAATTGATAAATTCGGATTAGTCTTCAGCTCATTATCATCATAGGATGAGCCGGTGAATTTTCTTCCGGGAGCTTTTCTGAGTCTTTCATTGTTGGCTATTTTGATTTGCTGCAAGGCCTCGAACATTCTCGCTCTGCCTGAGATTCCGTAGGCTTTAAGTGACGGTGAAACGGCAAGACAGATAGTCTTTTCTGTTCGTGACGGGTCAGCAACGAGAATATTAGTGGTCATCGGGTCAAGACCTCTTTCACGAGCTTCTACGCTGGCATAGAAAGACTTCAGATCTATGGCAATGTATGTTTTGTTGTTCATCTTTCTACACCTCACTTTTTATGATATTAAAAAATCAACCTTGCTATTATTCGTGCAAGAAAATTTTTATGTCGATTTTTACCCAATTGCCCTTGGTTTCTTTGTTTGTAATTCTGCCGAACAGCAATTTTCCTGCATCCATCAACCGAGAGAAGATAAGGTTATCATCCTTGGGCACATAACCTATTTTGACACCGTTTACAGTTTTGATAACGATAGCTTTTGGGTCGTATTCGTTATCGGGCTCACGGAAAAAATCAAGTCTGTCATTAATGTTTAGGTGGGGCTCAAGCTCTTTGATCCCTGAAATAAAGGTTGTGCCTGCAACGTGACTGTCAAAAAGGTAAATATCTCTTTCGAAGGGTATGGGAATTGACAGTCCGCTGTTATTTCCGTGAAGCAGACCAACAAGACCGCTTTCGGTACTTTTAATCATATTGCTCATATTTATCACCTAATAACCTTTCGAGACGAGCTGAGTAAAGTTCAAAGATTTCTTTGAGTTCTTTTATTAATTCTTCAAGTTCAGCTTTCTTTTCTGCTATTTGTTCGGGATCCTGTACAAGCTCTTTCATTGTGTACGGGTATTCGTCTTTGATTTTTTCAATCTGATTATTGATAGCTTGGAGTGATTTGGTGAGGCGTTCTTTTTCCTTGACAAGTTCTGCAATTGCATTTTCGTTTTGCTCTGACAGATCGGAATCAACTACCATTTCACTTATTATACGTAAGCTTTCCAGATCACCGCATTCATAAGCCTTAACAGCGTTCTGAAACAGTTGAACTTGTGCAGGTGTTATATCAGGATGAAGGTCAGGGTGAAGTGCTTTTACAATACTGCGGTAAAGTTTTTTGAGTTCCCTTGTTTCTTCATCTGTCAGAAGTTTACCCTTGCTGTGCTCAAGAGCTTCATTCATTTTTTGAATTTGTTCGTCAAGCTGTATTTGATACTCGGCGAATTCGTCATCTAATTGCTCGTCTATTGCAGAGAGAATAATATTTTCCTGACGGTTTATTTTTGCCTGAATGAGGTCAATTTTTCTTTTGATTCTCAGAATCTTACAATGCCATTCATAGGCTTTGTATTCCAAACTACCTAGAGCAAGCATATATGCTGTTTCGATGTTTTTACAAACAACAAGGCGAAGCTCATCACGTTCGAGTAAAAGCATAGATAATTCTGTTTTTAATTTTTCCACTTCAGCCTTTAATGATGCATATTCAGGAAAAATGATAATTGATGAATTGCTGTCCATATTTTGAGCACCTCACTTTCTGTGTTTAGTTTACCATAAAAAGAAAGTAATAACAATACGAAAAAAATGAGAAGTACGATTATATGGACTGAGAGTTGAAGAGACCAAACTTATTGTTGAAATACGAAAAGCTAAGTGTTATTATAAATGTAGTAATCTTAAGGTTAGAGGAATGAGAAAAGAGAAAATGATTGATGTAAAGAAAAACGAAAAAATAAATCAAAAACTGAAAGAACTCAATGATAATAGTAAAGAGGAACATTGTAGGATATGGAAGGAGTGCTATGGAAAAGAAGCACCCGATTCTATAAACGAGTTTGGTATAATTGATGTTGAACGTTATGTTGGTGCTGTGAGATTGGCTTTGTGATTTCTCTTTTGGAGATTTCACAGAGCCTTTCTTTTTTTGACGATAAAACATAAAAAAATCACCTGTCCGACGTGAACAGGTGATTTGCTGCTTATTAAGCTGATGTTATATCTTTGTCTGTCTGATAATATCCTTAAGGCTTTCGGCGCTTCTGTGAAGAGCCTTGATTTCAGCATCGTTAAGGGGGAGCATAACCTTGCTGTGTGCGCCGTTATGTCCTACTACGGAAAGAAGGCTGAGACATACGTCGTCGATGCCGTATTCGCCGTGAAGCATTGTTGAAACGGTCATTGTTGTGTCAATACCGCTCAGAAGGCATTTGCAGATGTGGCAAACAGACATTGAAACGGCGTAGAAGGTTGCGCCCTTTCTTTCAATAACTCTTGCGCCGGATTTTCTGACGTATTCCTCAACCTCGCTGATGCTGAGCTCGGGGACGATGATGCCGGGCTTTATGAATGATTTGCTGTATTCCGTAACGGGAACGTTTGAAATATTTGCCGTTGACCAGGGGATAACGGAGGAATCACCGTGTTCACCTAAAACGTAGGCGTGAACATTCTGCTGGCTGAGAGAGAAATATTCGGCAAGACGGCTTCTGAGTCTCGCTGTGTCGAGAATGGTACCTGAGCCGATAATTCTTTCCTCGGGAATATCGGAGCACTTGCAGAAGGTGTAGGTGAGAATGTCAACGGGGTTGCTTACTATTACGTAGGTTGCTTCGGGAGCATATTTGGTTATCTGGGGGATAATGCTCTTGAGGATGTCGACGTTTATCTGAGCAAGGTCAAGTCTTGTCTGACCGGGCTTTCTTGCAACGCCGGATGTGATGATAACGATATCAGAGCCTCTTGCATCGGCGTAGCTGCCGGCATAAATAGAGCAGGGAGCGCAGAAGGGAGTACCCTGACGGATATCAAGGGCTTCACCCATTGCTTTTTTTGCATTAACGTCAATCATAACGATTTCCGAAGCGATATTTGTTGCGGTAAGAGTATATGCTATTGTTGAGCCTACACTTCCGGTGCCGATAATTGTAATCTTATTCATAGAAATATCCTTTATATCAGTTTTTTATAATTATAACCATATTTTGGGCTTGTTGTCAATATTTTACGGAATTTTGGATTGATAAATACAGAATTATATGGTATAATTATCTGAACTTTGGGATTTAACGCCCTTATAAGTTGAAGCGGAGTAAATTTCTTGAAAGAAATGATATCTGACTGATTCACACAAGGCGGTAAGCGGAGTCCCTCTTTTTTGAATTAACGCTGAAGATTATGAATAATTAAAGGAGAGATAAAAATGAAAATTACAGTTTGTATCGGTTCTTCCTGTCACATCAAGGGATCACGTCAGGTGGTTGAGGAGCTTCAGAGCCTCGTTAAGGAAAACAACCTCAGCGATAAGGTTGAGCTTGGCGGTACCTTCTGTATGGGCAACTGTCAGCAGGGCGTTTGTGTTACGGTTGACGGAGCCTTCCATTCGGTATCACCCGAAACAGTAAGGGATTTCTTTGAAAAAGAAGTCATAGCAAAGGTGTAAGATTATGATAATTCAGATATGTGTAGGAAGCTCCTGTCATTTAAAGGGCTCACCTGAAATTGTGGAGTTACTTCAGAAGGCGGTTGCCGATTACCGCCTTGAGGATGAAATAACGCTTGCAGGCAGCTTTTGTATCGGCAGGTGTAACCGTATCGGCGTTACAGTACAGGTCGACGATGATGTTCACGTCGGAATAACCAAGGAAAATTTCAAGGAATTTTTCAAGGAAAAGGTGTTAGACGTTATAAATAAAGAAAGGGGTTGACATTAAATGTCCAACTGTCTTACTTTAAAAAAATCCAACTGTAAAAACTGTTATAAATGTATTCGCCATTGCCCGGTCAAGGCTATCCGCTTTTCGGGTAATCAGGCACATATTATAGACGATGAGTGTATCCTTTGCGGACAGTGCTTCGTTGTCTGCCCTCAGAATGCAAAGCAGATAGTTGATGAAACCGAAAAGGTAAAGGTGTTTATTCAGAGCGGTGACCCGGTTGTGGTTTCACTTGCACCCTCGTTTATTGCGAACTATGACGGTGCAGGTATAAACGCAATGAGAAAAGCACTTAAAAGGCTTGGCTTCTGTGATGTTGAGGAAACGGCGATAGGTGCAACCATTGTCAAGAATGAATACGAAAGAATACTGGCAGAAGAGGACCGGGACGTGGTTATTTCCTCCTGCTGTCATTCGGTAAATCTTCTTATCCAGAAGCATTTCCCCTCCTGCCTTGAGTATCTTGCCGACGTTATGTCGCCGATGCAGGCTCATTGCGCAGATATAAAAAGGAGGATACCCGGTGCAAAGACTGTTTTTGTGGGCCCGTGTGTAGCAAAAAAGGATGAAGCTGAGCACTATGAGGGTATTGTTGACGCCGTGCTTACCTTTGAAGAGCTTACGGAGTGGATGAAGGAAGAAAAAATTGAGCTTGAGGCAGATCTCGACTACAACGAAAACAGCAGAGCAAGATTTTTCCCCACCACCGGCGGTGTGCTTAAAACCATGCACGAAAGCAGTGAATACACCTATGTTTCCATTGACGGTGTAGAAAACTGTATGGCAGTTTTAAAGGATATAGAAAAAGGCAAAATACACAAATGCTTTATTGAGATGTCGTCCTGCACCGGAAGCTGTGTTGCAGGTCCCGTTATTGAAAAGTACCACCACGATTCAAGCATAAAGGACTATCTTGAGGTTGCCTCTTATGCAGGTAAAAAGGACTTTGAGGTTACTCAGCCCAAGCCCTCGGAGCTTAAGAAGTTCCTTTCCTTCATCGAGCGTAAGCTTCCTATGCCGTCGGATATTGAAATTGCAGGTGCACTTCGTCAGATGGGTAAGTTCAAGCCCTCAGACGAGCTTAATTGCGGCTCCTGCGGTTACAACACCTGCCGTGAAAAGGCTATTGCCATCTGTCAGGGTAAGGCGGAAATTTCAATGTGTCTGCCCTTCCTTAAGGATAAGGCTGAAAGCTTCTCTGACACAATAGTAAAGAATACCCCCAACGGTCTTATCGTTCTTAATGAAAACCTCGAGGTTCAGCAGATAAATGAGGCAGCAAGAAGAATTATGAACATCCGCAGTGCCTCGGATATATTGGGCGATCAGGTTATACGCATACTTGATCCTACGGTGTTTATGAACGTTATTACCAGCGGTAAGGGCGTAAAGGATCAGAGAGTGTACCTTGCCGAATATAAGCGCTACGTTGAGCAGACTATTGTTTACGATAAGGACACACATCTTCTTGTAGGTATTATGCGTGACGTAACCGATGAGGAATACGAGCGTGAAAGAAAAGAAAATATAAGCCGCAAGACCATTGAGGTTGCCGACAAGGTTGTTGACAAGCAGATGAGAATTGTTCAGGAAATAGCTTCACTTCTCGGTGAAACTGCTGCCGAAACCAAAATTGCACTTTCCAAGCTGAAGGAGTCGATAACTGATGAATGATTTATGTGCAGATATCGGGTATAAAAGTATAAATCATTTCGGTGAAGAGCTTTGCGGTGACCATGTTGATATTGTTGAAGAGGGCGAAAATTCGACGGTTATCGTTCTCGCCGACGGTCTCGGAAGCGGAGTTAAGGCGAGTATTCTTTCAACCCTTACCTCGAAAATCATATCAACAATGATGGCGGAAGGTCTTCCGATTGAAGAATGTGTTTCCACTATAGCGGCAACGCTTCCCGTGTGCTCGGTAAGAGGAGTGGCATATTCTACCTTTACAATTATTCATATAAAAAATAACGAAACGGCAGAAATTATACAGTATGATAATCCTCACGTTATAATTATCCGTGATGAAATAAATTATGATTATCCGAAAACTGAAATGAATATCGACGGTAAAAAGATTTTCAAATCAGTTATAAATCTTCAGGAAAATGATATTTTCATTGCAATGAGTGACGGATGTCCCCATGCGGGAATCGGTATGATGTATAATTTCGGTTGGAAGAGAGAAGATATCATCAGCTTTCTTGAAACACTTGCCCCTGCAGGCTATACCGCAAAAACCCTTTCCACGATGCTTGTTGATGAATGTAACAAGCTTTACGACGGAAAGCCGGGCGACGATGCCACAGCCTGTATAGTGAGAATAAGAAAAAGAGAGCCTATGAATATGCTTTTCGGGCCTCCGTCAAACCGTGACGATGCAGACCGTATGATGTCCCTTTTCTTCTCGAAGGAGGGCAAGCATATTATCTGCGGCGGTACAACGTCATCAATAGCGGCCAGATATCTCGGCAAGGAGCTGAGAGCAACGCTCAGCTTTGAAAAAGGCGACGTTCCTCCGATTGCGGAAATCGAAGGTGTGGATCTGGTTACCGAGGGCGTTATTACCGTGAATAAGGTGCTTGAATATGCCAAGGATTATCTCGGCGAGAACAAGCATTACGAGCACTGGAGCTTCAAGCGTGACGGTGCCTCACTTATCAGCAGACTGCTTTTTGAGGAAGCAACGGATATAAACTTCTACGTGGGCAGAGCAATAAATCCCGCTCATCAGAATCCTGACCTTCCGATTACGTTCAGTATAAAAATGAATCTTGTTCAGGAGCTTTCCGAGTGTCTGAAAAAGATGGGAAAAAGAATTAAAGTGAGCTATTTCTAAGGAGCTTAAAATGAGAAAGTTTGATACAAAAGTTCAATATTTAAAATATAAGGTGCTTCGTGAGGTTGCCTCTCAGGCGTGGAATGATACCCTTTTACAGAACGTGCTTGATATCCCCAACATTATTGTACCGGGAAAAACACCGACAATGCGTTGCTGTGTTTATAAGGAAAGAGCAATTCTTGCCGAAAGAGTAAAGCTTGCAATGGGTCTTGATAACGGTAACCCCAACGTTATTCAGGTTATTGATATTGCCTGTGACGAATGTCCTGCCGCAGGCTACGTTGTTACCGAGTCCTGCCGCGGATGTCTTGCTCACAGATGTGAGGACGTATGTAAAAAGGGCGCTCTTACCTTTGATCAGAACCACGTTGCACACATTGATAAATCCAAGTGTGTTGAGTGCGGTGCCTGTGCAAAGGTATGTCCCTTTGCCGCTATAGTCAACCGTAAAAGACCCTGTCAGATTTCCTGCAAGGTCAAGGCGATAAAGATAAATGACGACAACGCCGCATCAATTGACAATGAAAAATGTATACAGTGCGGTGCCTGTGTATATCAGTGTCCCTTCGGTGCGATAACCGACAAGTCATTTATTCTTGATGTTGTCGATATGATTAAAAACAGCAACAACAACAAAAACTATAAGGTTTATGCCGTTGTTGCACCTTCAATTTCAAGTCAGTTCACCTATGCAAAGCTCGGTCAGGTAATATCCGGACTTAAGGAGCTCGGCTTCTATACCGTAGTCGAGGCGGCTCTCGGTGCTGATATGGTGGCTCACGCCGAGTCGAGAGAGCTTTCGGAAAAGGGCTTCCTTACAAGCTCATGCTGTCCTGCCTTCGTTCAGTACGTTAAGTCCTCCTTCCCCAAGCTTGTGCCCATGGTATCACATAATCTGTCACCTATGGCAACCCTTGCAAAGTATATAAAGCAGACTGACGAGACTGCAAAAATAATATTTATAGGTCCCTGTACCGCTAAAAAGGCAGAGGCTCAGCTTGATACAGTCAAGCCCTATGTTGATGCGGTTCTTACCTTTGAGGAGCTTCAGGCTCTCTATGACAGCCGTAATATTGATATAATGACACTCGAAGAGGACGTTCTCGACAATGCTTCCTATTTCGGCAGAATCTTTGCCCGCTCAGGCGGTCTTACCGATGCAGTCAAGCAGGCTCTTATTGAGCAGAAGATAGACTTTGACCTTAAGCCTATCGCTTGTGACGGTATAGACGAATGCCGTTTGGCACTTCTTAAAAAGAGCAAAAACGTTCTTGATGCCAACTTTATTGAGGGTATGGCTTGTACGGGCGGATGTATCGGCGGCGCAGGCTGTCTGACTCACGGTGAAAAGAATAAGGCAGAGGTAGATAAATACGGCAGAGAGGCACTTGAAAAGACTATAACAGACGCTATTTCCGTGCTTTGATTGAATCTGTATAATTAAGTTGGCGAGCATAATCCGAAACAGTTTTTTGAATACGGATTTTCGCCATTCTATTGTTAAAATACTCGCGAATCCGCAAGGATTCACTGCGTTTTGTGCCTCAGCCTGACAAAAATCCGTTATTCAAAAAATCTTCG
>JAZNIH010000022.1:0-61440 GCA_045577395.1 Acutalibacteraceae bacterium | reverse complement strand
CGAAGACAATATTTTCACTTTGGCGTAATTGCCTTTAGAATATATAACCCACTATGACACTTTCAAGCCGAAAGTGTCACTTTTTATATAAAAAAATCGGGAGCACTTCATTACAAAGTGTCTCCCGATAATTTTATCTGTCCTTAGCAACCTTGCCCGATTACTTCGGGAATTTTTTCATTGAAACTCTGTTACAACTGTGATATAATAGTAAAAAAATCTTCGGAGGCGATAATATGAAGACATCAGCTGCGACGGCACAAAAGGAAGTCCGTCAGCTCGAAAAGCTTAAGCGGACAGAGAGAAGGGGTAATTCGTCAAAATACTTTTTCGTTTTACTTATGCTTATTGCGATTGTAAATATTCTTGATGAGGTTACAAGTAATCTTACCGTTACGGTGCAGTCCTCGTTTGTAACGGAGTTCTTTGTGAACAACCCCTTTATGGGTAAGTACTATACCTATGAGGACGGACTTGCCTTTCACTCGGGCATAGGTGTTTTTACATACGTATTCGGTCTTTTTACGCCATTTTATAAGGCTCTTGCCGATAAGCTCGGCAGAAAGCCTCTTTTCGTTATGTCAACCCTCGGTATGGCTCTCGGCCTTCTTATTATCCACTTATCCACAAGCTACATAATGTTCCTTGCAGGCTTTGCGGTTATCAGCTTCTTTATGGGTCACGATATACAGATTATATACATTCTCGAAGAGGCTCCCGATAAGCACAGAGCAAAGATTTACTCCTTCCTTAAGAGCTTCGGTATTTTGGGCGTTATACTCATCCCGACCTTAAGGGATATGCTTATGGGTGACGACGCAACAAAATGGCGTGAGATTTTCCTTGTTCCCGCACTTCTCGGCTTTGCTGCGGTTGCTCTCGTGCTTCTTTTTGCCAAGGATACCAAGGTTTTTGTAAGAGAAAGAATTGAGTATCTCTCACGTCCGTTTGAAGAAAGACAGGCGGAAAAGACACTCAAAAAGCAGCAGAAGGAGGCTCAGAGAAATCAGGCAAGCGTATTCAACGGTGTAAAATATATCTTTGCGAATAAGGATACCAAGAGACTGATTATCTCTCACATTATATTTGACTCGGCTATGCCTGCCATCGCACTTTATTTTGAATCGTCTATGCACACGGCGGGTATGAGCACAAGCGACATTACAAAGGCTTTGTTTATGGTACCCGTGATTTACGGCTCCATCACCTTCCTTTCAGGCTTTATTGCAGATAAGCTCGGCAGAAAGGTTACGGTTACAGGCTTCTCTGTTACCTGTGTTTCAGGCTATTGCCTTTTCGTTGCGGGTATTCTTCTCGGCTGGAATCCCTATCTTGTCGGTGCCTTTGCAGGTCTCTATCAGGGCTCCTACTGGATAGGCAGAGACTATATGAACGTTATGATGACCGAAAAGGTGCCCACCGATATCCGTGCATCTGTTGTGGGTGCTGAGGGTCTTCTTGTTATCATCGGTCTTGTGGTGGGCTACGGACTTATCATTGCAGGTATTGCTCTTATTCCTATATGGTGGGCCTGCCTTGCAATCTCTATTCCTGCAGTTTCAATTGCGGCAATTATGTTTGCAAAGGGAGTTAAGGAAACCAAGGGTGTAAACCTTGACGGAATAGAATAATATATTGCAATCTGCGGCAGGATATGCTATAATCATAAAAAAGTGAGCTTTTGGTGTTTCTATATCAAACATCAAAAGCTCTTTTTTTTGGAGGAAGCTATGAAAAAGAAAACATTCTACACGGAAGTATCCTATGCTCTCGGTCTTGTTATAATGGCTTTTGCGGCAGCCTTTACCGCAAAAGCGGACTTTGGTATGTCAATGGTGGTTGCACCTGCTTATATACTGCACCTGAAGGTGTCGGAGCTTCTTCCTTGGTTTACCTTCGGTGTAGCCGAATACTGCTTTCAGGGCATTCTGGTGCTTCTGACGGTGATTATTATGAGAAAGCTGAAGCTTACGTATTTTCTTTCCTTTGTGACAGCTGTGCTTTACGGTACTCTGCTTGATATTGCAATGAATATCATTGCTCCCTTGCCTGAGGAAAATTTTATTATACGTGTCATATGGTACGTTGTCGGTACGGTGCTCTGCTCCTTTGCGGTTTCTCTGTTTTTTCATACCTATCTTTCACCTGAGGCATACGAGCTCATAGTCAAGGAGCTTTCGGTAAAAACAGGCTTTAATATAAACAAAATCAAAACCGCCTATGACTGTATCAGCGCCCTGCTCGGAATTGTGCTTTCCTTTGCATTTTTCGGCTTCGGTGTTTTTGAGGGCGTGGGTATAGGAACGGTTTTATGCGCCTTTTTCAACGGGTTTCTTATCGGTAGATTTTCCGCTTTGCTTGAAAGAAATTTTGAATTCAGAAACAGATTCAATGCTGAAAAATATTTCAGATAAAAGCAAGTTAAGGACGTTGCTTTAAGAAAGATAAAAAATATCGGATACCTGTGTGACGGTATCCGATATTTTAATTTTATTCTTATCTTGCGAGCTTTTCAATTTCCTCTATAGGTCCTCTGAAGTCATCGGAAACAGAAACGCCGAGAGGCTTTTCTCCCTTGATGAAGGAGCCGAACATAAAGCCCTTCACGTCAGTTGACATCTGGAATTTTGAAATAACGTTGGTAAGAGCAACCTTCTTATCAATGTTTTCGAGCCAGATGCAGTTTTCAAGAGTAATCTCAATTTTTGCATCAGCCTTTGCGGTGAGGGTAACGTCAAGGGTCTTGCCGACCTTCTTTGCTTCGTACCTGACTTCCTTGCCGCCTACCTTTACCGTAACATCGGCATTGGTGATATCCTTGAATCTGAAGCAGAAGCTTCTCTTTGCGGGAACCACGGAGGCTACGCCCTCTGCCTTTGATACGTTAAGAGTTACCTTGTCGCCCTGCTGAGCAACTGTGAAGGCGGTCTTGAGATATTCACCCTGCTGATATGAGAGTGTTTCACCGTCATCCTCATAAAGAGTGAAGGTGTTGTTACCTCTGTAAACAAGCACCTCAAGCTCTGCGGGGTTGGAGCAGTCGTTGAGTCTGTCGTTCTTGCTCATGGGAATGATTGCACCCTCCTTTGCAAGCACGGGGATGTAATCAATATCACGGTACATCTTAACGAACTTGTTGCCCTCATAGATTCTGCCGGTGAAGATATCGGTATATCTGCCCTCGGGAAGCCATACGTTTACACCTGCAAGGTTGGTGCTTTCACTTGTGTGCTCGGTGATAGGAGCAACGATGAGCTCGGTGCCGAAGAAAAATTCGTTTTTGCAGTTGTATGCGTTTTCTTCGGTGGGATATGCGTAGTACATAGGCTCGCAGATAGCTCTGCACTCGGTGTGGGTACGGTAGTTCATTGTGTAGATGTAGGGAAGGAGCTTGTGCCTTAAGCGAAGAGCATCCTTTGCGATTCTTTCAACGGGACCGCTGTAATTCCAGGGCTCCTTGCCTGCAAATTCGTTGTTTGTTGAGTGAAGTCTGTTAACGGGGCTGAATACGCCGAGCTGTACCCAGCGAAGATATAACTCGTCATCCTTCTTGCCCATACAGTGACCGCCTATATCGTGGCTCCACCAGGGATAGGCAACGTTTGAAGCGGTAGCGGTAAAGCCGGGCTGGAAGTCGAGACTCTTCCAGGTCTGTGTTGTGTCACCGCTGAAGCCGAGGGGATAACGCTGAGAGCCTGCACCGCAGAAGCGGGAAAGAATGAGAGGTCTGTGGTTATCCTTGGCATTGTCGAGGAAGTGGTAGTGGTTGAGAGCCCAGAGAGGGTCAAGTCCGGGTGTGTTGGTGTGAGTGCCCTGCTGCCAGTCAATCCACCAGAAGTCAACACCCATTTTTTCAAAGGGATGATGAAGGATATCAAAGTAGTTTTCGATGAACTTTTTATCTGTGATGTCAAATTTTACGGGCTTCTTGTCGGCAGGGTTCTGCCCCATAGCCTTGCACATATCCTCATACTGATTTTCAAACCAGCGTACACCCATAGAGGGGTGGATGTTGAAGGTTGTATGATAGCCGTCATCCTTAAGCTTTTTGAGGAAGCCTTCGGGGTCGGGGAAAAGGTCGGTGTTGAAGCTGTAGCCTGTCCAGCCTGTTGACCATACGTCATAAACGTATTCCATAAAGTTTTTATGGGGCATAACCTTATGGCTGTCCTTGCCGAATTTTTCCTTGATATTAACCCAATGCCAATCCATATCAACGGTAGCAACGGTGATGGGTACCTCTTCCTCCTTGAATTTATCCATAAGGGTGAGGTATTCCTCCTGAGTGTATGCCTTGTAGCGGCTCCACCAGTTTGAAAGAGCGTAACGGGGGATAAGGGGAACCTTGCCCGTAAGCTTGTAAAGGTCAGTTGTAGCCCCTATGTAATTGTTACCGTAGGCAAAATAGTAAATATCGCTTTCCTTGTTGTCTCTGGGAAGAATTGTACCGTCATCTTTCATAACGAGAGTGTCGCTGTCGTCGAGAATAGCAACACCGTTCTTTGAGCATACGCCGTCACCGAGGGTAATGATGCCTGCGGTTATGTCAAGAGTACGGCAGGTACCCTTAAGGTTGTCCTTGTTGTAATCGGTTACAACTCTGCCGTCACGAAGCTTGATGCGAAGCATCTTCTGCTCCTTGAGTGAATAAAGATAATTAGCCTTTGTTGTCTTGATTTCGATTTCCTCAGCCGAGTCCTTGACCTCATACTTTGCCGCATCAAAATCACGGAACCATACGCTCTGTGTTGCCTCGTCGCAGAAGCGGGCGTTTTTCTGCACCTCTACACGAAGAAGGCAGGGTGTGATAACGGTAAATCTTACGTTGCCTCTTATGATGCACTGCTCCTCGGGAGCAACGGGGGAAGCATCAATGGCAAATCTTTTTGCAAAATTATCCATAGTAATCTCCTTTATGTTTTATTCTACGGCGATGATTTCGCCGGGCTTGTCTACTGTCAGGCGGTATTTCTTACCGTAATCCATACCTGCCGAGAGAAGGACACTTCTTTCGTTGCAGTTATAGACCGCACTCCAGAGAGTGATTACGGGGTGCTTCAGAAGCTTATGCTTGTAGTCGAGTACGCACTCGGAAAGAAGCTGCATAGCACCGTCCTCGGTGATTACACCGTCGTTTTTTCTCAATGTCTTTTTTATGTGGCAGTAGCGGTCATAGCCTCTGCCGTCGTGATTGTCGCCGCCTTCGGTGAGGAAGTAGTTGGTAAGGGCGAGATTCTCGTCCTTTTTCTCCTGCCTTATGACGTGCATTTTGTTGTTTACATATTCGATAATTGCGCTGTTACCCTCGGCATCGGCAAGCTGATAGTGATAGTTGATGAAAAGGGAATCGTGCATATCGTACTGTGAGAAGAGCTCAATAGCCTCGTCAACGGTTGCACACCTGTCAAGTGCTGCGCGGATTGCAACAGTGGTAATGATAGGCTTTTTGCCCGTTTCCTGCTTTGTTGCCTTTGACTTTATTTCAAGCACTGCAATGCTGAAGCCTTTTTCGTTGATGCCGTCCATAGCCATGTAGGGAGCGCCCATAACTCTCATATGCTTCTTTGAGTTTTTGAGGGTCAGATGCTCTGTGCCGTGAAGGAAAAAGGTGGTGTCGATGATTGAAACACTTTTATAGCCCTTTTCGGGTGCAGTCCAGCATACGGTGCAGGGAGCCTTTTTATAGTCAAAGTTTCTGCCGAAAATATACTGTCCTTCGGGGGTTTTCGCATTGAAGGTTGAGCAGGCAAAGCCGCCGTGTGCCGGATTCGGCATAACTGCAGTGCGAAGCTTTTTCTGAAGGAAAAGCACTGCATCCATAATTGTCCCCACACCCTTTTTGAGAAGCTCATCAAGACCGTAATCGTTTTCGTAAACGAGAGTCCAGATGTTATCATCAATCTGAGTGAAGGATGAAAGAGTTTTCTGTGTCAGAATATTGTTTTCTTTCTTTATCATATTTTTGTCCTCATTTGCTTTGGTCTGCATTTCAGTATAGCACAGTTTTACGGCTATAACAAGAAGAAAAGCCAATTAAAAAGAGTATATTCGATAAATTTTTATAAAACCGTTGCAATCCTGAGGAAAAAGCATTACAATAAAGGAAAGAAAACAGAAAAGGAGAATTATTATGAGTGAAACACTCCGCACCTATGTGCCCTTCCAACAGTGGAAGGAAAAATCAAAGCAGACAGAATACACTAAGGCAACACCGCTTCTTGCTCCCGACGGAACACTTCTTGCAAAGGGCTGGGCAAGACACAATGTTTTTGATTACAACAGAGACTATGTAAAAAAAGGCAGCCCTATGAGCAAAAAGGAATGGGACTTCTATCAGGTTGCTGACGGCAATTATATGGTACAGCTCAGCTTTGCAAATATCGGCATCGGCGGATATGTTGCAGGCAAGCTTATCGACCTTAAGGCAGGCAAGGTTATCGTTGACGCAACTCAGCTCTTCCTCGGCGGCAAGAAATATCTTCCTCCCCTCAAGGGTGACGTGCCTAACCGCTTCAAGGCAAAAATCGGTAAGGCTGAGTTTGATTTCGATACCAAGGAGACCACAAGAACACTCTGGTTCAAAATGGCTCTCAAGGGCAAGACCGTTGAATGTAAGTTTGAGATGGATATTATGCCCGGCCTTGAAAACATTACAACAGTACTTCCCTTCCCCGGCGACAACAAGAAGTACTTTATGACAACAAAGCAGGCTTGTATGCCTTGTAAGGGCTTCTATAAGGATGGCGACAAGACCTACGAATTCAGCAAGGAAAACACCTTCTGCTCACTTGACTGGGGACGTGTAAACACACCTCACAAGATGGTATGGTACTGGGGCAGCGGCTCACAGTATATTACTGATGCCAACGGTGAAAAGAAGCTCTTCGGCTTTGAAATCACATGGGCAATCGGTGACGAGAGCAACGCAACAGAAACCTGTATCTTCTATGACGGTAAGGTGCATAAATTCGGCGCAGTTGATGTTGAAACCTTCCCCAAGCCCGACAAGTTTATGGAAGACTGGGTGTTCGTTTCCGAGGATAAGCGCTTCAATCTTACAATGAAGCCTACCTTCGACCATCATTCGGATATGAATCTCGGTATTGCAAGAATGCACACTCATCAGGTACACGGTATCTGGAGCGGTGACGTTATCCTCGACGACGGCACAAAGCTTGAAATCAAGGATATGTATGCTTTCTGCGAATACGTTGAGAATAAGTGGTAAGAAAAACGGCATCCTTCGGGATGCCTTTTTAGTAGTCAGTAGCCAGTAGCCGGTAGTCACGCGCCATCGGGGGGTGGTAGCGATAAGATGCTACCCGCGGCAATCAGAGTGAAACAGTAGGGAGGTCATTGACTGTCCACTTTTAGTGGCGAGGAGTATCATTAAGGTACAAGAGGGTAAACGCCAACCATAAAAAAGCACCGACGAATCGGTGCTTTTACTTTTATACAGAAACTGTTTCCTTTTCTTCTTCGGTTACTGTAACTGCGAGAGCCTTCTTTTCCTTATATCTCAGGAAAAGGTAAAGACCTATCATAACGGGGATAATACCTGCAACGGCACATATCATATCCGTAAGCGTATCAAAAATAGAGTCAATACCGAAGGAATCGATACCTCGGTCAAAAATTCCGAGGTCCTCGAAAACTGTCTTGCTGAAGTTTTCGCTGGGGCCGCCGTAAAGCTTTACGAAGAAGGGGTCCTGAGTTACCGGGTTGTTTTCGGGCATACGGTAGGCCATGTTGCCCGACTCGGGCCAGAAGTAGTCAATAATAAATTCATAAACCTCCCAGATTACGATAGCAAAGAAGGAGAAGCCTGTTGCATTGAGTGTTCTGAGAAGAGGAGAAGCCTTGTCACCCTTGCGAAGGAAGGGGGTGATAAGCTCGTTGCCGATGAGAATAGCTATTGAGCCCATCATAACGTGAAGCACCTTGTCCCAGCTTGTAACGTGATAAGACCAGTTGAAGCCGTGACTGAGGAAGGATGCAAAGACGATGATAAAGTTTATCCATGACTGACAGCGGAAGGGTACCTTTGTAAATATTCTTTTGGGGAACATGATAAGTCTCACAAGAGGTACCGCAAAGGTTGCGATAAGGTTGAGGGTCATAATAAGCACGGTTACGCTGCCGGGACCGTGGAGTCTGAGACGGTAAATAAGCATGACCGTCTGACCGATTCTGAGTATCCACCAGAAAATGTATTCGGGTAACGTAACGCCCTCTTTGAGTGCCTTGATTTCACTTGAGATAAATGCTTTGACGCTGCCGTAAACGGCTTTTGTTTTATCGGGTGCGACGTATGTGCCGGACTTTTTCTCTCTCGCACGGAGATAGAAAATCATAAAGATGATTGCGGGGATTGCACCAACGACGGCACAGAGCATATCGATAACCGTGTCAAATACTGCGGCAAATCCGGTTTCAAAGTTTGCACTTCTGCCGCCGAAGAGCATAAGAATAAAGGGGTCACGGTCCGGGTCGAGGTTATATGCCATATTGATTGAGCCGGGCCAGTTGTAGTCGACAATAAATTCATAGATTTCCCATGCGACAATAGCAAAGAAGGAGAAGCCTGTTGCGGTGAGAATTCTGAAGCTGTTTGATACACGGTCATTTTTTCTTATAAGAGGCTCTGCAATTTCATTGCCGATGAGAAGAAGGAAAAAGCCTGCCATAAAGTGGAGTATCTTGTCCCAGCTTGTGACGGAATGATTGAAGCCGAAGCCGTGGCTTAAGAAGGATGCAAAAACGATAAGCAGATTAAGCCAGGTCTGACATCTGTAGGGGAGCTTTCCGAAGAAAGCCTTTGGAAAAAGAATAAAACGCATAAGCGTGACGGCAAAGGTGGCAACTGTATTCAGAACGAGCATCAGCACCGTCATTGAGCCCGGGTCTTCCTTGTAGTGGTAGATAAGACAGCCTATCATACCGAAGCGGAGTAACCACCAGAAAATATATTCTGCAACGGTGATTCCGTCTCGCAGAGCGTGGTACTCTGATTTGAAAAAACTCTTTAATTTATTCAAAAATATCAATCCTTTCCTGAAAATACGGGTAAAGAATATCATAAAAAGGAATAATAATAAACTATTATTACAAATTTGTAACAGAATTGTCAGAATTCACGCAGAGGTACTATTTTCCGCAGTTTAAAATAATATTGTAATTTATGCTTTTTTATGATACAATACACTCCGATATAAAACATATTGCGGAGGCGGTTATGAAAAAGAGAAGATTCTCGAGAAAAGAGCTTAAATATTATGCAAGAATGGCAGCGGAGGCTTATGTCAATGATCCCGTACATTCCTATGCTACCAAAAATGAAAGGATAAGAAAAAAGTATGTCTATCATTTTATGATGGAGCGTCTTTCCACCTCAAACCGTGAGGATATAATTTATGAGGATGAGGAAAAAAGAGGTATCTGTGTGTGGCGTGATGCTCACAATGAATACGATATGTTCGATTTTATGCTTTGTCCCAACTGGGTTTTCCTTGTGGTTTATCTGCCTAATACAATAAAAACTCTTATGGCATACAGCCATCTTGACGTGAAGGTGTTTCCCGAAAACACCAAGATTATCTCACCTGTTTTTACCGATGTTAACCATCAGGGCAAGGGTATAGCAACAAAGCTTATTAAAAAAGGTATAGAAGATCTTACCGCTCAGGGCTATAAGCTGGGCCTTGAGGCACAGAAAGAGGATAACGTCAGATTTTATGAAAAGCTCGGCTTTAAGGTTATAAAGCACGATTACTATGAAAGAGAAAAAATGCACAGCTACTATATGATGTATGAGGGTGAATGAAATGAAAATTACAAATGATATTTTATACGTAGGCGTAAACGACAGAGAAATCGACCTTTTTGAGGGTCAGTTTGTAGTTCCCGAGGGTATGGCCTATAATTCCTATGTTATTCTTGATGAAAAAATTGCGGTAACCGATACGGTTGACGCCCGCTTTGCTGACGAGTGGCTCAGCAATATAAAAAATGTGCTTGGTGACAAGACTCCCGACTATCTTATTGTTCATCATATGGAGCCTGACCACAGCTCAAGCCTCAGAGCCTTCTGTGAAGCATACCCCGATACGGTTATTGTCGGTAACGTAAAGACCTTCGGTATGATAAAGGCGTTCTTCGGTGAGATTTCAAACGAAGCTCTTACCGTTAAGGACGGTGAAGCTCTCAGTCTCGGAAAGCACGAGCTTACCTTTGTTTTTGCTCCCATGGTGCATTGGCCTGAGGTAATGGTCAGCTTCGACAGTACCGATAAGGTGCTCTTTTCTGCCGATGCCTTCGGCAAATTCGGTGCACTTGACGCCGAGGAGGAATGGGCCTGCGAGGCAAGACGCTATTATTTCGGTATTGTAGGAAAGTACGGCGCTCAGGTTCAGCCTCTTCTCAAAAAAGCGGCGGCACTTCCCATAGAGATTATCTGTCCTCTTCACGGACCCGTTCTTACCGAAAATCTCGGATATTATCTCGACCTTTATAACACCTGGTCTTCCTACGGTGTTGAAAGCGAGGGTATCTGTATTTCTTATACCTCTGTTTACGGCAACACCAGAAAGGCAGCAGAGCTTCTTAAGGAAAAGCTTCTCGAAAAGGGCTGTAAAAAGGTTGCTCTCAACGATCTTGCAAGAGAGGATATGGCTGAGTGTATTGAGGATGCCTTCCGTTACGGTACCCTCGTGCTTGCCACTACCACCTACAACGGTGACGTGTTCCCCTTTATGAAGCAATTTATAGACGGTCTTACAGAAAGATTCTATCAGAACAGAAGGCTTGCCTTTATTGAAAACGGAAGCTGGGGCCCCATTGCAACAAGAAAGATGAAGGCTCACTTCGAAAACAGCAAGAATATCACCTTTGCTGAAAACAACGTAACGGTAAGATCTGCTCTTAACGAAGACAGTATCGCACAGATAGAAGCTCTCGCAGACGAGCTTATGGCATAAGGAGAAGCCTTATGATACTGTATTTTACAGGCACGGGTAACAGCGGCTACTGTGCAAAGAGAATATCGTT
Source organism: Acutalibacteraceae bacterium (assembly GCA_045577395.1). Classification (GTDB taxonomy): domain Bacteria; phylum Bacillota; class Clostridia; order Oscillospirales; family Acutalibacteraceae; genus UBA6857. The sequence goes on along the minus strand of JAZNIH010000022.1, from coordinate 50,394 downwards.
CCTTACGGGTGATGCGGCTGTGTGTGCGAATACGCTTATAAAAAGCGGAGAAAAGGGCAGCTTTACGTCTGAGGAGCCCTGCGTTTTCGTTGCTCCTACCTATAGCTGGCGGCTTCCTCACGTGTTTACGGCACTTCTTAAAGGGTCGTCCTTTGAGGGCAATAAAAATGCTTACTTTGTTATGACCTGCGGTGACGATGTCGGCAATGCGGGAAAATACAATAAGGCTTTATGTGATGAGCTCGGTTTAACATACAAGGGTACTGCGGCGGTAAAAATGCCTGAAAACTATATAGCGATGTTTGACGTACCCGAAAAAAGCGAAAGCCTTAAGATAATAGAAAACGCTGAAAAAAAGCTTGCGGAAATTTCAAAAACCATTGCCGACGGCGGTACTCTGACCTGCGACAACGGCGGCCTTGCCGGTAAGCTCAAAAGCGGTATAGTAAACAAAGCCTTTTATGCTCTTTGCGTGAAATCAAAGGCCTTCAGAGCTGACGGCAGGTGCACCTCCTGCGGAAAATGCGAAAGACTCTGCCCGACAAATGCTGTAAAGCTTGTTAACGGCAAGCCGATATGGGGCAAGGGCTGTACTCACTGTATGGCCTGCATAAGCTATTGCCCCACAGGTGCTATAGAGTATGGTAAAAAGAGTGTGGGAAAGAGAAGATATACAATTGAATCTGAGTTGTCAGATACCGGTAAGAATTGATGAAAATATATTGAAAAGCTTCTGAAAATATGCTATTATGACCTTAGGTAGAAAGCCCGTAAAAAAGGAGGAAAAGCTATGGAAGAATTAAAACAGATGGATTGGTACCGGGAGCTCATGGAGAGACTTACTCAGGTGTTCACCAAGCTGCTCATCAAATTAGGTCTTAAGCTCATTCTGCCCTTCTGAAAAAAAGGAACTGCTCTTTCATTTAAGGTGAAAGAGCAGTAATTTTTTTGCTTTATCAGACTATCAGCCGTTTATGCCTACGGCCTTGCAGTTTTTCTGATGCTCTGAATAGGTCTCTGCATAGTAATAATTCCATTCTGCATCGGTAACAAAGAAGAAATAATTTGTTTGGGCAGGGTAGAGGGCTGCTCTTATTGCATTGATGCCCGGGTTACATATCGGCCCTGCGGGTAGTCCCTTGCACTTATAGGTGTTATAGTGCTCGGCGAAGCTTGATGTATCACCGCTGAGATAGGGAGAATCGGTAATGCAGTTGTTGACATAATGGATGGTAACGTCACACTGGAGCATACCGTAGGAGGGGTCTGTTAGTCTGTTGTGAATTACCGAGGCAACATAGGGCATCTCGTCGGGGTCGCTTGCCTCCTCCTGAATTACAGAGGCAATAGTGAGAATTTCCGATAGGGTGTAGCCGAGCTCTGCGGCACGCTGACGGTATTCCTCGGTGAATTTGCTCTCTATGTTTTTAAGGAAGCGTGAAAGGGCCTTTTCGGCACTTTCGCCCTTATAAAAATCATAGGTGTCGGGGAAGACAAAGCCCTCAAGAAGGTAGGCGACGTTTTCCGCCTCTTCGATGCCCTCAAGCATACCGTAGCCGAGGGAGGAAAGATATTCCTTATCGGTGGTAAGCGCCATGAAGTCGGCGGCAGAGCATACGCCGTTTTCCTCTAATTTTTCTGCAATCTCGATAAGAGTATAGCCCTCGGGGAAGGTGATGCGTACTGTGTGACTTTCGGTTGTGGTTTTCGCTGTGGTTTCGGTTGCAGGGTCAGGTGAAGGCTCCTTGCCGCAGGCGCCGAGTGTGAAAAGAACAGCGAGGGCGATGAGCGCCGCTGAGATTTTTTTCATATTAACACATCCTTTGCTTTGTCGACTTTTATTATATCATAGGGTTAAAGAAAAATGAAGCGGAGGGGACATATTTTAATAAAAAAGTAAGAAAATAGGTATTAAGGCTCACGTATTTTCAAAAAAGACTTGAAAAATATGTAGTTTTAGTATAGAATGGTATGGTAAAAAATAATCTATTTTATTCGGAGGAATATAAAATGGTATCAGCAGGCGATTTCAGAAACGGTGTAACATTTGAAATGGACGGCAACGTTCTTCAGATTGTTGAATTCCAGCACGTTAAGCCCGGTAAGGGTGCAGCCTTTGTTCGTGCAAAGGTAAGAAACGTTATCACAGGTTCAGTTATTGAACGTACATTCAACCCCAGTGAAAAGTTCCCCACAGCTTTCGTTGAAAGAAAGGATATGGAATATTCATACAATGACGGCGGTCTCTATTACTTTATGGACCCCGAAACCTATGAGCTTGTTCCCATCAATGAAAGCGAGCTTTCAGACAACTTCAAGTTTGTTAAGGAAAATATGACCTGTAAGATTCTTTCCTACAAGGGCAACGTTTTCGGCGTAGAGCCTCCCAACTTTGTTGACCTCGTTGTTACAAAGACAGATCCCGGCTTCGCAGGTAACACAGCTACCAACACAACAAAGCCCGCAACACTTGAAACGGGTGCTGAGGTTAAGGTTCCCCTTTTCATTGACGAGGGTGAGTCAATTCAGATCGATACAAGAACAGGAGAATATCTCGGCCGTTCAAAGGCTGAATAATTCAGTTAAATCAGTACAATTCAGAAAGGAGATACTACCATGTCAGTATCAGAGAAAGTTGCATATTTAAAGGGCCTTATGGAAGGTCTTGACATTGACGGCGATAAGAAGGAAGGCAAGATGTTTGCTGCTATTATCGGTGCTCTTGAAGAAATTTCAGAGGAGCTTGACTGCGTAAACGACGATATCGCAGAGCTTCAGGATTATATCGAAGAAATCGACGAGGATCTCGGCGACGTAGAAGAATTCGTATACGAGTGCTTCGATGACGATGATTGCGACTGTGATTGCTGCTGCGATGACGACTGCTGCTGCGACGATGAGGACTGCATCGAGGTTACATGCCCCGCTTGCGAAGAAACCGTTTGCATCGGTCTTGACGAAATCGACGACAATGCAGAAGCAGAATGCCCCTGCTGCGGTGCAGTTCTTGAATTCGAAATCGAAGAAGAGGACGAAATCGAAGAATAATCTTCATTTAAAAATCCGACTCCTCGGCTGAAACCGGGGAGTTTCTTTTTGAGGTAAGCTATGATTATAAGAAAACCCGTGCCGCAGGAAATTCCTGCAATGCTTGATATTTATAACTATGAGGTTGAGAACGGTGTGGCTACTCTTGATATTGACAAGAAAACTCTTGCTGATTGGGAAAGATGGTATTACAACCACAACGTTCTGAATCATCCTCTTATTGTCTGTGAGGATGAGGGTGAAATCGCAGGCTATGCCACGCTTTCATCCTACCGTGAAAAGCAGGCCTATTCTTCTACGGTCGAGCTTTCGGTTTACGTTTCACCGACTCACCGCTGCAAGGGCGTGGGTACCCTTCTTATGCAGGAGATTCTGCGCATTGCAAAAGAGGATGAAAGCATACATACCGTGGTTTCCGTTATTACAAGCGGTAACAGAGCTTCTGTCAGACTTCACGAAAAATTCGGTTTTACCTTCTGCGGCACCATAAAAGAGGTCGGCTACAAGCACGGCGGGTACGTGGATATAGATAATTTCAGCCTTTTTGTCTGATGAAATGCTGTTTTTTCGCATAAACACTTGCAAAACGGGAAATACTGTGCTATAATACAGACAATCCGTAATGCAATTCCGAGTGGGCTCAAGCGAGTCCGCTCTTATTTGTTGCCTTTTACGGTTAAACGGCGGAAAAACCTCCGCATCAATGACAACTGAATATTATAAAAAAGGAGTGATTATTATGGCAAAAGGCGGAAACACCGTCAAGATCGTACGCGAGCTTGTCGAGCCCTTCGCAAAGGAGCTCGGACTTGATATCTGGGACGTACGCTTCCTTAAGGAAGGCGCAGACTGGTACCTCCGTATCTTCATCGACAAGGACGGCGGCGTAAGCATTGACGACTGTGTAGACCTTACCCATGCAATCAACGGACCTCTTGACGAGGCAGACCCCATTGAACAGGCTTATTTCCTTGAGGTTTCCTCTCCCGGTGTTGAGAGAAATCTTGTTAAGGATGAGCACTTTGAGGCCTTTATCGGCGCAGATATCAAGGTTAAGCTCATAAGACCCTTAGACGGTAAAAGGGAATTCAGCGGTGTGCTTGAAGGCTATGCCGACGGCAATGTAACAATAATACCCGAAGGGGAAGAGCCCTTTACATTTAACAAAAAAGAAGCGTCATGGATAAAGCTTGACGACTTTGATATGTAAATAACAAAGAAAGGATTGAATATAAAAAAATGAACAAAGAATTTTTTGAAGCAATAAAATTGCTTGAGGAAGAAAAGGGTATCTCATCAGAGTATATGTATGAAAAGATCAAGGCAGCTATCATCTCTGCAACAAGAAACAGCTACGGTAACAGAGATAACGTTGTCTGCGACATCGATCCCGAAAATCAGACAATGAACGTTTACGTAAGAATTGCTGTTGTTGATGAGGTTGAAGAGCCTCTTGCAGAAATGACACTTGAGGAAGCAAGAAATTACGATGCAAACGCTCAGGTAGGCGGCTTTGTTGAAATTACACTCGAACCCAAGAAGTTCGGCAGAATCGTTGCTCAGACTGCAAAGAGCGTTATCCGTCAGGGTATCAGAGAGGCTGAAAGAGAGCTTGCATCCAAGGAGTTCCAGAACAGACATCAGGAGGTTGTAACCGCTACGGTTAACCTTGTTTATCCCGAAACAGGCGATGCTTCAATCGAAATCGGCAGAGCAAACGCAATTCTTCCCAAGGCAGACCAGATTCCCGGTGAAACACTTGTTCCCGGTCAGCTTATCAAGGTTTACGTTGCTTCAATCAAGGAAGAAAACGGCACAAGCTATGCAAACATTTCAAGAAAGCATCCCGGTCTTGTAAAGAGACTTTTTGAAACAGAGGTTCCCGAAATTTATGACGGCGTTGTTGAAATTGTTTCCGTTTCAAGAGAAGCAGGCTCAAGAACAAAGATTGCAGTTAACAGCCACGACGAAAACGTTGATGCAGTCGGCGCATGTATCGGTCCCAGAGGTCAGAGAGTAAGCAACGTTGTTGAAATTCTCTGCGGTGAAAAGATTGATATCGTACGCTACAGCGAAGAGCCCGAAAAGTATATTTCTGCCGCTCTTGCTCCCGCTGAGGTTCTTTCGGTTATGGTTGACGAAAGCGGCGCAAAGGCCTGCAGAGTAATCGTTCCCGACAGCCAGCTTTCACTTGCTATCGGTAACAAGGGTCAGAACGTACGTCTTGCCGCAAAGCTTACCGGCTGGAAAATTGATATCAAGCCTTTAAGTCAGGCAAACGCTTAAAAGGGTGATAATATGACACCTAAAAAAATACCTATGAGAAAATGCCTCGGCTGCGGAGAGATGCTCCCGCAGAAGGAGCTGGTAAGGGTGGTCAAAACAAAAATCAAATCAGAGGACGGCGAGGAAACAGGCTACACCGTGAGCCTTGACCTTGTGGGCAAAAAAGCGGGCAGAGGAGCGTATATCTGTAAAAAGAGTGATTGCTTCAAGCTTGCACGTAAGGCAAGACGCTTTGAAAAGGCTCTCAGTTGTCAGATTCCTGAGGAAATTTTTAATCAGATGGAAAGTGAACTTAAAGAAAATGAATGATAAATTTCTTTCGCTTTTAGGTATGGCAAGAAGGGCAGGAAAACTCAGCCTCGGTCACGATGCGGCGGTTTCCTCTGTTGTAAAAAACAAGGCTCGTCTGTGTGTTCTTTCCGCTGAAGGCTCAGACAGACTCAAAAGAGAAATGGAGCACGCCTGTAATTATCAGGGAAAAAACATACCCTTACTTATAACCGACTATACAATATCAGAGCTTGCTTTTGCGATAGGCTCAAAGACGGCGGTAATGACCGTTGACGATGAGGGCTTCGCCAAGGCTCTGAAAGACAGATACACTGACGGAAAGGAATGATATTTTATGCCAAGAGAAAAATATAAAATTCACGAGCTCGCAAAGGATTTCGGTATGAACAGCAAGGATATAATCGGAATTCTCGCTAAGCTTGACGATGAACCCAGAAAGCACACAACTGTTCTTGACGACAGACAGCTTGATTTTGTTTTTGAAACAGTTACTCAGCTCAATCAGGTTGAGTCCTTTGACGCATATTTTGCTGCCGGTGCACCCAAGGCAGAGGTAAAGGCAGAGGAAAAGAAAGAGGAGAAGGCAACTGCTGCTGAGGAGGTTAAAGCTCCGCAGACAGAGAAAAAGGAAGAGCCCAAGGCAGACAAGAAGCCTCAGGGTAAGGCTGCCGCACAGAATAAGCCTGCTCCTGCCAACGACAAAAAGCCTCAGAATCAGAAGTTCCAGAATCAGAAGCCCCAGCAGAACCAGCAGCCTAAGAAGGAAAAGAATGACGGTCCTCTTCAGGCTAGAACAAAGGGCGAAAAAAGAACTGTTGACACAAGAAGCAGCAATGTTGACCTTGAAAAGTATAACGAAAAGTATGATGAAATGGCTTCTCAGGGCGGCAGACGTGACAACGATATGGGTGCCGGCAAGCAGAAATTAAAGCAGAAGAGCCAGCAGTATAACAAAAAAGGCGGTAAAAACGCCAAGAGAGAAACAGAAGCAGAAAGACTTAAGAGAATCGCCGCCGAAAGAGCCAAAAAGACTCTTACCGTCAAGATTCCCGACGAAATCACCGTCGGTGAGCTTGCTGCTCTTCTCAGAAGAACCGCCGCCGAGGTTATCAAAGAAATGTTTAAGCTCGGCACAATGGCAACCGTTAACCAGACAATCGACTTTGACACCGCAGAAATAGTAGCAACAGAGCTCGGTGCAAAGGTTGAAAAAGAGGTTGTTGTTTCAATCGAAGAAAGAATTATTGACGACCATGAGGATGCCGCAGATGACCTTCTTCCCAGAGATCCGGTTGTTGTAGTTATGGGTCACGTTGACCACGGTAAGACATCAATCCTTGATGCTATCCGCAACGCTTCCGTTACCGCAACAGAGGCAGGCGGTATCACACAGCATATCGGTGCTTACAGAGTTGACCTTGACGGTCAGAAGATTACCTTCCTCGATACCCCCGGTCACGCTGCTTTCACATCAATGAGAGCAAGAGGTGCTATGGCAACAGACATTGCAGTTCTCGTTGTTGCCGCCGATGACGGTATCATGCCCCAGACTATTGAAGCTATCAACCACGCTAAGGCAGCTCAGGTTCAGATTATTGTTGCTATCAATAAGATGGATAAGGAAGGCGCAAACCCCGACAGAATCATGCAGCAGCTCACAGAATACAGCCTCGTTCCCGAAGAGTGGGGCGGTGATACAATCTGTGTACCTGTTTCAGCAAAGACACATATGGGTATCGATAACCTTCTTGAATCAATTCTCCTCGTTGCAGAAATGGCAGAGCTCAAGGCTAACCCCAACAGAGCCGCAAAGGGTGTTGTTATCGAAGCAAAGCTTGATAAGGGTCGCGGTCCTGTTGCAACACTTCTCGTTCAGAACGGTACACTCAATGCAGGTGACATCGTTGTTGCGGGTCAGTCGGTTGGCCGTGTAAGAGTTATGTCCAACGAAAGAGGACAGAGAATCAAGAGTGCAGGTCCCTCAGTGCCCGTTGAAATTACAGGTCTTGATACAACTCCCAACGCAGGTGATACCTTCGACGTTGCTTCAGACGAAAAGCTTGCAAGAGAGCTTGTTGAAAAGAAGAAGCACGATGCAAAGCAGGCTGAATGGGGCGCAATGCAGAAGGTTACTCTCGATACTCTCTTCTCATCCCTTAAGGAGGGTGAGATGAAGGAGCTCGGAATTATCGTTAAGGCCGACGTTCAGGGCTCTGTTGAAGCAGTTAAGCAGAACCTTGAAAAGCTTTCCAACGAGGAAGTAAGAGTACGTGTTATTCACGGCGGTGTAGGTGCTGTTAACGAATCTGACGTTCAGCTCGCATCGGTTTCAAATGCAATTATTGTCGGCTTCAACGTTCGCCCTGATTCAAATGCTCAGATGCTTGCAGAGCGTGACAGCGTTGAAATGAGAATGTACAGAGTTATTTATGACTGTCTTGAAGAGGTTGAAGCTGCTATGAAGGGTATGCTTGCTCCCAAGACAAGAGAGGTTGCTCTTGGTAAAATTGAAGTACGTAACGTTATGAACCTTTCCTCTGTCGGTAAAATCGCAGGCTCATATGTGCTTGAGGGTAAGGTTACAAGAAGCGCACAGATCCGTGTTGTCCGTGACGGTATCGTTATCACAGAAGACGCTATTTCTTCACTTCGCCGCTTCAAGGATGACGTTAAGGAAGTTCAGTCAGGCTTCGAATGCGGTATCGGTCTTGAAAAGTTCAACGACATCAAGGAAGGCGACGTCTTTGAATGCTTCATGATTGAGGAATACAGAGATTAATTTTAAGTATATTTTCTGACTTTATGTTTGTTAAACATCAGTCAGCAGTAAGTAGTCAGTAGTCAGGGGGATGCTTCGCATCAGAAGTTGAAGCATTCTTCCGGATTGCGGACTGAGTATATGTTAAGAAAGGTTATACAAAATGGCAGGATTCAGAATTAACCGTGTGTCTGAGGATATCAGACGTGAGATTGTTTCTGTTATCAGAGAGCTTAAGGACCCCAGAGTTATGGGCAAAATGCTTACGGTAGTCCGTGTTGAGGTAAGCTCTGACGCTTCCTTTGCCAAGGTTTATGTCAGTGATTTCAAGGGCATCGAATCAGCAAGAGAGGCGGTAAAGGGTCTTACTGCCGCAACAGGCTATATCAGGCGTGAGGTTGGCAGTAACCTCCATCTGAGAAAGACTCCCGAGCTTAAATTTGTTGCCGATGACTCAATCGAGCAGGGCTTTTCAATGTTTAAAAAGCTTGAAGAGAACAGAGGTGAATAAGATGCTTATCGACCTTAAAAAAGCGGCAGAAATGCTGAAAGAGGCAGACAACATTCTTGTTCTTACTCATGCAAATCCCGACGGAGATACCTTGGGAAGCGGCTTTGCTCTTTTGCGAGCGCTTTTGAAGGACGGCAAAAGAGCGAGGCTTATAAATAACGATGAAATAAACAGAAAATTTTCATATCTTTCAGAGGGTGTTGAGCAACAAGAGCTTGAAGAGAGCTTTGTTGTCAGCGTTGACGTTGCCGAAAGGAAGCTTCTCGGTGATGATGTGGGCGCACAATACGGCGACAGAGTTGATCTTTCGATAGATCATCACGGTGTCAGCCGTCTCTTTGCCGCTAACACCTTCTGCGAATCTGAAAGTGCCTCGTGCTGTGAGCTCGTTTACCTTGTGATAAAGGAAATGGGTGTTGAAATTGACCCGCAGATTGCTTCATGCATCTATACGGGCTTATCAACGGATACGGGCTGCTTCAGATATTCAAACGTTACACCCCGTACTCACCGCATAGCCGCAGAGCTTATTGAGGCGGGTGCCGACCACAGCAGAATAAACGTGGCAATGTTTGAAACGAAGAGCATGAACAACATTATGCTCGAAAGAAAGTGTCTTGACTCTCTGAGAAGCTATGCAGACGGTAAGATTGCGCTTATTGCCGTTACCAATGCTATGCTCGAGGAGTGTAAAACAGATAAAAGTGCACTTGACGCCATCAAGCCTATCACAAGACAGATTGAGGGCGTTGAAATAGGTATTACCGTCAAGGAAGAGGATGCAGGTAAGGTCGGCGTTTCTATCCGCAGCGGCGAGAATTACAGTGCATCTGCTATATGCGCACACTTTGGAGGCGGCGGACACGAAAGAGCTGCAGGCTGTCAGTTCAGCGGTAAAACCGTAGAAGAGGTAAGCGGCATAGTTGTTGATTACATCATCAACGAAGTTATAAAATAAGAAAGATTCTTTCGGAAGATAACATTTGTGTGGCAAGTGATGAATTGCCTGAAGGCATGAATCGACCTTGCCGTGAATTGATCTGAGGTCATGAATTGCACTTCGGTGCATAGAAAGGAGTGAAGGTATGACCGGTTTTGTATATCTTGATAAGGATGAAGGTATGACCTCCTTTTTTGCCGCATCAAGACTCAGAAGAATATTTGATATGAAAAAAATCGGACATACGGGAACTCTTGATCCTATGGCTACAGGTGTTCTTCCCGTGGCTCTCGGCGGAGCAACAAGATTTATTGAGCTTATACCCGATCATGACAAGGCTTACAGAGCAGGCTTCAGACTCGGCGTAACAACCGACACTCTTGATATAACCGGCGAGGTGCTCGGAGAAAAAGAGGTAAGCTCCTCCAAGGAGGATGTTGAAAAGGTGCTCGGAAGCTTCCGGGGTGAAATCAGTCAGCTTCCGCCTATGTACTCCGCCATAAAAAAGGACGGGGTGAGACTCTATACTCTTGCAAGGCAGGGTATTGAGGTCGAAAGAGAGGAAAGAAGGATTACCGTTTACCGTCTTGAGCTTACAGACTCCGACGAAAAAAACGGTGAATATGAAATTGAGGTTGAGTGCTCTTCGGGCACATATATCCGCTCGCTTATATCAGATATAGGCGAAGCTCTCGGCTGCGGTGCGGTAATGACCTCATTAAGAAGAACAAAAGCAAACGGTATAGATGAAAATGATTGCTATACTCTTTCGCAGCTGGAAAAGCTGAAGGAGGAGGGGAGGCTCGAAGAAGCCGTAAAGAGGGTTGATGAGCTTCTTTCCTACGGAAAAATACGGGTGTCTGAGGCACAGACAAAACGCTTTTCCAACGGCGGCTCACTTGACTGTAACCGCTTCGGCGGTGATAAGAGCGCAGGGTTTCATTGCGTTTATTCACCGGACGGTGATTTTCTCGGTATCGGTGAAATCGATGAAGACGGTCAGGTTATGAGTGCAAGAAAGGTATATGTAGAATTATAAAAAGGGGGAGAAAGAATGGGATATACCCTTGAAGATGTGAGAGGAAAAGGCTCTGCCGTGGCTCTCGGATATTTCGACGGTATACACAAGGGACACAGAGTCGTGCTGGAAAAGGCGCTCGGATACGCCGAAGAAAACGGTCTTGTTCCCGTTGTACTTCTTTTTGACATACACCCGAGAAAGCTTGTTTCGGGTATTATACCTCCTATGCTTATGAGTGAAAGCAAGAAAAGGGAAAAGCTTATTGAGATGGGCTTTACCGTGGTGGATTTTGATTTCCGCGAGGGTGTCAATTTTACCCCCGAGGAGTTTGCTTCAAGGGTCCTCGAGGAAAAGCTTAACGTAAAGGCGGTCTGCTGCGGTTACGATTACCGCTTCGGTAAGGGCGGAAAGGGCAACCCGGATACTCTGAGAGGTTATTTTGAGCCTAAGGATGTAAAGGTGTTCTCTATGCCTCCTGTGGTTTTCGGAGGTGAGCCTATAAGCTCAACAAGAATCAGAAAGCTTATTATGGCAGGTCAGATTGAAAGGGCAAACACTCTTCTCGGCGATTTTTTCTGCTATGATCTGATAGTAGAAAAGGGAGACGGGCTCGGACATACTCTTGGCTTTCCTACCATAAATCAGTTTTTCCCGAAGGACTTTATTGTTCCCTTCTTCGGTGTGTATGCTTCTATGGTTAAGATAGACGGTAAAAGATATCCCGCTGTTACTAACGTAGGTATAAGACCAACCGTTGCAAGTGACTCCATGAGAAGTGAGACCTGTATAATGGAGTTCAGCGGCGACCTTTACGGCAAAAGTGTAGAAGTGAGTCTTCTGAGCTATCTCAGGTCGGAGATAAAGTTCAAAAATCTTGAAGGACTGCAGAAGCAGGTAGAAAAAGATAAATCGGCTGCGGCTGAGATTTACAGAGAGGTTATAAGTAATGGCTGAATTAAACGTAAAGGCAATATTTTTTGATTTTGACGATACTCTTCAGAGCAGAAAGGGTGCTTACAGACTTTACTGTGAGCAGTTCGTAAAAAAATACTTCCCCGACATAACTGAGGAAGAAAGACTTAAAAAAATGGATGAAATGGAAGAGCACGTTGACGGCGGTTATAAGGACAGAGAGGTTTATTTCCCTGAAATGATCGAGCTGTGGAAGTGGGAAGACCATCCGCCTATGCAGGAGCTTTTCGATTCCTTCAACTATGATTTCGGCAAGCATATCGTAATGCTTGACGGTGCACTTGACGTGCTCAATGAGATTAAGAGAAGAGGATATATCTTAGGATGCATTACCAACGGTGTTTCCTCACTTCAGAACATCAAGCTTGATACTGCAGGTATCAGAGATATGTTTGACGTTGTTGTGGTGTCGGGCGATATAGGCATCTACAAGCCTGCAAGAGGCATTTTTGACGAAGCCTGCAGAAGAGCAGGAGTTAAAAATGAAGAGGCTCTTTTTGTCGGAGATCATCCCGTTAACGATATTCAGGGTGCACTCGGTGCAGATATGAAGGCAGTAAGAATGAACTACGGTGATTTTTACGGCAAGGGACTCGGCAATCCGGGTGTAAGTGCAGAAATTGAAAAAATCACAGATCTTCTTAAGCTTATATAATCAAATATAATCACCTCGCTGAATAGAATACAGTGAGGTGATTTTTTTATGAACTGCTGTGTTACAGATCTTCGCAACAAGGAGGTTATAAACGCTAAAAACGGCTGCCGTCTCGGTCAGGTGTGTGACGTAGAGATAGACACCTGTACAGGCTGTATCGTATCGGTGATTATATGGGGCAGACCCAGATGCTTCGGCTTTTTCGGCAGAGAGGAGGATATAAAAATCTGCTGGAATGAGATTGAGGTAATCGGTGACGATACGGTACTTGTATGCGGCGACAGTGTAGGTGAAAGAGGACAGAGGGCAAAAAGAGGTATATTTGAGGGTTTTTTCAGGACTTAACTTGAATACCGTATCTGTAATATGCTATAATGATGCCGAAGGGTGGGATGAATATGAAAGTAAAGCTTCTTACTTTTATTATAACGAAAATACTCGGTATGGCTGATTGGGGAGACAAGCCCAGAGCGGATATGTTTCTTCCTGATTGGATTCTCGGCTTCGGCCTTGCACTTGCGGCCTTTGCCGTCGGCGGTACCGTCGCATACTTTTTTGTCGGTGAGATTTTTCTGCTGATTCTTTCGGTTGTATCTGCCGTGCTTTCGCCTGCGGCAATATTGTGCTGGAAAAATCAGACTATAACAGTTCTTGACGAAAGCCGTTTTGAGTATTCGACCTTCCTCGGTGCTAAAAAGGAATATTATTTTTCCGATATAAGAGGAATCAGAAGAAACAACGACTCTCTTACTCTTTTTGTGGGAAACGATAAGGTGCATATTGAGGCTTCTGCCATAATGTCAAAAAGACTTGCAGAAAAGATTAATTCCTGCTTAGAAAAACTGAACTGAAAAAGAAAGCTCCTGCTGAAGTTGCTTCAGCAGGAGTCATTTTTATTTGGGAGCCTTGATTTTGTTAAGCTTTGCATTGATAGCAAGAAGCTCTTCCTTTGTGATTTTAATTTCCATAGCACCGATGAGGTTTGCAATACGAAGAGGAGTGAAGGCACCTGCCATCTGTAAAAGCTCCTTGGAGGGCTTCATTCCGCCGGGAAGTCCGCCGCCTTCCTTTTTGCCGCCCTTATCGCCCTTTTTGGTTGCCTTGAACTTTTTAAGAAGAATAAGAACGAAGGAAACAGTTGCAAGCTTACCCTTGAAGGTGCTGCAGATTGTTGAAAATTTATCGTTGATGCTGAGGTATCCCTCGGGCTCGGTAATATCAAACCAGTTGAGGATTGCGCCCTTCTCTCTGAAAACGTATTCCTCGTTGATTGTGTCAACCTTGCGGATTGTTGAGGTGTCCTCGTGCTCACCTGCAACAGCTCTGAGCTCTGTAACGTCCTTGTTGGGAACGTCGAAATAGAAGAAGTGGTCAGCGGCTGTCTTCTTGCCGAGAGATTCACCGTTTGCAAAAAGCTCAACCTCGGGAAGGTTTGAGTATACGGTTACCTTTGTAACGTCTTCAACACGGTCAACGTATCTCTTGCCGCAAAGGTGAACAAAGGGCTCGTCTGAAAGCCATGCCTTATAAGCATAGAAGGAATCCTTCTTATACTTTCTGTCCATTGTAACAAGACCCTTGTGGTTCTGACCGTTTTCGCCACCCTCCTGACGTGCGTCAGCGCCGAAGTCAAACATATTCCATACGTGTGTTGACCAGATGAAATCTCTTGTAAAGAGCTGCTTGATAAGCTCCTCGTGATAATATGCCTGATATTCCTCGGTGTAGTCGCCCTGAGCAGGCTTTGAGGTGTGCCAGTTAAGAGCTTCACAGCCGTATTCACTGCAGCCTACGGGAATGTCGGGGTGGTTCTTGTGGAATTTATCGAACCAGGGGCCGTTCATTGAGGTTTCACCGCCGTACCAGCCGAAGTAGTGGTTGTAAGAGATTACGTCAGGAATTTTTACGTATTCACTGTCGGGGTCGCACATTGAAAGACAAGCAATAGTTGTAAGTCTTGTCTTATCCATATCGTGGCACATATCGTTAAGGATTCTGTGGTTTTCGATAAGGTCGGGGTCTGCTGCACCGTGCATTGTGATTTCGTTTGAAAGTCCCCATACAACGATTGAAGCGTGGTTATAGTTCTGTGTGATGAGCTCCTTCATCTGTGAGATTGTGTTTTCACGGCCTGTAGCCATATGCTGTGAAATGTAGGGAATTTCAGCCCATACAACCATACCCTTTTCGTCGCAAAGGTCATAGAAGTACTGATCGTGCTGATAGTGTGCAAGACGGATTGTGTTTGCACCTACCTCGCAGATAAGCTCCATATCCTCCTTGTGATGCTCGGGAAGAAGTGCGTTGCCGACGGCGAGGCGGTCCTGATGGCGTGAAACACCGTGGAGAGGATATTTCTCTCCGTTGAGGAAGAAGCCTTCATTGGGATCGATTTTAAAGGTACGGCAACCGAAGCGGGTGCTGATTTCGTCAAGCACTGTTTCGCCGTCGAGGAGCTCAACCTTAGCTGAGTAAAGGTAGGGATCCTTTCTTCCGTGCCAGAGATGTACATTTTTGATTTCAAAATCTTCATCATCATCGTCGGTTGTTTTTGTTGCAGTTACAGTGCCTTCTGCATCGGTAATTGTGTAACGGAGAAGCTGACCCTCTTTTTTGTTTGTGAGATAGGCTTCGATTTCGATTTCTGCATCCTTGCCCTTGATTTCGGGGGTAACCTTAAGGCCGGGGGTGCCGAAATAGTCAAGGTCAAAGTGGCTTTCGGGAACGCAGATGATGTTTACGTCACGGTAAATACCGCCGTAGAAGGTGAAGTCAGCCATCTGAGGATAAACTCTGTCGTTGGGAGAGTTGTCAACGTCAATTTCGATAAGAGTTTCATCCTTGATATGCTTTGTGATATCAACTCTCCAGGTGCTGTAGCCGCCGTCGTGGTGAGCGAGCTTTTCGCCGCCGACAAACACGTCAGCAGATGAGTTTGCACCTCTTATTTCAAGGTAATAACAGTCTGCCTCGGGTAATTCTGATTTGCTCAGAGTCTTGGTGTAACGGCAGGTGCCTCTGAAGTAGTCTGCTCCGCCGTCCTGACCGTCAACTGCATTCCATGAATGAGGAAGGTCAACGCTTACTTTTTCTTCGCCGGGCTTATTGAAAAGCCACTGCTTGTTGATGTTAAGAACAGTTCTCATAAAAATCTCCTTTGTGTTATTATTTTACTTTTTGAGTGAGATATTACTTTTTTTAAATATAATCCGAAATAATTTTTTTGAATACGGATTACTGAGTAAATAAAAGCGGCACCCCGACAATGGGAGTGTCGCTTTTGTCAATTATTTCTGAAAGTATGCAGAGGGCTTTTTGATAACAAGCTTTCTTCTGTGCTTTCTCTTGGTGTGAATGGGAGTTTTGATGAGCATATTTGCAAAGATAGTCCAGAAGATGATAAGAAGGAACATACCGAAGATTGCAAAGAATGCACCTGAAAGAATAGCGGTATCAACAACTACAAGAGTGTCGATAAGCTCCTGAACTGAGGGTGTGCCGAGAAGAGTCTTGATTGTTTCATTTTCAAAAAGTGTGCTGATGATTTTACCTAATGAAATACCGCCGTTTGTGATTGTATCAAATGCTATTCTTGATGAAACGATTGAAACGAAAAGAGAAACAAGACCTGCACAGCTGAGGATAATTGTGGTCTTTCTCTTGCCGAGTGCAGAAATAACAGCGATTGTAAGAAGAAGAACAAGAGCGATTACAAGGAATACGAGGAAAACTGTGAGCTCTGTCTTTACGGGCTCGACAACTGCCATAAAGGTTGCTGCCTGCTGAGCTGCTGCGTCGGTTGCTGCCTGAGCTGAATCAGAGCCGCCGCCGAAGAAGAACATATTGATAAGCTCATAAACAGAATACTCAAAGTTGAAGGAAAAATCCTTTGCAAAGGCCTGCACTAGAGCAAGAATTGTATTCACGTTTTCAGATGAACCGCTGATGTGGAAGTAGAACATCTTGAGAAAGAGGCCGAGGGCAATTGTGCCGAGGGCTAAAATCGGGGTAATAATACGGTGTACAATTTTCATTTTTATTTCTCCTTTATTTCCATGAAGAGTTGAGTGCAACTGTTCTGTTGAACACAAGCTTTTCATCGGTTGTTGTGGTGTCAACGCAGAAGTAGCCCTGACGCATAAACTGGAAGGTGTCGCCGACCTTGAGGGTGCCTACACCGTCTTCAAGTTTACAGCCCTCGAGAATCTGAAGGGAATCGGGGTTGAGATTGTCCTTGAAGGAGCCTGTTGACTCGTCTGAGGGATTGGGGTTGTTGAAAAGTCTGTCGTAAAGTCTTGCCTCGAAATCGATGCAGTTCTTTGCGCTTACCCAATGAAGAGTACCCTTGACCTTTCTACCGTCGGGTGAGTTGCCGCCCTTGCTATCGGGGTCATATGTGCAGTGTACTGCGGTAACCTCACCGTTTTCGTCTGTATCGTAGCCGACACACTTAACGAAGTATGCACCTCTGAGTCTTACCTCGTTGCCGGGGAAGAGTCTGAAATACTTTTTGGGAGGCTCAATCATGAAGTCCTCTTTTTCAACGTAGATTTCCTTTGAGAAGCGGGTGATTCTTGTTCCGAGCTCAGGCTTATCCTGATTTACGGGAAGCTCAAGCTCCTCAACGAGATCCTCGGGATAGTTGTCGATGATAACCTTGAGGGGACGGAGAACTGCCATACAACGGGGAGCGTTTTCGTTAAGGTTATCTCTTACGCAGGCCTCGAGAAGACCGAAGTCAACAACACTATATGCCTTTGAAACGCCGACACGGTTGATGAAGTCTCTGATAGCAGCTGCGGGGTAGCCTCTTCTTCTCATACCGCTGATTGTAACCATTCTGGGGTCGTTCCAGCCGTCAACGATATTTTCTGTTACAAGCTGTAAGCACTTTCTCTTACTTGTAAGGCAGTAGTTGAGGTTAAGTCTTGCAAACTCAATCTGTCTTGAGGGTGATTCAAGCTCTAATTCACGAAGGAACCAGTCATAAAGAGGTCTGTGATTTTCGAATTCGAGTGAGCAGAGTGAGTGAGTAACGCCTTCTTTTGTATCTGAAAGGGGATGTGCGAAGTCGTACATGGGATATACGCACCACTTGTCGCCTGTCTGATGATGGCTGATATGGGCGATACGGTAAATAACCGGGTCACGCATATTGATGTTGGGGGCAGCCATATCAATCTTTGCTCTGAGGACTCTTGCACCGTCGGGGAATTCACCGTCAGTCATTCTCTTGAAGAGGTCGAGGTTTTCCTCAATGCTTCTTTCACGGTAGGGGCTGTTTTTACCGGGCTCTGTGAGAGTACCTCTGTATTCTCTGATTTCATCAGCGGTAAGGTCACAGACGTAAGCCTTGCCCATTTCAATGAGCTTTATTGCACATTCATAGATGAAATCGAAGTAGCTTGACGCGTAAAGAACCTTGTCCCATTTGTAGCCGAGCCACTCAATGTCCTCCTTGATAGCGTCAACATACTCAACGTCCTCCTTTGAGGGATTGGTATCGTCAAGACGGAGGTTGCAGGTTCCGCCGTACTTTTCTGCAGTTGAGAAGTCAATCTGTATAGCCTTGGCGTGGCCTATATGAAGGTAGCCGTTGGGCTCAGGCGGGAAGCGTGTCTGCACGTGGGTGTAAACACCCTTTTCCAGGTCTTCGTCAATGAAGTCGTGGATAAAATTAGAAACTTTTGTGATTTCTTCCATCGTTACTTTCCTTTCACATGTTGGAAATTGCATCGCTGAGTCTTTCTTTGACCTTTTCTTCGCCTAAAAGACTCATAATTGCATAAAGGTCGGGAGTATTCTTCCTGCCTGTTACGGCAAGTCTGATAACTGTTGAAACATCGCCTACATGACCCTTGAAGGCATCGGGATTTTTCTTGTATTCCTTGACATTGGGAGTATAGCCGAGGGGCTCGCAAAGAGCCTTGATGCGGTCAAACCATTGCTGCTTGTCATCTTCGGGGTTAAACTCCTTGAGATAAGCCTCGAGAATTTCCTTAGCCATATCATTTGTGATGTTTTCGGGCATTTCGTAATTCTTTTCGTATATTTCATCGAAGAAGTAGCTTACGTAATCCTTTATTTCGCTGAAGGCGGCGATATCCTTTCTGGGCTTGGGAGTTTCACGGTCAATGTTAAGAATATTTACTGAGTACTCTTCGTCTTTTGAAATTAGGGCGAAGAAGTCCTTGTCGTATTGCTCTGCCCACTGACAGGTATAATCGTAAACCTGATTTGCACTCATAAGTGAAATAACGTTTTTGCTAACGTCATTGAACTTAGTCATATCAAACAGTGCGCCGCTGACGCTCATTTTCTTAAGGTTGAAGGGGAACTTGTCCTGCTCCTCACGGGGGTTAGCCTTACGCCAGTCCTCGAAATTTGAGTTTGCGAGGGTGAGGATGTATTCGTTTACGCTTTCCTTCGGGTAGCCCTTTTCGATGTAATAGGTAACGGCTGCTTCCGGGTCCTTACGCTTACTGAGCTTACGCTTGTTTCCGTCCTCTTCCTTCATAATGGGGGCAACGTGGGCAAACTTGGGAGCCTTGAAGCCGAGCACTCTGAAAAGCTGAAGGTGAATGGGACAGCTTGAAATCCACTCGTCACCGCGTACAACGTGGGTGGTACGCATAAGGTGGTCGTCAACTGCATGAGCGAAGTGATATGTAGGAATACCGTCACTCTTGAGAAGAACAACGTCCTGCACATTTTCGGGCATTTCAATCTTGCCCTTTATCATATCGTCAAAGAAGCATTTTTTGGTAAGGTCTCCGGGTGACTTGAGACGGAGTGTCCAGGGCTTGCCTGCCTTCAGGTTTGCTTCGATTTCTTCTAAGCTGAGCTTACGGCAACGGGCGTATTCACCCCAGTAGCCCTTTACGGATTCGTTTTCCTGAGCGGCTCTGATTTCGTCAAGCTCTTCTGCTGTGCAGAAGCAGGGATATGCTAAATCCTGCTTAACAAGGCTCTTTGCAAAAACGTGATAGATTTCCTTACGCTGACTCTGGTAATAAGGTCCGTAGCTGCCCTTTTCAATGTCTTCACCGACTACACCTTCATCAGC
Source organism: Acutalibacteraceae bacterium (assembly GCA_045577395.1). GTDB lineage: Bacteria > Bacillota > Clostridia > Oscillospirales > Acutalibacteraceae > UBA6857. The sequence continues at coordinate 30,846 of JAZNIH010000022.1, read as the reverse complement.
AACAACGCCGAAGGCCTCAAGACCGCCGAGCATAACCTCAACTGCGCCCTCGACCTTTCTTTTCTGGTCTGTATCCTCAACACGTACGAAGAAAACACCGTCGGTAACCTTGGCGGTTCTGTATGCAACCGTACCTGTAAATAAATTTCCGAAATGTAAGAAGCCTGTGGGACTGGGAGCAAGTCTTGTGACTCTGGCACCCTCCTTAAGCTGTCTTTCCGGGTATCTTTTTTCCATATCCTCGGGGAGAAGTGTCACATCGGGAAAAAGTAATTCTGCAAGCTTTAAAACGTCGCTCAAAATTAGCCCTCCTTATACTCGGTAACCTAAGTTTAATAATTCATACTATTATCTCAAATTTTGGTGAAAATATCAAGGGCTTTGAGGTATTTTTTTACGGTTTTTTAGTGAGATGAGCGGGGATTAGGGAATAGGGAACAGGGAATAGTCGGGCAGAAGCTTGCTTCAGCTCTTTTAAAGGACTGTAAGTATGAAGAAAAACAAAAAAGGACTGCTTCTGCAGTCCTACAGGAAACATAATATTTAAAAATATATACTCTGAAAATCGTACATATCTCTTGTATTATTCTCACGGGTGTGAATTGTAATGAGTGTGCTTGCTATGCTTGCTTTGGGCGTTACGTGATAGTAAGTATCGTTATAATAACAGCACTGAACCGTTGAAGGGTGGTTATGACCCATTGAGAGAAGACCCACACATCCGCTTTCATTGAAAACGTCATCTAGAGGCTGATTTTTCGGTATGTTGTACTGCTCCATACGAATGCCGAGCCTCGGATAAAGAGGCTTATAGGATTCACCGTCTTTAGCCGCGCGGAAGAAGTCGGGTGTGTTTTCGTGAAGAAAGACGCTGACATAAACATTTTGGTTTTCTGCCTTCTTTTCTGCAATTTCGTTTTCGCACCACTTCACCTGGTCCTCTAGAACGTAGCCGTAAATGTGGTCGGGGTCTTCGTTGTCATAATCCATGGTGTCAATGAATAAGAGAGAGTGGGTGAGAACGTCTCTGTCATAAATATCAATACTGTACTGACATCCGCCTGAAATTTCGGGAACGTCGGCAACGAGACAGTGTTCATACTGAGAAAGATATGCAACAACATCCTCCGAGGTGCCGTAGTTCTGTCCGTCGTTGTTGCCCGGCACATAAGACCAGTATTGGTCGGCATCTTCAAATATTTCCGCAACGGTGCGAAGCACATAAGCCTTGTTAAAATCGCCCTCGTTACCGTCATCGAGCATATCGCCGCTGATAACAACAAGGTCAGGCTCATATTTATCTGTAAGATTTTCAATTTTTTGAAGCGCACTTATATCTGCTAAGGTAATACCCGTTGTGAAATGGGTGTCGCTGAACTGGAGAACGGTGAAGTCACCCTTTTCGTCGGTGTAAAGAGAAGGCAGCTCCTTCTGAACGACAACTGTTTCGGCAAAGCCGCTGATATCACCCTTCATAGCCATTTCCTCCGAAAGAGCACCGCCGGAAAAAACAGAAACAAAGGCTGTGATAAAGGCAATAAGTGTGCGAAGAAAACTGAACATAAAACCAATCCTTTCTGTTTTTGACATTCAATGAATGTCATATTTTAATCTATTATAACATATAATTTTTCTGTTGACAAGCACTAAATGTCAAAAAGGAGAAAAATTTATGTTTATCAATAAAACGAGTGACGGGCTTAACAACGTCTGCGGCAGAAATATTGCAAGGCTCAGAACAGAGCTTAAGCTTTCGCAAAGAGAGCTTGCAGACCGAATGCAGTTAGTGGGTATAGATATAGATAAAAATGCAATACAGAGAATAGAGTGCGGTAAAAGATTTGTTACCGACATTGAGATTGTTTCCTTTTCAAGGATTTTCTCGGTAGAATATAAAGATATTCTTGAGCCTCAGGAGTAAAATCAAACAAAAAACGCCGTATTCAGTACGGCGTTTTTTCTTCATACATATTTCTCTTTTTAAAAGCAACGAATTGCTGTAAGCTCTTTGCTTCAACGCTCATTATTCTACCACTTCAGAGCGGTGAAATCAATATCCAAACTCACCAAACAAAAACGGAATAATTTGGTACTATTTTCGGTAAAGGGGGTAACTATGCACAACAAAGGATATCTTTCTTGTGAATTATACACAAAACGATACTTTTTACGGTCTGTAAAGAGAAATCAGATATCCTGTTCCTTCTTAAAAGAAAGATAATATATGCCCTGATAAGTGAGCTGTCCTGCTTCGCCCTCTTTTACTCCTGTGTAATCAAAGGCCTTGACGTTAAAGGTGAGCTTTTCTCCGTCAAGTGTTTCAAAAGTAAGACGATATATTGATGACGAAAAGGATATGCTGCCGGGATTTCTCCTCAGGCCGTTACCGTGAGCAGAGGTAATCTCTTCTTTTTCAACAAGTGTTGCCGTAACGGTTTTCTGATCCTCGTGAAGGCTGTCGCTCGGACGGGAAGCCCTTTTGCCTTTGCTTATTATAAATATGACGGCTATGATGATAATTGCTACGGGAGCAGCATACAGTAAAAATTCCATAGTGTAATCTCCTTTATATTTGCTGATTTTATACTATATCAGAAATAAAAATATGTCAAGCGTAGCAAAAACTGTCAAATATTTTTTGCATTATGGGTAGAAAAAACAAAAACGATGTGATATAATTATTCAGTTAACATACAGCGGCCTGGAAGGGTCGGGATAATCAATATATGAGAGGTGCAAAAAAATGAGCTTTAAAGAGTTAATCATCAACGCAGGTTCTTCATCACTCAAGTATCAGGTTTTTGAAATGCCCGAAGCAAGAGTTCTCGCAAAGGGTATCTTTGAGCAGATCGGTACAGCCTGCACATTCACACACAAAATTGACAAGGACGGCGAGGAAGTAAAGCTTCTCGACAAAAAGCCCGTTGAGGCAAAGGACCACCACGCCGCAATCACAATTCTTCTTGAAACACTTACAGATAAGGAAACAGGTGTTCTTGAATCAATGGACGACATCGCTGCAGTAGGTCACAGAGTTCTTCACGGCGGTGAGGAATTCAGCGGCTCAGTTGTTGTAACTGAGGATGTTAAGGAAGCTGTAAGAAGATGTATCCCCCTCGGTCCTCTCCACAACCCTGCAAACCTTATGGGTATTGAGGTATGTGAGGAAATCATGAAGGGTATTCCTCAGGTTGCAGTTTTTGATACTGCATTCCATGCTACAATTCCTGATTTCGCATATATGTATGCTCTTCCCTACAAGTACTATCTCAAGCACGGTATCAGACGCTACGGCTTCCACGGTACCAGCCACAGATACGTAAGTGCAAGAACAACCGATTTCCTTATGAAGAAGTACCCCGGCAAGTACAATGCTGACGAGCTTAAGGTTGTTACTTGCCACCTCGGCAACGGCTCATCAATTTCAGCTATCAAGGGCGGTAAGTGCTTCGACACAACAATGGGACTTACTCCTCTTGAAGGTATTATGATGGGCACCCGCTCAGGCTCAATTGACCCTGCTATCATTGCAGTTCTTTGCGAAAGAGAAAACCTTACCGCTAAGGAAGTAGATACCATTCTCAACAAGAAGTCAGGTATGCTCGGACTTACCGCAGAGTACGATGAGGATTGGAACGAGATTCCCGGCACCGCAACAAGCGACAACAGAACAATTGAGGGTCGTTCAAAGAACGGCTGCAAGAGAGCTCAGCTTGTTGAGGCAATGCTTTGCCATCAGCTTGTTAAGTATATCGGCGGCTTCGCAGCAGCTATGGGCGGCGTTGATGCAGTTGTATTTACCGGCGGTATCGGCGAAAACAATCCCCATTACCGCACTGCAGTAGCAGAAAAGCTCGGCTTTATGGGTACAACAATCGACGAGACTCCCAACAGCGTAAGAGGTCAGGAAATCGAAATCTCAACAGAGGATTCACCTCTCAAGCTTCTTGTTATCCCCACCGACGAAGAGCTTCTCATAGCACAGGACACATACGAGCTTACAAAGTAAGAAAAAAACCGCCTTCGGGCGGTTTTTTTAGTAGTAAGCAGATAGTAGTAAGCAGACACGCGCTTGGGTGAAAAATGTCACCCGCGAAAATTAAGCAGGGTACGACCCTACTTGCAATTTTCTCATTCTGTGCTATAATATCCTCGAATTTATCAATACGGAGTGATGATATATGGAAACCAAGCCCGTTACCGCTATAATCGTCGGCGCAGGTCACAGAGCCTTTGTTTACAGTGAACTTGCAAAGGTACGTCCCGACCTTCTTAAAATTGTCGGTGTTGCAGACCCTAACCCCGTACGCCGCAAAAAGGCTATGGAGTATTTCGGCTTCGGTGAGGATATGTGCTTTGAGACGGCCGAGGAGCTTGCCAAGAAGGGTAGGCTCGTAGATGCAATCATCAACGGCACTATGGATGAGCAGCACATCGATACTGCAGTACCTCTTCTTGAGGCGGGGTACGATATGCTTCTTGAAAAGCCCTTCGCCGTTAACGAAAAAGAGATGCGCTATCTCGTTGATGTTGCAAAAAAGCATAGCTCAAAGGTTATGATTTGTCACGTTTTAAGATATACTCCCTTCTATTACGGCATCAAGGAAAGAATCGTAAAGGGCGAAATCGGTGACATTATTAACATTCAGACAAGTGAGCACGTTTCCTATCATCACCTTTCAACCTCCTACGTAAGAGGTAAGTGGGCAAACAGCGACAAGTGCCATACAACAATGCTTCTTGCAAAGTGCTGTCACGATATGGATATTATGATGTGGATGATGGCTGAAACCGAGCCTTCACAGATTACCTCCTTCGGCGGCAAGTATCAGTTCAGACCCGAAAACGCTCCCGAGGGCGCAGGTACAGTCTGTATGAAGGATTGCCCCCACGTTGACACCTGCGTATATTCCACAAAGAGACTTTATATCGACCACCCGGACCGTTGGAGCTTTTACGTGTGGGATGCCCTCGAACACTTGGAAAATCCCACTATTGAGGATAAAATCAATCTTATGAAGAGCGATAATCCCTATGCCCGCTGTATCTATAAATGTGATAACAACGTTGTTGATCATCAGAGTGTGCTTGTAAACTTCAAGAGCGGCGCAACAGGTACTCATAATATGGTTGGCGGCAGCTCCGAGCCTCGCAGACAGATACATATAGTCGGTACTAAGGGTGAGATTTTCGGCAACTTTGAAGAATCAAAATTCACCGTGCTTAAAATCAACCCCTCACCTGATGCACACAACGAGGAGTGCGATGTTGAGATTGTTGACCTTAAGGTAAGCGGCGATATGGTCGGCGCCTACGGAGGCCACGGCGGCGGAGATGAAAGACTTTCCGAGGATTTTGTAAAGTTCATCCGCGGTGAAGAGCCTTCACTTGCCTGCACGTCGATTTTTGACTCTGTTGCAGGTCACCTGAGTGTTTACCTTGCCGATGAATCAAGAGAAAAGGGCGGAGAACCGCAAAGTGTAATAATGTAAAAGAAAGCGGATGCCGATTCGATGAACCGGCATCCGTTATTTATTGTTTACAGGTATACGTTAGAAGCGTGAGTTCTCTCGGTACATGGCTTTTTCGTGTAAGGATCTGTTTCTGAAAACTGGACATCTGCATAATAGTCAAAATAGGTATATTTTTCGTGGTCAAGATCAGCTTTTGATTTTATTGTAACGTAGGTATAGCTGCCTGAGGTTTTGAATGCAGATGATTTAACGGTAGTGGTTTGCTCCTTGATTATAGCGCGTTTGCCGTCCTTGTATCCGTAGAAATCAATTTTGAAGGTTATCTTGCTGATGTTCTTTGCGGTGCGCCACTTGATGGTGATGGTGTTATCCTCCGGATTAGGCTTTGCCGATACAAGGCCTATTTCACCTATTGAAAAACTATATACGGGGGAATAGGATGAATAGCTTGTGCCGTCGTGTGCACGGACGCACAGGTCGTATGCGACATTGCAATAGTCAGAGGTGAAACTATAATAGTTATACTTAGCGTTAACCTTTGCAACCTTTGTATATTTATATTCGCTGGGGCCGCCCGGCCACAGGCTGGTCTCGTATCTGTGGTAAATATAGTAGTACTTGGCATTATCTACCTTGTTCCACTTGAGGGTTGCCGTGTTGTGTGAGGTTGCATAGCAGGTAAGACCGCCGGGTCTTTCAATTCTGCCGATGGTGACATAGGTGTAAATCTTGTTACGGTCGCCCTTAAGAGCGTATTCATAGGTTTTACCCCATGAAACAGTTTTATCAGTGTAGCTTGTGACTGAGCTTTTGACTGTTGTAAGCTTAGTCCAGGTCTTTGTGCCGACAGGTCTTCTGAAAAGTGTCCAGTTGTCGGTTTTATCAACCTTTTCCCAGGTGATTTTGACATAGGCGTTGTAATTCTTTGCGCTGATTTTTGCGGGAACGGGAGAAATCTGATTGAACGTACAGTTCTTCTGATTCTTTGCCCATTCCTTTGCGGCAGATTTGTCGTAGCCGGTTACAACAAGGTCGGGTGAGGTGATGCGAAGACCGGTGAAGCGGTTTTCGTCGAGGTCTCCCTCAGTGTAGTCGTTGATAAAGCCTGTTGCCTTGAGCATATCAGCGGTTACGGTTTCGGGAATGTAAATCTTATCAATAGTATCGCTCCACAAAGCAAGCTTTTTAACCGTTCTGGGAATTTCAACATGAGAGAGCTTAGCGTATCCGAAGCCACAGAGAGTTTTGATGTTTTTGGGGATGTTTACCCATTCAAGATTGAAGCATTCGTTAAAAGCATTGTCGATAACGGTAACGCTTTCGGGCAGAGTGAAGCTTCGAAGATTATAGCAGGCGATAAATGAGCCGCCCTTGATTTCCTTGAGGGTGTCGGGTAAGGACAGAGTTTTGAGATTGTTGAGATTAAAAAAGCAATGGTCGATAGAGGTGATGCCTTCGCCGATAACGATGTGCTCAATTTCATATTCCCAGCATTCGGAGCAGAGCGCGTTTGCACCGTGCTCACAGTCGGAAAGCATAGGGTCGTCCTCATAATCGAGGTCATAATATCCCTTGAGCTCACCTGAGCCGCTGATGTAGAGTACGCCTGAGCGTGAGTCGAACTGAGTGTAAATTGCAGGCTCGGAGCTTGCGCCAAAGCAAAAAGCAACCGAAATTAAAGCTACAGATACAATGAATAAAATAAGCAGTTTAGTTTTCTTCATACTTTACCTTTTCTTTCTGTCAGCAGAATAATGTTTATCCCCATAGCTGACATATGGAGCGCTTTTGAGAAAACAGAAGGGAATATTACACATACCTATTTTCAGGCATATTATAACATAATATGTACAACCGGTCAATGATATCAAAGGAATCTTAAGAAAATCTTAAGGTCAGAAGGTGTTATCATAAAAAATTCTTGACATAAGTATTATTTAATGGTAGAATACCGCTGTTAAATCCCATGAGGGAGTAGCGAGCGTAATAAATTGCGTAGCAAGTCAACATACTGACCGAAAGGTCTGGCTTGTTTTAAATTGCGAGACTCATGTATAGTATAGCTATGCATGGTGTCACTATATCTATCTGACGTTAATCGGGCATAGTTATTACTGTGCCTGATATTTTTTGTGGAGGAAGTAAAAATGAATTTAAGCTTTTCATTCTTTTTTACGAGTATAATGCTCGGAGCGGGACTTGCTATGGATGCCTTTTCCGTTTCTCTTGCCAACGGACTCAATGAGCCGAAAATGAAAAAAGGCAGAATGTGCGGTGTGGCGGGTATATTCTCGCTGTTTCAGCTTGCGATGCCTATGATCGGTTGGGTATGTGTATCAACTGTTACAAGGCTTTTCGGTGCTTTTGAAAAATGTATACCGTGGATTGCGCTTATTCTTCTCGGCTACATAGGCGGAAAAATGCTCTATGAGGGCATTGTCAATAAGGACTCCGATGAGGAAAAGGGGGCAACAACCCTTAAGGCGCTACTCGTTCAGGGTGTTGCAACCTCGATTGATGCTCTTTCAGTCGGATTTACAATTTCCGAATACAATGCTCTTGAGGCCCTTGTTTCCTGTGTTATCATCGGTGCCGTAACCTTCTTCATCTGCTATGCAGGTCTTTTCATCGGTAAAAAGGCAGGCACAAAGCTTGCAGGTAAGGCGGGCATCTTAGGCGGTGCGATTCTTATTTTTATCGGCCTTGAGATTTTTATTACAAGCTTTATATAAAAAGATTCCCCGTATATTCACGGGGAATTTCTTATTTTATTGCAATTACAACAGGCTGATAAAAGCCTGTTTCCTCGGGGAATTTCCATGTGACTTTGCTGCATCCGCTTTCAGAAAGAAGCTCTGTCAGCTCATCTCTTCTGACGGCACGGTATTCGCAGTCGAATTTGCTCGCTTTAAGTGAAGCTCCGTCGTCAAGTATATACTGTGTGAGCTTGTAGCAGTCATCCTGCCAGCTCCACAGCTGAAAGGAAATTCTTTTTCCGTTTTCGGTTTCGTGGATGTAAGGAGGGGAGTAGGGCGGCTTTTCCTCGAGCAGGCGGTCATAATCTCTTATGCTTGCTACGAATATACCTCCCGGGGATAATCTGTCTGTGATGCTTTTTACTGCAGAGAAAAGAGCGTCCCTTGTCATCATATGGGGGAGAGCGTTATCCATGGCGATGATTATATCAAACGTTTCGCTGAAGACCTCATCGAGTCTGCAGAAATCGGCGTGCTCAAAGCGTATGCTGACGTTGTTCTTTTCTGCACGCTTTTTTGCTTCGGTGAGCTCACCGTCACTTATATCTGAAGCTGTGATGTTGTATCCGATTGCGGCAAGTCCTATTGCCTGAGTTCCGATTCCGCAGGCACAGTCGAGTACACGGGCAGATTTATCAAAGCCCATGTCGGTGAATATTTTATCGAGAATTATTGCCTGGTCTCTTGTTGCTTCCTCCCAATCGAGAAAAAGCTTGTCGTAATCACAGGCGAGACTGTTATAAAAGGTCTGTACGATGCTCACGGGAATCCCTCCGCTTGATTGCTTAATAATCCGAAACAGCTTTTTGAATACGGATTTTTGACGACTTAATTATAGCATAAAATTTATGAAAAAGCAATATCATCTGCAGTAAGCCTCAATGGCTCTGCAGATATAGTCCGCGGTACCTGTGCTGTGCTTGTCAATATTATTTCTGAAGCGCTCATCGGCAACATACATCTGACCGAGACCGAAAAGAATCTCTTTGGTGCAGGTGTAGTAATTTTCGGTTATGTGGCTCTGCAGAGCTTTCACGAGAGCCTGAGCCTCGGCACTGTCGGGAGCGTTGTCTGACTTCATGCAAAGGGAGAAATCCTTCATAATATTATCCGTTCCCTCGGCAAGACTGCTCTGCTTGTCGGCTGAGTAGTCTTTTGTTTTCTCGCTGTATTCCTTGTAGGCGTCGGTTTTGCCCCATTTTTCCTTGACTTCGGATTTGTATTTTTCGAATTCACTGTTGTCAAATGCTTTCATAATGTTGATTCCTTTCGTAGCACCGTCAATGGCAGATATAAGCCTTTCAAGTCTTTCTTTTTTGAGAATGAGAAGCTTTTTCTGCTCGGCAAGAGCCTTTCTTTTGTTATAGTCGGGCGAGGACAGAATTTCCGATATGCTTCTTAAAGAAAAATCCAGCTCACGGTAAAAGAGAATCTCCTGCATACGAAGAAGAGAGCTTTCGTCGTAATATCTGTAGCCGGTGCTTTTGTCGGTGAAGCTCGGCTTTAAAAGACCTGTTTCATCGTAATAATGAAGAGTGCGTACGCTTACACCGCAAAGATCGGCGAATTCCTTAATCTGCATTTTCATTTTACCACCTCGATATGATTATATACTATGACGTAAGGTGAGAGTCAAGAGCTTTTTGAAATTTTATTTCACTATGATTTTACTGTTGAAGTCGGTCGGGGTTTGTGATATAGTCTAAGTGAAAATTTTCTGTCGCATAGCGAAAATCAACAAAAAACAAAAAACATGTTGTTCATATTCCTCTTTTTTACGTGTACAATAAGGCTGTAAATTTTAAAAGGAGGTTAATCGAAATGAACACAGACAAAATTTATGCAGAATCAATCGCAAAAGAGTATGCACCGAAAAACGATTCAAAAATCCTGGCACTCCGCAAGCTTGATGCAAAGGCAAAAAGACCGGCAAACATTTTCGCATACACCTTTGGCATCCTTATGTCTCTTATTGCAGGACTCGGTATGTGCCTTTCAATGCAGGTTATCGGAGGAACAGCGTTTCTCACCGTTGTCGGTATTGTAATCGGTGTTATCGGATTTGTTGGCATGGGAGTCAATTATCCTGTTTACAAAAATATGCTCGAAAAAGGCAAAAAGAAGTACGCTTTTGAAATTGTTGAGCTCGCAAAGCAGATAAGTGAAGATGAAGAATAAACAAACGGAAGGTTTTGTTGATGAATAAAAACGAAAGTAAATATTTCAACACCGCAATAAAAATGAACAAGGCTCTGCTCGAGCTGCTGGAAAAGAAGGATTTCGAATATATAACAATAAAGGAAATCTGCGCCGTAGCAGGAGTCAACCGTTCAACCTTTTATCTGCACTACGAAAACACGTCGGATCTTCTTAAAGAAATAACTCAATACGTCACAGACACATTTCTTTCATATTTTTCGGCTGATAAAAAAAGTATAGCCTTTCGGGTCGATGAATGTGAGCTTAAGGAGCTGGTGTTTGTAAATTCTGAATATCTGACACCGTATCTGACATTTATAAAGGAAAACCAACGTCTTTTCAGAACGTCGCTCAGGCATCTCGGTACAATGAGCTTTGACGGCGTTTACAAAAAAATGTTCCGATATATTTTTAATCCGGTGCTTGACCGTTTTAATTTTTACGAGAAGGACAGAAGCTATGTTATGAAATTTTACCTGACGGGCATTACTGCTGTTGTTATAGAGTGGCTCGAAAGGGATTGCGCCGAGGAAATCGAGGATATTATCAGAATAATAATCGACTGTGTTTTAGGAGAGAAAAGGAAGCTTATTGATTAAGGGCGTATATAAAAATGAAGGTGAAAATTTAATGATGATATTAGTCAGCAAACCTAAGAAGGCTGAAAAAAAGGCAATACTTTTGGCAGAGGCAAAGGGTGTTTTACTCTTTTAATAATCTTCATAACCCTAATTACTCTATGTTTAAGACAAAGACTCATAATGCTTATATTAATCATCATGATTAATAAGAGTCTTATATAAAGAAAAAGAGTCATAATGATTCTATTAAGAATCGTTATGACTCAAGAAGATTGCAGATACATTGAAATTATGAATGATTTATGCTATAATTTAATAGTGAATTTTAAATAATCGAGGTAGTTATGCAGAAAATTATTTTCGTTAGGCACGGAAAAGATGATGATAGATACCGCGGTGGTTGGAGCAATATGGATTTAATTCCTGAAGGTATGGAACAAGCAAAAAGACTTGCAAAGCATCTTGCCAAAAAGAAATCAAAGTACGATATTTCTCATATTGTCTCAAGTGATTTACCAAGAGCGATGACCACAGCAAGTTTTGTATCTACTGAATTAATGTTGCCCATTGTAAAAGAGTCTCGAATAAGGGAAACTAACAACGGTGAGTTGGCAGGCATGCTAAACGATGAAGCTCTTATTAGATATCCAGGCTTATTTTTTAGTTCGTTGAAAATGGATGAGCCGTATCCTAACGGAGAAAGTCCAAATGAATTTTATATGCGAATAAAAGCATGGTTTGATGAATTTATCATTGAACATCAACTTTGTAATGGTAATGTTTTAGTTGTTACACACAGTGGTGTAATTAATATTATTTATCACATAGTCAGAAAAATTGAATGGACCAACAAAGCACATTCGTTTAAGATTTCTAATTGTGGTATCCATGTGTTAAACATAGACACAATGGAATTTGAAATAGAGAATAAAATTGATTTTCTAGTAAACGAACAGTAATTTGGCCTCTATTAAAAACCAGCAAGGAAGTTTGATATGATAGGACATGTTGTAAAAGTAATTGTTGATAGACCACTAGGAAGTTATCATCCAAAACACAAGGAAATGTATTATCCTATAAATTATGGTTTTATAGAAGGTGTTATTGCACCCGATGGTGAAGAACAAGATGCGTATATTTTAGGGGTAGATGTTCCTGTAAAAGAATTTGTAGGAAAAATAATTGCCATTATCCATAGAGATGATGACGTTGAGGAAAAATGGGTTGTTGCACCTGATAACACCACATTCACTATTGATGAAATAATGGAACAAGTTAATTTTCAAGAACAATACTTTAAATCAAAAATCATAATATAAATTAAACTTGCACCAAAGCAAAAATCGAGGCATAAAGAAAACCCCGAAAACCGTAATGGTTTCGGGGTTTTTGAATACTCTTTGAAATAAGAAATTATCTCTTTGAGAACTGAGGTGCACGACGTGCGCCCTTGAGACCGTACTTCTTTCTTTCCTTCATTCTCGGGTCACGAGTGAGGAAGCCTGCCTTCTTGAGTTCAGCTCTGAGAGCCTCGTCATACTGAAGAAGAGCTCTTGAAAGACCGTGACGGATAGCACCTGCCTGGCCTGTTACGCCACCGCCTGTTACGCGGCAAACGATGTCGAACTTCTCAGTTGTACCTGTAAGATTGAGAGGCTGACGTACGATGAGCTTAAGTGTTTCAAGACCGAAATAATCGTCGATTTCTCTGTCGTTGATGATGATCTTGCCTGTACCTGCATATACACGTACTCTTGCGATTGACTTCTTTCTACGACCTGTGCCGTAGAAGAACGGTGTTGTTTCGTACATTTACTTTTCCTCCCTTTCTATTAAAGTTCGATAACTTCGGGCTTCTGAGCTGCGTGTGCGTGTTCAGCACCTGCATATACGCGAAGTCTTGTCATAGCGTTACGGCCGATAACTGTGTCGGGGATCATACCCTTGATAGCCTTTGTCATAACGAACTCGGGCTTTTCAGCGAGAAGAGTTGAATACTTAACCTTCTTCATGTTACCGATGTAGCCTGTGTGATGATAATACATTTTCTGATCGAGCTTCTTGCCTGTGAGAACGATCTTATCAGCGTTGATAACGATTACGTGGTCACCGCAGTCTGCGTGGGGAGCGAATGTAGCCTTGTGCTTACCTCTGAGAAGCTCAGCTGCCTTAGCTGCTACATGTCCGAGATGCTTTCCTTCAGCGTCGATTACATACCACTTACGTGTGATGTCTGCTGCTTTGGGCATATAAGTTGACATATCTTTTTACCTCCGAATAAATATTTTTGTCAAATTGCCTTGATATATTATCACAAGAGTCAGACAATGTCAACACATTTTTTGCAATTTTTTAATTTACATTTCACTTGCTCTGTTTTTCTTCGTTTTTCTTCATTTTTCATAGCATTTGCTCACTTGCGATTTTTATCTTTTTTAGTTCTTTCTGAAAAAAATCCTGCAATAACCTTGATTTTCTGCCGCAAAGGTGTATTCTTATAAGTGTGGACACTTAACAAATGCTTTCAATATTTATAAAACAGCTTTGTCACAATTTGCAGCAGAATACTCACAGCAGGCGAAGCGTTTTCAGAAGGAGGCCAAAAAATGAAAAGTATATTTAAAAAAGCAACAGCAATTTTTCTTACCTGCCTTATGCTTTTATCGGTAGTTCCCGTGGCACTCGCTGCCGGGGCTGAACAGGAAGAAATATATCCCGAGCTTACCGTCAAGGGCTTTGGTGCCAGCAGCGTAAAAATCTATTATGAGGATGATCCGGAGCAGAAATCTCTGTTTTATCCCTTTGACACGGAAAGGCTTAAGTCGAATCTTGAAAATATTGATGAGTATATCTTTGATGCGGTAAAGAACGAAGAGCCTAACATCCTTCGATCTGTTATCTACGATTACTGCGCGGATACCTTCGGTATGCTTGCATTTAATCCCGATGGCTCAAACATGGAGGGCGTTGTCAATGAGGAGCCGGGTCTCAGAAAAAAGAGGGACGGTATCTATGAGTTCTATTATGACTGCAGAGAGTCGCCCGTAGTTTCAGCCCATCAGCTTCAGACCGCTATCGATCAGCTTTTTGCAGAAACAGGCGCGGAAAAAATCGAGCTTGTAGGCTCAAGCTTCGGTGCAAATATCGTAACCTCTTATATGTATGAATACCCGGAAAATCTGCATAAGATAGACACTGTTCTTCTTTGCGCACCCTCTGTAGGCGGTATGGAATTTCTGGGTCAGCTTTTAAGCGGTAATTTTGACGTGAGTGCAAAGGGCCTGTGCGATTTTATTGATAATCTTTCACAACAGGAGGCTCTCGGCGAGTTCTTCTACATTCTTGAGGAGACAGGTGTTCTTGACGTTCTGCTCAAGGCTCTTGCCGTTCCTGTTCTTAAAGAAGCTGTTTATGAGGGTGTTGTTGACGTGGCACGTGATCTGCTTGCTACTCTTCCCACTCTTTGTGTATGCATACCCGATGAATATTTTGTTTCTGCTATGGAGTTCCTTTACGGAGAAAACTATAAGGATCCCGATCACACCTATGCTTATACCATCGCAAAAATGGAATATTATCACTACAATGTTGCAAACAACGCAACACAGATTTATCTCGATGCCGAAAAGAACAACAGCGGACTTAATATGGCGATTGTATGCAAATTCGGTGTGCCTGCAATACCTCTTACCTCGGGCGAAACCGCTATGGACGACGGCCTTGTAACAACAACCGTTTCATCATACGGAGCTACCTGCGCAAACTACGGTGAAAAGCTGCCTGAGGATTATGTTCAGCAGAAATATACCGACTACAACTTTATGTGTCCCGAGTGGAATATTGATGCATCAACCTGCGCATTTCCCTTCAGAACGTGGTTTATCAAGGGCCTCGGCCACAGTAAGAAGATTTCGGACTATAATGATTTTATCAGAGAGATTACTATGTATGATACCGATGTTTTCACCGATCCCAACAGACCCCAGTTCCTTAAGGTGAGGGATGATGATCCGCAGATGCTCGAGCCCATTGTTGCGGCTCAGGAGGAAGAGCAGAGTGTTCTTGAAAAGCTCTTCGGATTTTTCAGAAAGCTCCTTGCAATACCTAAGATGATAATTGAACGGCTTCTTGAAGGAAAAGATATTTCTATCATCAAATAATAACAATGACAGAGCTGTTGCACACCAAAGTGCAGCAGCTCCTTTTTTATTATCTTGTCATAACTCCGCCGTCCTCATATAAAAGAAGCAGAATTTCTCTCTCTTTACCCGTCTCGGCATCAATGTAAACAAGGGCCTCACGGGAGTCTTTGATTTTGCAGTGGAATTCATAGCAGAGGAATTCCTTTCCGTTTTCATCGGGGATAACAGCCTTTCCCGATGAGAGAACCTTAAGCGTGGGGCTGAGCCTCTTTTTTGCCTGAGCTTTTGTAAGGACTGCTTTTTCTGCTTTACGCTCCTTATGGTTGGCAAGATAGGTGCCTGCCTCGAGAGCCGTGACCTTGCCGGTGTCGAGAGCGATGCTGACCTTGATAAGGTCGCTGTAGCATACTGCGCCGTTCTGACGGCAGGCGTAGTTTATTGTGCATATACCGTCATAAACAGTATAATAGCTGTCCTTCATGTTTTTGTACCCGAGCCTTTCAAGGAAATCAGCACCTCTTACTGTTGCCTCCTCGGGAGGAAGGGTGGCGGTGCCGACGTCCGGATTGCTGATAAAGGATGCCACGTAACCGCCTTTTTTTGTTACAGATACGTAGCTGTTGCCGAGTGAAAAGGTGAAAAGCTTCATTTCTGCATCGACGGCTTCCTCTTTCCGTAAGGCGCCGGGTTGGGTGTTCAGCAGCTCTGCGGCGATTTCAGCGGCCTCGTTTTCCGTGATTTCACGGGCTTTTTTCAGCATTTCATAGTCGCCCTGACCCTGATGGTCGGAAAAGGGACCGTCGTATAAAAGAACGGGGTAGTCGGTGATGGTCTGTGAGGTGTCGTTCATACGGGTATAAAAGTCATCGGGAAGGTCTGCGTCGGCATTGTTACGCATACTGCCTGCCACGTCAAAGCTTACCGTTCCGTCGGAATAGCCTTCAAGAATTTCCGTCAGGGAATCGGAGAGGGCCTTACTGTAATCGCAAAGCTTTTTCAGATTGCCCGTATCCTTGGTGCTGATGGTTTTTTCGTCGGTCTTGCCGAGGGCAAGGGTGTAGTTGCCCACCTGAGAGAGAAACTTATATATTTCTCTTGTGGCGGAGCTTTCACTGTTGAGTGCGGCAAGATTCTCTTTTGCGACGGCGGCCTCTCGGCAAAGCCTGTTTCCCTGACGCAGAAGAGTCTGCTTTGAGGCGGAATAGAGACATTTCTGAAGGTCGGCGGTGATACTGTCAAGGCTTTCGCATAACTCGTTTATGGCTCTTTGATTATAAGAATCCACCACCGTCTGCAAACGGTTTGCACGGCGGCTGACTGTCACGGAATAAACACCGAGCGACAAGGTCAGAAAGGTAAAAAGTGCTATCAGGCTTATTGATGCTTTTCGTGATAAGGGTTTCATTGTTTTCCTCCTTGATAAAGGTAAATAAGTGCATATTAACTAAAATTAGTTTGCGAAAAGCAGGTAAAAATATGCCTAATTTTTTTGTTATGAGATTGCATATTTTTTTTATTTATAGTATAATAGTATGCAATTATGTAATAAAATGAGGAGGTGTGCCCTTTGACGGCTTATCTTGATAACAGTGCAACAACCTTTTTGTGCGAAAATGCCAAGAAGGAAATGATAAATGCAATAGAAAACTGCTGGGGCAACCCCTCGTCGCTGCATCTGGTGGGTATCGATGCGGATATGCTTCTCAGACAGTGCCGCAACACAGTCAGCAAGGCTCTTAAATGCGATGCCGATGAGGTTGTTTTCACCTCGGGAGGTACCGAGGGTAATAACCTTGCAATTTTCGGCGCCGCCTACGGTGCAAGAAGAAAGGGCAACAGGGTTATCACAACAAAAATTGAGCATCCGAGTGTGCTCAATGCTTTTAAGCGTCTTGAAGAGGAAGGCTTTGAGGTTATATATATCGGCACTGATGAAACGGGGCATCTTGATATGAACGCCCTTGAAAATGCCGTTGACGGAAAGACAATTCTGATAAGCGTTATGGCGGTCAACAATGAGACAGGTACAATTCAGCCCGTTGAAAGGCTCAGCGGTATCGTAAAAAGAAGGAATTCTCCTGCACTTATCCACGTTGATGCGGTTCAGGCCTTCGGCAAGCTCCCTCTTAACCCTAAAAGGATGGGGCTGGACCTTATGACGGTAAGCTCACATAAAATCCACGGCCCTAAGGGTGTCGGTGCTCTGTTTATAAAAAAAGGAACTAAAATACGACCCGTTGCAGTCGGCGGCGGTCAGGAAAGAGATATCCGACCGGGTACGGAGCCGATGCCGGCAATAGCAGGCTTTATGGGTGCGGTAAGTGAGCTTACGGTTGAAAAGAGTCTTGCCGGAGTGACAGAGCTTCGTGACAGCTTTGTCGGTAAGCTTCGCAGTATCGACGGTGTGAGTATAAACAGCCCTGACGACGCTTTGCCTTATATAGTCAACCTTTCACTTAAGGGTCTTCGCTCGGAGACGGTTCTCAACCTTCTTTCGGATATGGATATATATATTTCCTCGGGCTCAGCCTGTGCAAAGGGACATAAGAGTCACGTGCTTACGGCAATCGGCCTTAAGGACGATGCAATAGATTCATCGCTCCGTGTGAGCCTTTCAAGATTTACGACGGAGGAAGAGCTCAATTATTTTATTGAAGGAATCAACACAGCCTTTAAGGTTATTATGAAGAGATAAGAGGTATAATATGAGAGAAGTATTACTTGTAAAAAACGGTGAGCTTGCCCTCAAAGGTCTTAACCGTTCCACTTTTGAAGATATGCTCGTTAAAAACATCAGACGCCGTCTTCTTGCCTCGGTGGGAAAGTTTCAGTTTACAAAATCACAGTCAACAATTATCGCAGAGCCCGCTCAGGAGGATATAGATTTCGATCAGGCGGTAGAAACTCTTAAGAAGGTTTTCGGTATTGCCGCATTTTCGAGAGCTGCTATTGCGGAAAAGGATTTTGACAGTATAAAGGACGTCGCCCTCGAATATCTCGGTGACGAGCTCCGTCAGGTAAAGACCTTTAAGGTCAATGCAAAAAGAAGCGACAAGAAATTCCCGATGACGTCACCCGAACTCTGCCGTGAGGTCGGCGCACATCTTCTCAGAAACATCGGCACGCTCAGCGTTGACGTACATAATCCCGATATTATTGTAACCGTTGAGGTAAGAGATAAAAACGTATTTATCCACGGAAACCAGATAAAGGGTGCGGGCGGTATGCCCGTTGGCTCGGCAGGCAGAGTTGCACTTCTTGTTTCGGGCGGTATCGATTCTCCCGTTGCAGGCTGGATGATGGCAAAAAGAGGTCTTCAGCTCAATGCAATCCACTTTGCCGCACCTCCCTATACGAGTAAGCGTGCTGAAATGAAGGTACACGACCTTGTATCCATCGTTGCAAAATACAGCGGCAGAGTAAACTTTGCGGTTGTCAACTTCACCGAAATTCAGGAAACCATAAAGGAAAAATGTCCCGAGGAGCTTTTCACAATCATAATGAGAAGACTTATGATGAAAATTGCAATCCGTATTGCTCAGCGTGACGGCTGCGGTGCTCTTGTTACGGGCGAAAGCCTCGGTCAGGTTGCTTCACAGACTCTCGGTGCCATTGCTTGTACCGATGCGGTTTCCGATATGCCTGTTTTCCGTCCTCTTATCGGTATGGATAAGGATGAAATTATCACAATTTCAAGAAAAATAGGCGCATTTGAAACCTCTATTCTTCCTTATGAGGATTGCTGTACGGTGTTTACACCCAAGCATCCGAGAACAAGACCCACTCTTGAGCTTATCGAAAAGGCTGAGGGTGCCATTGACTTCAGCGAGATGATAGACAGAGCTGTTGAGGGAACAAGATTTATGTTTGTTGATTGATTTACATTCAATTCACTGTTTGTTATCAGTTATATTTAAAATTCGACGAAAAAAAGTGATAAAATAAAAGTCTGAGATAATTCGGAGGTGTTACTGTGAGATGTGAGCTTATCAGCGTAGGTACTGAAATACTGCTTGGCGATATAGTCAACACAAATTCGCAGTACCTTTCAAAAAGACTTGCTGACCTTGGCATAAGCGTGCTTCATCAGTCAACGGTCGGAGATAACAGAGAAAGACTTTTAAAGGCAATCGGTGAGGCCTTCAGAGAAAATGACCTGATAATTCTTACCGGCGGCCTCGGTCCTACTCCCGATGATATGACCAAGGAGGTCTGTACCGAATATTTCGGACTTCCGATGTATACCGATGAGGCTATTGCAGATAAGATAAGAGGCTATTTCACAAGGAAGGGTCTTGAGATGCCCGAGAGCAATCTCAAGCAGGCTCTTATTCCCGAGGGCAGCATCACGCTTGAGAATAACAACGGTACCGCTCCCGGCTCAATAATTGAAAGGGACGGCAAGATTGCGGTTATACTTCCGGGACCTCCCTTTGAGATGAAGCCTATGTTTGAGGAAAGCGTAGTGCCGTACCTGAGAAAATTTTCCGAGCATATAATACTTTCAAAAAACGTACGCACCTTCGGTATAGGCGAAAGCGCCATGAGCGAGAGGGTCAGTCATCTGCTTGACAATGCAAATCCTTCAGTTGCGCCCTATGCAAAAAGCGGTGAGGCACTTCTCAGAATTACAGCTATGGCTCATAACGAAAAGGAAGCGGAAGAGCTTATAGCTCCCGTGCTTGATGAGATTAAAACACTTCTCGGCGACTGTATATACGGTATTGATGCCGCAAGCATCGAAGAAGCAACGGTAAAGCTTCTCAGGGAAAAGGGACTTACCGTAGCCTTTGCGGAATCCTGCACCGGCGGATACTGTGCAAAGAGAATAACCGACGTTGCGGGAGCTTCTGAGGTTATCCATTGCGGTGTGATTTCCTACTCCAATGAGATAAAAAACAGGGTACTCGGTGTAAGTGCCGTGAAGCTTGAAAAATATACTGCCGTAAGCAGCATTGTTGCCGCTGAAATGGCAAAGGGAATAAAAGAAATATCAGGTGCAGACTACGGCGTTTCCGTAACAGGCTATGCGGGACCGTACTACGAGGGCTGTACCGACGAAATCGGAACAATTTATATTGCCGTTACCGACGGAGAGCAGGTCTGGATAAAAAAGCTTTCCACCGGAAGAACGGACAGAGAATATAACAGATACGTAAGCGCATCAAACGCCATAAACGAGGTAAGACTTTGTGCGGCGGCGTACCCTGATAAAAGGTCAGAGGGTATGAGTCTTGATGAGTTTATCAATGCTTACTGATTCTGAGGTAAAAGGTAACTATGAGAATTATTTATGAAGACGGTGAATACCGTAACGAAAACGAAGAAAACACTCTTTCTCAGGAAGCGGACAGCTTTGTGGATATCTCCAGTATGAGCGAAGAGCAGAAAAGAAAAAAAGCCGAAGAGGAAAGGGTAGGTAAGCCCTACAGACCTGCAGCAACACTCAGACCGACACCTGAAAAGGAAGAGTCTGCAGAGCAGGCACCTCAGCCTATGCAGTATCCTCAGGGCTACCCCGTGCAGTATATGCCCGTTCAGTATCCTCAGGCTTATCCTTATCCGCCTCAGCCTCAGGGCTACCCTTATCCTCAATATCCGCAGGGTTATCCCGTTCAGTATCCTCAGGGCTACCCGGTGCAGTATGCTCCCGTTCCGCCTCAGCCTCAGACTGCAGATGCTGATATGCCTGATGCGGGAACAAGAGTGCTTTATCAGAGCCCTGATTTCGATAAAAAGGAAAGCCCTGCTCCTTCTGCGGCTCCCGTTGCTGCCGCTCGTACGGTTTACACAGCCGGTAGCGGAATAACACTGAGCGATATTGAGCCCAACAGGACGAAAGCGGCCCCTGAAAGAAAATCCACGTTTGAGGTTGACGATGTGGAAATGAGCGTGTTCGAGCTTGATTCAATGTCACATAAGTATCAGACCTCGTCAAAGCAGGTGGCCAGACCCTATGCCTCGGGCAGTACGCTTGAAATCGAGGAATATGACGAGCAGCTTGACTTTGACGACGACCTTTACGATGAAGAAGAGGAGGACGTCTCTGTAAAAAAGGCGGCATTCTTTAAAAAGAAAAAAGCCTCCGACGACAAGGAGGAAGCTCCCAAAAAGGAAAAAACACAGAAGAAGAAAAAATCCGACCTGCCGAGAAAAATAGTTCTTGCAATATCGGTTCTTGCGATTATTATAAGCAGTGCGGTGCTTGTGAATGAGGCCCGCCTTTCCAAGGAAAATCAGGACGTTGAGCAGGAGGTGTCTGACCTCATTATCGACGTTCCCGTTACCGATAGCACGCCTGATGACGGGGATGAGCCCGACGGCAAGGATGAAGAAGGTAAGGATAAAGATAAAGACAAGGACAAAGAGAAGGATGAGCCCGAGCTTACTCCCGAGCAGCAGTGGGAAAAGGTAAGAAGTGAATTCCCGAACGTTGTTTTCCCGTCGGATATTCAGCTTAAATATGCACGGCTTTACGGAACAAACCGAGAGTTTATAGGCTATCTTTCAGCTCCCGGTGTAGATCTTAATCTGCCGGTTGTTCAGACAGATAACGACGAAACCTATCTTAATAAAAATTTCTACGGAAAGAATACAAAATACGGCTGCCCCTTTGTAACACATCTTAATGAAATAGGCAGCACCAGAGAAAGCCTTGATACAAACACCGTTATCTTCGGTCATTATATGAAGGACGGAAGCGTTTTCGGCAACCTTTTCAAATATAAGACCATCGACGGCTTTAAGGCTGCACCCGTTATTGAATTCAACACACTTTATCACGATTATAAGTGGAAGGTCATAGCGGCATTCATCACAAATGCAGAAGAAAAAGATGATAACGGCTATGTTTTCAAATATTACTTTACCAATCTTTCCACAAGAGACCGCTATTCGGCGTTTCTCAGCGAGCTCAGTCAGCGCTCTATTTATGATACGGGCGTCGACGTGCTTCCCGATGATAAAATTCTCACCCTTTCAACCTGCTCTTACGAATTTGAAAATGCACGCTTTGTTGTGGTTGCAAGACTTGTAAGATTCGGTGAAAGCCCCGAGGTGGACGTTTCGAAGGCAACGGTCAATCCGAGCCCCAGATATCCTCAGGCCTTTTACGATAAAAAGAAGCAGGATAACCCCTATAAGGATGCTTACAGGTGGGAAGTAGGCTAAAAAACAAACTCTCAGGAGGATGAAATGATAAAATTATTTACTTTAAAAAATCTTTCGGATTTCTCTTCCGATGCTGTCTATAAGATTTGTCTTGCTCTCGAGCAGTACGGACTCAGACAGGACCAGACGGTAGAATTCGACAGCTATGACGAGCTTTATTATGAAAGCATCCTTGCTCTTGAAAAGGGTGAGCATATCATAGTTGCGGCAGAAAACGAGGATTACAACGAATTTAAAAGAGAGCTTATCGGTAAGCTCATTCTTGAAGAAAGCACCTCTGAGGAAATAGTCGGTGCTGTTGAGAAAAATGCAGGTGAGGACATTTCTGAAATTGATATCACCGGTCACAGCCTTGTTGCCCGTGACAGCATCTGCCATATCAGCCGTGACGGCCTTTACAGCGGCTTTACCTGTAAGGCACTTCTCGGTACGGTGACCTGTGTTCCTCTTGACTTTATGCGCATTGACACCGTTATCAGCGGACTTAAGGACGAGGTTCTCTCTTCTCAGAATGACAACGGTTATACAACGGTTGTTATGCCTGAATTCGATCTCTATCCTCACGTAAGCAAGGTGGTTTCCTCACTTCGTGATATTGGCGGCACAATGGCTCTTGCTACCGGCGAGGCAACAATGTGGATTTACAACTATTACGATAAGGTTGAGGGCTTTAACGACGCTCTGCGCTTTGTTGAGGTTGTTGAAGACGGCGAAGAGGATGAAAGAACTGCGGAAAGCGAATCTGTAAAGATTATCCGTCACGCAAGAGAGGCTATGGCTAATGCAGGCACCGATTTCGGTGCGGCGGTGTCTGAGATTTATTCGACCGTAAACGAAAGAGGACAGACCGTTTATTTTGCTTATGCGGCGGTTGTTGATAAATCCACAGCCAAGGCTAAGAAGGTCAACACCTCTAACCCTGACGACCTTGCCCTTATTCTTCCTCACACGGTTACTGTTCTTACAGATCTTGTAAAAAGCAGGGTTGACTTTATCCTTGCAAAAAGAAGCAGCGAGGCATCTGCTGTTGTGGCAGAAGCACCCGCAGCTGCAGGTAAAATTTCAAAGAATATGCTTATTTTCGGCATTGCCGTTATTGCAATTGCCATTATAAGCCCCATTATTATGGTTGCTCTTTTCTTCTCCGGTAACGATGAGCCGACAACACTCCCGTCAGGTGATTATATCAACGTTATTCAGGACAATACAACCGAGCCGAGCACAACAAACAGCAGTATTGTGCTTAACCCCTCAGTAAATACAGGTAACGTAACGGAGCCCACGGTAGGTGACGTTCAGGTTTCGACCACCGTAAACACAGTTGCCTCCACAAGCGGCACCTTCACCTTTGATGTTTTCGGACACGGTCACGGTGTAGGTATGAGTCAGGAGGGTGCTGACTGGCTTGCCCGTTCACAGGGCTGGAACTGGAGTCAGATTCTTGCTCACTATTATTACTGTCAGGATCAGATGGGCCAGATTCTTTACGGCGATGCTCTTCCCGAATCCATCAGCTACGGCGGAACACCTTATCTTACGAGAGATTTTCTTGCCAGCGTGCTTGAGGCTGAAATGGGTGCATCCTTCCATGCAGAAGCACTCAAGGCTCAGTTTGTTGCAATATACACCTTTGCGAAGTATTACAACTTTGACCTTAAAAAGGACGCCTGTGCAATTCTCGGCAGCGGAAAGACACCCTCAAATGAGGTTTACGCAGTTGTTGACGAAATGATGGGTATCGGTGCGTATATTGCTTATAACGGTGAATGTGCACTTACTCCCTTCCATGCCTTCAGCGCAGGTAAAACAACCTCATATTATAATGTATGGGGCAGAGCCGGATCAAAGGATATTCCTTATCTGAGCGGAGCAAGACTCAGCTACGGCGATACACTTGAAACTGATTACAGAACAAGCTATACCATTTCAAGCGACGGCTTCAAAACTCTTGTAAAGGCTACGGCAGGCATTGACCTTACCGGAGACCCGGCAAACTGGGTAAGCATTATATCCCACGACGGATGTATCAGCGATCAGGTAGGCTACGTTACAACAATCAGGGTCGGTGAAAAGACCTACAGCGGTAACGATTTCAGAATAGATATTATGGAAGGAAGAATCAATTCACATTGCTTCTTCATCACCTATACACCCGCACAGTAAGGTATATCACGGCAAGGATAATGATATACATATTATAAATAGGTATTCACTTGACAATGAAAAGCAATTAGGTTATACTTTTCTGTGGAATTTAAATCTGTAAAAACCAAACTATAAAAAATAAAGGAGTTTTTATCATGGCATTAGTAACAACAAAGAAAATGTTTGAAGATGCATACAAGGGCGGCTACGCTATCGGTGCATTCAACGTTAACAACATGGAAATCATCCAGGGCATTACAAGAGCTGCTAAGAAGCACAACTCACCTGTTATTCTTCAGGTTTCAGCAGGTGCAAGAAAGTACGCTTCACACGGTTACCTTGTAGCAATGGTTAAGGCTGCTGCAGAGGAAACAGGTCTTCCCATCGCTCTTCATCTTGACCACGGCCCCGACTTCGAAACATGTAAGTCCTGCATCGACGGCGGCTTCACATCAGTTATGATTGACGGCTCACACCTCGATTACGAAGAGAACGTAGCTCTTACAAAGAAGGTTGTTGAGTATGCACACGCACACGGCGTTGTTGTTGAAGGTGAGCTCGGTCAGCTTGCAGGTATCGAGGATGACGTTAACGTAAGCGAGGAGGATGCAAACTTCACAGATCCCGATCAGGTTTACGATTTCGTTACAAGAACAGGCGTTGACTCACTTGCTATTGCTATCGGTACAAGCCACGGCGCTTACAAGTTCAAGCCCGGTCAGAAGCCCCAGCTTCGTTTCGACATCCTTAAGGCAGTTGAGGAAAAGCTTCCCGGCTTCCCCATCGTTCTTCACGGTGCTTCATCAGTTAATCAGGAGGATGTTAAGACAATCAACGCTTACGGCGGTGAAATGCCCGATGCTATCGGTATCCCCGAGGATATGCTCCGCGAGGCTGCATCAATGGCTGTTTGTAAGATCAACGTTGACTCAGACATCCGTATCGCTATGACAGCTGCTATCCGTAAGCACTACACAGAGAATCCCAAGCACTTCGATCCCAGACAGTACCTCACTCCCGCAAGAGATGCAATCGAAGGCGTTGTTTCACACAAGATCGAAACAGTTCTCGGCTGTGCTGACAAGGCATAATCAGAGAGAAAATAAAGCTTTAATAAAAAAAGGAAGTCCGCATATGCTGACTTCCTTTTTGCTTTTTGTCAGAGATAAGTGTTCCTGTTTCTGACATTTTTTTCTTGACAAGGGTCTGTTTCAGGTGATAGACTTAAAATATAAAAGGAATAAGGAGGAAACATTATGTGGAACAGAATAGTAGCGTTTTTTATGAGCATTATAGCTTTTTTTGCAGGTCTTTTCGGTTTCGGAAATACATTTGACAAAAAGAGCTACGAGTACAGAGATATTTCATACGGAAGCCACGAGCGTCAGGTGCTTGACCTTAATATACCTAAGGAAAATGACGGAGAAATCGGTCTTATTCTGTTCATTCACGGCGGTGCGTGGATTACAGGCGATAAGAAAAGCTATGAGGGCGGTATAGAGAATGCCAGTGACAGCTTCGGCTATGCTGCTGCGGCTCTTAATTACCGTTATATAAGCGAGGATACCGATATGCACGACCTTCTTGACGATATTGATGCGGCACTTGCTCTCATAAAGCAGAAGGGCTCGGAAAACGGAGTGAATATCAACAAGGTGCTTCTTACCGGCGACTCGGCGGGCGGTCATCTTTCTATGCTCTATGCCTATTCAAGAGCAAAAACGGCGCCCATCAGACCGACGGCCGTTGTAAGCAACAGCGGACCTGCGGATTTGACGGACGAGAGCTTTTACGTCAATAATGCTATGGGCGATGAGGAATTTGTTGCGGCACTCTTCTCCTACGCCTGCGGTCAGAGCTTTACCTATGCCGGCAGAGCCTCGGCAAAGGAAGCGCTTCTTAAAATTTCACCTGTTTATTATGTGAATGAAGATACCGTGCCTACGGTTATAAACCACGGTATGAGGGATAGTATTGTGCCTTACAGTAATGCGGTTTCTCTTGATGCTGCTCTTACCGCAAAGGGAGTTACACATTATTTCAATTCCTATCCGAATTCAGATCACGATCTGGGCGCAGACAAGGAGAACAGAGATATAGCGAGCGCCAAGCTTATTGAGTATTGTAATACCTATCTTAACTGAAAATCAGAAGGGGCTGTCTGCGATGGCGGCCCTTTTTAAGTTGACACAGAGCAATTTCCTGTGATATATTATTAAAAGTAAGTCAAAGGGGTAATAATATGTTTTACGAACAGGACTGGCTCGGCAGGCAGATACAGATGCTTGTACGCTTTGTGGCTAAAACGGTTTTTAAAAAGGATACCGATGAGTTTACCGAGCTTATAGAAAAAAGTGCATCGGGTGCGGATATACTGTATAAGGAGCTGCTTGTCTTCCTTCAGGCGGGTGAAATCTGCAAGGCGGAAAATCATCTTTATGACAGTATAGATGCAGGGAACAGGTATCATTTTGCTGTTGCGGTGGAGTTTTATTCTCTTCTTAATAAGATGAGCGATGAGGAGCTTGAAAAAGGAGATTTTTCAAGGGAAGAAATTAAAGACGGTCTGAAAAACGTATCATCGGTTTTCGGTGTCGGCTTTGCAGATGAGTTTTTAGACTGATCGTTATAAAAGGAACAAAGAAAGGCGGAAAAATTATGGCAAAGAATGAAAATGCAGCCCTTTTTAAATTGGGCTACGGTCTTTATGTGATTACGGCAAACGACGGAGAAAAGGATAACGGCTGTATTGTTAATTCTGTTATGCAGGTTACAAATACACCCAATAAGGTTGCCGTTGCAATCAATAAGCAGAATTATACCCACGATATGGTTATGAAAACAAACAAGCTTAACGTCAACTGTATTGCCGAGAGCGCACCCTTCAGCGTTTTTCAGAATTTCGGCTTCAGAAGCGGCAGAGATACAGATAAGCTTGAGGGTGTAGCCTTCAGCAGAAGCAATAACGGTCTTGCGGTTCTCAATGAAAACATAAACGCATATATGTCTCTTTGGGTCGAAAGCACAGTTGACCTTGACACCCACACTCTTTTCATCTGCTTCGTTACTCAGATGGACGAAATCAGCGAAGAGAGAACAATGACCTATACATATTATCAGGAAAACGTAAAGCCCAAGCCTCAGCCTCAGAAGAAAAAGGGCTACGTATGCAAAATCTGCGGATATGTCCATGAGGGTGATGAGCTGCCTGAGGATTTTATCTGTCCGCTTTGTAAGCACCCTGCAAGCGATTTTGAACCACTCAGCTGATTGAATAAAAGAAGACGCTCCGTACACGGCTTGTGAACGGAGCGCTTTTAACATTTTAATAAAGTTATTTGTTTTCAAATATCTCGTTGTATCTTTTAATTGAATCCTCGATGATTTTTCTTGCTTCCTCGGGACCCTTTGCCTCGTCGATAACGGTGCTCTTGTTTTCGAGCATTTTATAAACAGAGAAGAAGTGAATCATTTCCTCAAATATGTGCTTGGGAAGCTGATTTATATCGGTGTATCCGTTATAGGTGGGGTCACCTGTATGGATGGCGATTATCTTATCGTCAGGGTCGTTGTTGTCAAGCATTGAAATAACGCCGATAGGGTAGCATTCAACGAGAGCCATCGGCTCGATCCTTTCCGAGCAGAGAACAAGAACGTCCAACGGGTCGTTGTCAAGGGCATAGGTGCGGGGGATAAAGCCGTAGTTTGCAGGATAGTGAGTAGAGGTGTGAAGTACTCTGTCAAGGCGGAGCATACCGGTCTGCTTATCGAGCTCATACTTCATTTTACTGCTTTTGCTTATTTCGATTACTGCATCGAAGCGTTCAACCTCGATTCTCTGGGGGTTTATATCGTGCCATATGTTCATTACCGTTTCCTCCTTAAACTGTTGCTGAAGGTATAATAGCACAATAAAAAGAAAATGGCAAGTTTTTTGAAAAAACTATTGACAATATCAAACGATTGTGATAATATACTTTGGCAACAAAAAAGCAATGCGCTGTTAGCTCAGCTGGATAGAGTGTCTGGCTACGGACCAGAAGGTCAGGGGTTCGAATCCCTTACAGCGCGCCACAAGAAAACGAGGTTCTACGAGAGTAGAACCCTTTTCTTTTTTTATATGAAGGTAAAGAGGGATTCGAACAGTCAGGGAGATGACATCACATTTCCGGAATAGCTGACCTGAACTGCTTTCTGTCTGAGAAATTTGCATCCGAGCGTCTGTCGGCAGAATTGTCTGCCCATGTGCTTAGATTTGAAATACACAGCTTCATAAAGCCGTTTATGTAAACGTCAAAATTCTCCTTTGTACCGTTAAAGCCGTAATTTTCAACAACAGGTTCTTTGTTTTTCAAAAAAAGCTCTCTTACCCCGAATATATCCAGAAGCTCACCCTTTTCGTCGGTAAACCAGCAACCGAAGGAGGGGTCGAAGGTACACCACTTGTCTTTTTCGGATATATATACCATACAGGTGAAGTGTGAGGCATCAAATCCCGAAGAAACCATGCATACGGGGTAGGCTCTGATACCGACGGCAACAAGGCAGTCGGCAAAGGCGATTGCTCTGTAACGGCAGTTTATGGCACGGTTAAATGGCTTGTCAAAGGAATACTCAAGAATATCAAGTGTATTATCGGTGAGAAGCTTCATCTGCATACCGCTGTAACAGGTGTGAGCATTAAGCCAGTTGATAAGCTGAACGGCTTTGTCAAAATCGTTGTTGGCGGTTGCTACAGAGGATAAATTATATATTTCGTTGAGCTTCTTGTGAAAATCATAGCTGCGGATAATTTCGTCAGCCTCAGTTAGGGTCAGCTTCTCTTTTTCCGATGCCATATCCATTATGCATACAGGATTGTCCGAGAGCTCCTTTTCATAATCGAATTCAGAAACGAATTCCGCATATTTTTCTTTACTGAACTGCATTATTACAGTGTCAATGAGGTTAAACCGCAGCTCAACAACAAAAAGAATAAGAATAACTACAGCCATAATAATCAAAGCCTTATATTTTTTCATCTTTTACACCTCGCAGATATTTTTTTCTGAAGAAATTGTATCATACATAACGGTTTTTTTCAATCATATAGCAAGCCTGCAGCTTCAGACATTGAAAAAACTATATGAGCTGTGATATAATCAGTCAGTAAAAATAAATCGAGGTGACATTATGCTTTTTCGTACCCCCTCATATTATAATTCATTTCGGTGTGTTGCCGATAAATGCACCGACAACTGCTGTATCGGCTGGGAAATCGATATCGATTCCGATACGGCTGATTTTTACAGGTCTGTCGGCGGCGATTTCGGTAAAAGACTCAGAAAAAATATCAGTGAGGAAAACAGCTTCATTCTCAAGGGAGAGAGATGTCCCTTTTTAAATGAAAAGAACCTTTGTGATATTATTATAAACTGCGGAGAAGAGCATCTTTGTCAGATATGCCGTGACCATCCCCGCTATTTTGAGTGGTACGGCGATATAAAAGAGGGCGGCATCGGACTTTCCTGTGAGGAGGCGGCAAGGCTTATACTTACCGATGATGAACACACCTTTGCCGAGAGTCTTATCGATGAGGACGAGGAGCCTGTTGACGAGGAGCTGTTTTCCCTTCTTATAAGCTCCAGAGAGGAAATTATCACTCTGCTTGACGGAAAGGGCTCTTTAAACGAAAAGCTTTGCGGTCTGCTTGATTATGCGGAAGGATTACAGTTTTATATTGATAACAGAGAAACCGAAGCCGGATATACTCCCACGCCTAATGAAAAAAAGGGGCGGCTCGGTGACATCCTTAAGCTTTATGCGGATTTTGAGCCTGTAGACTGTGTCTGGGAAAAGGAGCTTTCAGGTCTTATCTCTTCTGATGTGGAGCTGTCATCACCTGACGGATGTGAAGAGAAATATATGCTAAACATCTGTCGCTATTTTATATGGCGCTATTTTCTCAAGGGCGTTTTTGACGAGGAAATTCTCTCGAAGGTCAAGCTTGCCGTTGTATCGGTGCTTTTTATTAAGCGTATGACAGAAGGGGATTCTTCAATTAAAGCATGGATTGAAAAAAGCAAGCTGTACTCCAAACAAATGGAATACAGCAATGAGAACAGAGAGCTGTTTTACGATTATACTTATGAAAAAGAGTGCCTGTCAACAGACAGTATAAAAGGGATTATCCTGTGAGGATAATCTCTTTTGTGACTCAGTCTGACAAAAATCCGTTATCCAAAAAAATCTCCGACCTGAATGCGTGGGTGTCCTGAGGACACTCACGCAGTTTTATTCGCCTTTCGGCGAGTGATATTGCTTCGCAGTTATATAATGCTACGCATTGTGATATTGTCCTTCGGACAGTTTTATGCGAATAAAATAACACTGAAATCGA
>JAZNIH010000021.1:0-8491 GCA_045577395.1 Acutalibacteraceae bacterium | reverse complement strand
TATTCTTTATTTTCGGCAAATATTACCTATCTCAAAGTATGTAACCCACTATGACACTTTCACAATCTTTGTGTAAAGTGTCATTTGTTTTGGTGGAATAAAAAACAAGAGAGACAACTTCTTTACGAAGTGTCTCCCTCGGCGGTCTCTTTTTCTTGACACCGTTATGAGGCAATGATATAATCCGTATATAAAAGGAAAAGGAGGGGACCTATGCTTTGGGATAAAATCAAGGGCTTTTTCGGCTTATGTGACAACTTTACGGGCGGAGACTATACTATTCCCGAAATTGATCTGAGCACTCTTCCTGAGGCGCTGAAGGGGACAGAATACGAATATCTTTACGAGCTTTACGTAATTGACGATTCGAGAGACTATATGGCACATCCCGACAGCGTGCTTCTGAAGGACGGCAGTATACTCACCGTATATCCCGCAGGTCACGGCAGGGGAGCGGTGCTAAACAAGGTCAGCTCCGACGGGGGCAGGACCTGGTCGGGTATGATTGAAAACACACCTGCAAGCTGGGTTAATTCCCGTGAAACACCTACTGTTTACCGCCTGCGGTTTTCTGACGGCAGAGATGACAGGCTTATTCTTATTTCCGGCAACCCCGGCTGGCCCGGCAGCAGTACACCCGGCGGCTTTGAATGCTCCCTTTCCGACGATGAGGGTAAGACGTGGACAGAGCTTCAGAGGTTTTATCCGCTGAACGAGGAAAAGGGCGTGGTGCCAATCGTTGCTATGGCCAGCCTTACAAGGCTTAAGGAAAACGGTGTATTTGCCGATAAGTGGATGGGCTTTTTCCACGACAGCGACTTTAACAATTACAAAACAATACTTACCTTTGACGAAAAGGGCAATATGCAGTGGAGCGTACCCGAAAGGTATTTTGCCGCTCACCGTGATACGGAAAAAAGAACACAGATGTGCGAGGTGGAGGTTATCCGCTCGGATATGGGTGAGGGTGACGAGCTCTGCCTTATTACAAGAAGTCAGATAAAAAACGTGAACTCACTTATTTCCTTCTCGCAGGATGAGGGAAAAAGCTGGAGTGAGCCTGCTCCCGCACCTGCGGCTCTCAACGGTGAAAGGCACAAGGCGGAATATACGCCCGACGGCAGGCTTGTTATTTCCTTCCGCTCAATCGAAAGAGGTCAGAAGGCGAGAGCTAATGCAAAAAGCCGCAGGGACAAAAGCAGAGGCTGGATAAGTGAGGGTCTTATTGCCTGGGTCGGTACCTATGATGACCTTAAAAGCGGTGCCGAGGGACAGTACAGAATCAAGCTTGCCCATATCTATGATGAGGGTCAGAAGAAGCCTGAATACTATGCAGATGCCGATACGGGCTATTGCGGTAACGTTGTTATGCCCGACGGTACGGTTATGATCTGCAGCTACGGTAAATTCTGTCCCGACAAAAAGACCTCGGACGGAAAGAGCCGTAAAACAATCATCTGCGCAAAGAGACTCAGACTCAGCGACCTTGATAAGCTTGTTGACAGATAAAATAATACAGCGGTTATCAATCGGGATAGCCGCTGCAATTTTTTGTGTTTAAATGTATTTGGATGCACTTGGATGCATTTGGATGCATTTGGATGCACTTGGATGCAAGTGATGCAGATAATGATAATGTAAATGTTAATGTTAATGTACCTGTAAATGAAAATGTAAAGGCAAATGAAAAAGAAAATGAGAAAGCGAATGCGCCAAAAAAATCTATTAAAAAAAGGTAGAAGCTTTTTCAGGGTGAAAAAAGGCAGTTTTCCACAGGGCTTTGTGCAAAAGCTGTGGAAAGGAATGTGGAATAAACATAATTTTCAACATAAAAAGGACTGTCGGCGAATGCAGACAGTCCTTGATTTTTTATTCGTCGTCTTCGTCAGACTTTTCAACGGGAGTTATCTCAACTCTTACCTTGCCGATTCTTCTTTCCTCGACGTTGAGGATGGTAAGCTTGACGTTTTCGCAGATAACCTCGTTCATATCGCCGTCCTTTGGAAGGAAGCCGAGCTGACTTATAATGAAGCCGCCGAGCGTATCGTAGTCACCCTCGGGGATAACGTCACCAACAAGCTCGTTGACCTCTTCGATATAGGCGGTGCCGTCAACGGTGAAAAGGTTTTCTCTTTCTTCAACGATTTCCTCTTCCTCGTCGTCGTATTCGTCCTGAATATTACCCATAATTGCTTCGACAAGGTCCTCCATTGTCACAATACCTGCTGTACCGCCGTATTCGTCAACAACAACGGCCATCTGCACTCTTTTTTCAGTAAGCTCCTTGAAAAGCTCACCGCAGTTTTTGCTGAAGGGCACGTAGTGGGCGGGGCGCATAACGTCCACGGGGCTTTTTGATTTGGGCAGAGCCTTCGAAACGTACTGAAGAAGGTCCTTGATATATATGATACCGATGATGTTATCCTGATCCTCGTGGAAAACGGGGATACGTGAATAGCCGTGCTCGATTGAAAGCTTGACCACGTCCTCAAGGGAGTCTGTATCCTCAACGGCAATCATATCGGTTCTGTGGGTCATAATTTCGGTAACGTCGATGTCGTCGAATTCAAAGATATTGTTAATCATTTCCTTCTGGATGTCTTCGATAACACCCTTTTCCTGACCGACGTCAACCATCATACGTATTTCTTCCTCTGTAACGCTTTCCTCGTCGGCGTTGGGGTCAAAGCCGAAAAGACGTACAACAAGGTTTGTCGAGAAGGAAAGCACTCTTACGAAGGGCTTGCACACCTTTCTGACAACAAGCAGAGCGTCAACTACCTTATAGGCGATGGCCTCGGGCTTCTGCATAGCCATTCTTTTGGGTGCAAGCTCACCTAAAACAAGTGAAAAATATGAAATGATAACGGTGATAAGCACAACGCTTACGGCATTGATAACGCTTTCAAATTTTGCAAGACCGCCGTTTATGCTCAGAACAGCACCGGTGAGAAGGTCGGCAAAGGTTGTTGATGCACTCGCAGACGTAAGGAAGCCTGCAAGGGTAACGCCTATCTGAATTGTAGAGAGAAAATTAGAGGGGTTTTCCGTCAGCTTTTTAATTTTTTTAGCCTTTTTGTGGCCCTCTTCGGCAAGCTTGTCTATCATGTTATCGTTAAGTGAAACAATAGCCATTTCACTCATTGCGAAAAATGCATTGACAAGAATCAAAAGAAACAATAAAACTATACTGAAAATAAGACTGCCAGGGTCATCCATTTTGGATATATCTCCTTTCAAGAGCTGAAAATATTTTGTACTTTATTATATCAATGAAGTATTATACTACATAAAAGCAAAAAGGTCAAATATTTGAGACTAATTTTTTACTGTTTTTAAATCTTTTTATAATAATGCATTATTTTGGCAACAGTTACAGTTTTAATATTGACTTTTTTATTCCTGAAGGGTAAAATATATAAGTACCTTTGTGTACATTTTCAGGAAAATAACAAAAGATAAAAGGAAAGGGTGTTCAGATGGCAGCCAAATGTCCTAAATGCGGAGCAAAGCTTCACATATATGATTTCAAGGCCGAGTGTAAGCACTGCGGCGCAAATATTCCCAACTATAACTGGGAGGCCCGTCTTGAAGAAGATAACAAAATAGCAGAGGAAAAGTTTCAGCTGCTCTATTACAAGCTTAACGATTTCCGTTATGCAACAATCGGTACAAGGCTCAGAATATGGCGTATAGTTATGTCCTTCCTGCCTGCAATAGGCTTTATTCTTCCCTGGGCACAGCTTAAAAGTGAAGCAGATACGCTTTCCTACGATTTGTTCGGTATTTTCACCGACGGAGCAAACACCCTCAATTTCTTCGGTATTCTCTTTAAGGATATCGGCGGACTTCTTTCGGCAGAAAATCCGGCAAGGCTTTACGTTCTCGGCTTTTTGCTGATGCTGCTTAATATAGTGGTTATTGTTGCCGCCTTTTTCCTTATCTTTATTACCTTCAGAAATTTCAAGACCAAGGCAGTGGTTATCGCTGATATACTGAGCATTATTATCACGTGTGCCGCAACTTTAATGTTCTTTATGTCTGATAAGGCCGTTTCTGCAGCAGGTCCCTTCACTGTCGGCACACTTAACTTTGAGAATGCATCATCGGGTGCAATGTGGGGCGTATACGTTTACATAGCTCTTCTTTGCGTGGCACTCATCGGCAATCTTCTTGTTCTCAAGGCCCCTGTAAAGAGCAAGGAGCTTCTCGAAGAGGAAAGACTCGAAAGAGTAAGAATCAAGGAAGAAAAAGAAGAAGCCGAGCGTATAAGAAAAGAAGCTGCCAGAGCTGAAGCCGAGAAGAAGGCTGAAGAAGAAAAGGCAGAAAAAATCCGCAAGGCAAGAGAAGCTCTTGCAGAACGTGAAAACAAGAAATAAATTCTGAAAATACCATTGAAATGAGTGATAAAATGTCAGATATAAAAGAAAACACCGCGTCGGCCAATGAGTCACAGCTTGAGACTCTTGATAATCTGGCGCAGAGCAAAAAGAGATATCTCAGACCCAAGGAAATTTTTGCCTATGTTATGGCAAACTTCGGTCATAAGGCTCTGAACCAGTTCATGAGCACACATCAGGACTTCTTCCTTATCAATATTATGCGTGTCAAGCCGGCACATCTTGCCGCGGTCAACACCTTTGCAACACTTTACGATGCCTTGGACGATACAATTTCAGGTCTTATCATCGACAGAACAAGAACCCGTTGGGGCAGAGTCAAGCCCTTCTTCATCCTGCCTCTTCCCATATGGATTATCGGCGGTATAATGCTTTTCTCCACACCGAATCTTGCTCCGGAAAGCGTAGGACTTGCATTTTATGCTCTTGCTGCGGTAGTTATATACGGTCTCGGTATGAGCTATTTCAATGCATGGAACCTGATGTTCTATAACGTCACACCGAATAACCTGGAAAGAAACCGATTGCTTTCGACCACTAAGTTTGTTGAGCTTTTCGCCGTATGGATTCCCTCTCTTGTTGCACCCATGCTTGACTTATTGCCTAAATTCGGTGTGCCGCAGGCAAGGGTTTATGCATTCTCCTCATACATTATGTTTGCCTTCGCTTCGGTGTTTGCAATCAACGCCTTCTTTAACCTGAGAGAAAGAGTTCCTCTTCAGAGCCGTGAGGAAATGAAGAAGATTCCTATTATGACATCCTTCAGGCATATTCTTAAAAATAAGCCTCTTTTTGCCATTATTCTCGCTGACTTTTTCAATAACTTCAAGGCCGTCGGTGGCTCAACAGAGCAATATTTCTGGTATAACAACGTCGGAGCCTTTTCATATCAGACAATCTGCGGTCTTTTCACAGGTATTCCCAACTACTTCATGATTCCCGTAGCTTCAAAGATGATAAAGAAGTTCGGTGCAAGAGCTACCGCTATTTTTGCAGGTCTTTTAGGTCTTGGCGCTTATGCTCTTCTTTTCATAGCCGGCTACCCCAAGGGTGCGGTTATGAAGGGCGACTTCACAGATCACATTTTTATTAACCTTGTAACCGTTATTGTTCTGCTTACAATTGCAGGTCTTCCCAACAAGATTATCCAGATGTGTAATCCTATCCTTACAGCCGAGGCTATCGACTATATGGAATGGAAGGACGGCAGCCGTAACGAAGCACTTGTTACCACCGTTCAGGGCTATTTTGCAAAGCTTGCAATCACAGTAACAAAGTGGCTTTCATCAATGGTACTTGTATGGATGCACTACGAGCCTCAGTACACAGCAGACAATAAGCTTATCCCCAACACCGAGGATCACGTTCAGCGCGGTATATGGATAGTATTCTGTATCCTTCCCGCACTTGCAAGAGGTCTTTACGGAATCTCATTTATTCTTTATCCCATCCACGGTAAGCTTCAGCAGCAGCTGATTGTTGAGCTTGCAGATAAGAGAGCAGCAGCTCTTGAGGAAAGAAATAAGAAAGAAAGCTGATAAAAAGCACCCTCACGTCAGGGTGCTTTTTTATGCCCGGCAGAAGATACACAAATGCGGCAGATCCGGGCGTTGACCTATAAATCCGGTTACAGACAACCGCTTAAGAAATTTCGTTGCTGCTGTATGCCGAGTATGTTTTAATAATATATAAAAACTTTCTGTAAAGGTATTGACATTTACACCGCAATTTAGTATAATAGCCAAGCTGTAAAGGAAAATCTCTTTACACGGGCAGGAGGGAAGTGTAAAAATGGCTAAAAATCTTGAGGTTACAATGCTTTTTGATATTTACGGCGAATTGCTCACAAAAAAGCAGCAGGATTTTATAGGCTATTATTACGATGACGACCTTTCTCTTGCAGAAATCGCTGAAAACGAGGGCATTACCCGTCAGGGTGTACGTGATGCCATAAAGCGTGCCGAGGCTCAGCTCTTTGCTTTTGAGGAGCAGTTAGGCCTTCAGGCAAGACTTGAAAAGCTCCGTGAGGGTATGACGGAAATCCGTGAGCTCTGCGAGGTTATCAATGAGGTTAACCGCCGTACGGTGCTTTCAAGGGAGATAAACGATTCAACCGCACGTATCGACGTGCTTACAAGAATGCTCAGCGAGTAAAATAAACTAAAAGGATTGATTCAAGTGGCATTTGAAGGTCTTTCAGACAGACTTGAAGCCGCCTTTAAAAAGCTCAGAAGCAAGGGCGCTCTCACCGAGTCCGACGTTAAGGAGGCTATGCGTGAGGTAAGAATGGCTCTTCTCGAGGCTGACGTTAACTATAAGGTTGCAAAGGACTTTACCGCAACAGTAACCGAAAGAGCAATCGGCTCAAAGGTTATGGAAAGTCTTACTCCCTCACAGATGGTTATCAAAATCGTCAATGAGGAGCTTACAGCTCTTATGGGCGGAACAAAGTCAAGACTCAACACTGCAAACCATCCGCCGACAATCGTTATGATGTGCGGACTTCAGGGCTCAGGTAAAACCACCCACAGTGCAAAATTAGCTCTTATGCTCAAAAATCAGGGTCACAGACCTCTTCTCGTAGCCTGCGACGTTTACAGACCTGCCGCTATCAAGCAGCTTCAGGTTGTGGGTGAAAAGGCAGGAGTTACGGTTTTCGAGCTCGGACAGATAAATCCCGTCGATATCGCAAAGCAGGCAGTTGCCTTTGCCAAGGACCACGGACACGATTACGTTTTCCTTGACACCGCAGGCCGACTTCACGTTGACGAGGAGCTTATGACAGAGCTCAAAAACATCAAGAGTGAGGTTCATCCCCACGAAATCATGCTCGTAGTTGACTCAATGACAGGTCAGGATGCGGTTAACGTTGCCTCCTCCTTCAATGAGGCACTGGGTATAGACGGTCTTCTTCTTACAAAGATGGACGGTGACACACGAGGCGGTGCGGCTCTTTCTGCAAGAGCTGTTACAGGTAAGCCTATCAAGTTTGTCGGTACAGGCGAAAAGCTCGGCGACCTTGACGTCTTCCATCCCGACCGTATGGCTTCAAGAATCCTCGGTATGGGTGATATGCTCTCCCTTATCGAAAAGGCTGAAATGGAGCTTGACGAAAAGAAGGCAAGAGAATTAGAGCAGAAGCTCAGAAAGAACAAGTTTGACCTTAACGACCTTTACGACCAGCTCAGTCAGGTGCGTAAGATGGGCTCGATTAAGGATATGCTTAAGATGCTCCCCGGTGTGGGAAGAAAAATCGACGACGTGGATATCGACGAAAGACAGTTTGACAGAATTCAGGCTCTCATCCTTTCCATGACACCTCAGGAAAGAGCAAAGCCCGACATCATCAACCCCTCAAGAAAACGCCGTATCGCAGCAGGTGCGGGTATGCAGGTTGAGGACGTCAACAAGCTTCTCAGTCAGTACAGACAGATGCAGAAGATGTTCAAGCAGTTTAACGGAAAATCCTCAAAGAAGATGATGAAGCGTATGAGAAACATGCCCGGCGGAATGGGCGGTTTCGGCGGAATGAACGGCTTCGGAATGTAAGTTAAAGACACGTAAACAACACAGCGTGTTTAAATAAAAAAAGAAAAATAATTTATTGGAGGTCATTAAAATGGCAGTAAAAATCAGACTTCGCCGTATGGGCGCAAAGAAAGCTCCTTTCTACCGTGTAGTTGTAGCAGATTCAAGATATCCCCGTGACGGTCGTTTCATCGAAGAAATCGGCTACTACAATCCTATGACAAACCCCGCAGACATCAAGATCGACGCTGAGAAGGCTCAGAAGTGGATTGCTAACGGCGCTCAGCCCACCGACACAGTTAAGGTACTTCTTAAAAAGAGCGACATCCTTAAATAATTTCGGAGGTACGCGCTTTGAAAGATTTACTTATATCAATTGCCAGCGGTTTGGTTGATGAACCCGATAAGGTAACTGTTGACGTTGACGACATTAACGAAGAGGGTGTAGTAGTTTACCACCTTCATGTTGCTCAGGATGATATGGGTAGAGTTATTGGTAAGCAGGGCAGAATTGCAAAGGCTATCAGAACCGTAATGCGTGCAACTGCAAACAGAAGCGACAC
>JAZNIH010000020.1:0-12076 GCA_045577395.1 Acutalibacteraceae bacterium | reverse complement strand
GAATTGCTCTGAAAATGATTAGAACGCGAAAGCGTCTTAATACAATTTTTAGAGAGTTTGATCCTGGCTCAGGACGAACGCTGGCGGCGTGCCTAACACAAGTCGGATCGTAGCCATGTCGTTCTGTGAGCCAAGGAGTTGTAGTTAACACTTGCTTCCTAAGACCGCTTGGCCTCCGACTTGTCATGCGATCTCAATACGTTATGCGGTATTAGCAGTCGTTTCCAACTGTTATCCCCCTCTGAAAGGCAGGTTACTCACGCGTTACTCACCCGTCCGCCACTAAGTCATAAAAGCTTCACCCCGAAGGGATCCACTTAAATGCTTCGTTCGACTTGCATGTGTTAGGCACGCCGCCAGCGTTCGTCCTGAGCCAGGATCAAACTCTCTAAAAATTGTATTAAGACGCTTTCGCGTTCTAATCATTTTCAGAGCAATTCATTCGCTCATTTCGTCATTGCTGACTTACTCTATACTTCACTTTCGTTCCGTATTACTGTTTGAAAAGTACTTTTTAAAACTCTTCTTGATGGTTCTTACCATCGAATCTCGGGTTCCTTTTCTTATCTCGTTGTTTAATTTTCAAGGTCCAATCGCCACCCCGCTTTTGCGAGACAGCTCAAAGAGTATACCACATACTCCTATCTCTTGTCAATACTTTTTCTAAACTTTTTTAAAGTTTTTTGTATCGACTTTTTTCGCATTCCCTCAGGTCTCCCTCGAAGAATGCTTGCATATATTACCACTTGCTTTTGGTTTTGTCAACAGTTTTTTACAACTTTTTTTGGCAGTTTTGCATAAACGCGGGTCTTTCAACACTCGTAGCCGGGTGTTTTTGTGTGCAAGATAAAAAACAGCACTATATATTGTGCCGCCTTTTGCTTTTCAGGAATTTATTCTATATGTGGTACGGTGGTTTTTGACTCATTATCTTTATGTTCGTTTTGGTTTGGTTGTGTGTTTGGGTGGAGAATGGAATTGGACGGTGATGAGGTTGGGGGGAGATAAAATAGGAACGGTCTACCTTTTTCACCTATATGTTTGATGTCTCTTTCACTCGGGATGCGCTCGAGCCGCCGGGCATCGTCACCGAAGCGCCGCCGGTGGCGGATGAAGCGAGGCGAGGATGGCGCAGCGGTCAAAATCGCTCGGCGCTCCAAGCCGAGAAGCGATTTTGGGTACCGCAAGAGGGAATTCCTTTTTACCTTTTGCGGTTGAAGTGTTTTGCCCTCATCTTTTTCACCTATATATTTGATGTCTATTCTACTCGGGATGCGCTCGAGCCGCTGGGGCTCTTACTTTGTCCCGAGCGACAAAGTAAGCAAAGCGCTCTTTTGGATAAAAAAAGCCGAAGCCCCTTCGCTCAGGTGTTGAGTTTATGTTTTATCAGGCAAAAAGATATATTTATCCATTAAGATATCCGAAGCTTGCGGGCGAACAGTTCTACTCATCTGCTTTGCCGACAGTCGGGAGTTTTACGGGGTGCTTTACTTGTATGATTAATCAAGGAGACCGCTACGCCGTGCCTCTTATATAGGTTGTTGAACTTGTCTAATTTATTCGTCTGCTTCTTATCTGCCGTATATTCTGACAGTCAATAGCCGCTACGGATTCGTTTACGTCAGAGAATGCCTCCGACCTTCTGCAGTTTATACTTCTACCTTTTACAATTATGTTCTACCTTCTACCTATAAAGTGCTTACGTAGAGTATTTATGTTTGTATAGCCTTACTTAAAGCAGTATCTGACGATTCTCCACACAATTAAGTAAGGCAGTACATCAAACAAAAGCCTTCCCCGCTGCGGAATCAACGGACGCAGGGCGGGTATAACCTGACGGAAAGGTAGTATATTGCGCACATCTGATTGTCGGGTAAAGGAAGACTGTAGTGCGCTGCCGAGGCTTGTTGATGTAGGCGGACTATAGGTATATTTTGAAAATGACGAGCCGTGTCCAACCCCCAGAGCGTTTTGCATCCTTTGTCGCTCCGGACAAAGGATGTGCCCGCGCGGCACGAGCGCTTGTCGAGTGAAAGAAAGGTAGGATATATAGGCGAGAAAGATAGACCCTCCCGTCATCCTGCGGATGCCACCCTCCCTTTCAAGGAGGGCAAGAAACAGCGGCATAAGCGATGACGTGCAAAAGCTAAGTAGGACATAAAGGTGAAAAAGATATACCCCTCAGTCTTTTGCTTCGCAAAATCCAGCTCCCCTTTCAAGGGAGCCAAGATGCATAGTGACATGAGCTCAAGACAAGTAAAAAACAGGTAAGATATGTAGGTGAAAAAGATATACTCTCCACACAAGCACGGACAAACAAAAACTTCCCCGGGCTGTTACCTCCCCTCTTTGCCGTTACCTTCCCCGGGTCACGCAAAAAAAGAGAACAGATAAGTCTGCTCTCTTTTACATTATATATGTTGTTTCCCGTCAGATTATTTAAGCTCAAAGGTGTAGGTCATACCATCAAGATTTTCACCGTTACAGAAATCACGGGCTGTAAATACAACTCTGTCATCATAAACCTCAACGTATGAGCCGAGACCTGACTGAAGAAATGCACCGTAATCGTTCTCTCTGCCGAATGCGGGAAGATTGATTGAGTAAACACCCTTATCCTCATCAAGAATCTCAAGACTGTTTTCATAAACACCGTCGTGAAGATGGCCGTTTATGTAAAATACGTTTTCATATTTTGTGAGTACCTCGAGCACATCGTCCGAATCATTGCCGAGGTCACCGTTTTCCCAAACTTCGGGAAGACCGTGAGTGTTGCTGAGCGACTGATGGCAGATAACAAATGCAGGCTTTCCCTCTGCGGTAGCTCTTGCAAGCTCACTGTCAATAAAGTTAAGCTGCTCCTCAGAAATAACTGCCTTTTCGAGCTGCCATGCGTCAGAGCCCATAACAATAAACGTATAGCCCTCAAGGTCGTATGAATAATATGCTCTGTCAATTTCAATATCAAGATACTCTGCGGCTTTTCCCATAATCATCTCTGTCTGCTTTTTATAGCCGAGACGGATATCGTGGTTGCCTGTCGCAAGAAGGATTGCCTTGTCAGCAAAGCTGCTCTCTTCAAGCTTTTCCCAAAGCACGTTGTATGAATATGAATCACCGAACTCAGAAAGGTCGCCCGCAATAACAAGACCGTCAAACTCACTTTCAGCGTTTGCCATGTCCTCAAGACCGATTTCAAGTCTGTGGTTGCTGAACTTTGTGTCTCTTACATGTGTATCTGCAAGAGCAACAAAGGACATACGGCATTCGTCAGGATTTTCAAACCTGATTGTATTTTCCATCGAAGGTGCACCCGGAACAAGGCCGAACAGCAGACACACAGTAAGAACCATATCCATAACCACACGGAAAATTTCAACTGCACTTGAAAAAATTGCGTTTATACTACCTATCATTTTCTTTTTCTCCTTTTGTGCAAAATATTAATAGCCTAAAAATCATAATATATAACAAAATTTGGTATGTCAAGCCTCAAATTGTAAACAAAAGAAAAAATCCGCCACAGTAGTGACGGATTATATGCTTAGTTGATCTTGCCGTAAAGTGAAACCTTTTCAGCACCTGCATCAGTTCTGGGAGCTCTTGCGGGAGCCTCTACGCTTGCTGAACGGTTGTTGCCTCTGCCTCTCTGATTACGGCCGTAACCGCCTCTGCCGCCTCTTCTGTTATCCTTGGAGGGGTGAGTGGGTCTTGTGCCTTCAGCGAGAGTGATTACAACACGTCTGCCTGCGTCTGCACCAACGGAATGTGAGGTTACACCCTCAATTTCCTGAATGGTTGTGTGAATGATACGGCGTTCGTAGGGATTCATGGGCTCAAAGGTAACGTTTCTGCCGTACTTGAGCACCTTTTCAGCATTCTTTCTTGCAAGCTCTCTGAGAGTATTCTTTCTCTTTTCACGGTAGTTGCCTACGTTAACGGAGATTCTTGAATATTCGTCAGCTGTCTTGTACTTATTAGCAACAAGTCTTGTAAGATACTGGATAGCATCGAGGTTTTCACCGCGTCTGCCGATTACGATACCGTAATCCTCGCCGCAGTCAAGCTCGATAACGATTTCATTATCCTTTGTGCGGAAAGCTTCTGCTTCAACCTGTGCAACGCCCATACCTGTAAGAACCTTCTTAAGGTAATCGGCTGCAACGGTGAGGCTCTTGCTGTCTGCTATATTTACCTTCTCTGCTGCTTCCTCTGCCTTTGCCTCTGCTACGGCCTCCTTCTTTTCTTCGGGAGCCTTAGCGGGAGCGGACTTCTTTGCCTCCTTCTTGGGAGCGGGCTTTTCAGCCTTCTCCTTTTTGGGAGCGGGAGCATCGGGAGTTTCATAATATGCTCTTGCCTTTGCAGGTGAACCGCCGAAAAGACCTAAAACCTTCTTTGTAGGCATTGCAAGAATCTCTGTTCTTACGTCTGCTGACTCGGGAGCGCCAAGGGCCTTTCTGGCATTTTCCTGTGCTTCTTCGATGGTTGCACCTGTAGCTATAGCTTCATGTATCATTTTAGTTATCACCACCGTCTGTTTGGTTTATATTAATAGTATAAGAATTATTCCTCGATATCCGCTTTCTCTGCCGCAATCTGCTTTGTCTTTTCATAAGAGCGGCGGTAAACGGTTTCTTCGACCATATCTCTTGCAATGGTCTTTCTGGGAGAATAAATGTGTCCGAGAACAAGTGTCTGGACAAAGGCAATAAGGCTGGAAAGAATCCAGTACATACCCATACCGACAGGGAAGCCCCATGCGATGAAGCCTGACATAAGGGGCATTGTAAACATCATACAGCCCATCATCTGCTGGTTTTCCATATTGGGATTAGCCTTCTTCTGTCTGATCTGTGAAATTACGCTTGTGAGAAGTGAGGAAAGTGCTGCAAGCACGGGAACTGCAAGAATAATGATTGTACCTGCAGTAATACCGCTTTCAGCGTGTACCTCCTTGGGAATAAGACCGAGGTCAATGCCGAAGATTGTGAAATCGAAATCACGGATCCTTGCGATAACGTCGCTGCCGAGATTTGCAACAGCCTCGCCGCCCTTTTCAACGATTCTTTCAATGTTTGAAATAATCATGCTTTCGGCGTAAGCAAGGTTCTTTTCGGTAACGATGCCCTCTGCCTTTGCAACCTCTGAAAGCACCTGAATGGCCTCGTCAGAAACCTGAAGGATGTACTTAAGAGGATTACGGATAACACCGTAAAGTCCGAAAAGGATAGGCATCTGGATAAGAAGAGGAAGGCATCCGCCACCCATGGGTGATGTGCCCTCGCGCTGATAGAGAGCGCTTGTTTCCTGCTGAATCTTCTGCTGTCTTTCCTGAGGATTGTAGTCCTGATACTTCTCTCTGATTCTTCTGAGCTTGGGCTGAAGACGCATTGTCTTAGCTGAAGACTTCTGCTGCTTGATTGTTGAAGGAAGCAGAATAAGTCGTGTGAAAATTGTGAAAATAAGAAGCGCTAAGCCGTAATTTTCAACAAAGTCAAAGAAGAATCTGAAAATG
This sequence comes from Acutalibacteraceae bacterium, assembly GCA_045577395.1. GTDB lineage: Bacteria > Bacillota > Clostridia > Oscillospirales > Acutalibacteraceae > UBA6857. The sequence goes on along the minus strand of JAZNIH010000020.1, from coordinate 6,561 downwards.
AATCCGAAAATCTGATATAAAATAGTCATTCTGAGATATCCTCCGTAAAATTATTCCCTGAAAATAAAAGAACCTTATTTCTTCTTTTCCTTTTTGGGAGGAACGGGATCGTATCCACCGGGGAAAAGCTGATTGCACCGAAGCAGTCTGAACAACGCCAGAAAGAAGCCCTTGAAGGCTCCGTGGGTTTCGATTGCTTCAATTGCATAGCAGGAGCAGGTAGGATAATACCTGCACATAGGCGGAAGCTTGGGAGAAATATGCTTACGGTAAAATCTGATGGCGGCGAGCATAAAGCTTTTAATCATAATGCACCCACCTCTTTAAGACATTCCGTCATAGCCTTTTCAATATGAGTTGACTTGAGAATTTTCGTCTTTGTTCTTGCAACAAAAACAAAATCATAGCTACCCTTAAGCTCCTCCTTGCCCATAACTTGCTGAAATGCGGCTCTGATAATTCTACGGGAGCGATTGCGCTCGACTGCATTACCGATTTTTTTGCTCACAGTAATTCCGACACGACAAATCCCCACACGGTTTTTCATTGCGTAAACAACCAGTGCAGGTCTGGCACAGGATTTCCCTCTGTAATAAACACGGCGGAAATCGCTATTCTCATTTATCGAAACATAGTTTTGCAAAAAATCAATCCTGACTCAGCCGAACTTTCTGCGGCAATTCCGCAGAGCTGCTGTTTTCACCAATTAGTATGTGAGCTGCTTTCTGCCCTTTGCACGACGGCGAGCGAGAACCTTGCGGCCGTTCTTTGTTGCCATTCTCTTACGGAAGCCGTGCTCCATCTTTCTGTGACGCTTCTTGGGCTGGTAAGTTCTTTTCATTGCGTTTTACCTCCTTTGTTATAAAATAATAATGATATAAAACGGGATTATTGCAGGAGTAAAAGTAGTGAACGCAATATTCCGACGCTTTTAAACTAAACAAGTCATAACTTGCAAGGTAACATTATATATTACTTTTACCCGTTTTGTCAATGTTTTTTTGACTTTTTCCCTTCTTTTGACTTTCTGATTCAACGCTCTTGTGTCATCTTTTCCACACCGCCACTATATGATGTGGAAAATAAAAATCCGGACCGCTCCGTTGTGAAATGAAAAAATACCGCTTCCCGTGGAAAGCGGTATTTTTATCGTTTTTTATTTATCAACGTGGAATATGGTGGGAATGAAATCCTTTGCGGTTTTGTTTCTTATCTGTATATAGAAAATCTCAAGAATCGCAAGGCTCATAGCTGAACAGATAACTGCCATCCAGGGTTGACCGAAGCTGCAGTGCACGGCAATGGGAAGAATAAAGATAAATCCGCCGAGGCACTTACCGAGATAGGTGTGAGGGAGATAGAACTTTTTGAATTTCTTAAGAGCAAAGAATGCGGCGATAAAGCCAAAGACAATGTTTATTCCGAGCCAGATAAGAAGCCATCCGGGAATAAGATTCTGCAATATGAGAATCTTGACAAATGAAAGATAGGTAAGCACGTCACCGATCGTATCAAGTGCAGCACCAAGCGAGCTTGCACTGCCCGTTTTTCTTGCAATGGGACCGTCAATTAAATCAGTCAGTCCGCAATAAACATAAACGCCGAGATAAAGTGCAGAAAACTCATTACACATAAACAATATGGCTGCACCTATGATTCGGCTTGAGGTTACAATATTAGCAAGATACTTTTTCACAGAAATTCTCTCCTTAATATTTCTTAAATGTTCTTAATGCTTTTTAAGTTTTCTTAATGCTTTTTAATAATCTTAGCATACTGTTTTGTATTTTGCAACATCTTTCCGCATTTTTTTGAAAATTAACAAAAAAAGACGCCGTATCCGAACGCCACTGAGTGATAAGGAAGTTTTTGTTTCTCGAACAAAATTCCCTGTATTTTTGCCAAAAGCCTCGCAAGGCGACAGCCTTGCTGCATTTTATGGCTTCAATACAAGAAATTTTCAGTTCTTACGAAACTGCGAAGCACTTTAAAATACGAAATAAGTATTCAAGAAAAGGCAAAAATCACCGATAATGCTGACGCATATCGGTGATTTTTAACGCATTATTGTGTGCTTATTTCGTATTTCAAAGAAATACTTCCTTATCACTCAGTGGCGAAGATACGGCGGGTTGTTTATTTACGATTTCTTATTTGTCCTCTTCCTCAAGACCGATCTTACCGGCATGGAAGACTGAGGGAACGAAGGGCACTGCCTTCTTGAGTCTTATTACAACAAGGATAGTTTCGATTCCGCAAAGGCAGAAAACTGTACCGACAACTATGAAAAGAATCTTTATATCCTTTGTAAAGTAGTAAATGAAGGGAGAAGCTGCTACACAAACTCCGTTCAGCTTATCAAAATAAGTGTGAGGGAAGGTGAACTTCTTGAACTTGATCTGAGAAATAATTGCAGAGCAAAGGAAAAAGAAGATTGCTGCACCGATAAGAACGAAGAACCATTCATTGCCCACATAGAGCTTCTGCCAGATTATAACCTTAACAGGTGTCATACCGATAAGAAGGTCGCCGATTGTGTCAAGTGTAACGCCGAGCAGACTGCAGCAGTCAAACTTTCTTGCAAAGTACCCGTCGAGAGCATCAGTACTTGCGCTGATTGCATATATAATAAGGAAGGGTACGGTAAAATCATCAAAGAATATAAGAAGAATGAGTGCGCCGATTACTCTGATGCTGGAAAGAATGTTTGGGATATGTTTTTTCATAGTTACTACTCCTTAGCTTTAATAATTCTTAATAAGTTTATCACAACCACACGCATAATTCAATATGCAATTATGAACTTTTTGTAATTTTGCGACATTTTATTTCTTTTTTCCGAAACCCAAGACAAAGAAAAAGCTCCCCTCGGAAATGAGCGGAGTTACTAAGGACAAAAACAAATAGTCATACAGTGGTGAGACACTTTTTCGCATGATGTCTCACAATTTAAAAAAACAGACACTTTCGGTCTGAAAGTGTCATAGTGGGTTATATACTTTAAAAACAAATTACTATTTTCTGAAATAAGTTTTTTCGGTTAGTATCAGTGATATTGCAAATTAAAATTTGCAGTTATATTTTTGATAAATCAAAAGTGATATTGAAGCCTTGCGGCTTCAGTGTTATTTTATTCGCTTAAAACTGTCTGAAGGACAATAACACTGTGCAAAGCACAATAAGAACCTGCCTACGGCAGAACCTTGTTATTCGCTTTGCTCATAATAAAGCTGCGAAGCAATAAAACTCGCCGCAAGGCGAATAAAACTGCCGAGTGTCCTTACGAACACTCGGCTGAAGGGAGCTTATAATTATCTGGGCATAGGGTCGGAAAGACTGACAAAATCAATCTTATCCATTTTTGTTCTGGGAAGAAGGTCCATAACCTCAATCTTTCTGGGTACGGAGTAGCCCTCAAAGTTTTCTATACAGAACTTGGCGAGCTTTTCCTTAGCGTCCTCTGCATCCGTAAAATCAGGAGCAAGAGAAACAACCAGCTTGACGCAGGGCTTACCGTTGGCATCGTAGCCCTGACAGGCACATGCCTCGCTGATATAGTCAAGAGCAAGAACCTTTTCTTCAATTGTTGCGGGATAAATATTATAGCCTGCAATAATGATAATTCTCTTGATACGGCTTGTGAAAACAAGATGTCCGTCTGCATCAAGGAAACCCACGTCGCCTGTTCTTATCCACTTTTTGCCCTTTTCGTCGGTGTAAATACCTGTATCCTTGATAACATCGTCAGGGAGATATCTGTTCATCATAGTTTCACCGGTAACAACTACCTCACCGATTTCACCGGTTTCAAGCTTATTGCAGTCATCGTCCCATATTTCTACCGTGGTGCCGTAAATCGGACGACCTACAGTATGTGACTTGTAGTCGGGAATACCTGTGTTTGTGGTACATACCGCGCACATCTCTGTAAGTCCGTAGCCTCTGCACATCTTTGCGGTTGAGCCGAGCTTTCTGAGCTTTGCATTGAAAAGGCTTACGAATTCGTCGCTTACAAAGTCGCCGCCCGCAGAGATAACCTTGATATTCTTGACACCCTCGTTTTCGAAGTTGTCCTCTTCGATCATCTTCTGGAACATCTTGGGAACACCGAGGAATTCAAGTACACGGTACTTTCTGATAAGCTCGTTAACCTGTCTGGGGTCGAACTTCGCAATCATAATAGGTCTGTATGCATTACAGAGAGCGTAGTGCATTGTTACACCCAGACCGTAAGCGTGGAAGCAGGGAAGAGCACAGATTGAATATACGTTTTCGTAGTCTCTTTCAGGGTCGAGAGCGTACATTGTATATGCAAGGAAGTTGATTGAATAGTTTGAGTGAATAATAGTCTTACTCTTACCTGTTGTTCCGCCGCCGTGAAGGTAAACAGCGTCGTCCTTATAGGGTGCAACGATTGAAGGAACGGCAGGAAGCTCCATAGCAAGAATATCCTTATAGATATAAACGTTCTCGTGCTCGGGTACCTTTGCATTCTGCATTTCATTACCCTTTGCATACTGATATGCAATACCGTCGCAGAAATCAGAGGTTGAGCAGACGATTGTGGGATACTTTTCTATAATACTGCTGTAGGGACCTGCGAAAAGGTCGAGCATAAATACTGCCTTACTGCCCGTATGAGCCATAATCTCAGCAAGCTGTGCGGGAGGTGTAAGAGGATGAACGAAGTTAGCAATAACTCCGAGCTTGATAAGTGAATAGAAGGCAACGAATGCGTGTCCGCAGGTGGGAAGAAAGGCAGTCATAACGTCGCCCTTCTTTATACCCATTGAGTCGATAAAGGAAGCAACCTTTTCAATATCGCTGAGAAGCCTCTTCATACCCGTTGAGGATTCTACGGGGCCGACAGGTGTAACAAAGGCTGTATAATCATCTCCGAGGTCACGTGATACTCTCTTGTAGCTTGCAAGAAGATAATCGTAGCACGACTCGTCATAAGGCTTTATAAGATAATTCTGAATAGGTATTCTGGGTGTAAAATCCATAGGTACTGTCTCCTTTATTTGAAAATCCGTATTGAATTATAACCTTACCAAAAATTAAAGTCAACATATAAATTCACTCTGCCTGTCATATTTGTTACACATTGTATTAATTTGTATCTTAAGTTGTCGTAGTTAACAAAAAATTCACACAAACCACAAAAGCATACATTCAGCAGATGATATCTTTATAACAGCTTTTAAAAAAAGGAAGTATCACTATGACAAAATGTTGGTTTGACTATAAAACAGTTATTGTAACAGGTGCCTCAAGCGGTATCGGTAAGCTTCTTTCGGAAAGACTTATAAGAGACCACGGCTGTAAGGTTATCGGCATTGCAAGAACAGAAAGCAAGCTTGCCGCCTTCAAGGAGGAGCTCGGCAGTTTTTCGCATAAGTTTGACTATTACGCCTTTGACGTTTCAGATAAAGAAAAATGGACGTCTCTTGCAGACACATTCAGGGCAGAGGGCATAAAAATTGATATGCTCATCAACAATGCAGGCATCCTTCCCAAGTTTGACCGCTTCGACAACTACTCACTCGAAGAAATCGATCAGGCTATGGAAATCAATTTCTTTTCCTCGGTTTATTCAATGAAGGCGCTTATGCCTCTTATTCTTGAATCCGACACCCCCGCTATTGTAAACGTTGCATCCTCCGCTGCGCTCTGCTCTCTTGCAGGCACGTCGGTATATTCCGCAAGCAAGGCTGCACTCAGAAGCTTCACCGATTCGGTACGTGAGGAAATGAGAGACCGCTGCTATATCGGGCTTATCTGTCCCGGCTTTACAAAAACAGATATTTTCCGCAATCAGAAAAAGAGCTCCTCAAAAAGTCAGAAGGCAATGGACATGGTAAGCACCTCCTGCGACAGAATGGTAAAGCTCATCATCAACAGTATATGGAAAAAGAAGCAGGATTCTGTTTTCGGCATCGATGCCCATCTTATGGATACGGGCTGTCGCCTTATAGGTCCCTATTGCTCCCTTGCAAGCAGTAAGGTTATGAAGCTTTCAGGGCTTGAAATTTTCAAGGATATTTACGCTGAATAAAATTGTAAAAGACGGCACACGCCGTCTTTTTTTTATTTGCAAAGGAGGGGGGATATATCTTTTTTCACCTATATGCTTGATGTGTCTTTCACTCGGGATGCGCTCGAGCCGCTAAGGCTCTTACTTTGTCCCGAGCGACAAAGTAAGCAAAGCGCTCTTTTGGATAAGGAAAGCCGAAGCCCCTTCGCTGAGGCGTTGAGTTGCTGTTTTATCAAGCATTAAAATATATTTTTTCATTAAGATATCCGAAGCTTGCGGGCGAACAGTTCTACTCGTCTGCTTTACCGACAGTCGGGAGTTTTACAGCTCTGATTACTTGTATGCTCTATCAAGGAGACCGCTACCTCTTATCCCCCATCGGACACCCGAGCCCCCACCATTATCGTCTTCCCGCTAATTTTCCGTTAGTACGCACCGCGCTCACGCTAAAGATTCATTTACGTAAAAGAATTCCTTTTTACCTTCTGCAGTTTATACTTCTATACTTCACCTTATGCTTTCTA
>JAZNIH010000019.1:0-30084 GCA_045577395.1 Acutalibacteraceae bacterium | reverse complement strand
ATAAAAAGTGACACTTTCGGCTTGAAAGTGTCATAGTGGGTTATATGCTTTGAAGGTAATTATGCCAAAGTGAAAATATTTTCTTCGGAGAGTATTAAGTGATATTGCAAATATAAATTTGCAGTGATATTTTTGATAAATCAAAAGTGTTATTTTATTCGCACAAAACTGTCCGAAGGACAATAACGCTCGGCGTCAGCCGAATATAACTGTGAAGCAATATCACTCGCCGTAAGGCGAATAAAACTGCGGAGTGTGCTTACGAACACTCCGCTAATCAGGATTTCCTTTTTATTCACACAGCTTCATCTTACGCTCAAAGAGAGTATCTCTCCAGTATCCGGATTCTCTTAAGTCTCTGAGCAGAGCGTCTGTATCACGTTGCTTTTTCGGTCCGCCGCCATTGACGTTAAACGGCATATCATAATAGCAGTTGTGTACCCAGAAATTGCGCCTTTTAATTATTCTCAGCAAGGTCTCCCTCTCCGCATCCGACAAAACAGATATACCTTTTTCATCCTCGAGTTTCTTAAGCGCTCCGACCAGACGGCTCATACTGTCCTTTTCAACCTCTCTGAGTCCGTCGTAAAATGACTTGCCCGATAAAACGGCATACGTACCCTCAAGGTGTGCCTCGATATACTGATAGTTTTCTATAAGCGTGCTGTGAAGTATTCTGAATTTCTCAAGCGTCATCCGAATCCCTCATCTCCGCCTTCACCCACGGTGTGAAATTCACCGCAAAAAGGAAAATCTCAATAAGTGCAAGAGGAATCATCTCCATAAGTGCGCTTTTACCTACCGTAGCAAAAATCACAACAAATGTGCCGAGTATAAGGAAGGTGCACACCGTAAGCATATTGAATTTCGGATGCTTCTTACGGTTGATGATGAAGAACAGAGCGACCGACGCCACGGTAAAGGCTATAAATGCTCCCGTTGCAACCCAGTGAGCAAGTCTCTTCGGATTCCAGTCCTCGATGCTGTGACCGAGAGTGACAGCCACAAGGACCATACTGAAAAATCCGAGTACGCCGAGCACGGTGAGAAATCTGCTCTTCATACCGAACTTTTTATACATATACTGTGTATTGATAAATATACCGCCTGAGGTAAGCACGCCCCAGAGCCAGAAAAAGGGCTTTTTCTCAGCGGTTTCACAAAGGAGTGAGAGTGTACCCAGCTCAGAAGCAGGGTTGTTGCCCCAGAAGAAGGGCAATGCAAGGCCGTAAACAAAGGCACACAAAAGTGCTCCTGCGCATAAAAATTCAACTGTTTTGTTCTTTTTCATTTTAACATCCTTCTTTCTTTTTACTGCATTATAACACATCTTTTAATTTTTTTATATCCCAAGTGTAAATTTAACTGCCCCATTTTCTTTTATTCCCGATTTATGTTGTTTTATATCCTTTTGTATGCTATACTGTCTCTCAGAGTTTTAAAAAAAGAGGTCAGTTTTATGAGAAAGGATTTTCTTAAGGGCGTTTCCGACGGTCTCCCTATCGGGCTCGGATATTTTTCCGTCGCCTTCGGCTTTGGCATTATGGCAGTCGGTGCAAACATCTCTGCATTTTTCGCCTGGCTTATTTCCGCGAGCAATATGACCTCGGCCGGTCAGGCGGCAGGCGTTGAGGTTATCTCCGCAGGCGGCACACTCATTGAAATGGCACTTACTCAGCTTGTTATAAACCTGAGATACTCTCTTATGGCTTTTTCACTTACACAAAAGCTCGACAAAAGCTTCACCACACCCAGAAGACTTCTTTTTGCCTGTTGTATCACCGATGAGGTTTATGCTATGGCGGTATCACGTAAGGGTAAGATTTCGCCCCACTATATGGCAGGGCTTTTCCTTCTTCCCTTTGTCGGCTGGACCGGCGGCACCCTTGCAGGCGCCTTCGCAAGTCAGCTTCTTCCCGAGGCTATCTCCGACGTTATGGGTATTATGCTTTACGGTATGTTCATCGCAATATTTGTTCCCGTTGCCAAAAAGAGCAGACCCGTTCTTATCACGGTGCTCGGCGCCGCTGCCGTAAGCGTTGTATTCAGATATCTTCTCCCCTTTGTGGGCACGGGCTTTGCAATCATCATCAGCGCCGTCGTTGTCTCTGCAGTCTGCGGTGCAATCTTTCCTGTAAAGGAGGATGAAGAAAAATGAGTATAATACTTTATATTGCGGTTATGGCGGGCGTAACCTACCTTGTGCGAATGATACCCTTCACTCTTTTCAGAAAGCAGATTAAATCACGCTACATCAGAAGTGTGCTTTACTACCTTCCCTATGCGGTGCTCAGCGCAATGACAATACCTGCGATTTTTTATTCAACAGGAAACCCCGTAACTGCCGCAGTGGGCACGGCGGTAGCTGTCATTCTTGCATTTTTCAACAAGCCGCTGATTGTGGTTGCTCTTGCCGCCGCTGCTTCAGCCCTTGTCGCAGATTTGATTATATAACAGTAAACTCCCCGTTTTCAGACGGGGAGTATTTTTATTCTGCATAGTTGCACCTTACCGCTACTCTTTTCGTTCCGCCGTAGGTACAGGTATAAAGTATAAGGTCGTCACCGGTATCCTTGACCTTATCAACATCGGTGGGCATAAGAATCTCCACCGAGGTAACCTTATAGGTGCTGATTTCAGATTCCATATCGGTAAATATCACCGTATCACCGACCTCAAGGTGTCCGAGATAGCCGAAATGCAGTCTGTAGTTATGTGCAGCAATAACAAGATTATCTGTCTTTGTGCCGCCGTAATATCTGCAGGGAGCAATTTTCAGCCTGCCGTAATCCCACTCTGACATAACGGGGAGGTCAAGCTCGAGTGCAGGTATCGAAATGTAGCCTATATAACCGTAGCCGTCAATTTCCACAACCGTCATTGTATCATCGAAGGGGTCGACCGCTTCGTTGCTGAGCTCCTTTTCGGCTATACTAAGACGTATGGATTCCATAACCGTCTGAGAGCTTTCCTGAGCCTGCTTGTTCTGAAAATCGTTATAAGCCAGAATTCCCAGAGCACCGCATATCAGAAGAGCGCCCACGGTCATAAGGCATATTGCTATTTTCCTTTTCATACTGCTTCCTCTTCTTCTTTTTTGCTGAAATTAAGTATAGCCCAGCCGATGCTGAAAAGGAGCAGACCTGCTATGGATAAAATCGGAACGGGCCAGTTGAGCTGACCTGTCTGTATAAGCTCGTCAGGCTTTGTCGTGTCCTCGGGCTCGGTTGTGTCACCGGGGGTTGTTGTCGGCTCACCGATACCGGTATTTGTGATGATAACCGTCATCTGTGAGACCTCGTAGGATACTCTGTAGCCGTCGGGAACCTCAGTCTCAATAACACACCAGGAATGTCTGTTGTCGAGATTTTCCCATTTATAATACCATCCGTTAGCGGCGTTGAGGGTAACTGTCTCGGTTACCGCACCGTCCTTAAGAAGAGACACCTCTATGCTTTCGGGTATTTTATCCGTGTTTTCCCATTGCTTTTCAACGCTGATATATGCCTTCTTTTCTGCATCGACAATGCCTCTTACAATTTTAGGTGTAGCATCAATATGATATATCCACGTGTTGTGGGTGGTGTTTCTCATCGGAATAACAACGATGAATGGTGAAGGATTGATATACTCGCTGTCTATATCCTCGGGTACAACAAGATATGCACCGCAGATAAGGCCGTCAAATACTACCGTACCGTCGGTGTCCGTTTCTTTTTCGATATAAGGAAGGTCGTTCAGATGTGAATATGCGGTAAGGTGCACAGGCAGATAAGCATCTGAAAAATTGCCCATATCCATACCGTTGTATTTATAGTGCTCCGTGTATTCATAGCCCACGCCGTCACCCTTTCTGAAGGCATCGGCAACGTGATAAGCCCTGAAAACAACGTCGCTGATAGGTGTTTCGCTTTCTTTATCAACGGTGGTAAGGATTATGCTTCCCCTTGTTTCAAGAGAAAGAGCACAGACACCGAGGGAAAGCAGAGTGAAGCACATAACCGCCGCCATGGCCGCTGAAATTATTCTGACAGCCGTCTTGCAGAATTTCATATATCTTCACTCCTTTCATTATTACTGTTGTTCTTCTTTCCGGTCTTCTGTTTTTTCTTTGCTCTGTTCACTTTCGTCCTTGCTTTTTTTGCTTTTTTTATTTTTGCTTCCGCTTTTCACAAGAAGTATTATAAGCAATATGCCGAGCATAGGTGCCGCAACTGCGGGAGTAACGATGAGCGGGTCTATCTGATAAGCCTCAGTAATTACGTTTATTACTTTTTCAGGCTCGATATTTTCGATTCTGGTACCTCTTACAAGCATTCTGTGGGTGTTGATACCGTAAGGAGTGCAGGTAACAAGAGTACAGTAATCCTTGCCCTGCTCAATGTTAAGCGGCTCTGTTTCATCAGGCAGAACGATGAGAATCTGATCAACCTGATAGGTGATTGTCTTGTCGAGAATTCTTATGGTGAAAACGTCTCCGACCTCAACCTTGTCAAGGTTTGTGAAAAGCTTTGCTGAGGGCAGACCTCTGTGGGCAGAAAGGACGGAATGGGTGCTTTCACCGCCGACGGGTATGCTTGAGCCCTCAACGTGACCTACGGCAGAGTTAAGCACCTTATCGCTTGTGCCGTGATAAATCGGAAGCTGCACCTTGATTTTTTCTATAGTGATATAACCCATCATACCGTCACCGTTAACGTCAAGGGTGTTATAATATTCCTCGGCGATGTTTTTATGGTTCATAAAGGGGAAGGACATGTTCCTTATCTTTTTGTTGTAAGCGTCAGCCTCTGAAAAAAAGGCAGAGTAATCCTCGGGAGTAAGATCAACGATGATATCATCGTAATTGACTATAGCCTGAGACTGCCTTTTTTCGTTCCAGAAGTCACTTATGGTAGGATAAAGCAGAACACTCAGTCCCACAAAAAATATGGCTACGAGTATTATGGTCGACGCTCCGCCGCCTTTTTTCTTTTTCTTTGCTTTGTTTTCTTTCATAATAATTCTCACTTAATTAAAATTCTCAACGTCATCGCTGATTTTCTCAGAAACAACGGTCAGAATTCTCATTGTCTCCCTGCCGACGTAAGGTCGGCAGGGAATTTTTAGCATCTGTCAGCATCAGCTGAGGAATCGAAAGACCCTAAGTTTAATCAGTTGTCTTCGCTCTCAGAATCCTTTGACTCTTCATCCCTTCATGCGAAGGACTTCATTCTCTTCTTTGAGATAAGAACGATAGCTGCACCGAGCATAAGTGTGATACCAACAATGTAGAAGATTGTGGTACCGATACCGCCGGTTTCGGGAAGAAGACCGCCGGTCTTGTTTTCTACTTCGATAGTAGCGGGATCAGCGTTGTTAATCTTGTATGTAGCTGTAAGAGCTGCTTCATCATAAGTGCTTGTGATGATAACATCAAGGTCTGCTGTAAGCTTGTTATAGCCTGCGGGAGCCTCTGTTTCGTGAAGCTTGTATGAGCCTTCGTCAAGACCTACGATATAAAACTTACCATTTTCGTCTGTAACAATGGGGTCCTCTGAACCGTTAACGTCAACCATATATGTAGGAATTGTTTCAGTAACATTACCATCAGCGTCCTCGATTTCTGTGTCGGCAACCTTAGTAAATTTAATAACTTCACCTTTGCTGTCGAGAAGCTGGAACTTAGCATTGGGGAGAGTCTTCTTTGTTTCGCCGTCCATTGTGAACTTGAGTACGTCCATCTTCCATGTGTAGGTTGTTGTCTTGTGTTCAGCTGTTTCCCATGTGCTGTCTTCGCCGTATGTGAGCTTAACTGTGTTGTCGTTACCGTCATCTACGATGTTAGCATTTTCATTAAGAGTTGCTGAGTAGTAAACTGTGAGGGTTGTTCCCTTAGCAAGGCCTGCAATGTAATCGTTGCCAAATGCAACTTCGAATGTGCAACCGTCTGTGATACCTTCTGTTTTTACTGTATATACAGGAGATGAACCATCTGAAGCAACAACTGTTACATCGTTATTAAATGTAAGACCTGCTTCCATTGTATCGTGCATTACGTAGTTTGTTGCACCAAGACCAACTGTGATTGTTGACTTGTAATTAACTACCTGATCGATGTCAGCATCGTTAACCTTGCCCCAGCCTTCGTCAGCGTTTGTCATTTCGCTATCTTCCTGAACGAACTTGTCGATGTCGGGCTTTTCGTTCTTTTCGTAAGCGTTAAATTCAGATGTTGCACGTGTAAGAGCACACATTGTACCGAGTGATGTGTCGATTGCATAATAACCGAAAGCAAGGTTTTCGAATTTTACTTCTTTACCTGTTTCAGGATCGGTAAGATCACCACTGGCAGTCTTTGATTGTGTTGCAGCGATTTTTTTATCTTCTGCATACTGGATAGCTGCCTTTGCAAGAGTCTGATCAACTTCTGTAACATCGTCTTTAAGAGCAACAGTGATTCTTTCATCATCTGTGTCTTTGTCAACTACTGTGTAATCAAAGTAGTTTGTTGCAGGTTCTTTTGTAAAGAAGTCTTCCCAACCAGCTTCAACGGTGTAGATACCTTTGTCACCTGTAGCATTTGAGGGTACAAAGCTGAGCATCTTGTAGATGTTGTAGGTTGCGCCTTCAAGTGCATTGTCGATTGTGATTGTGCCTGTGTCGGCTGCGAGTGCGATTGTTCCCATGGAGAGAACGAGGGTAAGTGCTAATAAAACTGCAAATAATTTCTTCATAAAATTTACTTCCTTTCTTTTTTTGAAATTTGCAATTTTTTTACTGTGTTTTTTGCATTCTCCGTCGCAATCGGATTGTTTTTTTGCGATTTGGAGATTTTATGAAAACCTCCTTTCCCGTTTACGACGAATTATGCTATACAAAACCGGAAATGCCGTAAGGCTGATTCCGATTATTGCCGTGGGTAGTATGCCCATACCTCCCGTTTCGGGAAGTACAAAGCCGTAGGTATAGTTTTCAACAACTATAAGGGTTGTAACGGTCTGAATTATACCGTTGGGGTCATCATTATAGAAGTAAAAGTATACGGGCTTGGTAAGCTTTATATATCCCTCGGGGGGATCTTTTTCAATCAATGCATAGGGTCCGCCCTGAGTGAGATACTGGCTTTCAATAACTTTTGTTCCGTCAGCTCCCGTCGTGTAGGTGCCGATATAACCGAGTGCCTTGCCGCTGTCGGTTGTGATATTCTTTGCGACTCCCTCGGGCAATACTGCATCAGGGTTGGGCATCGGACCGTAAAGATGGAACGTCACGTTGCCGAGTCGTTCGTCGGTATCGCCGTCCTGCTTAATCAGAGTGAAGTTGTGCATTGAACCCGTAGCGCCGCCGCTATGCTCCTGCACGGTAAAGTTAGCATCGTATATATCCGTTACCTCCGCCTTACCGTCGACCTTTACCATATTGTTGACCGATACCTTACCGCTTTGTGTAACAAGCGTGTTGTAGTCAATTCTTATATGTACTTCGTCAGGAACGACAAAGGTAAGCTTATTGGATGTCTGGTCATAGGTGACGGTGTAGGTATAGTTATCCGCAGTATCATCAAAGTCAACCCAGTTTCCGTTATCATCCTCATAATAAAGCTTGATAGAGTCCCAATAAACAGAGAGGTTTTCTGTCATGGTATCCTCAATAGTGAGTGTATCACTTCCCTCAAGAATATCAAGAGCCTGTCGGTTGATATGAATATCAAACTTCAGCTTGTTATTTTCCTGCACAGCCTGCTTATCGAGAAGACCCGTCTTGATTTCTACGGTATCCGATGCGGGACCCGATGATTTGTCACCGTCCCAGAACAGCTCGGCGGTATTGTCAAGCTCAAACCTGTTTTCATCCGTTCCGTTAAGATATTCATCCTTGAGCTTCAGCTTATAGGTGAAAACGTGTTCACCGCCGCGCATTGCATTACAGTATTCAAGATAATTTTCTCTGTATGCAAGCCACGTGCCCCAGAGCTCACTTCCGTCAGGGTTATACTGAGCCCCTGCATAGTTATATTCCTTAAATACAAGCTCTGTTCCGCTTACATCAAGTGAATTCCCGTCAGCAGAGCCGTTATACTGATATTTGTTAAGCCACAGATTCGTTCGCCACGGGTCATAGCAGGTTACCGTAAGTGAGCCCTCAACGTATTCAAGCTTTTCATCGAAGGTATCGGTGAAATTAATTGACGTCGCCGAGGACAGATAGCCCTCATCGCCGTGAGAGCCGGGAACCGTGTTATAGAACACAACGGTATAATCTATGGTTCCGTCATCGTTGACTACCGATTTTTTGGTTATAGTCGGTTTATATTCATAGGTGGTGCTGGCCGTAGCCCGAATAATATCCGTATAGTTGAGATATGCTTCATTAGCAAGCTTATAGCCGTCAAGAAGTACATCCTCAAGAGTTTTGTCACCCTGAAGCTCGCCCGTCCATTCAACACCCGTTTTAGCATCAAAGGGAATCTTATAAGAAACCGTAAGAGTCGCATCCTCATTCAGTATCCACTTTGACGAATCGTAGGTTTTCTCCGAAGTATTAAAGAGTACGTTGAAGCTGTGGTGCTGATTACCCTCGGCGGGTGAAATGATAATATATGTATTCTCCGTCGGACCGCCGGCAACGTATGGTGTAAAGCTTATTACACGGCCGCTGTCGGTTTCCGCCGTTATTACAAGGTCTTCAGGTATATTCTCAACATAGAGATAACCCTCGCTGTTGTCATTGTAGCTCCAGAAGGCCGCAAGGTCAGTAAGGAAGAAGCTTCCCCAATCCTTGATTACTGCGGGAATGTCAGCCTCGATGTTGAAGTAAACGTATTCGCCGTCGTTGCCGCTTGCACTTTTATTTATTCTCGGGATAAAGCCGACAACGTCAGCCTCACCGCCCGCGACTTCTTCCCTGTTATTGATAGTTACCTTTGCCTGGTTGGTGTAATGCTTATGCTCACCATCCTTAAGCTCCTCGTAGGTTGTATAGTAAACTATAACAAACCTGTGTCCGTCAGGCAGAGCAAAGGACATTGAATTATCTACGATCTCGACATCATCCCAGCTGAGGGTTGTGTCGTTGAGTCTGTCACCGTTATGATCATAGCGCTTGATTTTTATCGGCTGGCCCGTGTAATACTCAAGACCGTGGCCGAGGGTGTCGATAAGGACTGTGCCCTGAAGGTTTTCATCGCTTTTCTTGATTTCGATTTCCCATTCGATTACGGGAACGATGTTTCCGTTTGCATCCGTGAGAACCGACTGGTTACCTTCTTTTTCAATCTTGTTAAGCTCGACGTTAACCCAGTCCTGTGCTTCTCCATTTACAGGCTCGCCCGACGCATTGCTTCCGTAGGGATAAACACCGTTCCACAGACCGACCTCCTCCTGACCGAGCAAATCGTCGTTAATCGATGATTTATAATTGATTATGTATCCCTCACCTGCCGCAAAATCCGGGAAGCCCGTAAGAGTGAAGCCTCCCGTTGCACCGGGACTGCCGGCACCTATAGTCGGCTGCGGGTCAAGAACGTTACCCTTAAGGTCGGTTACAACTATGGTATCCTTGAGAGCGTGATGCCTTTCCCAGATATCGTCGGGAACAACAAGATCCTTAATAACGGCTTTTGTTGCTTCTATTCTAATCTGATAATCGATAGTGTTGTTTACTCCGTCATAGGAGCCATGGGTTTTCGTTACCTTCATTTCCGCCTTGTCGTCAATATCAACATCAACGTGAATCTGATCGTTGAACTCAACCTTTGCGGAATCGCCTGACTGTGTGGAGCCGACGGTTGCGGTGAAGTCAATGGTGACGTCAGCATTGGTATATCTGTGACCGAAGCAGACTCCGTTTTCGTCGTCGTCAAAGGTAATACGAAGAAAGCCGTTCTCATCTATAAAGTAGCGACCGACATCCATAACAGTACCGTCCTCAAGAGTTGCGGTAATGGGATGCCACTGCGTAAACGGGTCACAGTGTATGTTGGAAGGAAGCTGATAGGTCAGATAGTGCTGTTCGTTATGGCCGAACTGCAGCCACTCGTCACCCGAGTTATCTTCGACAAAGCGAAGTGAAACAACATAGTGCTGACCGATATAAACGGTTGAGCCGTCTACAACAGGAACACCTTCAAGTGTTTTAATCTCGGCAGAAGCAAGAAGCCGGGTAAGATCGGTCGTATATTCAATTTTCGCATCTGCCGCAGCGGAAGGGGCCGAGCTGCTGAAAAGCTTAAGCGGGGCTACAGGCTTCTTTTCTATTTCGGTTGTTGCCGTTGTAGGCTCTTCAGTTTCGGTTTTATATTCGGTATCCTTTGCAAAATGAAGCTCACCGGTCCTGCCGAAGCCTATGACTGCATCCGAATTTTCAACGCTCACCGTTTCGACCTTATCGTTACTGTCACCTGTTATAACCAGAAAGCCCTTACTGTCAGTTGACAGGATTATTCCTACTGTATCTGCAGTACCGTCGCCGTCGGCATCCGTAAAGAGAACATCGCCTCTCTGAGCCTCGTATTCTCCCTTGGGTGAATATACGCCTCTCCCGCTCCATGCCAGTCTGAGGCTCTCTGCCCCCGAGGCCTTAAGCTCATCGCAGTTGTTAATATTTGAATAGTGCAGACAGAAGGAGACGAAGGTTGCATTCCACTTGCCGTAGGGATTTCCGTACCATTCGCCATAACGGGTGTATCCGTTTTTGTTTCCCTCGCTGTCAAACTCAAAATTACTTTCACTTTCCTTATAACCGACCTGTGTGGTGGCAACGGCTATCAGGTTTTCGGGAATATTGTTGGTTATTTTTACATTTTTAAAGGTGCTCAGCCAGTCACTTACGCTTTCAACATCAGCCGTTTTATCCGGGAAGCATTCCGCTGAATGTGTGTGCTCAGCCTTTTTGCATATAAGACTTTTACTGTAGCATCCGTCAGTATGTACGTGGACATCCTCCGTTACTGCTTCAGAATCACCGGTCTCATCGGTTGTATCCGTTTCGTCGTAACCGCACACAAGCTCACTGTTATAGCACTCCTCACCGTGAGTGTGCTCATCAAGTCCGCAGAAGGCCTCACCCGTTACGGTTATACCCACAAGCTTAAGCCACCAGAATACGACAATCGCAACAATGAATGCCGATATTATAAAGAACATGGCAAGCTTTTTACTGTCCGCTCTGAATTTTTTATGCTTACCGAGATAATCGTTGCTTACGTTTTCCAAGCCTGCCACCTCCTTTTGTGTTTTTTCAGAAATACGTTATTTTACTATACCTGCACCTTCAAAGGGCCATACTCTGAAGAATATCTTGCCGATTATGTAATCCTCGCTTACCAGACCGATGACGCTGCTTCGGCTGTCAACAGAGGTTGAACGGTGATCGCCAAGAACAAAATAATGGTTATCCGTCACGTAGCACGGAAAGGTGATGTCACACTCGCCGAGAGCCTTATCGGTAACGTAAGGCTCATCAAGCAGCTCGTCGTTGACGTAAACGTTTCCGTTTTCATCTATGTTGATTTTGTCACCGGGCAGACCCACTACCCTTTTTATCAGAAGCTTGTTCTGATAAGAAAAGCAGCACAGCTCCCCCTTTTTCATATTCGGTGTCTTTAAAAGCACTACAATCTCTTCGTCGTTGAGAGTAGGCTCCATACTGCTTCCCGAAATCTGCAGAACGGGAAAAGCAAGAGTAGCGATAAGCACTGCCACGGCAGCAACAACAATGAGTGAATAAACCGTGCTTCTGAGCACCTGCTTATATTTACGGTTGTATTTTTCTCTGAGTATTTCGGCTTCAATCTGTTTTGCAGTAGGAAGCGTTATTCTCTTTTTTGATTTTTTTCTTGCCATTGATATTAACGCTCCTGTCAGCGGGACTTGTTATTTGTTCATTCCTTCGAGCAGCTTACCGATTCTTGCGCGGACATTATATCTGATATCCTCGGGAAAGTGCTCAAGCTCACCGTCGTTTTCTGCAAAGAAGCATAAAAGACGCTTATATATTTCTCTGTCCGTAAGAATTCCGTCGTCGGTTATTTTCCTTGAATTCACTCTGCTTGTCTTCTCAGAGTCATTTTCTTTTTTCACCGTAGTCACCTCAAGTGATTCGGTTATACTGTTTGCATATTTAAGAGCATTTTCAACCCTGACGGTAGCCTCGGAAAGGTTTTCAATATTTCGGGATGTCAGGTTATCAACCTTCAGCTCCTTTATCTTTTCCTTAAGCATTTCGTTTTCCTTGCTGACTGTCAGCAGTAATTCAAGCAGCTCAAGGCGGCTGAGCTTTCTGAGTTCTTTATCTGTCATAAGTGTATAACTCCTTAAATTTCCGAAAGAAAAAAATATAAATACTACTAATAAGCTAATCGGGCATCCTTTACCACTCTTTATATTAGCACGTTTTCTCTGTTTTTTCAACATGTTTTCTCTTGAAAGATGAATTATAACCGTACTTTTTTCAGCAGATTCCAACACAAACATCACATATGTTTCTTTTAAAAAAACAAAGCCTCTCCGCCGTAGCAAAGAGACCTTGATATTCATATTTTTTCAAATTCATCCGCAAGCCTTCTTGCACTCTCATGAAGCCTTTTAACACCCTCAAGAGCATTGCTTTTGTTATAAATTTTCATAAAAGCGTCAGCCTCAAGCGTGAACCACCCCTTATAATCAATATCCCTGAGAGCTTTGATAATTGGCAAAAAATCAATATTCATTGAAAAGGGTATCTGATGATCGTCATGTATACAGTCGTTGTCGTGTATGTGCAGAGCTTGAATACGGTGTCCGAGAGTATGTATCATATTGACCGCACCGTCACCCGACCCCTTCATTTCTGCATGACCGAGGTCGAGACATGCCACAAGAAAGTCATCGCCGACAGTATCAATATGTCTTCTGAAATCCTCGCCTGTTGCACAGGCGGCAAAGGACGACCTGTTTTTTACCACGTTCCAGTTCCACATGTTTTCCGTAGCAATTTTAACTCCGCAATCCTTCGCAAAAGGCAGAAGCTCCTGAAACATTTCGGCATTCTGCTCTGCGCTTTTGTTGTTATCGGGATGAATTATACAGATTTCTCCGCCCGCCTCAGCGGTACATTCAAGAGCAAGCTTCAGTACGCTCTTTACCGCAGGTAATCTTACCGGGAAGGGAGCGTGGGACTGGTTACAGACAATTCCGTTATCGAGACCTATTTGTCTGAGCCTTTTTGCAAGACGCAGATATTTCATCGAGTTGAGCTTACTTCTGCCCGGAAGAGGAAGCATAACACCCTTGTGCATATTAAACATGGAAAAATCCCAGCCGTCAAAGCCTGCCTTACCGCAAAGCTCTACCGCCCTTTCTTCTCCGACAACCTTTGATATTGAGCCTATTTCAGTTGAAATTTTCACTATGCTTTTTCCTCCTTACAGTTACGGTACCTAACCATAGCAACAACAATCGATACAATCGCCAGCACCGACCCGAGTGCCGCTCCGTAGGCCTGAGAAATAAAGTTATACACAAGCCAGAAGGGTGCGCTGCAAAGACCGAATTTACGTATCGTCTGCTCTTTGTCAAACCATAAGCCGCCCGTCTGAAACAGAGCACCTGCAAGCGGGATAAGCTCTATCGGGTCCTTCTGAATCAGGGCTGAGGCAAGTCCGACAGCGGTTATAACAGCAATATTTGACAGCATAAGTATTTTTTTGTATTTAACAAAGGGCGCATCGTTTTTTTTTGCGGCTAAAAAGGAGGAAACCGTTGAGGTAAAATCCATAACGGCACCTGAAAAAGCACCGAGCAATATATACTGCAGAACGTAAAGAGCGTTGGATACACAGGTAACCCACACTATCTGCCTTCTTTTTTTAAGCTGATAACTCAGAAGATAAAGTCCCACCGCCGCAAGACCTATAATCTGCGATATGATAAGCAGCAAAGCAAACCCCTCCTTTTTTTCGACTAACGGTTTAATTCTACACCATTTAACTGCCGATGTAAATAGAATCTCCGCCGAAATAATCCGACGGAGTCTCTTTATTATTCTGTTACGGGGATGAGTATTCTCTGACCGGCATAAAGCTGATTTTCCTCAATGCCGTTGATTGCAAGAATGGTTTTATAGCAAGCACCGAAATCTATATTGTTTGCCTGACATATTCTGTAAATGCTGTCACCTGCCGCAACGGTGTATTCCTTAAAGGTTACGATGCTTCCTTCGGGATCGGCGTCAAGCTTTGCTCTGAGCTCATTGATATCCTCATTCTGCATCTTTATTTCCTGCTGCTGAGAGGAAATAACCGAAATAATTTCCTCCTGTCTTTCAAGCTGCTTTTCATACTTACTGTTAAGAGAAAGTGTTAAAGCAGAAAGAACAAGCACAGAAGCACAGAGCAGAGCGGTAATAACACCCGAAAGCTTTGAGGGCTTTTCCTTAGCTGAGGCTTCCTTTTTCACCTTGGTCTGCTCAATTTTTATAGGCTTACCGATTTCATCATAAATATAATAGCCCTTCAGCTTTTCTATTTTTCCGTTTTTCCATTGGAAAAAGCCTCTGATATTCTGAACGGGATCAATCACGTACGCAACCTGGAAGGGAAGGTTGAAGAAATTTTCCTGAATGAACATATCATAATTTGAAAGAAAAATACCGTAATTGGGATGCGTATGCTGCCAGCCTATAATTTTTTTATCAGCAAACTTTTTCTGATGCTCGGAATGAACGTACTCCCACGTTTCATGGGTAAAGGTGAGCGTTGCAGCTGAAGCATCGGTGTATTTTGCTTCGATATAATCTGAAATCACAACGTGAGTCTTGCCGTGTTCTGTGCTGTAATCACCGATAATAATGCTTCCGAGCTCCTTTTCCGTATCGGATGCTGCAAGCTTTTCAAGTGCCTTATAGGTATCCTGCCTGATATAAACCTTTACATCATCGTTTTCAATTTCACCGAATGCAAGAAAATTCATAGGCAGCTGAACAGCCTTGTTTTCCGATGTATTTTCATCAACAATTTCAATTTCAAAATCCTTATCCATACCCTTAACCCCTTATCATCATAAAAATAAACACCATCAGAGCACGTCCTGCTCCGCTGAGAATTGCCGCCGTCATATTAACACCGCCGTTAGCAGACACAAACTGAGTTTTATAAGGCTCAGCCATCTGCTTCATACCCGAAGCCTTACCCTCGAGATACTTCATATAAAAGGTATTGCCCATAAGGCCGAGAGCAACTCCTGCGCACACCGAAAGCACGCTCATTACACCTGAGCCCAACATAGAAAAAATAATTTCTAAAGCGAGCAACACTCCGCCGTATACGTACATTTTCCTATAAAACAGCCATCCGGAGCCTGCAAGAAAAGCCGACCAGTTCCACGTTGTCTGCTTACCCTGCATTCTGATTTCACGGAATTTAGGCATATAGTATTCTGCATTTACATCTACAAGCCTTTGTATATCGCTCTCGTCGGCAGCAGGCTGACAATACGGCTGATTTTGTGCATATCCGCCCTGAGCTGCACCCTGAGGCATGTATGTCCTGTTCTGCTCTGCACCGTATTGAGGATTTGCGTAATTCTGATAACCCGAAGCACCGCTGTAGGGCTGAGTGTTAACCGCATATCCGGAATTATTGCTGAAATCCTGTGTATATACAGGAGTACTCTGAGCTTCAGCAGCAGGCTGACCTGCCTCCTGCGCAGGAGCAGGAAATCGGTTTCCGCAGGAAAAGCAGAAAAGTGACGTACTCTGATTACGTGCACCGAATCTCGGACAGTATTTTGAATCCTGCACCGTCTCTGCAGTATTATCGTCATAATTCAGCTGCGTTGCCGTCACAGTGCTCGCATTGCCGCTTGCCGCATTTATTGTACCCATACATCCGAAGGTAGTGCATCCCTGATTTTCAATCCAGCAATCCTTATGGTGAGGCATATCACAGGCGCTACAGACAACCACCTCATCATCCTCCGTAAACCCGGACTTGCAGTAAGGACACAGCTTTCCGGAAAAATCACTCATTACTGTGCACCTCCGTTACCGTCGGTCCGACCGTCCTTCTCAGTTGTTTCCGGGCTTTCGGTAACAGGCTCCTTAATAATTCCTTTTTCAACAAGAGCCTCTTTGAGCTGCTTGATTTCTGCGTCCCGGGTTTGAAGAGCAAGACCCACCTTAAGCAGTTCATTGTTCAGGCCGTCAACAATCTGAACTTGATTTGCTTCAAGCTGCTTTTGCATTTCCGCAAGCTCTTTGATCTGTTTGTTTGCCGAAGCAGAAGAAAATGCAAGCAACAAAACAGCAATCGTAAGCACTGCTATCAGAACATCCTTAAAGCTGAAGCCTGATGATTTCTTGCTTTCCTTCACGTCTTCATCCTTACCGTTATCAACAGTAATCTGTGTTCCGGTTTTATCATAGATATAAAAGCCTCTGCACTTTTCGATGTTTCCGTTTATCCAGAAATAGAAGCCCTCTATCTGCTGTATCGGGTCAACTACGTAAGCTACCTGATAATCCTCGCTGAAAAAATTCTGATGAATGAATTTATCGTATTCCGAAAGAAAAATGCCGAAATCGGGATGAGTATGAATCCAGCCTACAATCTTTTTACCCTCGTGCTTCTTTTCTATTTCCTTGTGCACATAATCCCACGTTTCGTGAGTGAACTTCAGAGTAGTCGGCGTAGCCTCACAGTATTTTGCTTCAACAAATCCGCTGATAACAATATTGGACTTACCGAACTCCTCGATAATACGTCCTACAAGCATACCGCCGCTTTCGTTGGTGGTTTTGTTTTTGGTAAATTTCTGAATTTCCTTATATACAGTCTGAGAAATGTAGATGTTCTTGTTTTCTTCAACACGCTCACCTACAGGCATAATATTCTGAGGCAGCATATTTTCAGGCAGCTCATTAACTATATTTTTCTTGCTTTTTTTAGATTGCTTTTTAGTTTTCTTTGCCATATTTGTCACTCCAATATCTCGATTTCAAAATCTGTTCTTTCTCTCGGATCACAAGGTACCTCCGTACCCTTCTTTCCTTTATTTATAAGCAGAGCAACCAACACAATATTCACCGTCAAGGACAGCACCGCAACAATTACTGCAATACTGTTTATCCTTGTCACGGCTCCACCGTCGAGGTTTTCCTCCGGCTGCTCGTTGTTTTCTTCTTTATCTGTTTCTTTTTCGGTATGTTCAGGCCTTCCCGTAACCTCTACAGAGCCTGAAACGTTGCCGGCTTCATCAAGCCCGACACCGAGCGATTCGATATATCTGCAAACTCTGTCCATCGGTATTGCGAGACCTATTCCCTCGCTGTCAGTCATTTTCAGAGTGTTCATACCAAGCACCTTACCGTCATCGTTGAGCAACGGACCGCCGCTGTTGCCCTTATTTATAGGTGCGTCTATCTGTATATACGTCTGCGCTCCGACTGCTCTCTCCTTCGCTGATATTCCGCCCTTGGTAAGAGTGTACGCCATTCCCTTAGGTGCGCCTATGGCGTATATGTCATCTCCCGTTTTCATTTCGGAAAGCTCTGCTATCCCGAGATACGGAAAATGTGCATCCTTTACAACCAGCACGGCTATATCTTCCTTTTTGTTGATTCCGAGCACGGATGCACTGTACTCGTCTCCCCCGTAGCTCTCTACGGTTATATCACGCTCATTTTCAATAACATGAGCATTGGTCACTATGCAGTTTTCACCTACAGCAAAACCGCTTCCGAGTGAATTTTCCGAATAAATTACAAATACTGATTCATATATCTTTTCCGCCTCAAAGCCTATAGCTTCCACCGGCAAAGCAGAGACGGACAACACCGCAGCCGCAAATATAAAAGATATTAATGCTCTTATTTTTTTCACGGTGTCACCCGCCTCCTTTAACACGGTGAATCAGCCTGCAAGCAGGAGCCTTCACCGTGTTTTATAATTATTTTGTATTGAACACAAGAACAGAGTTACCGATGGCAATAGCATCACCCTGACGCAATATGTGACGGTTTGTTCTCTGACCGTTGACGATAGTACCCATAGGAGTACCGCAGTCTGTAAGAACGTACTTGCTGCCCTCAAGCTTGATGTCACAGTGGTGAGGTCCTACAAGCTTATCCTTGAACAGAACGATAGTGTTCTTGCTGTTGTTACCGATGCTTGTTGTACCGGCAAACACGATATATTCCTTACCCTCAAACTCGCCGCGGATAACCTTAAGCCATGCAGATTTTGCAAACTGCTCAAGCAAGCCTACACCGAGACCGATAAGAATACCCATAACAACAATAGCAACGCCTCTTGCAACAGTATCCTCAGGAATTATATCACATACATAGTTGAACAGGAAGCCGCCCACAAAAGCACCCACAAGACCACCAAGTGAGCAGAAGAGAATACGCTTCTTTTCAGGCTTGATAAGACCTACGGCAACACCTACGCCAAGGCCCATGATTGCCCATCCGACACCTCTCACAAAGGCCGCAGCAAAATCACCCGAGCTGTCGGAAATTGCCTCTCCGTACATCCACTGAGCGAGATAACCGCTGATAAATCCGATTGCGAGAGAAACACCTGCGCCTATAAGTCCGTACACTACAGCATTCTTGCTCGAGCCGTAATAAATACCTTCACCTATACCGAGGAACAGACCTACAAACAGAGCAATAACAGCACTCCATAAGGCCGTACCTGTTCTGCTTACCTGAGCAAGAGCAGCCTTTGCCTTATCCTCATCACCGTTGAAATCATCCATATAAGCATCGTAAAGTGCTTCGTCGGCCATTTCGTCATAATCGGAATAATCTTCCATATAGCTTTCTGCCTTGTCTGACATATCGCCGCTGTAGAAATAGCTCTTTGCGGCATCTTCATCTCTGTAATCCTTACCGTTCTTACGGCACCAGCTCTTGAATTCCTTTTCAAACTTATCCCACGCAGCGTCAGCCTTTGCGGTATATCTGTAATAATCGGCAAGCTCACTGTGACCGCTGAGATAAGCAGCAGTAACGTCACTTGTGATGTTAGTCTCGGTCAGTTCAGAAACAGCAAAGCCGAAAAATGCGCCGATAAGTGCCCAGAGAAGACCCTTGACAAAAATTGTTTTAAAGTTAACCTTGTTACCCTTTACAACACCGCCGTGAGCAACACTCTGCATTCTTTGAGCCGTGGGTACAAACTCAATGCCTATGAGCTCCTCAGCAGTAATTTCAAAATCGTTTCCGTCATCTGACTCAGCAACTGATGCCTCGCTGACAAAACCGGTTGCTTCGTCCTGAGGTGCTTCAGCCGTATCAGCATCAGGTGTACTGTCTGCAAGAATTTCTCCGTCATCACCGAAAAGATCGATTTCAACGTTTTCACTTGCAGAAGCATAGTCTGAAATATAAAGGTCTATGTTACCTACGGGGAAAAGATGCTTATTTTCCATAGCCCACTGAGCTGCATCAGCCGAAAGAGGGCTGAAGGAGTTCCACGACTTGTACTGAATCATATCGCCTATGTTGACGATAATATCGCTGAGCGATTCACCTGCACCCCAGATATCACCGATACAAATCTGACCGTCACGGAAATTAGGATGCCAGATCGGAGTGAAAATTCTGCAGATAGGCTTATATCTGGGATAATCCGAATGAAGTGTAATTTCAATTTCATGGCGGCTGAGTGTTTCAATTCTTCCGTCAGGAAGCAGATAAATACCGTTGACAAAATATGTTACGTGATATTTTTCCGGAAGCTCATCACCGATAGGAGTAACTATAATATTTTTGTGATTTGAAAAGTCCTTCTTTACCTGCTCATAGTCAGAAAGAAGGCGTCTCATTCTTGCGGTCATGCTGTTTCGCTCTCCTTATTCTTTTCTTTTTCAGGCTTTATAACATTAATCTTAAGTGCAGACATACATGCAACAACAAAGCCTGCGCAGATATAAACAGCCTTAGCAGCCACGGCACCGCCTATACGTCCGCCGCGCATACATGCTTCTATGATGAAGTTATAAGCATCGCCGCCTACGTACTCAGTCATTGCATATGAGCTGATATACGATGAGGGTGTTCTTACACCTAAGCCTACAAAGATAAGAACAATACCGATTACAAGACAAGCAACAGGAACAATATTATTAAGAACCGTTCTCTTGATATCGATTATATCACCGATCTTTTTCTTGGGCTTGACATTCATATTATACTGCTGAATTGCATTAAAGCTGGGACCCGGCTGTACGGGAGCTGCACCGGGAATGGGCTGTGCAGATGCTTCTGCAGAAGCATCAGGAGCGGCAACGGGAGCCACCTGAGCAGTACCGCAGTTCATGCAAAAGGCAGCACCGGCTTCAAGCTCTGCGCCGCAGTTAACACAAAAAAGCTTATTTTCCATATTTTTTACCTTCCTTTATTAAAGTCCTTCAAATATTTCAGCTTCATCGGCGCTGAATTCATAATGAACAGTATTGATACCGACTCTGCCTCCGATGATATGCAGAGGAGGAATACCTATTTCTCCGGGTGTTTTGTCAAGAAAATCCTCTTCACCGTTGATTGAGTGTATGCTTTCAAAGGTCATCTGTGCACCGCAATCGGGACATGTGAGCATATGACCCTTAAGCTTATGGACCGGAGTGAAAAGGTCCTTTCCCTTACCGCATGAGCAAACCGCTCTTGTTGCAATATCTCTGTCAAAATCAATTACGGCTCTTTCGCCCAGTTCCTTGCGGATTTCCTCAAGAACATCACCGAGCTTTGAGGTTCTGACAGACCACGGCTTTTCAATAATCTTTTCATAAGTATCGTGGCTCATGCAATCTTCCTTACACTGATATTCAACCACATAGGAATCGTGTGTAAGTCCGTTGAAGACATAGCCCTTACCTGCAAGTGTGGGAAGGTTTCTGTCCCCATGAAGAAGCTTGAGCATTTCCTGCACCTGAATACCTGCAATAACAGATGATGAGGTCGGAGTAGTAGGAATCTTGCCGTCCGCCATCTGCTCATGTGTAAGAAGTGCACAGGATTTACGTTTGTTGATGAGCATCCAGTCCGTTTCGGTCATTGTGCATTCATAACAGGCACCCTGACCCGGTATAAACACCCTTGCGAAGCCGTTAAGTGCCTCAATAGCTCCGTCAATCCAGGGGCGGTTAACCTTATAACATGACTGGTTGATTGAAAGACGGGCCTCACGGTTGTCAAGTCCGCCGAGAACAACGTTCATTCTGCGGAAAACGCCCAACCCGACATCGTCAATGATATTTGCAATAAACGCCTTTGCCTTTACGTCAGGGTTTATTTCCTTCGCTCTTTCAGCGGCAACCTCCGCCTTATAGCGACCTACGTCCCTTGCTCTGTAAAGAACGGAGCGTGTGAGATTTGTGCTCTCAATGGCATCCATATCGTATATAAGAATACGTCCGATACCGAGAAGAGTCAGATTTTTAATAAGCTCGTTACCGATTGCACCTGCGCCTACAACCATAATCGTTGCATTCTTGAGTCTTTCCTGATCCCACCAGGGAATAAGCCTCAGACGGGCATATCGGTCCTCTTCAAAGTCACTGCTCTGAAGCTCTAAGGTCTCATTCTCCATCATACTGCACCCGCTGTGATTTCCGGCTGAAGACGAAGCACGTCTCCGTCCTTGATTCCTGCCTCGCCGAGGGTCTGAGCCTCAAGAAGCTGTCTGCCTGTTACCTTGTGGATAAATTTGTAGCTGATGGGGTTGCCGTCAGGACCTACTGAAGGAAGCTTGATTTTTTCAACAAGCTTAACCATAATTATACCGCACTTGATATCATCAGGAAGACCTACCTTCTGCTCCTTGTTTCCTGTTGCGTCAACGATTACTACGTTTACCTTTCCCATTTCAATAATTCTCCTTTGTTTTATATTTATTTATTAATACCTTTATTAATCGGCACTTGCCGTTGTTTCGGGCTCTTCGGGAATTGCAGCATCAATCTGCTCAATCTCGTCAAGCTTATCATCTCTGAACAGACCGTTTATGCGCTCTAAGCCGTCATCGTCAAGCTCATATTCTGTTTTGATGGATTCTCTTACACGGCCCTTACCGATGTTTTCAAGAAGCTTTTCCGTAAGCTCATCAGAATCGTCGTACTTGCTGTATTCCGAGTCAACAAGATTTGAATACTCGTCCCAGATTTCCCATTCCTTATCTTCCTTATGGTCAAAGCAGAAAAGCCAGTAATTGACAATTGTATCGCCGTAGCTGTTATTGCCTGAAATCTTAAGAACAACGTAGCCCTTGTCGGGATTATACCATCCGCCGACAAGCTCAAAGGATCCGGGATCCTTCATAGCATCAACTGCAATATCTGCACAGACGGCAATATTGTTTTCCTTGATAACATCCTCTTTTTCCTCACCGCTCGCCTTGGAATATGCCTTTTCGTAATTACCCTGAGCACAAAGTCCGTCAACCGATACGAAAATCTTAGGAAGCACAAGTGCACTGAGTAAAATGACTACAACAGCAGCCACCGCAGCAGTAACAATCTTAACGGGAAGCTTTTTCTTGGCTTCGTTGGTTTTCTGAAGATCTGCATTGAACTGATATATAGCACTGTTTACACCGGGGTCAATACTGAGTCCGGCTCTCTGACCGCAGACGGAGCAGAACTGCTGTCCGTCCTGAAGCTCAGCTCCGCACTTTGAGCAGAAGCTCCTTTGTACAGGAGGGGCCTTGGGAGCTCCGCAGCCTGTGCAGAATGCTCCGTCACCCGTAACGGGTGTGCCGCATGCACTGCAGAATTCCGTTGCTGCAGGTGCACTCACAGCTGCAGATACCTCTGCTACAGGTGCTTCATCCTTTCCTGAGCAGCCGAAGGTTGTGCATCCGCCGTTTTCATTCCAGCAATCCTCGTGATGGGGAATACCGCACACGGGACATTCCTTTACTGTGTCCGTCTCTGTAATTTCAGTTTTACAGAAGGGACAGATCTTTCCGATATTGTTTTCCATTTATTCTTCTCTCCTTTTTTATCAGCGATAAACTGTATAAGTTCTGTTATTTTTAAAGCAATATACCCTCATGGTGTCAAAATCAACGATTTCAAAGCGGTACACCTTAGCCAGCCGATGATTGTTTTCGTTTCCGTAATAATATACTCTGTCTTCGATATAGTAATATTTTGTACCGCTTGGCTCTGAAACCCAAGGAAGGTTATAGCGACTGGACGTCCCACCATCCTCATTCTCATAAAAGCTGATATAATACTCGCCGTTATAGGTTTCCCAATACCCCTCTAAAAAGCGAGATATAGCGGTATCGGATAACAGATAATCCTTTACGAAATCTATAGTCCAGAAATATCTCAGATTCTGCTCATTATCTCTTATGTAATCCGAATCGAAGGGCATCCGTGCATTGCCGTCCCAATCCTCAAACAGCAAGGTCAAAGTCGCCACACCCGAATATGATGAGGGCAGGGTGTTGAGCATAATAAGAGCGTTCTGTGACTGATTGTAATCCCAGAAGTCATATTTGGGGTTTCTTGCAATTTTTGTGCAGATTTTATTATATACCGTTTCATAATGCTCTTTTTTGAGATCAACGTTTTCACTGAAGTTTTCCGCTGCTGCTTCGGTACCGTCATTCAGAGCCTTATCAGCCCAGCCGTAAATACAGTCGGTAATCCTTTCCTCGGAATCCTTATACCCGTCAAGCTCCATGAACATATTATAAGCAGATTCATATTCCTTTTCGGAAAGCAGGTCTTCGGCATTTTCATACCTTGTCTTTGTTGCCATCTCCTGACTGTCCTTGTAATCACCGAGAGACACAAAGGTTGAATATGCGTAGTCGTAGTCTTTATTTGCAAGAGCATCACATGCCGACTGATAAGACTGATACGGCTGAATAAGCTTCTCGTAAACTAAGCTACCGGCAACAAGCAGCACTATTGCAACAATTATTGAGATGACTGATTTTTTGAAGATATTCTTCTGACGTCTGCTCTGTTTTTCCTGCATTTCTTCAAGCTCTTTCCGGGCTTTTTCGTCCTCGAGCTGTTCCTCGGCAACACGCATTCTTTCCTCACGCTCTGCCTTTTCCTTTTCGTCAGCGGCCATTTTTTCCTGCTTGTAGCTGTTGAGCCTTTCCTGAAGCCCTGCTTCATCCAGAGAAGAAATCAGCTGCTCCTTTGCGCAGGTGCAATAGTGACATTTTTCCTCGTCAGTCCTGTTAAGCGCACCACAGGTGCAAAGCCAGTATGACCCTGCCTCATCAGGTACAAATTTAGCATTTGAGGTGGTTTCTCTTTTATATTCCGCAAAAAGTCCCTCGTTTGAAAGCTTATCCTTGAGCAAGGTCGGAGCAGGTATCACGAAATCCTTTTCACCGTCCTCAGCAACCGAGCCGTCAGCAAACAGTACTTTTTTTACCGATACGCTGATTTTACGGGTTGTATTATCCGGAATCCCGATATAGCTGTTCTGACCGAATCTTGTTCCCCTTGCGGTGTTCAGATCAAGATACTGATACGTAATACTCTCGCCAAATTCGGTTCCCCATACGTCGCTGCATCTGATTTCAACAAGAGCCGCATTGATTTCCTTTTCTTCAAGGCATCTGAAAACACATCTTGCATATACCTTATCCTCGGCTCTGTCAATCACAAGCGCCAGATTTTCAATTACGAGAGGAATATTCTTTAAGAATATCAATTCTTTTGATTCATACAGAGACTCCGTCTTTTTCTCTCTGCGGCTTTGATTTACGGATGCCCTTTTTTCCGACGTGTTCCAAGGCTGTGCAGAAGCAGGTGCATAGGTATTTACTGCAGGCTGTTGTGCAGGAACAGGTGCATAAGCATTTACCGCAGGCTGCTGTGCAGGAGCAGGTGCATAAGCATTTACCGCAGGCTGCGGTGCAGGTGCAGGTGCATAGGCATTCACTGCAGACTGCGGTGCAGGTGCAGGCGCATAGGCATTCACTGCAGGCTGCGGTGCAGGTGTATACATATTTTGCGGTGCAGTCGGATACGGGCTTGGTACAGGCTGCGGATATGAATTAACCGCAGGGGCCGGATCATATATTTCAGACAGGACCGCCTCTTCCGAATTCTTTCCGAGTATTTCCTCTATGCACCCTGTACAGCCAAAGGTGGTGCAGCCGCAGTTTTCCTGCCAGCAGGCCAGATGATGCGGCATATCACATATACTGCAAACCGCAAACGTATCCTCTGCGGTTATTTTTGTTTTGCAATACGGACAGGTTTTTCCGATATATTTATTTTCCACAAGCCATTCACATCCCATCACTTTAATTTTTATGAATTATTGTATAACATTCCTCTCTGTTTTTCAAGCAATATCAACAATTTTATACATTTTTCTGCATATTTATTGTATTTTTTCAATGAATTGTATTGACTCGAAAAAAAATCGGTGTTATACTCTTGTTAATATCAAAATTGGAGGAATTTATTTATGTTTTGCAAAAAATGCGGTAATGAAATAATCGAAGGAAGAGCCTTCTGCACAAATTGCGGTACTCCCGTAGCAGCAGAAGCACCTGTTCAGCAGGCTCCCGCTCAGCAGTATGCTCAGCCTCAGTACCAGCAGGCTCCTGCTCAGCAGTATGCTCAGCCTCAGCAAAACGCTCAGGCTCCCGTTCAGCAGGCACCTGTTCAGGCTCCCGTTCAGCAGGACGAGACAACAGCTCAGTAATACAGCATAAAAACCGAAAAAGCAGACACGCAAGCATAAAAGCTTGTATGTCTGCTCTTTTTTTGCTGTCCGCGGCAGAAGCCGTTGTATTTTTCGCAATTATATTTGTTTGGCATTGGGCGGGGTTGAATTGAACTTTAATATAACAGTTCAAATTATGATTGAATATCTTTTATCTTTTTAATTTTTTCAATCATCAACTCTGCTTGCTCAAATCCGTGCTCGGAAGAACGATAAAAAAACTCATACGCCTTATCAATATCCGCCTTACAGCCTCTGCCTAACAGCAAAAGAGTTCCGTAAATATACTCTCCTTCTTTATCACCGTTATCCGCAACAATTTTTGCGTAAGCAAAAGCCTTCTGATAATTTTGAAATTTGGGCTGCTGATAAAGTATTGCCAAGTGAACCGGAGACAGACTATGCCCTTGCTCCGCAGCTAAAGTATGATACTTTATTGCCTTTTCGTGACTGTGTTCAACGTGGCCGTGCTCATACATATATCCAAGCATATACTGAGCACCCGAGTGTCCGAGTTCAGATGCGGTTATAAAATTTTCCTGTGCTATTCTGTAATCAATCATAAATCCGTTTGAGCCTCTGAAATACAGCAAGCCGAGCTGATAATAAGCATCCGCATCCCTAAAATTAGCATTAACAGCATGCTGAAAATAGAAAGCTGCTTTGAAATAATCCGGCTTCTTATCTTCACTAAGCACGCCTTGCATATAAAGCTTGCCCAACTCATAAGCTCCTCGTGGAAATGAATTTATTATACGATCATAGAGTTTAGCTGCTTTTTTATATTCACCATATCTTATATAATAGCTGGCAAGACTGTTTATTACTCTGTTATCTCCCGATTCAATAACAGACAGAAACTTTTCTTCCGCCGCTTCATAATCAAAATCACAGCCCAGTCCAGCAGAAAGCATATATGCCACCTGATGTCTTGCAAATGCACTTGTATCAGCTGCTTGCTGATAACAATCCAACGATTTTTCATATGATTGCTTTTCTCTGGGCACAACACCGCTATAATGCATTCTGCCGAGCATAACCAGTGCAAGCTTTCCGTATTTGCTGTCTGTTCTTGATGCTTTATCAAACCACTCAAAAGCCTTTGAAAAATTCCTCTGTGATATTGAATTTTCATCAGCAAAGCCATAGTAATATATATTTCCCAACTCGTACATAGCCTCCGGATCTCCGCCTTTGGCACGTTGCATAATGCTTGCAAAATCAGAATTTATATCATATTCACTGTTGCTTTGATAAACATATTTATATTTTCCTTTTTCAGACGGCTTTGAATCCATCCAATCGAGCAAAAAGGACAACGGTGAATTTTCATAAGTTTCTGTCATACTGATTGCATTCTTATCCGGTAAAAAACGTAAGCTTTCAGGCATAACCGACTTATCTTTAGGCATAGAAACGCCTGGCATAAGCAGAGGTATTATATTCTTATTGTTTTCATAAGCCGTCAACAATTCCTCTCTCACCCAGTCAATCTTTTCATTTCTCAAAAGCTGGTCAAGGCAACCTTTGGTAAGCACCAGTAAAAAATCCTGACAATTTTGTACGGCACATCTTAACAAGTCAGGAAAACTTCCGGAATGCTGCTCTTTCGAGTTGAAATATACGTCAAAACCTCTTTCGGTAAGACTTGCATACAATCTGGCGGCAAAATTATTACCTTCACCGTCATTTTTATATGAAATAAAAATATCTCTTCTGATTTCATCTGTGTTCATAAGCTTTTCTCCTTAAAAAAGATGTTTTAATTATACCATATAAACATAAATAATTCTACTCAAAAAGAAAAGTTCCTCGCGGATAACTTGTACAACAAAAAACACCTGTCGCTTTTAAATCAACAGCTGCATTTATATTTCAGCGTGTCAGCGCCCGACAACCGCTCATCATAATTTCGACCGTGTTTTTCTCCTTGTTCCAAGGAATAAAGGAATCGCTTTCTTTTCCGTTAACAGTGACTCTTTTGATTTTTGTGCCGTAGCCGTGAATTTTAACGTTCAGCTCCATTCCGCATTTCCCAGGGCAAAGAGAACATCGTGCAATATACCGTCATTTTCCGAAAATTATTCTAAATATTCATCAAGAATATCTTTTGTTATTTCTCTGACTGGTTTTCCCTTGTCATATTCTTCCATAAAGCGTTCATATACACTGCAATATTCATCACTTTGATTTATACCCATTCCCCAACAACCCATATAATCACTCCTTTTTGCCATTATATCACAAAAAGCATTTTTTGCAACAAACAAAAACTCCCCATATCCTTTCAGATACGGGGAGTTGATTGCACATTTAATAGCTGTTATACAGCTACAACTCGTGTAGGAGAATTCGCAAAACCCTTGATATTACTGGGTTTAAGCGGATTCTTATTTATTAGCAATAGCTGCCTGTGTCGCAATTCTGCTTGGTTGGCAGTTTACCGCCAACCACAGAAACAGAACTGTTTTTTCTCCTTTTTCCCTCGGTTTTCATGTGCAGAGGGTCATTTGGGTCACCGTCAAAGC
Source organism: Acutalibacteraceae bacterium (assembly GCA_045577395.1). Taxonomy (GTDB): domain Bacteria; phylum Bacillota; class Clostridia; order Oscillospirales; family Acutalibacteraceae; genus UBA6857. The sequence continues at coordinate 1,879 of JAZNIH010000019.1, read as the reverse complement.
GGAGATACCAGTCAAAGCCGTCTCGCTTTACAACAATCTTCACAACGAAGGCTTCAATCACACTTTCGGGGACGTCTTTTTCATCCGCATTTGTGTACTGCTCCAGAGCATATTGAAGCACCGTCAGCTTGTCCTTGTAGTCTGTAATCACAGGCTCTTTGTTAAGCTTCAGCTGAAGCTCTTCAATCTCAGAAGACAGCTTTGCAATCTCGTCCTTCACCTCTGCAGTTTTCTTTGTGTAAGATTCTTTATCAATTTCACCTTCTGCCCTCATATCAATGAAATTACTGAGCTTTGTTCTGTGCCTTTCAACCTCTCTGCACTTTTTCTCAATGATAGCCTCATAATCCACATCATCCTCTTTATCGTCAATGTGAGCCTCGAGCATTGAGTTGGCAAGAGCAAGTACCTTATCCTTTTCCGAGAGATAGTTGCGGAAAATATAATTTGCCATCATCTGCAGCTTCCACTCGGGAATCATAGGCACACGGCATATTCCGTCGAGAGGCAAACCCTTTTTCTTTCGGCTTTCGTATGACCCGGTACGCACCGAATCATAGCACTGATAGCCGATAACGGATTTATCTCCTTCTTTTCGCCAAAGCTTCGTATTGAATCTGTGACCGCATTCGCAGATGAGGAGCTTTCCCCATACTGTTGTTCTCGGTCTTTTACCTGTTGTACTTCTTCTGCCTGTGTTGAGATTTTTCATCTGAGCTGTTTTACTTGCCATAATTAATTGCACCCTTTCAAATTGTTCTTCAGTAATAATCGGCTCGTGTCTCCCTTTTACTTGTATCAGTTCAACCTCACCGTAATTCTTGATTTTCTTTTGAGTGAGATAATCGGGAGTATACTCCTTGTGATAGGTTATGATTCCGCAATAGAATGTGTTTTTCAGCACATGGCCTATTACGGTTTCATACCACCTTGTTTTGCCCATTGCAGTTTTTCTGCCTTGGCGTTCAAGCTCTTCCTTTATCTTGGTAAGGCCGTTACCTGCAAGATACATATCATATATGAGCCTGACTGTTTCCGCCTGCTCCGGGTCGATAATGAAATCTACCTTTTTCTTATTGTCGGGCAGAAGCTCCTGATGTCTTCTGTAGCCCAAGATATTTCCGTTGCCGTAGAATGTGCCGTTGTTCATCGAGGTTTGCTGACCGCTTTTCACTCGCACCGAGGTTTTACGGCTTTCATCCTGAGCAAGAGTCGCCATAATGGTAAGACGAAGCTCTCCGTCACCGTCAAAGGTTTTGATGTTGTCATTAATGAAGAATACCTCAACACCCTTTGCCTTCAGATCTCTTGTGTACTGCAAAGTGTCAACGGTATTTCTCGCAAAACGGGACACCTCACGAGTGATTATCATATCAAACTTTTTCTGCTTGGCATCGCGAATCATTTTCATAAACTGCGGTCTTTTCTCGGCAGAGGTACCCGTGATACCCTCGTCAATATATCTGCCGACGAGCTCCCATTCAGGTCTTGCAACAAGGATTGGCTCATACCAATCCAGCTGATTTTCAAGAGCCGAAATTTGCGCCTCGTGCTCTGTTGAAACTCGGGCATAGATTACAACTCTGCGCTTTCCGAAATCAGAATTTATCATACACATTCCTCCTTTATCTGATTGTGGTTTCCTTTTACAAATTCGGTTTAATCAACAATATCCGCATACTCGCTTAAGATATTGCGAAACATATACTCGGGAATCTTTCCGTCCCTGAACAGCTGTTCAATCAGCTTCAACGCCGCAAAACAGTAGTCAGGATTTTTGCTTAAATCATTTATATCAATTTTACTCATACTTGACCTCCTTATCAAAGGTGCGAATTATCTCGCACCTCTGTCTTTATTTCTCTGTCGCTGTAAAAAA
>JAZNIH010000018.1:0-14217 GCA_045577395.1 Acutalibacteraceae bacterium | reverse complement strand
AGCACTTTAAAATGCGAAATAATCGTGCGAGAAAAGACGGAAACCACCGATAATGCTGACGCATATCGGTGGTTTTTAACGCATTATCGTGCGGTTAGTTCACATTTTAAAGAAATACTTCCTTATGGGGTGTCGGCGTTTTCAGAGGTCTTTTCATTTTATTCAGCTGATTCGAGCACGGATTCAACAATCTGCTTCCACTCGTTATAGGAGTGTGAGCCGATATAGGATTCACCTATCAGGTTACCCTTTTCGTCAAGAAAAACTGTTTCGGGAACGTATCTTACTGCATCAAGCTTGTTTTCCTTGAGGGACTCCGAGGGAAGAAGATTCGTATACGTTACTCCCGTATTTGCGATAACCTTTTCCGCCTCGCTTAAGAGGGTAGGCTCGTAGCTTCCGTCGGGATAGAGATATACGTCAGAAACGATACCTACTACCTGAAAGCCCTTGTCGGAAAACTCCTTGCTGAGCTTTTCGAGATAGGGCATTTCATTTATGCAGGGACCGCAGTATGTCGCCCAGATGTTGACCATTGTTATTTTACCCTCGAAAATGCTGTTGTCCGCTTCCTTGCCGTCAACTGTCTTAGCAGTAAAGGTGCCGAAGACGTTATGACCCTTTGTCTCTGTCTTTTCGGTGGTATCGGACTGTGCAGAGGTCTCAGCGTCGGTAGGTGTGGTTTTCTTTTCACCGGAGCAGGCACTCAGGCAGATTATAAATGCGAGGCAGAATGCTATAAGAGGTAATAATCTTTTTTTCATTACGTCACCTCTTATTTCCTGAAGCCTTCGAAAATTTTCTTTACGCCGCCCTTTTTGCCGTTGCAAAGGTCGAGAATACCGTCAACGCTCTTCTGTGAAAGGATACCGCCTGTAAAGCCGCTGAAGGAACGAAGGGGCATATCCTTGATTGACTCGGTAATCATATCCGGATTTTCCGCAGTGAGAGCAACAACCTTGGCACCGTTTGTAAGAAGTCCGTAAAGGCCCTTACCGAAGGGGCTTACTGCAACCTGACTAATGGAGCAGTTGATTGTAAGCTCGCCCTTCTTATATTCGTCATTGCAGGGAATCTCTCTGCCGAGAACTGCCTTGAACTGTTCGTCGGGAATGTAGGTTGTCTCTGCAAGATTGTAATAAGCGGGAGCTGCTTCTCTGTAATCGGGAGCCTCAACGTCAGCCTTTGCAGTCTTGACTGTTACCTCACCTACGAGACGGATATCTCTTGATGAAGCACCGACCTTGATTGCATACTTGCCGCTTTCTGCGTGCCAGTCACAGATGTTTACGTTGTAGTAGCTGAAGGCTCTTTCGTCAAGCTCAATTTCAACCTTCTTGCTTTCGCCTGCCTCAAGGTATATCTTTCTGAAGCCCTTGAGCTCCTTCTCTGCCTTATAGAGCTTGCTTTCGGGAGCTGAAACGTAAACCTGAGCAACCTCAGCACCGGCTGTTTCACCGATATTCTTAAGCTTGAAGGTAACTGTGAGCTTTTCGCCCTCCTTGACAGTCTTCTTTGAAAGCTTAAGGTCGCTGTATTCGAACTTTGTATATGAAAGACCGTGGCCGAAGGGATATGCAACAGCCTTCTTTGCGGTATCAAAGTAGCGGTAGCCTACAAAGATACCCTCACGGTATTCAACTGTACGGGGACCCATGGGGAAGTACTGTGCTGAAAGAGCATCCTCGTTGATAAGAGGGAAGGTTTCAGCAAGCTTACCTGAGGGGTTAGCCTTACCGAAGATAAGGTCGTAGCAAGCCTCACCGCCTGCCTGACCTGCAAGATACATATTGAGAATTGCCTTTGCCTGACCGTCCCAGGGCTTCATCTGAACAGGTGAGCCGCAGGAAAGAACAACTATGATGTTGGGGTTTACTCTTGAAAGAGCATCAATCAGGAAGGCATGTGATGAGGGCATCTTGAGGTGCTTACGGTCGAAGCCTTCACTTTCGTAAGCATCTGTAAGACCTGCAAATACAATAACTGCATCTCTTCTCTTTGCAGCCTGACAAGCCTCTTCAACAAGCTTAGGATTAAAGCCGTCACCCTTGAGAGAATAACCGGGAGCATAGGTGTATGCCTTGCCGTTCATATCAAGTGCATCAAGGAATGAAACTGTCTTCCATGCGTTGATATGGCTTGAGCCTGCACCCTGATAACGGAGCTTCTTTGCAAGTGCACCGATAACTGCGATACTGTCATACTTCTTAAGGGGAAGAGCGTTATCCTCATTCTTCATAAGAACTGCAGAGTTAACGGCAGCCTTCTTTGCAACCTCGTGATGCTTTTCAAAGTCAATGGGATAGCCGTTGCCCTCGTTTTCCTTGCATTCGAAGGCAAACTTAATCATACGAAGAGCTACTGCATCGATGTCATCCATTGTGAGAACACCGTCAGCAAGAGCCTTCTTGATATTTTCATTGTTCATACCGTTGTTACCGGGCATTTCAAGGTCAAGACCTGCCTTAACACCGAGAACTCTGTCGTTAACTGCGCCCCAGTCGCTTACAACGATACCCTTGAAGCCCCACTCACCGCGGAGAATATCTGTAAGGTAACGCTTGTTTTCAGCAAGATAAGTGCCTTCGATTCTGTTATAGCTGCACATAACCGTTGTGGGCTGCTCTGTCTTTACGATATGCTCAAAGGCAGGGAGATAAATTTCTCTCATTGTTCTTTCGTCGGCAACTGTGTCGATGCACATTCTGATGTGCTCCTCGTTATTTGCACAGAAGTGCTTGAGGCTTACGCCGATGCCTTCCTTCTGTACGCCGTGAACGTAGGCTGCACCCATTCTTGAGGTAAGGAAGGGGTCCTCGGAGATATATTCAAAGTTTCTGCCGCAAAGAGGGCTTCTCTTTATATTTACGCCGGGGCCGAGAACGGTTGTAACCTTAAGAGCCTTTGCTTCGTCAGCGATGGTTTCGCCGACCTGCTCCATAAGCTCAACGTCCCATGATGATGCAGTTGTAACTGCGGTGGGGAAGCAGGTTGAGGTTTCGGATTCCTGCATGATGTTTGTACCTGCAGAAGCCTTTTCCTTTCTCAGGCCGTGAGGACCGTCGCTCATCCATACTGAGGGGATGCCCACTCTTGCAATATCCTTTGTAAGCCAGAAGGTCTTCCCTGAAAGAAGTGAAAGCTTTTCGTCAAGAGTCAATTCGTCAAGAATTTTTTTGTAGTCTTTTTCGCTCATGATTCTTCTCCTTATAATAAAATTATTTACATTCGGTTATAGTCTATAAGAGTCCGCAGGCAAGGCCTTCGCTTTTGCGGCTCTTTTTTTACACTATATAACATTATAATAATACCAAAAAATAAATACAATTACAATAGTAAAGAGGATATTACTTATTTCTTTTCTGCCGTTCACAGCAAAAAAGCAAGGCTTCAGGGTCTGTTTTAGCAAAAACTATTGTATTGTTATTCTCAAAGTGTTAAAATGATTTTAACATAAGTTGGCGGATATAATCCGCCAACTTAAAAATCTGCAAAGGAGAAAACATTATGGAGAAATATGATATTATCGTTGTCGGTGCATCAACAACCGGCGCCTGGTTTGCCCGTCAGATGGCACAGAGAGGCCACAGCGTTCTCGTTATCGAAAAGAACGAAAGAGATAACGTTTCAAGAGAGTACGACATTTTCCATATGCCTAAAAAGGAAATGGAACGCTCCTTCCTTGAGATTCCCAAGGAGGGCGACAAAGAATTCGGCTTCACCTTTGACGGATCTCCCATGCTTTCACCCTACGGAAACTACCCCAAAAAGACAGTCCCCGACACCATTGTCGGACTTCATAAGCACGATTACATAATGCTTATGAGTGACTATGCCGAAAAAGCAGGTGCCAAAATTATTTACGGCGCTTCCTTTACCGACTTTGTCAAGGATGAATGGGGCAGAGTTGCAGGTGCAAAATACAAAACCTCAGAGGGTGAGTTTGAGGCCGAGGCTAAGCTTGTGGCGGACTGCTCGGGTATCCCTGCAGTTGCAAGAACAAAAATGCCCGACGATTCAACCGTAGAAAACTACAGACTCACTCCCTCGGATATTTTCTACGTTGTCATTTACTACGTTACTTATGACAGTCCCGACGTTAATCCTATGGCTCTTCACTCATCCTTCATCAACTATAAGGCAGTATGGTCAGCACCCTCAGGCAATCCTCACGGTGCTATTCTCGGTATCGGCGGAAGCTACAGCTACGCTTACTCGGAGGAAATCTTCAGGCAGTGGCAGAAAAACGTTCCCTGGCCAAGATATACGGTTGAAAAGGTTGAAAGGGGCATGACCCCCTACCGCAGAAGCGTATACTCCTTTGTTGACAACGGCTTTATTGCTATGGGTGATGCCGCCTGTATGACAAAGCCCACCTGCGGTGAAGGCTGCACCTCCTCGCTTGTTCAGGGTCAGATTGCAGTTGACGTTATCGATGAGCTTCTCAAAGAGGGCAAGCCCCTTACAAGGGACAATATGTGGCCCATAAACAAAAAGTATATGGACGCTCAGGGTATAGAATTTGACTCAATGAGACCTCTTCTCAAGGGTGTTGTTTCAATGAGCTACGACGAGGCCGAGTATATGTTCAAAAAGGATATCATCTTCTGTCAGAAGATTCTCGGCGGAGGCGGAGCAGACCTTGACCTTACGGCTGCTGACATCGCTCACCTCGTTACAGGTCTTGCCGCAGGTGTTGCAAAGGGCAAAATCAAAGCCTCAACCGTAAAGGGCATCGTAGCAGGTCTTCTCAACAGTATGGAGGTAACCAACCTTTACAAGCAGTATCCTGAGGATTCAGAGGGATATTGGAAGTGGAAGGAAAAGGCAGACGCCCTTTGGGAAAAGATAGGTCCTATGACAGACATCTGCGATCAGGAGGTCGTAAAGAGACTGGGGCTTAAATAAAATGCAAAGTGCAGAATGCAGAATGCAGAATTGCGGGAAACGTAAGCAATAACAATAAAAAACAGTCCGCCAAAATAAAATAAAGAACAAATAAAAGTCGTCTGATGGAAAACCAGACGACTTAATTTTTTATCTAAAAGAATAGAATATACTGATTAGGCGGAGAAAACCTTTTTAATTTTGATTTGCCGGGCGCAATTCTGCATTCTGCATTTAAAAAATCCGCCCGAGGGCGGATTTTTTATTAATAGCCGTTAGGATTCTGACTCTGCCATCTCCATGAGTCCTCACACATTTCCTCGATGCCTCTTTCAGCCTTCCAGCCGAGCTCTGCAAGAGCCTTTGAGGGATCTGAATAGCAGGTAGCAATATCACCGGGACGGCGGTCAACAATCTTGTAGTTAACCTTAACGCCGCTTGCCTTCTCGAATGCCTTTACAACGTCGAGAACGCTGTAGCCTGTACCTGTGCCGAGATTATAGATGTCGAGACCTGTACCGCCGAGCACCTTTTCAAGAGCCTTGATGTGGCCGAGTGCAAGGTCAACAACGTGGATATAGTCTCTTACGCCTGTGCCGTCGGGTGTATCGTAGTCGTCACCGAAAACTGAGAGACATTCACGCTTGCCGATAGCAACCTGAGTGATGAAGGGCATAAGGTTGTTGGGAATGCCGTTGGGGTCCTCACCGATTCTGCCGCTCTTATGAGCACCGATGGGGTTGAAATATCTGAGAAGGCTGATTGCCCATTCCTCGTCTGACTTGAAAAGGTCGGAGAGAATGATTTCAATCATATACTTTGTTGTGCCGTAGGGATTTGTTGTGCCGCCGGTCTGCATTGTTTCCTTAAGAGGAGAAACGTTGTTGCTGCCGTAAACTGTAGCTGATGATGAGAATACGATTTTCTTACAGCCGTTCTTTCTCATAACGTCGCAAAGAGTAAGAGTGCCGCCGATGTTGTTATCATAATACTCAACAGGCTTCTGACAGGATTCACCTACTGCCTTGAGTCCTGCGAAATGGATAACCGCATCAATTTTTTCATTCTTGAAGATTTTATCCATACCCTCGGCATCACGGATATCGCATTCATAGAAAGCAAATTCCTTGCCGCTGAGCTCAGCGATTCTGTTGAGAGATTCTCTTTTACTGTTATAGAAATTATCTACAACAACGATTTCATAGCCTGCATTAAGAAGCTCGATACAGGTGTGAGAGCCGATATAACCGGCACCTCCGGTAACAAGAATTGACATTATACTTCACCTCGTTTATAATATATGATATAATTATACAGATAAAAATTTCAAAATGCAATACTTTTATGTCAGGAGATGTGACAAATGGATAATTTATCCGATATCCGCGTTGTCCGTGAGGTTATGGAAAGGCACGGCGTAAGCTTTTCAAAGGCACTCGGACAGAACTTTATTATAAATCCCACGGTATGCCCTAAAATGGCCGACCTTTGCGGTACCGACGAAAATACGGGTGTTATAGAAATCGGCGGCGGTGTAGGTGTTCTCACCAACGAGCTTTGCAAGAGAAGCAAGAAGGTTGTATGTGTTGAGCTTGACACAAGGCTTCTCCCTGTTCTTGCCGATACTCTTTCCGAATACGATAACTTTGAGTGTGTAAATGCCGATATTATGAAAATTGACCTTCACGCTCTTATAAAAGAAAAATTTGACGGTATGAGAGTTGTGGTCTGTGCGAACCTGCCCTACTACATCACAAGCCCTATTCTCACTATGCTTCTTGAGGGTCACTACCCCATTGACAGCATCACCGTTATGGTACAGAAGGAGGCCGCCGACAGACTCTGCACCCCCGTAGGCTCAAGAGATTCGGGAGCTATCACCGTCTGCACAAATTACTACTCAACCGCAAAGCAGCTTTTCAACGTTTCAAGAGGCTCCTTTATGCCCGCCCCCAACGTTGACAGTACGGTTATAAAGCTTGACGTAAGAAAAGAGCCCGCCGTAAAGGTTGACGAGAAAAAGTTTTTCCGTATGGTAAAGGCCGCCTTTGCACAAAGAAGAAAGACTCTTGTAAATTCACTCAGCTCAGGACTCTCCCTTTCAAAGGATGAGCTTTACTCTGTCCTCGACGAGGCAGGAATCGACCGTAACGTACGCCCCGAAAAGCTCACCATGGATGAGCTTGCCGCTATCTGTAATCTTCTGCCATGAAAAAGAATATAAAAAAGTACAGTAACCTCACCTACACGGCAACCGCCAAAAAAATTCTGGTTGTTCTCATTCTTCTCAGCGGCTGGCTCGCATCCGATGCCTTTAACCGTCTTTTCACCTATTCTGTTGAAAACAGCGTCGGCATAAGAAACGTCTGGCGTCAGGGCTTCAGCTTTGATTATGAAAGCTCGGTTTATGCCGATGCTCAGGTTGAAAACACCATCGAAAAGGTTTTTGAGTACAGTCTTAAATATATGAACGCTGCGGATATTGAAAAATCAGGAGGCAAAAAGGCTCTTGACCTCAGACTGAAGGCGACAGATGAAATCTATGCCGCTCTTGCTTCTGAGCTTGATGACCTTGAGGGAGTATACTTTGCCGTCGCAAACCACACAACGGGCAAAATAGTCTCAAACCTCGATGAAATCGACGGAGCTGATGCACGGGAGGAAATCAGACAGCTTTTCGCTGACAAGGGTAAATATTTCATAACTGTCTATAACAGTAAAAATCCCTATTTTGAGCATGGCTTCAGCGAGAGATTTATTGACAGTATAAGAGATATGGCCGAGGACTATCCCGACAATTTTGATCTGTATATAAACTTCGGTGACAGTCTCTATATAGTAAAGGGAAATTACGACTTTGAAAAGCTTCATACGGACACAATTAAAAATATGGACGATGACTTATTCATTTCCGCTTTCCTTTCCGTCATACTTATTCTTTTATCCTTAAGAATGATAGGCATTTCGGGCAAGTCCGAAAGAGGCAGCAAAATTCTTCCTACAACCACCGATTCGTTGCCCAACGACATCCTGATTGTTCTTTATCTGATGCTCATTATCTCTGCAGTAATTATGTATCACACCTCTCTTTATATGCTGTTTAAAATATATACAATCGACAGCTATGCCGAGGGTATAGGTATCACCACTCCGGATTATTACAAAATAAGAATGAACGTCTGTGTATGTGCGGCGGCTCTTACCTGCTGTATGCTGACGACCAAAATCAAGCGTCAGAAATATTTCGGCAGTCTTTTCACTAACACGTTTATCTTCCGTGCAGTTGAATTTTTACGCAAGAAGCTGAGCAAAAATACATAAAATATACACAAAAAAGATAAAAAACAGTAAAGTAAAAACCTTTACGGCTGAAATCAAGCTGTAAAGGTTTTTTCTTACATATGTGGAAAAATAGGTTGAAAAGGTTTAAAACTGCGACTTTTCAACATTTCAACACTCTGAAAGCCCGAAAATGAGGTGGAAAATGACAAGTTTTCAACTTTACTAACAGAGTTTTGAACATTTATGTTAAAAAGTACTGTTAATTATTCATTATACATTGATTTTTGTATATACCGTTAATTCACACGGATAAAGCTTCCCGCCTCAACGGTAACGCCCGATACGCTTACGGCTTCATCGCCGTAATTTACGTATATCTCCGTCCTGTCGCCGTAAACGGTGAGGTAAACGTTTTCCGCCACCTTACTGTGAGCGGTTATTTTTTTATCACGGATATCCTCAAAAAGAGCTCTTGCAGCATCGTACTGCTGCTTTGCCTGAGCAGTTGAATTCAGATAATATCCCGTATCCTCGGCATCCTCAGAATTACAATGCCATCTGTAATAAGGTACCGCTCCGTATTCCACAGCCTTAAGAAAGGCTTTCGTTGTGTCCTCTGCAGTGTTTACGGCTAAATGGGAATATTCAACCTTGCCGTGAAGCACAGCCTGAACAAAGGGAATTTCGGTGCATCCGTCAGTCTGACCGTAAAAAGCGGTGTCGTCAAGCTCAACTATAACGTCAGCATACTTGAGTGAATAAAGATTTCCCCGGCACACCATTATGCTCTTTGTTGCGGAGGCACCGTTTATCTGCGAACGGATAAGCTCATCCATTCCCTCTCTGAGTAAGACCTCTCCTTCGGTAAAATCGGAATAAAGATATCTTCCCCCATCGTTAAAGCAGATTCCGCTAAAGTCTCCGCCGAGAGTAGAATAAAGAAGTCCGTTCATGCTTTCATCAATATCTTTTCCTGCTCTGTAGCCTGAAAAGTCACCCTTTAAGTTAAGAGCAGAGGTGTCATCCTTACCGTTAAGAATATCAGCATCAAGGAATACTCTGATATTTTTTGATGAAACAAGTCCCGCAAATTCATCGTAGGAAGCCTTTGAATAAAGATCTTCCTTGATTTCATTACCGTCAAGCACACCCTCAAGTCTGAGATTTATACTGTTTATACCCTTGGAATTAAGGGACGAGATAATATCATAGCATTCGGAAAGATCCGTATATACCTTTCCCTCATTTTCCCCGATGACAGACAGATTAAAGGGATACTCGCCCTGCACCTCAATTTCATCTGCAGTAAGACTGCCGTTTCTTACAAGAAGCTCTCTTGCCACCGAAGCAAGACCTATATAACCGTTACTGCCCGAGGAAACAAATCGGTAGGAAAGCCTTATGTCACCCTTATAGCTTTCGGAGGAGACGTAATAGCCGTCCTCTGTTTTACAGGTGGGAGTAATTTCGAACTCGGCATAAACTCTGTTGTAGCCCGAGCCTTCACCTGCCCTGTGAGCTCTGACGGTTGATATTGCATCACCCTCGTCTATAACCGCGACGAAGGCTCCCTTTGAGCACTTCATACCGAAAACAGGTAAGATTCCCGTTGCCGTTTCCTGAGAATTCTCTTCAAGTGACGCATCGTGAGAATAGGTCTTTACAGAGTAGACCTCTTCGGCCTTTGCTTTTGATGAGGTATCAAGTGTAACACCGCAGCCGTCGGGTAAAAGAATATAATCACCCTTTTTTTCATCTCTCGCCGCACCGAAATAGGGCAGAAGGGAAACTGATCTTATAATCACGTCACCCTTACCCTTATCTGCAACCGATGAGCAATCAATACTTACGCTGATAACACCGTCCTCGGCAGTATATTGGACGGGAACGTCAATATCTATTTTTGTTCCGTCGGAAAGGCTTCGTCTGAAGCTGTAGTTGACTGCGACACCCTTTTCCGTAATCTCATAGTCTGTACAGTCCATCGCTACGGAATCTCTTTGTGAGTTGAGGGTATATTCCTTACCGTCAACAAGCAGGTCAAGACTTATCACGCTTGCCATATCATCTTCATAGCTTTTGGGTATGCTTCTCCAGAGTCTGCCTGACGCCTCATCAAAAACCGAAACGCTATAGCTTTTCTCGCTGAAAAGAAGAGATGACATATCGGTTACCGCCAGGGATGTAAGCTCCTTACGTGCAGTACCGTCATAATATATTTCGCTGTTACCCTCGTCCGTAACCGCATCCACCCTGGCATCCGAGCCCTTTACAAAATATGACGCCGCCTTCTTACTGCTTCTGCCGCAGCCGAAAAACAGAAAAACCATAGTCATGCTCAGCAAAAGGCAAAAATATCTTTTAAACTTCATCATAGGATTTCTCCTTTATTTCACATTAACTTATTTATTATATCATATTATTTTCAAAATTTCCACTCTATTTAAATCATACTTTTTCTCATTATACCGAGAATTATTTTTTCCCTTCTTGAAACCTGCACCTGACTCATACCCAACTCCTTTGCGGTGTTGACCTGAGTCATACCCTTATAATAACGAAGCTCAATAAGTCTGCGATCCTTTTCAGGCAGAGCCTCTACCACACTTTTCAGCGCCATTCTTTCCGTGATTTCCGCTTCCGGCGCCTGAACGGGAATATCCAGCTGACCGTTCTTGCTGTCGTCATCGCAGGCAGTCAGAGAAATGGTCGGCATAGAAATATTGATAAGCTCCGAGGCTGAAGCGACGTCAGTACCGAGTCTTTCGGCAAGCTCACTCACCGTCGGCTCCCTTGAAAGCTCCGACGCCAGCGCCTCTCTTATCTTCATAGCGTGCCGCGATCTCTCCTTCAGAGTTCTTCCCACCTTGACCGCACCGCCGTCACGGAAAATCCTTCTGATTTCACCTAAAATCACCGGCACCGCATAAGTAGAAAAAGCAAAGCCTCTTTCCTTATCAAAATTATCCGCCGCCTTTATAAGCCCGACACAGCCCGCCTGAAAAAGATCCTCATAGTCGACTCCCCTGCCCCTGAATTTATTTGCACAGGCATGGACAAGCCCGTAATTTTCGCCAATGAGAGTCTCTCTTTCCTTATCCTTCTCTCTCACGGCACCAACCTCCCGTCAACAGTTTTTGCCCCAGATCCGCTTTTTAAGAGTTACCGTGGTGCCCTTACCGACCTGCGAGGTCACTCTTACCGAATCCATAAAGCTTTCCATAACGGCAAAGCCGAGACCCGACCGCTCCGAGCCTGCAGTAGTGAAAAGCGGCTCCATCGCCTGCTTTATGTTTTCAATACCTACGCCCTTGTCACGGATTCTGATTCTGACAGTATTATTCTCAAAAATACTCACCGTTATGTAAATTTTTCCCGTTTTTTCTCTGTAGCCGTGAATTATCGCATTGGTAACAGCCTCGCTGACCGCCGCCTTGATGTCGGAAATCTCTTCAACATCAGGGTCCAGAGACGCCACAAAGGCACCTATAGCCACCCTCGAGAAGCCCTCGTTCACGCTTCTTGATTCTATTGTCATTTTCATTTCGTTAACCGTTTTCATTACACCGTCTCCTTCTGTCTGATTTCACCGAGTCTGTCAAGACCTGCAAGGCGCATAACCTTATATGCCCCCGAGGACAGGTTTTCCACCCTTATTTCTCCGCCTATAGCCTTCATAAGCTTATATCTTCCCATAACAAGACCGATACCCGAGCTGTCCATAAAGCTCACGGCAGAAAAATCGAGAATAAGAAGCTGCGGCTTTTTACTGCTTATGGCACGGTCTATTGTTTTTCTTATAAATATTGCATTGTGATGGTCGATTTCACCCTCGAGAAAGGCTCTTACGGTTTTCGGTCCTGTTTCTATTTTTACCGACATTTCTTTACCTCCGAACAAAAAATCCCTTATGACTTTACTATCATAAGGGATTGAATGTAATTATTTTGCCGAAAAAACAATTTTCAGCTTCGGTATTTTTCTGCCTGAAGATTGAACATATATGCGTAGGTTCCGCCCTTTGCCATAAGCTCGGCATGAGACCCGCTTTCTATGATTTCTCCGTTTTCCATAACGCAGATTCTGTCCGCATTGACTGTTGTGGATAATCGGTGAGAAATAAATATAACCGTTTTATTTGCCGCCGCGGAAAGCATAGCCTGATTGAGATTATATTCGGCAACCGGGTCAAGATTTGCACTCGGCTCATCGAGAATAACGTAGGGACAGTCCTTATAAAAGGCTCTTGCAATAGCCACCTTCTGACTTTCACCGCCGGAAAGCATCTGTCCTTCGTCGTCAAATTCTCTTAAAAGCTCGGTGTTGACACCCTTTTCCAGCTTCTTGTCAAATCCGCTGTGACGAAGTGCCTCACGTACCTTTTCTTCGTCAAATTCCTTGTCAAGTGCTACGTTTTCACCTGCACTGCAGGAAAAAATCTGAAAGTCCTGGAATACCGCAGAGAAGCGGTTACGGTGAGATTCAAGGGTAAACTCCTTTATGTTTTCACCGTCAATATACACGCCGCCCTCGGTAGCATCGTAGAGACGTAAAAGCAGATTGGTAAGAGTAGTCTTACCCGCACCGTTATAGCCTACAAGTGCAATTTTTTCATAGGGCTTAACCGTCAGATTGATGTTTTTTAAGGTAGGCTTGTCGTTACCCGGATAGGTAAAGGAAAGGTCCCTGATGACTATTTCCTTAGGCTCGGTTTTTTCCGCCTCTTTTTCACCGTCTCTGACCTTGAAATCAGCCTTGATGAATTCACGGTATTTTTCAATCATCTTTCCTCTTTCAGAGAAAACGGCAACCGCCCACACAGTAAGGAAGTTAATGGAAACGGCAATAGAATGGGCACCGTTGAAGGCGGCAACAAAGTCACCGGGAGTAATGCTTTCTTTAACAAGCACACAGTATCCGAGATACAGCGGGAGCACAAACATAAAGCCTAAAATCTGTATGCCCGTTTCCTGCACCATATAAAGCGAAGAAATCTTTTTCCAGTATTTACGCTGATTTTCTATAACGTCATCTGCCGCATCGTTGTAACGCTCCATAAGAAGAGGTGCAATCTCATTCATACGCACCTCCTTACAGTATTCCTGCAGATAAAAAATACGCTGGAAGTAGTCGCTTCGTCTATGAAATTTTGTGTTGTCAATTCGTCTGCCCATCTGCAGGTCACCGATTTTTCGGCTGAGAGGAAGAAAGCCGCCTATGAAAACAAGAATAATCACAAGACATATCGGGTCGATTGTAAGAAGCACACCTGCAATGGTTATAAGAGAAATCAGGTTGCCCACGTAGTTTCTGACAAGACCTAACAGATTCTGAATATTATCTGACGAGGATTCGATTGTAAGAATAAAGCTGTTATAAAATTCGGGATTATCGTAGCTTTCCTGATCCAGCTTCTTTGCTTTTTCGTAAAGGCTCTTGTTAAGTCGGTAGTGCACCTTTTCCTTTTCAATGTTCCAGAAAAACTCTCTGTACAGCCACGAAAGAAGGGTGCTTGTCACAAGGATAACCGCAACAACAATAACCGCATAAAAGATACGGTGTAAATCCTTACCCTCAGAGACAACGTCAATAATATACTTTACTCCGAGGACGGAAATAAGTCTGCCGGGCAGAATTGTAAGAATACCCCATATAAAGTCACCTATAACGAGCAAGGGAGATGCCTTATAAATAAGCTTTACAAAAAATATAATGTTCGAAAGCATTGAATGCTCATTTTTAGTCTTCATCAGCCGTCACCTGCCCTTCCGTGTTATAGCTTGAAGACTGCAGAGTAAACATACGGCAATACTCTCCGCCCTTTTGCATAAGCTCAGCATGAGAGCCCATTTCTATAAGCTCACCGCCGCCGATAACTATTATTTTATCGGAAAGCACCGCACTTGAAAGTCTGTGCGATATGTAAATAACGGTTTTGTCCTTTGTTGCGTCAATAAGGCTTTCATACATTCTGTACTCTGCAATGGGGTCTAATGCAGAAGAGGGCTCGTCAAGCAAAGCCAAATCAAACTGTCTTGCGAACATTCT
>JAZNIH010000017.1:0-27944 GCA_045577395.1 Acutalibacteraceae bacterium | reverse complement strand
TGCATGAGTAGCACTCACCGCAGTTGAAGTAAGGATTGCAGGTTACGATATCGCCCGCTTTGAGACCTCTGTCATTTTCGGGGATAGATACAATTTCTGCCGAAAACTCGTGACCGGGGATACGGGGATAAGTTGTGAAAGGCTGATTACCTGTGTATGATGCAAGGTCAGCACCACATATGCCCACATATTTAACCTTGAGAAGCGCTTCGCCCTCTTTAACCTCAGGCATGGGTACCTCTCTGATTTCTATTTCGTTGGGGTTTGAAATTACGATAGCTTTCATTTTATTTATCCTCCTCGATAAAGTCCTTGTTCCAGATTACGCCTGTCTTGAGAGGTGCACCCTTACAGAATATCTTGTTTTCGTATGCGTCGAGAGGGTCAGCTGTGAACTCGTCTTTGTCGATAAGCTCAACAACCTCGTCATATCTGCTGTCAACGAGGACATCGATAGCCTCTTCCATATGAGCCTGACGGAAGTTAATTGATGCAAATATCAGGTGATTTTCAAAGCCGAAGGGCATTGTATCGTATTTTACTACGGGGCCTAGTGAAAAGCTGTTGTACACGCCGTTGCAACCGAGCACTTTATGCTGAAAAGCTACTCTGTGTTCTATATCGGTACCGCTTGTGCCGACAAACATTGTTGCTCTGCCACCGAGAATTTCAATTATTTTTTCAGCTGTTTCTTCTTCGCTGAGACCTGCCGTGCAAAGATAGTCAGCCTTAGCGATATCCTTTGAGAAAACTACCTTCTTGCAGTTTTCGTCGCTTCTGCCGATAAAGAGTATCTTAGCATCGGGGTGATATCTTCTTATCTGATCAGCGATAAACAGACCCGTCATACCAAGACCGAAAACTACCGTTCTTTCGAAGACGTTATCTTTAGCGAGCTTTCTCGCCTCGGCCTCAGAGCACTTGTGTTTTGCCATTTCGATTCTGAACCAATGAGCTTCGCCAAGGTCTTCCATTCTTTCTCTCTGGAAGATAGCGCAGGCATAAGGGTCAGCAAAAGACAGTCTCTTAGCCACTGAAAGAGGAAGCTTCTTAAGGTTTTCGTACTCCTCAGGAAGTGATAAAAGCATATCGGGGTTGAAGTAGTTTTTGTCGCAGAAAAGACCGTCAGCTCCGTCACAGCCGTATTCAAAGTAGGTTTCATCCTCTCTGTATCTGGTAGGGTCATAGCTGTCACCGCCACGGATGAGAACAATAGCAAACCTGTTTTCAGAAGGCACCCAAACAACACCTTCATGACCGTTTATAAGGCGGCTTTCTCCCTCGGGGAATTTTTTTGAGAGCTTACCCTCTCTGCCCATTTTCATAAGCTCAAAATCAGTACCGCAAAAGCCCTGAAATACCGGATAGGCTTCAACTCCCTTCATAAGAGGTTCGCCTCTTAATCTTTGTCTTTCGGGATTTATAAGATTTATTTCACCGTATTTAATCGGCAGTTCCTTATCATTCTGAAAATAAGTTCCGTATGTTTTCATTAGTTTATACTCCAATTCTTATTCAAGATTATCATATTTAAGCCCAATTTGTTCACGAATGCTATCCATTATATGCATAACGTCTGAAGTAGCCGTCAAGGGAACAAAAGAGCTTTCTGTTCTTCCGTTTATTATATCATCGGCAACTGCATCGAACTCATCAAGATATGAGTTAATCCTCGGGCCGTCACCTCTGAAGGTTTCACGGTTAAACAAGCCTTTTTTACAGGTGATTTTGTTATAGGCGTGAAAAAAAGGTGCTTTAATTACGCCGTTTTCGCCCTCTATAACCATTTTCTCAAGACCCTTACTGTCTTCGAGAGAAGAGGTTATATAAACCTTTAAGCCGTCGTTATATGTAAAAGTAATTTCTTCGGACAAATCTACGCCGTCTTTCATTTTAGCCTTACATTCAATTTTATCAGGAAAACCGAATAGTCTGTAAGCATAGGTAATAGGATAGACAGTTATATCAAGAAGTGCTCCCCCTGCTCGCTTCGGATCAGTCAATCTGCCGCCGTTACGGGCTATATTAACGTGATAGCTGAAATAAGCGGATTTAATCTTGCCGATTTTATTTTCATCAATCCACTTTTTTGTCATATTGGCACAAGGCGAAAACCATGTCCACATAGCCTCGCAAAGATACACGCCCTTCTCACGCGAAAGCTTAATAAGCTCATCTGCCTCATCTGCAGTTACGGTAAAGGCTTTTTCACAAAAAACAGGCTTACCTGAAAGGAGCGACATTTTTGCATATTGGTAGTGCGCATTATGAGGTGTAACAATATATACACCGTCCACATCAGGTGAAGTTATTGCATCCTCAACATTTTTATAAGGCTTACAACCGTATTTATCTGCGAATTCAACACATTTGCCGTAGTCTCTTGTATAAACAGAGACAACCTCATGTCTGCCGCTTTTTTTAAGCTGAGAAGCAACCTGACAGGCAAGGCTACCTGCTCCTATGAAGCACCATCTGAATTTTTTCATAACACCGCCTCCTGATAAAATATTTTAACATTATCGCTTGTAAAAAGTCAATTGAATTAAGGATATATATTTACGAAGAGATAAAAAAACGGGTTGCAGCGCAACCCGTTTTTTATTATTTAAGGATTATGCAAAGAATGCTCTGAACCATTCAATGATTGATTTGAAGATTGAGATAATCTTTTCAACAAATGCGATGAGACCGTTAGGAGCAATACCTTCAGGACTGATAATATCTTCAAAGATATCAAGTTCGAAAATACCTGCGATAAGCTTACCTATTTCACTTGCATTTTCATCATCTGAGTAGCCAAGCTCCTTAAGAATCTTCTGCCACTCAAGGTTGAGATCCTTGAAGCCGCCAACAACCTCAGAAACGCCTATATCTGCACCGTAGTAGAGATAGTATGTTGTTGCAAGTGCCTGATCCATACCAAGATATGTTTCAGTTGCTGCAGTAGCGTATACATAAAGTACGCCGCCAATGTACTTCTCTGCTTCAGGAGTCATACCGAGATGATCTCTGAGAAGACCAAGGAGCATTTCCTGATTGTTTTCGTGCATTACGAATGTAATGAGAAGACGCATAATTACGGTTGCCATTTCAGCCTTACCGCCGGTTATATCATCAGTATTTGCATATACCATCTTATAAGCTGTTTTGCCGTTAAGTGATGTATATGATTCAACTGTACCAACTGAAAGCTCGCAAAGAGCACTTGCATCGAGATTTGAGAATTCATAGCCTGTTGAATTCTTAACAATTTCAAGCACCTTAGCAAAGAGCCATTCGAAGTTGATGTCAGCAAGATCAATACCGATAATCTCGTAAAGGTCGATTTCAGCGATGGGTGAAATTGCATTGAGAAGACCGTATACTGCATGGAGAGTATTTCTTACTACTGTATCAACACCGTTGGAGTTGAGGAAGTAGATGATATTGGGAAGCATATCAAGAATTTCGCCTGCAGGATCTTCAGCAAGAATTGCATCCACTCTGTTAAGAAGAGGATCAAGGATAGACGTGATTACAACATTACCGTCAGCCTCAACTGCTGCATAGTACTCATCGGGAGCAAGGATGCCTTCACAACCGAGAACCTCAAGAAGAGGAATGATACCGTAAGCATAGCCTTCACCTGCTACAAGCTCAATAGCCGCTGTCTTTTCAAGATCAACGAAGAACTCAATGTTCTTGTTAGCAAGTACCCATTCAAGTACGGGATAGAGAGGCTCAAGTACAGCACAAAGATATGTTACAAACATTTCTCTGTTTTCTGTGAACTCGGGAATTTCAACCTTTGCAACTGCCGAGATATCAGCAACACCGGAATTTGCAAGAACACCTGCAATATACTTACCAACGTTCTTACCGTTTACTTCAAGACCCTCAATACCTGCAAGAACACCTGCAAGAGCATCACGGATAGCAACAACGTTTGCACTGTTGTAAAGGTTACCGTTAAGTAAGCCGTTGATAAGCTCCTTAAGGTCGTCAACGCTCTGTCCGTTGATGTTGATGCCGAGAAGGTAAACAACGTTATCTACGAACTGACCGAAGTTTTCAGCAATGTAGTATGCCATCTCCTCTGTGTAGAGAGGACCGTACTTACCGCTTTCAAAGATTTCTGATGTTTCAAGAGCTGAAACAACTGAATCTGTATCTGCGATATCAGTAAAGAGCCAGTCAAATTCCTGAATTTCAACAGGCATTACTGCTTCATTACAGATATTGTTGATTACTTCGTAAGCCTCTGCGCCTACAAGACCCTTGACAAATTCTTCATTCTTTGCATCAGCAATTGTAAGAATTACAAGGTTTGCAAGAACTGTAACCATATCATGCTTATCAAAGTCATCAGCATAAGTCATCTTATAAGCTGACTTGACGCTTACTGAATCATATTCGTCAACCTTACCGAGAGCAAAGCCGACAAGTACATCTTCAATAAGAGTAAGATCAAGACCGGTCATAAGTGAAACTGCTTCAAGAATTGCAGCCATTGAAAGATTATCAAGGCTGATTGCTGCATCTGTATCCTCAATACCCATAAGTGACTTGAGGTTTACAAGCTCGTTGATATCGAGCTCAATACCGAACTGAGCAAGCTTTTCAAGAAGAGCTGTAAGAGCAGCAATTGTGTTATCGATTACTGCTGCAACGCCGTTAGCGTTGAGGAAGTAAAGCACGTTGGGAAGAATCTCAAAGATTGTTTCAACAGGCTTATCAAGAACCTTGTTGATAAGAGCAGCAAGAGAAGCAAGAACACCTGTTACGATGCTTTCTGTTGATTCTGTAGCTGCGGGAAGGTTTTCACAACCAAGAGCTTCAAGGAGAAGTGCAAGACCTTCTGAGTAACCGTAAGCACCGTTAATGGTGATGAAGTCAACGGGAAGACCCTCTTCATCAACTGCCTTAACGAAGAATCTGTAGTCTTCGCCAAGAAGGAGCCATTCTACAAGACCCTTAGCGTATGTGTTAAGCACCTTAGCAAGCTCAGCTGCAAATGCATCTGCTGTAGCGATACCCTCAGGAGCCTTATAAGCCTTGAGGCCTACAACGTCAGCACCGAGAAGAACGCCTGCTGCATCAAGAAGACCGTCGTCAATATCCTTAAGAAGGTTTGCGATGAGATCAACGATAGCCTGAAGGTTTTCTGTAGTAAATACATTTACCTTATCCTTAAGAAGTGCTGAAAGTGAATCGTAGTTACCGTCGATGAGACCTGCGACAAGATCGCCGATTTCAGGAAGGTTATCTGCAACATACTTTGCAGTTGCTTCTGTCCAGTTGTTGGGATATTCGATTGAATACTTCATTGCATCAACAGTACCGTTGTCAGCAAGAGGATAATTCCAATCAATATCTGCATATTCAATTTCGATATCCTCGAATACTGCCTTGATAGCTGTGATAATATCATCACCTATCATTTCGTTGATAACAGCTTCGTTGCCTTCTGTTTCAAAAGCTACAAGAAGAGCTGCTGTTACAAGAACGGTAATCATGTCGTGCTTATCAAATTCATCAGCAAATTCCATCTTAGCTGTGTAACCAAGACTGCTTACTGAATCATAAGCTGTTACCTTACCGAGAGCAAAGCCTGTGAGTACGTCTTCAAGCTTAGAAAGGTCAAGACCTGTCATAGCTGAAACAAGCTCAAGAATTGCAGGAATAGTAAGGTTGTCAAGGCTGATTGCAAGGTCTTCTTCAATACCGCAGAGTTCTTCGATATTAACAAGATCATCAAGAGTAATGTCGAGACCGAATGCCTTGAGCTTAAGAGCAAGAGCGTTGAATGCACCTGCAAGGTTATTTACTGATGTTGCAACACCGTTAGCGTTGAGGAAGTAAATAACGTTGGGAAGAAGCTCAACAACTTCATTTACGGGGTCAGCAAAGATTTCGTCGATACGTGCTGCAAGTGATGCAAGAACGCCTGAAACGATTTCTTCTGTTTCGCCGTCAGCCTCGGGAAGGTTTTCACATCCGAGAGCTTCAAGGATGAGTGCAAGACCCTCTGAGTAACCGTTTGCACCGTTGATTGTAATGATGTCTTCACCTTCAAGCTTTTCGCCCTTAGCGTCATCGTCAGTTACGAAGAGCTTGATATCATCACCGAGAAGGAGCCATTCAACAACACCCTTAGCATAAGTGTTAAGGATAGTTGCAAGTTCTGTTGCAAATGCATCAACAGTTTCAATACCTTCGGGAGCTGTGTATGCCTTAAGGCCTACAAGATCAACATTAAGAAGTGAACCGAAGCCGAGAAGCTCATCATCAACATTACCGAGAAGGTCACTGATAAGAGCGATAAGGCTGTTAAGTGTTTCTGTAGTGAATACGTTCACCTTGTCATCAAGAAGAGCTGCAAGAGAATCATATTCGCTTACCATACCAACAACGATGTCAACAAGGTCATCAAGGTTTTCAGCAAGATATGCTGCCTTTTCTTCTGTCCAATCGTTGGGATATGTGATAGCACTTTCAATTACTTCGATTGTGCCGTTATCGTAATCGATTTCGCCATCGAAGTAGTTGTAATCGGGATAGAGATACTCAACGGGAGTGCTCATAAGAACCTCGTCGATTGAAGCGAGGAATTCTGTGCCGAGCATTTCGTCAAGCTTTGCAGCGTTTGCTTCATTCTTAATGAATGTAAGTGCAATTGTAAGAACGATTGTAACAACGTCTGCCTTGGGAGCTTCCATCTTAAAGATGTATGTGCCCTTTGTAATCTTACCTGTGCAGAAGTTTACAAGATAATCTTCAACAGCTGTGAAATCAAAGCCGGGAAGAACACTCTTGAGAATATCAACTACGTTAGCAAGAGCAAGATTTGCGGGATCAATGCTGATTTCTGTACCGTCTTCAAGAGTGAACTTGAGAAGGTCAGCAATAACGATGGGATTCTCAAGAATGCCCATGCCGTTGATCTTAGCAAGAAGTGCATTTACGGGAGCAAGGAGGTTGCTTAATGCAACGCCAGCGCCGTTAGCATTGAGGAAGTAGATGAGGTTGGGAAGAAGTCCGAGAACTTCATCTACGGGAGCAGCAAGGATTGCATCAACTCTTTCTGCAAGAGCGCCAAGAACTGTCTTAACGTTTGCTTCAGCGGGAAGAGTAACGCCGAGAGCCTCAAGGATAAGTGCGAGACCCTTTTCATAGCCGAGGCCGCCGTTGATTACGATTGTGTCTGTCTCATCTGACTTCTTAGCGAATCTGTAATCATCGCCGAAGAAGAGCCAGTTTACAAGACCGCCTGCATATGTATCGAGTACATTTGCAAGTTCGTTGATGAAGTCGCTGAGTGAGTTGATTTCTGCTTCGCAGGTGTATGCAAGAAGACCTGCAAGATCAACATCAAGAAGATAACCTGCTGCTTCGATAAGGTTTGTATCGATATCCTTAAGAAGATCAGCAATCATAGCAACAAGACCGTTAAGGGTTTCTGCGTTGATGTTCTCAGCGATGAGACCGTTGAGAAGAGCTGAAACTGTCGCAGGAGCATCTTCCTTATCAGCATTGATGAGACCGATTACGGTATCAACGAGAGCGGGAAGCTTGTCAGCAACGTATGCTGCCTTTTCTGCAGTCCAATCGTTAGGATATTCAAGAGCATAGAGTGTGTTGGGAAGGTTTTCATTGCCTGCAAGGTAAGCGTTGAAGGCATCTTCAGTTGCAAACCAATACGACCAGTTGGGTGTACCGTAAGAAATATCAACATCAGCAAATACACTGTTTATTGAAGCAACGATACCGTCTGTTCCGAGAAGCTCGTCAAGCTTAGCACCGTTTTCAGGAACAGTTGCCCATTCAAGAACGAATGAAAGGATAACTGTAAGCATATCAGCCTTGTCGAAGTCTGCGCTATAAGCACCCTTCTTCCAGTCGTTTTCATTCTTAACGAATGTCGAAACTGAAGTATACTCTGTGCCGATTGCCTTACATACGTCGTAAATGAGAACTTTAAGTTCATCAAAGAGAGTACCAAGATCAATGAAGTTTTCTGCAAGAGCAAAGATAACATTAAGATCAAGGTTGTCAAGGTCGATTTCGAAGCCAAGAAGCTCAGCAAGAGTCTGAGTCTCTACGGGTTCAGCTTCCTCTGTACCTTCAGTATTCTCAACAGTATCTACACCTGCATCTTCTTCTGAATCCTTAACAGCAATTTCAATTCCATTGATAAGAGCGTGAAGGTCTACATCATAGATGGGTCTGATAATATCAAGAACAACATATACGGGATGAAGGAGATTTCTTACTACTGTTGCAAGGTTGTTACCTGCAAGGAAGTAAAGAGCTCCGGGAAGAATATCAAGAATTGCATTTACAGGATCAGCAATTACATCCTTAATAAGGCCCTTGAGAGCATCAAGAATAAGAACAAGTGCGTCGTCATTTTCGCCGAGAGCCTTAACTTCAAGACCAAGTGCCTCAAGAAGAGGAATGATTGCATTGTTGTAACCGTCATTACCCTGGATAACAACTTCACCCTCTGTATCCTTAAAGAGCTTAATGTCTTTTCCTTCAAGAAGGAAATCAACAGCAGGAGCAAAGGGAGCAACAATCTCAGTAAGAGCTGTTACAAATCCGTCAATGTTACCGTCTTCAAATTCAGTGTATTCCATTGTTGCAAACGCAGCAAGATCTACACCGAGCTGATTTTTAAGAAGGTTTGCAAGCTTTTCATCAAGTTCAAGACCTGCAACAAGCTCAATTACAGAAGCAATGGTATCATTTGTGAAGAGACCGCCGAGAAGTTCTGTAAGCTTTGATTCAAGAGTGAATTCTGCACCTGTCATTTTAAGAACTGAATCGATAATTGATGAAAGGTTAGCAAGAAGATACTCTGCCTTATCCTTTGTCCAGTCATTTGCGGGATTCATATAAATCTTGTATGCAGGTGTACCGGTGAGAGTGCCAACCTCAACATTATCAATATAGCCGTTGTACCAGCTATACTTCTTAAGGGTGTCGTACTCTTCCATATTAAGAAGCTCAACGATAGCAGCAATAGCTGTATCGGGATCCTCCTGAACAGATTCAAGAATTGTTGTAAGAAGGTCAACCTTTTCCTCGCCCTCTGTACCTTCTTCAGGCTCAACAGGTGTTGTTTCATCTGTACCCTCTTCGCCTTCAACAACCTCACCGTCTTCCGTCTTAGGAGCAAGAAGCTCACCAATCATATCAAGGAAGCCGGGCTGTGCAAGAGCTTCAAGAAGATAGTCAACTACATAAGCAAGTACGTCTGCCTTGTTAGCATTGATGTGGTAACCCTTACCTGATTCAATATTATAGATAGCTGACTTTCTCTGTGAGTTAATCTTTACAAGCTCACCAAGAGTAGCTACATAGCCCTGGTTGATAGCAGGAATATCAAGACCGAACTGCTTAAGAATTGAATTGAGACCGTCAGAAAGGTCAATCAAATCATTGATATTAAGCATTGATCCGACGTCGATATCTACCTGGCCTTCGGGAGCCTTGATATCACCTATACATGAAGCAAGACCACCGATAGGAGCAATATAAGCAATCTTTGTCTTAAGCATGCTCAAAAGAGGTGTCACCATCTGAGTTGAAAGAGCATAGCAGAGATTGGGAAGAATGCCGAGAACTGTATCGAGCGGAGCCTTGCCGATATTTTCAACAAGAGTGAAAATAGGTTCAAGTATCGCTTCGATAATAAGCTCTACGTCTTTCGTTTGATCTTTTAAGAAATCTCCTTCTATCTTTGCAACATCAGTATAAGGAACGTTAAGAGCTTCATAGACAGGAACAAGAAGGTTAGCATAACCACTATTCTGAGTAGCAGAAAGATCAAGCGAAACTTTCGCAGCATCAAAAGGACCTGCAACAGCAAAGCCGGAGACTGTAGTTGCCTTCCATTCCTTATTAGCAACAATTGCAAGGAGAAGAGGCTTAAGACCTTCTACAGCATCGTCAAATGTCTCATAGAAGAGAGCTTTAAGCTCGGCACTTGTATAGTTACCTGAAGCTTTAGCTACATCAATACCCCACTCGAGGTTGAGCTTGCCTTCTTCGTCACGAATAAGGGTTGAATCCCAGGGAGTTGTTGCAAGTATAACCTTGGGGCCGTTATTTGAGTTAACGCCACCTGCCGGATCAAGCTCGGTAGTATATCCGTCTTCACCGTACATAGCACTATACTCTTTATAAGCATTTTCAAGTCTGGTAACTGTATCTTTGTAAGCCCCGTTGTTTTTATAATTCGAAGTATTTTTAAGCTGTTCTGCAAGAAGGTCAGGATAAATTTCGAAACCTGCATCTCTGAGTGTAGCATGGAGATGCTTTTTGTAGTTAACAGTATAACCTTCTGCTTCTGCAGGAAGATCGTTTGCAAATACCTTACCGAATTCCTTGAGAACAAGAGGATAAAGCATATCACAAACAGTATTGATGAATGCGTCAGAAATAATAGCGCCTTCAATTGCTTCTGTAAGCATTGATCCAATATCAAGACCAAGAAGAGCTGATACGTCAGCATTTGTGAGAGCTGCGTCAAGAACCTTGATTACCTTTTCGACCTTAGCATCATCGGCAACATACTCACCGATTCCATCACCGTCGATGTCTTCGTTATCGCGGGCAATGTCATCAGCAGAGTCCTCTCTGATGAAAGAACCGATTGTGCTTGTCTGGAAGGTTGAGAAGCCGTATGAAGCAAGGAAATCAGCATAACCGAAATCAGTATTCATAAGGGCGTTATACTTATCGATTGCTTCCTGACTTACTGTAAAGTTAGGTGTTGATCTAAGGAATTCAAAAGCAACCTGATTGATAAGACCGATTGAATTTGCAAGAGCCTTATAATCTGAAACTGTTGCGACTGTGATTTCAGTTCCGTTAGCTTCAACATATGCAGTATAAAGAGCGTAAGCCGTATTGATTTCACCTTCAGTTCTGAGATTAAGAACAGTATAAGCGTTATCAATATATTCAACCATAGGCTCGTTGAGTTCGTCGAAAAGCTTATTTGCATTTTCTTCACCAAGCTCTGTCTTCATACCGTCAATAAGATTTTTGAGGCCTGTGTACCATGAATCATAGTTCATAAGGCTTTCAAGAAGTGTTTCTGAATCCTCGGAAACAGCATTTTTGATTTCGTCTCTGTACTGTGAGTATTTGTAAAGGAATTCCATATTGTAGTCAACAGCAAGACCAAGCTTCTGAAGAGCATTATAGAATGTCATAAGAGTGGTGGGGTATGTCTCACCGCATACTTCCTTAACATATACCTGAACATAATTACCGAAGAGGGCAATATCGTTACCGATAGTTGCTACTGCCTGAGTAATCATTTCCTTAGTAAGGGTACCGTCATCGACCATATCAATGTTATAACCCTGATACATTGACATGTGTGTATCAGTCTGAACCTTAAGTCTTCTGATACCTATGATTTCATATTCATGTCTTACATCGATGCATGTTGTTTTGATAGCGTCGATGTTAAGGCCGAAGGAGCTGATAATAAGATCCTGTGTTGCCTTTTCAAGAGCATCAAACTTAGCGATTTCTGCTTCAAAAACAGTAAGATGTGCAAGAAGCTGAGCTTCATCAAAAGCACTGTAATCAACAGCGTTAAGTCTGTTGAGCTCATCAACTGTAACCTTGAAGCCGAGGAACTTGATAGCGTCGTCAAGATTTTTGAGAGCTGCAGCAATCTTCACTTCATCAAAGAAATGATTATAAACTGCTTCACTGTGAGCGCTGATAACACTATCCTTAGCCGTAGCAATAGCTTCCTTAATAAGAGTGAGTGCATCAGCATCCTGTGAAAGTGCAAGAACAGCGTTAACATCAGCAGCATTGATATAGTTTGCATTGTTAGCAAAAACCGTTTCAGCAGAAGTAAGAACGTCCTTCTGCGAGCTACCTGAACCTGTTGTAACAGCAGGTACACCACCAGTCTGTTTGGTATTCATAGCGATGTGATAGTGGTTTGTTGTATCTGTACCACCGCAAGAGTTTGTTGTTGTAGTTGTAAAGTTCTGTCTGAACATCTTCAGAGTGTATGTTGTACTCACCTGAATGTTTTCAGGAATAGCAGCGATACTGCTGTATTCAAGAAGCTTTTCAGCAACTTTATTTGTGCTGACAGTAAGAATGTTTGTAGCTTCATTGTGTACATTATTCTGAGTAGATGTATCATCAGCATCGTCCTGACCGTCAGCGTTACGGTAACTAAGACCATCCATATTGAATACAGCGGTGAAAAGAGCATCAAGATTGTATGTACCGGTAAGGGTTGCAAGCTCAGCGTCACCGATAGCTAATCTGAGATGCTTCTCAATCCAACCAAGGTCGGTACATTTGTCAGTGGCGGTGTTTTTATCCCAACCATCCTGACAGTTACCGTTATTGTTGTGATCGTGTCCGTTCTTATACTCATCGAGACCCTTAATAGCTGCATCGAGCTTGTTGATAACATTGTTTATCTGTACGTAATGAGCATAAGAAGGTGCAGTGTAGGTATAGGTTCTGGTCTGAGTTTTATTACTGCCTGAACCGCCTGAAGTAGCACCACCACCTGAAGTGGAAAAGCTTTTCATAGCATCACATTTCATAGCAGAAACAAAAGCCTGTACAGCGTCGGTATCGTCAGCTGCACTTGCAGTAAAGCCCAAAGTGCCGAAGCATACGCTCATGCTTGTCATGATCATAACTACTGCCAGAAGCACACTGAGAGCTTTTTTCGAAGTCTGTCTGACTTCTTTTTTTGTTACTAACATGTTTTTTCCTCCATTTTTAGTTTAGTTATTTTTGCTCATCTGAGATGAGACTTAAAATACCATATCGCCTCCCAAAATAAGATTTTTATATTTAAAGTTTAAATAAAAACAATAAATAACTAATTTATTTTTTCTTCTTTTTGTGATGAACTATATTTTTATCGTTTCTGTGCTTAAATTTTTCGAATCTGTCTGCCCGGGCTAAACTTTTCTTCTCAGCATAAGCCTCGTATTTGTTTTCTATAGCGACAAAGCTTTTGTTTTTTAGGAGTATGACCCAAATCACCGACAGGACGATTACTATGACACACCAGAACTGCCAGAAGGTAAGTCCGAACATCATATGTCTGATTTCTTCGGTTTTGTAGTATCTCATAAATTCCCAACAAAATCTTGTAACGGAATATACAGCCGCAGTAACGGGATAAACAGAGCCCGGAATACATTTTTTAAATCTGAAAGCATAAAAGAAGCAGAAACCAACAACAAAACACATTGTTATACTTTCAAAAAGCTGCGAAGGAAATACAATCATTTCAAGACTCTGGTTATAAACGCCGAAGCTGCATTCCCTACCCGGACAGCAAGCATTCAAAAAGCAACCGAATTTAGCACAGGTCAGAATAATAAATATACCCGGTGCCAACAAATCCATTATCTTGCGCCAGGGTTTACAAGCAAGCAAGGTAACCAACGACATAAAAATCGGTGTGAAGAAGACCGCTCCGAATATGGCAACATTTGAATAACCGCCGTCATACTTTGCTATAGCCGCAGTATACATATCGCCCATAATCATGGCACCGCATACACCTGCTACATATGTTATGAGAGTAAAACCTACTGCAGTTTTTTTGGTAAGCTCATATTTCTTGTGTGTTTTCAAGTTCACGAGCATCATAACGATAAATCCAACAAGATACATCGCATAATATGCATATTCACTGCCTTTAAACATCTTTAGCCCTCCTTTTCAATTTTATCTTAGCAACAGCTTTGCCGTGCAGCGCATAAAACTTATCTTCAAATTCATTAAAGCGCGGATGTTTCATAACAAGAAGCCATATTAAGCCTTCAAAGAAGGTCACAATGCACCAGAGCTGCCAGAAGGTAAGGCCAAGAAACATATGTCTCATTTCTTCCACATCATAATATCTGACGAATTCCCAAGCGAAACGAATAACAGAATATAACATTATTGTATAGGGATATGCTTTACCCGACACTCTGTTTTTGTATTTCAATCCGTACCAGAAGCAGAAGGCAACAACAAAGCACATTGATATTGATTCAAATATCTGAGATGGGAACATTACCATATCAAAAACAGGATTGTACAATCCGAATTCGCAGGGAAGTCCCGGACAGCATCCGTAAATAAAGCAACCGAATTTTGCACATGTAAGAATTATAAATCCTCCCGGAGCCATAGTATCCATTATGTTACGCCAGGGCTTTCCGAATATCAAAGCTGCACCGATAATAAATATCGGAACAAACATAACGGCGCCAAAAATTGCAACCTTTGACTCAAGGCCACCGTACTTCACGGCAACCTTGGTAAATTGGTCACCCATAAACATTGCACCGGCAACTCCGCCAACATAACTCACAAGAGTAAAAAGGAAAGCACTTAGCCTTGACAGATTATGTTTTTTGCATGTAGTAAGGCTCACAATCATCATTAATAGAAAGCCGACTATGTACATAACAGTCGGTGCCAGAATTCTGTATTCTTTGATAAACTCAACCACAAAAAACACCTCTTTCAAGCAATAAATTACAATTTGGGCATAACTACCCTATACTATTCCACTATCGTGAATATTAAACCATAAATATGATAAATATATGTTAACATACAGACTTCAAATGTGAATAAATTGTAAATATATTTAAATGGTTATTTTTAGTTCATAT
The DNA here is from genome assembly GCA_045577395.1 of Acutalibacteraceae bacterium. GTDB lineage: Bacteria > Bacillota > Clostridia > Oscillospirales > Acutalibacteraceae > UBA6857. Next base: position 13,275 of record JAZNIH010000017.1, on the reverse strand, counting down.
TTTATTTTTATAATTCTGAAAAAGACGGAAGGGAGTCTATTTATGTTTAATATACTTGCAGTTGAAGATGACAGAAGTGCAGCAAGACTTTTGCAGGTTGTTCTGTCAGAAGCCGGCTACAATGTTAAAGTAGCAACTAATGGTCTTAAGGCCATCGATATGCTCGACAACGAATACGTTGACCTTATTCTGCTTGATCTTATGATGCCCGAAATGGACGGACATGAGTTCATCACCACAATCAGAAAAAATAAAATTGATACTCCGGTAATTATCGTTACGGCCAAGCTGACAGCCGAGGAAAAATACCAGGCATTCAACGAAGGGGCAGACGACTATATCACCAAGCCTTTTGACGTTCAGGAGTTACTCTTAAGAATCAAAGCTCTGCTCAGACGCTCTAACGTCAACAGCGAGCAGAAGCTTACAGTAGGAAAGGTTTCGCTTGATTTCGCATCTCTTTCAGTTCAAAGAGAGGACGAGGTTTTCAACCTTCCAAAAAAAGAGTTCTATCTTCTGTTCAAGCTGCTTTCGAATCCGAATACTATATTTACAAGAATTCAACTTATGGATGAAATCTGGGGTATGAACACCAGCTCTGCTGATACAACCGTAAACGTACACATAAACAGACTCAGAAATAAATTCAAGAGCTATCCTGAATTCACAATTGTCGCAGTCAAGGGTGTCGGCTATAAGGCGGTGATTAACGATTAAAAAGAAAAACAAGAAGACTTTTGGACGTCTTAAGCTGTTTTTATTGTTTTCGGTTTCGGTATTTGCGCTTGTGTATCTTTGCGGTGCAACAATTTTCTTTTTCTTTTATCTGGTCCGTGAGCTCCCCTTCCTTGATGTTTCAAAGTTACCTAAGCACATAACAGAATACCTTGTCGCTGCTTTAAGCTCTGTGCTTGGCATTGTGTTTGCACTGATTTTCAGAAGTAAAATTCTTAAGCCGATCCATAAACTTTCAGAAGCTACAGACAAAATTTCAGAGGGCGATTATAAGGTTCAGATTCCCCTTTCAGGTCTCAGAAGTATACGTGCTCTTTCTAAAAAAACAAACGCTATGGCTGAGGAGCTGGACAGCATTGAAACGCTTCGCAACGATTTCATAAACAACTTTTCTCACGAATTCAAAACACCGATAGTTTCAATCGGCGGTTTTGCAAAGCTTTTAAAAAACAGAAACCTCAGCGAAGAGGAAAAGCAGGAATATATCGAAATTATCATCAGCGAATCTGAAAGACTCGCAAATCTTTCGAACAACATACTTACACTTTCAAGACTTGAAAATCAGAACACTCTTACAAATAAAACCGAGTTCAACGTCAGCGAGCAAATAAGACTTGTTATTGCCGTTCTTATCAGCAAGTGGAGTGAAAAAGAAATTGACATAAGCTTCGAGGGTGATGATTACACTATAATCGCAGATAAGGATTTACTTCAGCAGCTGTGGACCAATCTCATCGACAACGCCTTCAAATACACACCGTCAGGCTCCGCAGTCAGCGTCAGCATTTCAAAGCACAGAAACAATATCGTTTTTACTGTTACCGATAGCGGAGCAGGAATGACGGAACACGATGCCAGACACGCATTTGATAAATTTTATCAAGGTGATATTTCACACAAAAAAACCGGCAACGGTATAGGCTTATCCGTTGCACGAAGAATTTGTGAGCTGCACGACGGCAGCATAAGAATTAAATCCACAGGCAAAGACGGAACCTGCTTTGAGGTTGTCCTGCCAAAAGAATAAAAAAAGACAGGGTCAGCCCCTGTCTTTAATTTTTGCGCTTAGTCTGCAAAGGCTTCCTTTACCGCATAATATGACGGCTTGGGGTTTCCTTCACTGTCAACAAGTCCCCATTTGGTTTCAACGGGACAATCCTCCTGACCGCATACATAGCAGTCACCTGTGTCGTCCCACATATAGATAAATGAGCCTATAACAAAATCAAGATTTCTGATCTTCGGAATAATATAGGAGAAGAATTCAGCCTGACCCTCAGGAGTATGAGGGAAGCCGTTCAGACCGAAGCCCTCGGGAAGTTCTCTGTAAAGATGACTTCTGAATTCACCTGTAAACAAAAGGTCTGCACGGTACTCAGGTGTTTCGTCTGCATATCTGTCAAATTCATTTGCAAGGTCTTCGGGAAGGGCTTTTATAAAATTATCTATATCAGCTCTTGCCTCCTCCTCACTCGAGTATCCGTACTCCTTCAGAATAGCAAGCTTTTCCTCTTCACTCTTAGGCTCACCGAGACCGATATAACCGAACTCACAAAGAATAACAGGCTTTCCTGTAACCTTTCTTACATAATTGAGTACAGTAATATACTGATCGGCGTTTTTGAGCACGTTTTCAAAGCAACCGAGATAAAGATCGACACCGACATAATCACAGTATTTATGATATTTCCACATCTTAATCGGCATATCAAGAATAGACAGCGCAGCAAGATTATAGCCGATGATAACGTCTTCTCTGATCGGATACATAGCCTCAAGCTGCATACCGATAAATTCATATGCTTCTTCCATAGTGAGCGGGTAAGTAAAGCGATCAATACCCATCTCGTTTGTTATCTGAAAAGCACCGACAATGCCTCGGAGATCCTCCATATAGAAACGGGCTATATCCTGAATCTCATCACGGTTTTCAGGATCTCTCGGATCAAGACCGAACTCGATATAATCCTCGGGGTAAGGTGTAATACCGAAAATTCTTATTCCGTTGTCTGCATATTCCTGAGACTCTTCCTTCCAACGCAGATAGCCTACCGAAATATTACCGTCCTCATCGTACGGGAACGGTATATCATCACGGAACCATTCAATATTTCCTTCTCTGATAAGGTCATACTGGGGCTCAGCATGACAAACACCCTTCATATAACCTCTGGTTTTTTCAAGAGCAGTATCAATCTGCTTGTCAAAGGGCGCTGTAATATCAGTCATAAAAAAATTGAGAAACGGAGTAATCACAGCAAGAAAAACGCCAAGGATTTTCGCTAATACAGGTGAAAATGACATATATAATTCTCCTTTAAAAATATTGATTACCTCTGAAATTTTGATTTTATTACAGAATTGTAACCTTTATTTAAATCTATCACAACATATAAAAAATGTCAAGAAAAAAAGGACACCGTAGCGATGTCCTTTAGCTTTATTGATAATTTCAGCACAATTCGAGCGCTTTTTCTACAAGCTGATATGCCTTCTCTACAACAGCCTCGTCGCCTTCTTCAAGGTTAAGAAGAGGAGCTCTTACGCCGCCGAGATCAACACCCATTCTCTTTTTGAGAACTGCCTTTGCAACTGCATACATATTACCGTTTGCAGAGCACATTGTATAAGTAACCTCATTAGCAGCATCCTGAAGGACTCTTGCCTTTTCGAACTCGCCGTTTTTAATAAGCTCATCGAGCTTTACATAAACCTCGGGCATTACACCGTAGGTACCGCCGATACCGCCCTCTGCGCCGATAAGTCTGCCGCCGACGAACTGCTCATCGGGACCGTTGAAAATAACAATTTCTCTACCTCTCATTTTAGCCTGACGGGCAAACATCTGAATGTCCTGAATAGGCATTGATGAGTTCTTAACACCGATAACTCTGGGATTTTTAAGCATCTCATCAAAGAGAGAGAGAGTAAGTGCAACACCTGCAAGCTGAGGTATATTGTAAATAACGTAATCTGTGTTGGGTGCAGCTGCTGAAATATCATTCCAATACTTGGCAATAACCTTTTCCGGAAGACGGAAATATATCGGAGGAATTGTTGCAATTGCATCAACACCGAGAGCTTCAGCGTGACGTGCAAGCTCACAGCTATCCTTAGTATTGTTACATGCAACGTGAGCAATAATTGTAAGTCTGCCCTTAGAAGCCTCCATTACAGCCTCAAGAGTTTCTTTTCTGTCCTGCACACTGTGATAAATACATTCGCCTGATGAACCGCCTACATAAAGGCCCTTGACACCCTTTTCGATAAGAAACTCGACAAGTGCCATAGTTCTTTCCTTTGAAATGTTGCCTTCATCATCATAACAGGCATAGAATGCGGGAATTATACCCTTATACTTTTCAAGACTCATTTTAATTAACCTCTCTTTTCTATTTCTTCTAACATTTTATCGAGCATAATGAGACATCTGGGCACGTGGAAGGGACCCTTGAAGGTAGAACCGATACATGCTGGAAGAGTCGGCTTACCGTCTCTTCTGAGGTAACCGTACCATTCACCGCAGGGTGCTGTGGAGAAGGTCTCCTTACAGTAGGTGAGAATTTTACCGAACGTATCAAGGTATTTCTCGTCGCCCGTTTCTTTGTAAATCATAAGTGAAGCGATAAGAGCTTCATTGTGAGGCCACCAAAGCTTCATATCGTGCTCATAGGCTTCAGGAGGATTACCGAGGCAGTCAAAGAAATAGAGAATTCCTCCGAATTCAGTATCCCAGCCCTTTTCAAACGCCATATCGAAAATCTCAACAGCCTTTTTAACAAGCTCCTTATCCCCCGTTGCCTTTGCTCTTTCCATAAGGAACCAGCTGCATTCAATATCATGACCGGGATTGACAACTCTGCCCTCAGTTACATCAAGACGGGGAGTTCCGTCAAGTCCTACACTTTCAAGTGTGCAGCCAAGCTCGGGCTTAACGTGATATTTAAATATATCAGAAACACATTCGTCAGCTCTTGCATTGTAAATATCCGAATTTTCAGGGTCAACACGAAGAAGCACGGAAGTAACGTTAAGAAGAATCATCGGGATGCCGAGAGCTCTGCCCTGTCTTGTCTCAGGCTCGGTTTTTGCTCCGAGGCCTGTGGGGTCAGCCATTCCGTGGTTTAAGTTCCAATACATATCATAGGCCTTGCGGGCTCTTTCAAGATGCTCCTTTTCGCCGGTGATACCGTAATATTCAGCGTTGGCAATACAGTAAAACGCCTCAGAATAACAATATCTTCTCTGTCTGAGAGGCTTGCCGTCCTCAGTTACGGTAAAGTAGAGTCTGTCACCAGCCTTACGGTTAACACAATACTTTTCAAGGAAATCAAGACAGCTTTTGCTTGCCTCAAGCCATTCCTTTTTAACGCCGTAAACGTGGCAAAGATAAGCAAATATCCAACCGCATCTGCCCTGCATCCATACACTCTTATCGGTTGAAAAAACCTTACCGTCCTTATCAAGACAAGTATAAACGCCGCCGTGCACCTTATCCATTCCGTTGTTGAGCCAGAAATCCGCAACGGATTCAAGCTCCTTCTGTATCCATTTTCTTTCTTCCGCAAGATTCATAGGTCTTCTCCTTAAACTGTCATTATCTTTTAAATAGTTATTAAATGCCTTTAATCCAATCAATAGAAAATTTAGTAAACACTATTTCCTGACATTCAAGATTAGGCTCAAACAGTGCACCGATATTTCCGTCAGGCAGCATTGTCATTGCACTGTAAACAAAATCATCCTCTTTAAGCACACGGCTGTATCTGAAGGTCTCTCCGTCATCCTCGGACAGTTTTACGGTTCCGCATTTTCTGCCTTCTCTGCTGGCAGGATTAAGAAGAACAACATAAGGCTTATCTGCATTCTCAATTTTAATCACAGAGGACTGACAAATCGGCTGAGGAAGGCTGTCGTCAAATCTGAAGTTTTCCCAGCTCTCGCCGCCGTTTTTACTGTAAGCCACAGCAATACTTCTTCTCTTCTCATGGTTCCGCATAAAATACTTGAGCGTGCCGTCTTCCTGCTCAATAACCTGAGATTCAGTCAGCATTTTGCTGTTTGTGATAAGAAAATGATTTGCTTTGAAGCCGTAAATTTTTCTGGTGTTGTTCGGTGTTTCACCCAAAGACCAGCTTGCACCGTTATCATCACTGTAAATCACACAGCAGGAAAGACATAAAGGCCACTTTTTCGTACCGTAATAAATCGGTACAATTATTCTGCCTTTATATTCTCCGTTCTTAACTACGATTCCGCAGCCGGGACCGGGGCCGATAAAGCTCATATATTTCCTTTTAACCTGAGTGTTGAGTGACACGGGCTTGGACCAGGTAAGTCCGTCATCGTCACTGTAGCACATCATCAGGGTAGAGGTTCCGAATTCACGGTAGTCCTTTGAGGTGTAAAGGTTACCTACAACCTCTCCGTCCTTTGTTACGCTTCCGTTTTCAGCAACAGAAAACTCTGTCCTCTTACCGGACTTTGTATAAAGGAATCCATCCTTAAGTATATACTTTTTACCGCCCTTACCCTCAACTATTCTATAACCTTCAGCAGTTTCGGCAACACCTTTTTTGCAATTGAGAATGCCGATACCTGCAGGAGTATGGCAATAGTGCATATAAATTCTGCCGGTTTCGGGAACATAAGTAAGTATGGGGTCAATAGCAGCTGAGGCCTTCATCTTTTCCTCGCCGAATTCCTCAACGGCAATGATATAGTCGCTCCAGGTTTCACCTGAGTCAAAGCTTCTTCTGACAACCTTATCAATTCTGTTAGGATTGTCAGCACCCGTAAAAAATCTGGCATCCGCACAGGCAACAACGACACCTGTCTTTGTTGTTATCACGGAGGGTATTCTGTAATAGTCGGCAGGACCTCCTGTACCGGGTCCGAAAATTGTTTCAAATTTCATAATAGGTAATCATCCTTCAACAAAGTATTCAGTCAGCTCTGACCTTAACTACAATCTTTTTTACCGCATCAGGCTTTCCGTCAAGACAAAGTCCCGGCTTATGAGCATCCCAAGGGAAGAAAATACCGTACTCCCCATTTCTGAGAATTGCCATGCTGACCTTATCACAGTCCTCAAGAATCATAATATCTCTGTCAGCGCTATATTCGTCTCTGACCGTCATACGTGAAAGATCACCTGCAAAAATAACCTCTGTGCCTTCAACAATAAACTGTATATCAATATAGTTCTTATGTGCCTCAAAGGAAGATTCCGTTTTCGAGGTATACTCCTGTATAAAAGCAAAGGTATTCTCACCGTCAATTTCATATCTGCCCACGGGAAGATTTTCACGTACTGCTCTATCAAGAAAGTCAAAGCTTTCTGCAAAGCCCTTATGGGTTTCGCGGTACTGATGCGAATTGCTTAAATTATCGATTATCATACAGATTCACCATACTTTCTTTACGCCGCAAAAGCATCAGCAGCGTAAAGAAACAACAAGTTATTTTATTTGATTTCAGGTAAGCTTGCGGCTGCAACAGACTGACCAACACGGCGTGAATTTTCATCGGGAATGTGAAGCTTGATTTTTGCAGCAAGCTCGGGGAATTCCTTATCAAGAACCTCCTGTGCTCTTTCAAGAAGGATTACACCGCCTTCACCGGAGGTAACTCTACCCATAATAAGCACGTGCTTGATATCGTAAAATTCGGTGTAATATGCGATAGCATATCCGAAGTATGCACCGATTGTATCATAGATTGCAGCAGCTCTTTCGTCGCCCTTAGCCATAAGTTCCTGAACAACCTTAAGCTTTTCAGCGGGAGAAAGACTTTCTTCAAGTTCAATGCCTGCAGCAGGAGCAAGCTTGATAACTGCATCCTGTGAAAAATACTTAACGCCGCAGCCATAGTCGCCGGACCATTCGTCAACCATTGATTCCTTACAGTAGTCAACGGGTACAAATGCAAGTTCATTGAGCCAGCCTGTGATATTTCCGTCGGGGTCGATATAACCGCCTGCCTCACTTGTTCCCATAGCGATGCCGAGAACAGAATCGTCATTAAGATCCATAGCACCTGCAAGTGCAGTTACGTCACCGTCGTTTGCAACCTCAATGGGAATATTCTCGCCGATTTCCTTTGCGATATCGAGATACATATTCTTTACTCTCTTTTCGCAATCCTCTTCGCTAACCTTAATAAAGAGAGAAGCAGCCATAATACGGTTATTTACGTAAATACCTGCTGATGAAACACCGATAGCATCAACTCTGGGCATTTTTGAAGCAGCAGTTTTCATAGCAGAAAGAATACCCTGATAGTGATATTCGGGGTCGGAGTTAAGCTTAGGGAACCATACTACTTCTTCAGAATAAACGCTCTTACCGTCAATAACGGCACTTACCTTTCTGTCGCTTCCGCCTGCATCAAAGCCGATACGACAGCCGTCAAGGTGTCTGCCGAGAGGTGCTGCCGAAGATTTATCCTTGGGGGCATCCTCAAAAGCACAGAGCTCAACCTCAAAATCCTTCTCGTAGGTCTTTTTCATATGACCGACGTCGAAGGCACGAAGACCGTCAGGGGTATATGCTTCCTTGATTTTCTGTCCTACTGTATCGGCGCCTGCAATAACAAGCTTATGAGCACCTGCAACCCATACAAGTGACTTGGCAATACGTTCAATAAAACGGAAGTTTTCCTCATCACGGCCTGTACCCTCAGGGAAAATTCTTGTCTTATATGTAGTAGTATAGCCATCGTTTCTGACAGCGGCAATAATAACGTCCTGACCGTTTTCCTTAGTTGCTTCGCGCATTTCGCGAACAACAAGTGAAAGAGGTTCAAACTGAGGATCGAGCTTTGCGGTTACTTTAAGAGTCATATTCTATCTCTCCTATCAAATTTATTTATCCTATTTTATCAAATAAATTAATATATTTCAATAGTTTTTTATAAAAGAGTAAGGAGCATATAAAGTATATTTCGGGTTCACACATAATTGACAGTTAATAAGGATGATGATATAATTACTGACAACAAAAACGACGCACCTTCTGCCGGACCGCAGACATAAATAATATAAAAACAACGAGGTGATATATATGAAAAAAGGATTGCATATAACCGCAGAGCTTGCGATTATATTTGCAGTTTGTCTGTTGGGTGAATTCATCACATCTCTTCTCCCTTTCAGCTTCTCTGCAAGTGTATTAAGTATGATAATTCTGCTGTTTATATTGGTTATTAAAGCGCTTAAATATGAAAGCATCAGATCTACTGCTGATTTTCTTACGTCAAATATGGCTGTTTTCTTTATACCCTACGGCGTAAAGATACTGCAGTACCTTGATATAATAAAAGAAAATCTGATTCTCTTTATGCTGATTGTATTGATAACCACACCCGTTGTATACGGAGTGACGGCTCTTACCGCCGGATTAATCATAAAATTACAGAAGGGAGACGATGAATGATGGAAACTATTCTCGCATCACCTCTTTTCGGCTTGTTTCTCAGCCTTCTGGCCTTCGGAGTCGGCTCGTTTCTGTTTTCAAAATTTAAAACGCCTCTTCTTAATCCCCTTCTGTTTGCAATAATATGCTGTGTTGTATTAATTCAGTCAGGTATCATCAGCTACGAAAAATATATGCAGGATAATGTATTTCTCACAAATCTTTTACCTGTAGCAACAGCCTTGCTCGCAGTTAATATTTATAAGCAGCTTAAAACAGTAAAAAAATACGCACTCGCGATTATCTGCAGTTGTTTTGTCGGCTCAGTAACCAGTATTTTAAGTGTAATCGGACTTTGTAAGCTTTTTCAGGTTGACAAGGCTATTGAGGCTTCATTTATCGGCAAAAGCTGTACAACGCCTATAGCGTTGGACGTTTCACTAATGAACGGAGGAATGGAAGGAATAACAGTAATAGCAGTAATATGCACAGGTATTGTCGGTGCAGTAACAGCACCCGCCCTTGCAAAGCTGTTCAGAGTTAAGTCACCTGTCGCAGAAGGCATCGCAATCGGCACATGCAGTCACGTTATCGGAACTTCAAAAGCCGTAGAAATCGGTGAAATACAGGCTGCTTTAAGCGGTGTAGCTATAGGTATATGCGGATTAATCACGATAATACTTGTAACGGTGTTCTATTAAACCTTATAAAAAAACAGGCCGTCATCCGATAAGCGATGGCGGTCATTTTTTATAGAGATATAAGCATTATATAATTTTCGGCAGGGGCAGAAGGGCTCGGTCTCGCCTGCCGGCTCGGTCGGCGCTTCTGCTTCGCAGAGGTCTCCACAGGAGACCCGCGCCCCACGACACGCTCCGCGTGCTTCGGGTTCGGTTCGCTTTTTTATAAAAAGAAAAAGACACCGCTTTTGCGATGTCCTTTGTCTATGGGCTACAAAAAAGATATTTTTGTGGTTTGCATTAAGGATTCGAACCCAAACGCAAAATCACGCCAAAGGCGTGTATATCATCAATTCCGTAGGAATTGCATATCATCAATGCGGAGCATTGTATATCATCATTGCGAAAGAGGATACAGCCTGCGGCTGATGATATGCACCTTCGGTGATGAGATACACGCTAAAGCGTGATGATATACCATTGCTTTCGCAATGGATAAAAAAATTCGACAAGTCGAAACTTGTCGAATTTTTTGGCAGGGGCAGAAGGGCTCGAAAACTATGCCCTATAAATTTCAAGGGTTTAAGAGGTGTTTTCACCCCTTAAGCTCTGTTTTTTCGCTATAAAATTATACTGAATATAACGCAATAACACTCAGTAACATAGAAATTTGTTAGAAAAGTGTTAGAAACGGTTATGACAAATAATATAATACACATAAAAAGACAATTACCCTGATAAAACATCAAGGTAATTTTTTGAATTTAATCAACTATTAAACAAGGAAAATTACATCAACAAATTTTTCGATGCCCGCAATCTGATCTTCTGTAAGCTCAGTATTCTCCTGACCGAATAAGATAAGGATTGTTTCGATAAGGCCTGTTAAAAATTCAACGATATCAGCTTTTAATGCTTCCATAATTTAACCTCCGTAAATACGATTAATAATTTATTTTAGACTTATTCTACACCTATTAATAAATTTTGTCAACACAAAAATAATACAGCGAATTAAAGCTTAAAGCCGAGTGGTTTCCCACCCGGCTTCATTGTTAAGTTTTCCGATAAAACGTTATATCATATCAGATTTGTCGATTCAGTTCTTTTATCTAAGAATGTTATTGACCCGGCACATAAGTACCGTTAATAGATGTTCTTAAAATATGAGCTGAACCATCATCGTTGAAGTTTGCATTGTTTTGCACATCAATCACTGTTCCACCGCAGGTTACGTTACTAAATGTAGTTCCACCGAATGAATATGAATCACCTGCGTTCGGATATATACCGAATCTCATTCTGCGTTCAGCAACGGTATTAATTGTTGCAAAATCAATATTACTGAATTTGATGCCCTGAATCGGGAATGTTCCGAGTCCGCCACCGGCAACTACGCTGAGAGGTGAAACTTCGTTTCTGTGTATCTTGATGTTATTAAATGTTACATTTGAAATACTACCGTTGATATTATTCTCAGCAGCAACAATACCAATAGCAGGCATTGTTACGGCATCCCATGTTACATCGTGGCAAAGAACAGTAGAATTCTCGAATGTTACACCGTCAATCTTAAGATTTGTTTCACCGAATACACCGAAGGCTCTTGCCTTAGAAGCCCATGCATAGCAGTTTGTAACCTTGATGTTGGTTGAGTAATAGTTAGCATTGTCTTCGCCGCCAAGTGTCTTCACGCAGAAGCAGTCATCACCTGTTCTCACGAAGCATCCTGTAACGGTAACATCCTGTGAGTTACAGATATCAAATGCGTCAGAGTTCTGTCTATAGCCGTAAACGTCAACGTCTATAAATTGTACGTAGTTTGTGCGGTATGTTACGATACCCCATTCACAAGGATTGATAAGCTTGGTACCTACGATCTGAACATCGCCGCACTGATTGAATACAATACCTCTTCTTTCACCTCTGTCAAGATGAGTAAGGTCGATAGCACCCATACCGTAAATGTATACAGAATACTGACCGTAGGAGCTGATAAACGGATATCTGTTAAGACCGATGCCGTTATTGTCTGATGCACCTGATTCAGCCTTGTTAGTATTATCGGCATCACTATTGATATCAAAGGAATGCTTAGCTGTTACATAAGCACCTTGCTTGAGATAAACTACCTGCTTACCTGCATTAATCTGCGTTCCCTTACCGTCAGCAGGAGCTGTACCAACGGAAAATGCAAGATAATCAAAGTCGGGAAGATAACCCTCTACAACATGAACGGCGAAACCGTTACTCTGAAGATAAGCAATTGTTGCATCGTCATCATAGTACTTACGTACTGTGAGAGTAAATACGTAGTCTGCATCCTGACCGTTGAATACGAAGGTGTAAACGCCCATACCGTTGAGAGTAGCTGTTACCTTACCGTTGTTAACTTTCAGTGTGCTGTTTGTATAACCGGGTGCTGAAAGGATTTCTGCACTTGTTATATTAAGAGCATTCCAGATTGACGTAAGTTCAATGTTAAACGCTGTTACTGTTGCATTCTCAGTAATATAAATTTCTGAGAATGAGTGAAGAGCACCGTGACCGGCTGCTGAACTTTCGGGAACATAAACAACTGTTCCGTAAACGGGAATATTCTTACCTTCAATCTTCACATCAAAGTAAGGTGATGCGATGATACCGTTGTCATCATAACCCTGAGTTGACTGATAGAGATTATCACTCTTGTCAGCTCTTGAAAGATACGTTGCAAGTTCGGATTCGTTCTTTTCAACGATTGCTTCCTCAACATATTCAAGAGGATCGAAACGGAATGCTATCTTTTCTCCGCAGCTATCACAATAACCGTCGCTGTTTGCATCAGCAGGTGTGTGGCTGAGCATTGTGTTCTTGATATCAATTGTTACTGCTGTACCGCAGACTGTACAAGTACCGGTCTGCTTTGCATCGGATGTACAAGTAGGCTCTGCACTCTTGGTATAGCTTTCTACTGTATGGCCGAGTGCTGCAACAATAGTATCTGTGTAACCGTCTGAACATCTTGTACATGTATGTGTTGTGTAACCCTGAGCTGTACATGTGGGTGCAATTACAACTGAGTTATAGTTATGACCAAGTGCTGCTACTGTTGTCTGTGCTGTAAGAACAGTGTTACATACTGAACAGTGCTTACCTTCTGTGAGACCTGTTGCTGTACATGTAGGTGCTACTGCTGCATCTGTTACCTCAGTATGTCCCTTTGCTGCAACGAGTGTTGCATTACATACTGTACATGTCTGTGCTGTTGTACAGGTTGCTGCTGCACCGGCTGTGTGACCCTTTGCTGCAACTGTCTCCTGTGCTGTGAGTACAGTGTTACATACTGAACAGTGCTTTCCTTCTGTAAGACCTGTTTCTGTACAGGTAGGTGCTACTGCTGCGTCGATTACTTCTGTATGACCGAGTGCATCTACCACTTCCTGTGCTACAAGAACTTCATCACA
>JAZNIH010000016.1:0-7468 GCA_045577395.1 Acutalibacteraceae bacterium | reverse complement strand
CTTTTTTATTTCGGCAACAAAACGGGAGGTAATGTGAGGATGTGTTATTGCGTTCAGTATATCTGTATTCCGGCGGCTTGCAAAAGCACGGGCAGCGACCTTTTTTCTGTCAATATTACCGTCAGGGAGAATTATGTCTTCGCCAAAGGCTGCGGCAAGCTCCTTTACGGCAGGCTCACCGGGCAGAAGGATATCCCTTGCAACTTTGTCACCGTCTATTATACAGTATCCCTTTTCTCTGAGATAATCGGCAACGGTGCTTTTGCCTGCACCTGTTTTACCTGTAAGACCTATAACCTTCATATTGGCACCTCACAGTTCAATTTCGTTAAAGCCTGCAGCACGGATAAGTCTGTTGAAAACCGCAAGACCTACACCGTTCTGCTCGGGGTATCGGGCAAAGACCTTGTCCGCACCTGCTTCGTCAAGCCTTCTCAGAGCATCAAAAATATTTTTTGCCTGACTGAGTGCATCGTTCTTTCTGCCGTAGGCAACGGCTCTGACGGGCATATCCTTTTCCTCACCCTCAAAGCAGAGAACTGCCGAAAGGGGAGTAGCGTTTTCCCTGACGTAGGATATGAACTTTTCTTTATCCGCCTTTATTAGAACGATGTCGGCATCGGGAGAATAATGCTTGTATTTCATACCGGGGGAAGCGGCTTCTGCGCCCTCTGAGAGCTTGCTGTAAACCGCATCGTCGATTTCTATTTCACCGAGCACCTCTGTGAGCATTTCGGGAGTGATACCTCCCGGACGCAGAAGCCTCGGGGGAGAAACCGCAAGGGAAATTACCGTTGATTCCACACCTACGTCACACTCTCCGCCGTCGACGATAGCATCGATTTTACCTGAAAGGTCGTCGGTTACGTGCTTTGCCGAGGTGGGACTCGGCTTTCCCGACGTATTTGCCGAGGGAGCCGCAAGAGGTACACCTGCCTCGGAGATGATTTTTCTTGCAATTTCATCTGAGGGCATTCTTACCGCAACGGTGGGAAGCCCGCCGCTGACCTCATCGGGTATAATATCCGCTTTCGGAAGAATAACCGTAAGAGGACCGGGCCAGAAGGCATCTGCAAGAGCCTTCGCACTTTCGGGTATATCCTTTACAAGAGGAGCCCATTGCGAATATTCACTTATATGCACGATAAGGGGATTGTCCGAGGGACGTCCCTTAGCCTTATAGATTTTTTCCGTAACGCTGCCGTCGAGAGCATTGCCTGCAAGACCGTAAACCGTTTCGGTGGGTATTGCCACAATGCCGCCCGATCTGAGGATGGCTGCTGCCTCATTTATGAGGGGGTCTGCGGCGGAGGCTACTTTATATATTTTAGTTTCCATAATAAACAACTCTTTTATTGATTTCTGAGCTTTTCGGCGGTGAAGAATGTAATGAGAGAATCGATTATCTCGTCAAGGTCACCGTTGAGAATCTGCTCGAGTCTGTATACCGTAAGACCGATTCTGTGGTCGGAAAGTCTGCCCTGAGGGTAGTTATAGGTGCGGATTCTTTCACTTCTGTCACCTGTACCGACCTGACTCTTTCTTTCGTCTGCTATTGAATTCATCTGCTTTTGCATTTCCGCCTCGAGTATCTTCGAGCGGAGAATTCTCATAGCCTTATCTTTATTTTTATGCTGACTTCTTTCATCCTGGCACTCAACGATTGTGCCTGTGGGGATGTGAGTGATTCTTATAGCCGACTCGGTTTTGTTGACGTGCTGACCGCCTGCACCGCTTGAACGGTAGGTGTCTATCTGTAAATCAGCGGGGTTTATCTCGACGTCAACCTCCTGAGCCTCGGGAAGCACCGCAACGGTGGCTGTCGAGGTGTGGATTCTGCCCTGAGTTTCGGTTTCGGGTACTCTCTGTACACGGTGAACACCGCTTTCGTATTTGAAGCGGGAATAAGCACCCTCACCGTTTATCATAAAGGAAACCTCCTTGAAGCCGCCGAGCTCAGTCGGGTTGGAGGAAAGAATTTCGTATTTCCAGCGCTTGCTTTCGGCATACATTGTATACATTCTGAAAAGCACACCTGCAAAAAGAGCCGATTCCTCGCCGCCTGCACCGCCTCTGATTTCGACGATAACGTTTTTGTCGTCGTTGGGGTCCTTGGGCAGAAGAAGGATTTTTAATTCCTCGAAAAGCTTTTCCTTAAGAATACCGCTTTCCTCATACTCCGTTTGCACAAGCTCACGGAAGTCCTTATCGAGACCGCCCTCGTCGAGCATAGCCTTTGCAGAGGTGAAATCCTCCTCGGCCTTTTTATATTCCCTGAACTTTTCCACAATGGGGGTAAGACTCTTGTGCTCCTTCATAAGAGCACTGTATTTGGTCATATCAGATATAACGTCGGGGTCGTAAAGAAGGGAGTTTACCTCCTCAAAGCGTTCCTCAACGCTTGTGAGCTTATTAAGCATAGTATATCTCCTTTTTAAAATGCAGAATGCAAAATGCAGAATACAGAATGCAGAATTGCGGTCGCATCCAACCGTGTGTTAAACATTAAGATACTACCTGCGTGAGATAGGTTTTATAAAGCAGTAAAAGGTTTAATAAATATGAGATTTAATCAGATTATCAATTTACTGTCAGTGAGAGAATGCAACAGTGTCAGCTGACACGGCGAGCCGTGTCCCTACTGTATCGTTTTTTTGTGGGAATAATCTCAACAAATTCCCGCAGGGAATTCCCCTGACTACTGGCTACTGACTACTCTTCTTTCCCCTCTCTTATAACCTTCTTTATATTCTTTTCAGCCTTGAGGCGGGGAGTCATAACAACGTGGTCGCATTTTGTGCAACGAAGCTTGAAGTCCATACCTGAACGGATAACCTCAAAGGTGTTACAGCCGCAGGGGTGATTCTTTTTCATAACGAGAATGTCTTTGACCTGAATGTCCATAGAGCTATTCCTCCTTTAGTAATGAAGCTACCGTATCGTGCGCTTATTATAAAAGTATACCATATCCCGTTGCATAATATCAATCACAAAGGGCAAAAATTATAAATAAATTGAAAAAAATAAGCATATAGATAAAAATATAATCGTATGACAGAAAGGGTTTTAAAAATGAAAAAGTATTTTCCTGAAAACTATCTTATTGCAGCTGCGGAGAACAAAAGCATACTTTCTTCCGTTGCCGCAATCAAAGAGGCCTGCTACAGCGGTAAAATTATAGAAGCAAGAGCTACCGTCTGTGATAAGGAGCACAATCTTCACGTTGACCTTGGGGCGATGCGCGGTATGATTCCGAGAAATGAGGCCGCAATAGGCATTGACGACGGCTCCGTAAGGGATATTGCAATTATCTCACGTGTCAATAAGCCCGTTATGTGTCGGGTTACAGGCTTTACCACCGATGAAAAGGGTGAAACGGTAGCACTTCTGAGCAGAAAGAGTGTTCAGCAGGACTGTATGAGAGAATATATTTCAAAGCTTATTCCTGGCTGTGTTATTGATGCGGTTGTCACACACATGGAATCCTTCGGCGTTTTTGCCGATATCGGTGCGGGAATTTCCGCTCTGATGCCCATTGACTCAATTTCCGTTTCGAGAATCCCTCATCCCGATGCAAGATTCAGCCCCGGACAGAAAATCAGGGCTGTTGTCAGAAGCATTGACGAAAACGGCAGAATCACACTCAGCTATAAGGAGCTTCTCGGTACGTGGGAGGAAAATGCGGCTCTTTTCAGGGCGGGAGAAACGGTGCCGGGAATTGTCCGTTCTGTTGAGAGGTACGGTATTTTTGTTGAGCTCAAGCCGAATCTTGCAGGTCTTGCCGAATATGTGCCGGGAGTTGTACCGGGTCAGCACGCCAGCGTGTATATTAAAAATCTCATCCCCGAAAGAATGAAAATCAAGCTCATTATTGTTGATTCCTTTGATGCACAGTACCCTAACGAAGAGGTCACCTATTATAATGATAAGGATTTTATTGACCGTTGGGTATATTCTCCCGAAAGCTGTGAGAGAAAAATCGAAACGGTTTTTTCAGACTATGAGTTGACGGAAACCGCAATTTGATATACAATAGTTTTATCACGTTAAAAGGACGGCGAAAAATATGAAGATCAAGGACATTTTAAGAAAACGTAACTACACCATAAAATTTGCGGCAGTAAGAGGTGCTGCTACTGCTGCAACCGCAGCGGCGGATATGCTCTGTGCTCCGCCGGATTTAAGCAAGGCAGAGCGAGTTCTTTTTGTTCAGCCTCATCCCGATGATAATCAGATAGGTGCGGGCGGTACTATTGCCTGGCTGCGCTCTCTCGGTGTGGAGGTTTACGAGCTTACCGTAACTGACGACAGATATGCCGTGCCCGAATATATCGGCAAGGAAAATGCTATCCAGACCTTAAGACAGAGAGAGGCACTTGCCGCTCAGGAGCTGCTCGGTATGAAGAATGCAGGCTTCCTCGGCTTTGCGGATAAGAACGATAACTCTGAAAGAGAGATTTCCCTCAAGGTTGTTGAGGTTATCAGAAAAATCAAGCCCGACTATGTTCTTACCGTTGACCCCAATCTTGCAACAGAATGCCACAGCGACCATATCAAGGTGGGTAATGCAGTCAAGTATGCCTGTATGGATGCACTCTGCGACTTCTATCCTGAGTTCAAGGACGGCGGTCTTCGTGACGATGCCTGGAGAGTAAAGGGTGTAGGCTTCTATTATACCGACAAGCCTAACACTCTTGTTGATATTACCGATTTTGAAGAGCTTAAAATGGAAAGCATCAAGTGTCATAAATCTCAGGCAGAGCCTACACTTCTTGCCGCTATGCTCTTACAGCATCAGGTTTATGCAGAAGGCACCGCCTTCAAGGCAGCCGAGCCTCTCAGACTTCTTTCAAATCTTCAGATGCACTGCTTCAATCTCCCCGTGGAATAAGAGTAGTCAGTAGTCACGCGCCGACGTGAGTAAATATTGAAAGGTATTTCCCGCGCTGATTGTTGCACTGTAGGGGCGCGGCTTGCTGCGTCCGCAGGGCTGACCGATAAATTAAATACCTTAGGGACGGCCATTATCCGTCCGTCGTAAGAGTAGCAAGTAAGAAAGAAAAGGAAATATAAAATGAAAATAGTATATGAAACAAACACAGGCTCAACAAAGCAGTATGCCGAAATGCTCGGTGAAAAGACAGGCTTTGAGGCTATGAGCCTCAGCAAGGCGGTGAAGGAGCTCGGTGCCGATGAAGAAATTATCTTTATGGGCTGGGTAATGGCGGGCACAGTTCAGGGCCTTCAGAAGGCGAGAGAGGTATTCACCGATATCAAGGCCATCTGTCCCGTAGGCTTAAGCAAAAGTGAGAAGAACGATGCAGAGCTCAAGGCTAAAAACGCCGTAGACTGCCCCATGTTCTCTCTTCAGGGTAATTTTCATATTGATAAGCTTACAGGTATGTATAAAATGATGATGGGCATGATGATGAAAATGCTCAAGGCCAAGCTCAAGGAAAATCCTCAGCCTGATTCGGATAAGTTTATCACCGCAATCGAGGGCGGAGTTGACTGCGTCAGCGAGGAAAACCTCGTTGACATTATTGAATGGATTACATTCGCCAACTTAAATACACAGATATAAAATGAAAAGAGGATTGCAGGAGCAATCCTCTTTGTTTATGCAAGGCGCATTTGCTTATTCGGTAAGCTTATAAACCTCGCTCTCAATCATTGCCGTAACCTCGTCAACGTCAAATACAAGTCCCTTTGAAAGAAGAAAAGCAACCACGTACTCCTTCTTTTCAAGGCCTGTTTTATCCTTCATAAGCTGCTCTGCGGCGGCAACGGCAATGCTCACCCAGCTTCTGAGCTTTTCTCTTTTTTCGTTGCTGAGCTTCTGCTTTAAATAGGGGACAAGAAATCCCGTTATAATGAGACTCGCAAGAGCGATGAGAGCCTCAATAATCGGTGTTATATCTATTTTATTCATAGGCGTGTTCCTTTCTTATATGTTTTAGTTCAACAAATCCCCGAAGGGTAGTATCCTGACCCTTCACCTTGTTAACGGGGGCGGTGAAAGTCCTCAAGGTCACGTAGACGGTTGTTTATCACCTTGATTTTCTCCTTGTCGATTTCCATATCCTCCTCAAGCTGATAGGTTCTTTCGACAAGACAGTTATGCTTTTCAACCTTTTTTTCAAGCTGCTCAATACGGAAGTTGGTGAGCTTGCCTGCGGTTACAACACCTGCGAAGGAGCCTGCGAGTGTACCCATAAGACTGAGAAGTGCTATGGCAATTTCCTCACTCATTTTATCACCTCACAGTAATCAAGGCAGACCCAGCCCGAGGGAGTTCTGCCCCAGCTACCTTCTATGGCGTATGCGGTGAAGGTGAGACCCTTTACGTAGCCGTCACGCTCACAGCCGCAAAGGGAGAGAATCTTAGCCCTTGCATCCTCGGTTAGCCCGGAGAATTTTTTCTTTTTATACTCCGTTCCGGGTCCTGTTCTTACGTTGAGAAGCTTTGCGGTGACTCTGTAGCTTCCTTTATCATAGCCGACGGGGAGCGGCCTGAAGGTGAAGCCCTTACTGTCAAGGATTTTTGTGAAGTCAGGGTCAACAAAAAACAGTCTTTCGGGTGGGAAAGCACCCGACGTGCAGGTGAGGACCCACTTGCCTTTGTTATTTTTTACCCAGCCGTTGCCCTTGATTTTTCCTTTGCCTGCACTGAAGTGGAAATGGTTGCCTGAGCAGCCGTCTCTGCCCTCGGTGCATACAGGCTCACCGCGGCGGAATATCTTACCCGTATAAAGCTTTTTCAGGGTGTCGTCATCGGGGTGGGTGATGAGCAGGGTGCAGTAGTCCTCGCTTCCGTCGGCAAATATAACCTTTTCGGTGCTTTCGAGCCAGACGGTGTTTATGCCCTTGCTTCCCACGCCGTAAACTCTCGCTACTCTCATGCTGTCGCAGGGACAGTACATATAGCTTTTACCGCTGCCCTCACAGCCCTCGTCAAAGGGGTAGTCGGCGGGCTTGCCTGAGGAGTGGGGAAGATGTGATGCTTTACCCGTGCAGTTCTGAGTTATTCTCATATATTTGCACGGGTATGTCAGATAGTTTCTTTTCATTAAATACCTCTTTTACAGAAAAAATTTCTGCCCGTTGCGACGGAAAAAGAGCAGTATTTTTGTTTTGCGGCCTATAAGGGAATATGCGGCTTTTTTATCCCCCTAATAAAATTTTAGACGGAAAAAGACGGACTTGTCAATTAAAAAAGATTGGCGGCAGTCCCTTTAAACGTACTGTAGAGGAAAAGTTTTTTTGAAAGTGTTGCAATAAGTTGGCGAGTATAATCCGAAATAGCCTGAAAGCGTTCCTTTTAAAGGCTTTTCGGTGCTTCGTCCTTGAAAGGCGTCAGCCTTTCATCGTTCTCAGCATCCAAAAATCCAATTAAAAATCTTCACTTTCAGGTCGAAGATTTTTTGAATAACGGATTTTTGTCAGGCTGAGGCACAAAACGCAGTGA
>JAZNIH010000015.1:0-6693 GCA_045577395.1 Acutalibacteraceae bacterium | reverse complement strand
TTTAAGGAAGGTAAAAAACTTTATGCAAACTTAAACAAAAGCGACGTCGGACGCTGCCTGAAAATGCAGACGGAGGCGGGCTACATCTTTCAGAAAAAATTGAGCCTTTCGCCATCGTCAGTTATCTGCGGTGAAGATTTTGTCGAAGCTTTGGCGGTAGAGGTAGGATACAACCTGATCGCTGCGGAGTCTGGCATTGTAAGGCGGGTAATATCTTACTGTTAATATGCTTGTTCGTGCTACTAAAAAGAGGGTATTTTGCTTCCTTTGGTGCTCGACTGAGCCAAAGGAAGTGCCGCGCGGCATGAGCGCTTGTCGAGTAAAAGGGAGTAGGATATAAAGGTGAAAAAGATAGACCCCCCTCATTCTGAAAATGCCGAGCCTCCCTTTTAAGTCGACATTTAACCCCGTCACAATGGCGGGAAATCTTTTCCTTTTACCGCTCGGGTCGGGCGCAATTCCAAATTGCGCATTCCGCATTGCGCATTAAAAATGCTTCCCGAGGGGAGCATTTTCCTCTCCCTTTACAAAAAATAAAACTTATGATATTATAATTATAACTGAGCATTTTTACGGTAAAAATGCCGAAGATATATATGAAAAAAGAAAAAACGAGGAATGTTTTATGAATAAAAAGAATCGCTATCTGAAGGAAAAGCTTATTCTTTACCTGTCAAAGGCCTTTATTATGCTTGCTTTCTCAAGCGTGCTGTATTTCGTCTGGACAGAATTTTATAACCCCGCAATACCGAAGCCCTTCTACGAATACGGTAACTATCTTCTCTTTGCAGTGTTTGTGGCGGTCTATTACGCCTTTGTCAAGGTTTACGGCGGCTTTATGGTGGGTACGGCTCAGGTGCACGACCTGATTTTCTCACAGATAATTGCCATCGGCTTTCAGCAGGTGGTGCTTTACGTTATTTTCTCACTTCTGAGCTACCGTCTCGTTGAGCCTGTACCCTTCTTTATAATGTTCGTGCTTTTCTCGGCCTTTGCGGCATTGTGGTGCCTTGTTACCGATGCACTTTACTTCCGTCTCCATGCACCGAAGAAAACCGTCGTTGTTTTTGAAAACGTGGATTCATATCTCTCACTCAAGGGAATCAGAAGCATTGAAAAGCGCTTTACCGTTGTACGTACCTTTAACTCTGACAAAACCTCTCTTTCCGAGCTTTTTGATCAGATTAAATCCGTTGATGCGGTTTTTCTCTGCGGTGTGCCCTCAGATTACCGTAACGAGGTTGTAAAGTACTGTATCGCACACAATAAGGTTGCATACGTAAAGCCTAAGATTTCGGATACAATTATCAGAGGCGGTAAGACTATTCAGCTTATGAACGTACCTGTTTACCGCTGTAAGAGAAGTGACACAAGTCTTATTTATCAGCTTCTCAAGAGATTTTTTGATATAGTGCTTTCGATTATCGCAATTGTTATTTCGTCTCCCTTTATGATTGTTACCGCCCTTGCCATCAAGCTTTACGACAGAGGCCCGGTATTTTATAAGCAGGTGAGACTGACCACCAACGGCAAGCATTTTAAGATCATCAAATTCAGAAGCATGATTCAGAATGCGGAAAAGGACGGCGTAGCCAGACTTGCAGGTGACAGCGACGACCGCATCACTCCCGTAGGTAAAATCATCCGTAAGCTCCGTCTTGATGAGCTTCCTCAGCTTTTCAATATTCTCAAGGGCGATATGTCCTTTGTCGGTCCCAGACCCGAAAGACCCGAGATTGCCGCAGAATATGAAAAGGATATGCCCGAATTTGCTCTGCGCCTTCAGGTCAAGGCAGGTCTTACGGGCTACGCTCAGGTTTACGGCAAATACAACACACCGCCCTATGATAAGGTGCAGATGGACCTTATGTATATTGCAAATCAGAACATTTTTGAGGATATCAAGCTTATGCTTATAACCTTCAAGATTCTCTTTGTACCCTCAAGCACCGAGGGAGTAAAGGAAAATCAGAAAACCGCAAAGAGAGAAACAGATAAGTAATTATTCGGAGGCATAAATATGTATCAGCCTAACGGTTATCCCTATTATTCCTATGACAACAGCTTTTATCAGCAGTATCAGCAGGAGCTTTTGCAGAAAAACGAGGACAAAAGAGCCATCAGAAGGCTTGCAAACTGTGTCGGCGGAGCAGTCATTGTGTATCTTATTTTACAGAGCGCTCTTTCCTCTCTCATTCCTGCTCTCGGTCTGACTGAGCTTTACACGGATAATGCGTTTTTTCAGACGGGTCTCAATACTATTTTAGTTGTTGTAACGATTCTGCCCTCATTTGTTTTCTTCGGTAAAAAAATGAAGAAAATCAGCGGAATTGAAAATCCCGTACCTCTTAACCGTCCCCGCGGCCTTGTAAATACGGCTCTTGCCTTTTTTGCGGGTATGGGTATATGTATGGTCGCAAACTATACAACCGGTATTGTTACTGTTATTACCTCAGTCTTCGGCTATACCCCCACCACTCCCGACCTCGCTATGCCCGAGGGTGTGTTCGGCTTCTGTCTGAGCTTTGTTCAGATAGTTCTTACCGCTGCAACCGTTGAGGAGCTTTCGCTCAGAGGCTATACAATGGGCAACCTGAGAAAATACGGTGATAAGTTTGCAATTATCGCTTCATCTATAGTTTTTGCACTTATCCACGGCAATTTTATCCAGATTCCCTTTGCACTTATTGCGGGACTCGGTATCGGTTATCTCACCGTAAAGACAAGGTCTCTGTGGACAGGTGTGCTCATTCATGCGGGAAACAATCTTTTTTCCGTCGTGAGCATGTACGGTCAGATGTATTTTGAGGAAGAGCTTTTCAATATGGTATATACGTCGGCTTTTATGCTTATTGCCGCCGTGGGTCTCGGATGTCTTGCTGTTTTTGTCAGACGAAACAGAGAATATCCCCTTGTGAAATCACTTTCACCCTTAAGCACCAAGGAAAAGGTGTCGGCATTTATAACCTCACCTGCAATTATTATAGTTGCGGTTGTTATGCTTCTTACTTCACTTGTATATCTCATTCCGGTAGGGGAATAATAAAGGAAAAAGCAGATGAACAGAGAATTTATGCTTCGTGCCATAGCCGAGTCGCAAAAGGCTGCTCTGAGCGGAGAGGTGCCTGTCGGTGCGGTAATAGTAAAGGACAATAAAATAATTGCAACGGGAAGAAACAGAAGAGAAGAGACGAACAACGCTCTTTCCCACGCTGAAACCGAAGCAATTTACGAGGCCTGCAGAGTCCTGGGGACCTGGCGCCTTGAGGGCTGCACCTTGTACGTTACTCTTGAGCCCTGCCCTATGTGTGCCGGTGCGATTCTGAATTCAAGAATCAGCCGGGTTTACTTCGGTGCCTATGATGAAAGATACGGCAGCTTCGGTACTGCAATGAGACTTCACGAGGCTGAGGGCTTTTCCTCACCGAAAATCACGGGCGGTTATATGCAGCGTCAGTGTGAGGCGATACTTAAGGACTTCTTTGGGACTCTCAGAAAAAAACAGGAAAAAAAGTAAAAAAATTTGAAAAAAGGTATTGACAAAACGAAAAAGTTATAATATACTATGCAAGCGTTGTGAAACGCCCTATTATGTGGCGGTATAGCTCAGTTGGCTAGAGCATTCGGTTCATACCCGGAGTGTCGTAGGTTCGAGTCCCACTGCCGCTACCAATTTGATAAGATAAAGAGTGTGTGATAACGTGTCCGCCTCTTTTACATATAAGGCCCGGTGGTCAAGCGGTTAAGACACCGCCCTTTCACGGCGGTAACACGGGTTCGAGTCCCGTCCGGGTCACCAAGAAAAGAAAAAACCTTCGTCAACAGACGAAGGTTTTTTCTTTTCAATGATATCCGTTCCTGTCGGAACGGGTGATATATCTTCGATATGATATCGCACTTCGTGCGATGATATATGCCTTCGGCATATGAAGGAACGGATATTATTTCATATTTGCAGAGCAAATATATCATGCGGCAACGCCGTATATCATATCGTGTCAGCGATATATCATTGAAAAACATAGCATTTTATGATATAATGCCGTTGAAAGAAGGTGTATTTATGTCCGAAAACAAATTACTTGACTTATCTTTTGAATTTGCGGTTGCTATTGTTAGTCTTGTTGACGGTGTAACTGCACCGAAAAGCTCTTATATGACCGATCAACTTGCAAGAGCCGGCACATCCGTCGGTGCCAATATTCACGAAGCACAGTACGCACAGAGCAAGAAAGACTTTGTGGCAAAGTTAGAGATTGCACTCAAAGAATCCAATGAAACAAGCTATTGGTTAAAACTGATGTTTGAAACCAAAAGGATAGATACTACAACTTATCAACACACAGAGAAACTTTGTGGCAATATCCGCAGACTGTTGATTGCATCTTGCAAAACCGCAAAGGAGAATACATAGTTAAAAGCATAAAACAAGATTTGTTCAATAAAAATGCAGGTGTAACAATATGAAAAACAATAAATATAAAAATGAACTCGTTTTTTTAGTTATATCGATGTCCGTGTATTATGCGCTGGTAAATCTGGCAATCAGATTATCTTCTGTAATAAACAAACCCAATAGTATTAACGCATTAACGGGAATTGTTTTTATGATAGGAATAGTTCTTTATCTGAAAAAGAAAGAACTCCTGTCATATTACGGCATCAACAATCTGAAAAAGCTTGAATATAAAAATCTGCTTTTTTGTTTACCTATGATTATTGTTGCATTAGGTAATCTGAGATATGGTATACATATTAATAATTCATGGGAACAAATTGTTTATATCTCCTTGGAGGCGTTAGGAGTCGGCTTTGCCGAGGAAATATTATTCCGCAGTTTTTTGATGAAAGCGATGATGAATAAAAGCTCGGCGGCAGCTATTATAATTTCAAGCACAGCTTTCGGAATTATACACATCTTTAACTTGTTTTACGGTGCGGATATAATATTGACACTTGCACAGGTCATTTACGCAACTGCTTTGGGCTTAATGTTCTCAATGTTTTTTTACAAAACGAACAACATCATACCTTGTGTGATATGTCATGGTATTATAAATATGACCAACACATTTTTGCCAAATGATTTATCAAACAATCAGATATATATCGGTTGGATTATTCTTATAATACCGTCGGTTTTCTATTCGTGGTATTTGTATAAATCCAAAAAAGCGTTAGTAAAAGGTGCTTGCGAAAGCTGACATCCTGAACAGATAAGCCGCTGTTGACCCTTACAGCCGATTCGTTACAATTCCCTGTATCCCTGTTCCCTCCATCAACACCGCAAGGGAAAATCCGAAATAAGTTTTTTCCAAAAACACAAATTCCCCACAAAACAAAAAAGCACTTCTCACGAAGTGCTTTTCTTTATATCTGCTGTTTTGATCAGAATTCCATCTTTGCTTCGATGTAAGCAACAAGCTCGTCAATCTTGACTCTTTCCTGCTGCATTGTGTCACGGTCACGTACTGTTACGCAGCCGTCCTCAACTGAATCGAAGTCGTATGTGATGCAGAAGGGAGTACCGATTTCGTCCTGACGGCGGTATCTCTTACCGATTGAGCCTGCATCGTCAAACTCGGTCATAAACTTCTTCTGAAGCATATGGTATACTTCCTCAGCCTGCTCGTTGAGCTTCTTTGAAAGAGGAAGAACTGCTGCCTTGATGGGAGCAAGAGCGGGATGGAAGTGAAGAACAACTCTTGCATCGTTCTTTTCGGCGTCAACAACCTCTTCGTCATAAGCCTCGGTCATAAGAGCAAGGAAGAGACGCTCAACACCGAGAGAAGGCTCGATAACATAAGGGATGTATCTTTCGTTAGTGGTGGGGTCAAAATAGTCAAGGCTCTTGCCTGATGTGTTGATGTGCTGAGTAAGGTCGTAGTCAGTTCTGTCTGCAACGCCCCAGAGCTCGCCCCAGCCGAAGGGGAAGAGATACTCGAAGTCGGTTGTTGCCTTTGAGTAGAAGCAGAGCTCATCTGCATCGTGGTCACGGAGTCTGAGGTTTTCTTCCTTTATGTTAAGGCTGTAGAGCCAGTCACGGCAGTATGCTCTCCAGTAGTCGAACCATTCAAGGTCTGTGCCGGGCTTGCAGAAGAATTCAAGCTCCATCTGCTCGAACTCACGTACACGGAAGATGAAGTTACCGGGAGTGATTTCGTTACGGAAGGATTTACCGATCTGAGCAACGCCGAAGGGAACCTATCTTCTTGTTGTTCTCTGAATGTTTGCGAAGTTAACGAAGATACCCTGTGCAGTTTCAGGACGGAGATAAAGCTCAGCCTTGCTGTCTTCTGTTACGCCTTGAAATGTCTTGAACATAAGGTTAAACTGACGAATGTCGGTGAAGTTATGTGCGCCGCAATCGGGGCAGGGGATGTTCTTTTCATCTATGTAGTTTTTCATTTCCTCGTTGGACCAGCCTGCAACGTTGGAGCCGTCAAAGCTTTCGATAAGGTTGTCGGCTCTGTGACGGGTCTTACATTCCTTGCAGTCCATAAGAGGATCGGAGAAGCCGCCGAGGTGACCTGAAGCAACCCATGTCTGGGGATTCATAAGGATTGCTGAGTCAAGACCTACATTGTAGGGATTCTCCTGAACGAATTTTTTAAGCCATGCTTTCTTGATGTTGTTCTTAAGCTCCACACCGAGAGGGCCGTAGTCCCAGGTGTTTGCAAGGCCGCCGTAGAT
>JAZNIH010000014.1:0-19787 GCA_045577395.1 Acutalibacteraceae bacterium | reverse complement strand
GAATACCCCAGTTGATGCAGTTGCTTCTGTAACGCTTCGTAGCAAATTCATAGCAGATATTTGCAAAGCCGCCGAGAACCTTCTGGCATGAAGCAGCCTGCTCTCTTGCTGAACCGTCACCGGGACGGCAGGCGAATACGCATGAACCGAACTGAGTGTGCTTTGCAGCTTCCTCTGCGTTGTCTGTAACCTTGCTGAGTACGTCTATCACCTCAGCTGAGGAGTTATCAGCACGTCTTTTTGCTTCCTCAGCGGCAACAGCCTTTGCTCTTGGAACATACTGAGGCTCTCTTCTTGAAAGAGCAAACTCTGAAAGTCTCAGAGGATTTGAACGGTAAGAAGAAGTCTCACCTGAGGGAATAAGCTCATCGGTTGTTGTAACATCGTCGTGAATTACACAGGCAAGCTTCACGAGAAGGTTATCTTCAAGAGCGTACATCTTGGGCCAGTCTGTGATATTGGGACCGAATTTCAGCTCAGCCTCACTGTCAGGCTTACCGAAGCCCTGATATACTCTCTTTTCATATACGCCTGTTTCAAAGGTGTATGTGCTGTCATATTCGGGAATTTCAACGTCTGTTGCAGCGGTGAGAACACCCTTGTTAAGAGCGGTTGCGGCAATTGAACGTGAATCAACGAGAGCAACAGAAGCAAGCTGACCGTCACCGGGCTTACTGCCTTCTCTGTTGGGGAAGTTACGGGTTGTGTGTCTGATTGAAAGTCCGTTGTTGGCGGGTACGTCTCCTGCACCGAAGCAAGGACCGCAGAAGCAGGGCTTGAAGAGTGCGCCTGCCTCAAGAAGCTTTGCCTGAACACCGTTTTTGATGAGTGCAAGGTTTACGGGTACGCTTGAGGGGTAAACCGAGAGGCTGAAGTAGCCGTCGCCGGTGCTCTTGCCGTCGAGGATTGAAGCCGCCTCGCAGATGTTTTCAAACATACCGCCTGCACAGCCTGCGATAATACCCTGATCGATATAGATTTTTCCGTTACGAACCTTGTCGCGGAGCTTGAAGTCTACCTTGTCACCGAACTGAGCCTTTGCAGCCTTTTCAACCTCGTAAAGAATATCGGGATTCTGCTGAAGCTCGTGGATGGTGTATGCATTTGAGGGGTGGAAGGGAAGAGCTATCATGCTTTCGATTTTTGAAAGGTCGATCCTGATAGCCATATCGTAATATGCAACCTTTTCGGGTGCGAGAGCTTTGTAATCGTCGGGTCTGCCGTGGATTGTGTAGAAATCCTTAACCTTGCTGTCAGTTTCCCAGATTGATGAAAGACAGGCGGTTTCCGTTGTCATAACGTCGATGCCGATACGGAAATCCATTGAAAGATTTTCAACACCGGGGCCTACGAATTCGAGCACCTTGTTTGTTACAAGAGCATCCTTGAATACTGCGCCGCAAAGAGCGATAGCAACGTCGTGAGGACCTACGCCCGCCTTGGGAGTATTTTCAAGATAAACAAGCACAACCTCGGGAGGATTAACGTCCCAGGTGTTCTTAAGAAGCTGCTTTGCAAGCTCGGGACCGCCCTCACCTACACCCATTGTACCGAGAGCACCGTAACGGGTGTGGCTGTCAGAGCCGAGAAGCATATTGCCGCACTTTGACATCATTTCACGGGCATACTGATGAATAACCGCCTGATTTGCGGGTACGTAGATACCGCCGTACTTCTTAGCGGCAGAAAGACCGAATACGTGGTCATCCTCGTTAATTGTGCCGCCGACTGCGCAAAGTGAGTTGTGGCAGTTTGTAAGAGCATAGGGGATGGGGAATTCCTTGAGTCCGCTTGCTCTTGCGGTCTGAATGATGCCTACATAGGTGATATCGTGAGAGATGAGTGAGTCGAACTTGATTCGCATTTTCTCATCCTCGGGCTTTGTGTTGTGTGCATTGAGGATTGAATAGGCGATTGTACCGTTTCTGTCCTCACGGGGAGAAAGACCCATACTTTCGAGCTGAGCCTTCTGTTCTTCTTTTGTACCGTCTATAAGTGTTCTGCCGTCAACAAGGTGAACACCGTGATTGATAATTTCTATCATTTATATCAGATCCTTTCTTTAATGTGTGATTCGTCATTGCGGTCGCAAATGACTTTTTAATGCAAAATGCAAAGTGCAAAATGCAAAATTGCGGTCGCAACCGACCGAGTGTAAAGCATTAAGATACTACCTGTGTAAAATAGGTTTTATAAAACAGTAAGAGATTTAATAAATATAATACTGTTAGTAAGAGAAAGCAATAGGGTTAGCGGACACGGCAAGCCGTGTCACTACTGTATCGTTTTTAGGGGAGCAATTTTAACAAATGCCCGAAGGGCATTCCCTGACTACTGACTACTGGCTACTGACTACTTTTTATCTCCGATAAATTCTGTTTATCTCTTTAAAGTAGCCCTCATCAATACCCTCAAGCCCTTCCTTCCCGATGCGGAAGGTCCAGTTTTCCTTGTCTGTGCCGGGGATGTTCATTCTCGCATCCTTGCCGTAGCCGCACATATCCTGAACTGCTACTATTGCGGTGTTTGCACTGCTTCTCCATACAGCCTCGATTACGGCACGGCAGGAGCCGCTGTAGTGTCCGCCGTCACCCCAGTTATTACCGCCGAAGCAGCAGTAACGAAGAGCGAAGTCTCTTTCTGCAGGTACTGCATCCCAGAGCCAGCCGAGTATTGTATTGTTATCGTGAGTGCCTACGTAGGCAACGGAGTTCTTCGGATAATTGTGGGGAAGGTGAGTACTGTCGCCGTTCGGGTCGAAGCCGAACTGTATAACTCTCATACCGGGGAACTGTGTATCTTCAAGGAGCTTTACAACATCCTCACCGAAGATGCCGAGATCCTCAGCTACTATATCTGCATCGCCGAGAGCCTCCTTGACCTTGTCAAAAAGCTTCATGCCGGGGCCGTCTATCCACTCGCCCACCTTTGCGGTCTTGCTTTCTGCGGGTACTGCCCAATAGGATGCGAAGGCTCTGAAGTGGTCAATTCTTACGCTGTCATAAAGCTTAAGTGAAGCCTCTATGCGGCTTATCCACCACTTGTAGTCATCCTTTTCCATTCTGTCCCAGTCGTAAAGGGGATTGCCCCAGAGCTGACCGTCAGCAGAAAAATAGTCGGGGGGTACACCTGCAACATGAGTGGGTGCAAGGCTCTTTTCGTTTATCTGAAAAAGTCCGGTATTGCTCCACACGTCGACGCTGTCACGGCTGACGTAAATGGGCATATCACCCATAAAGCGGATGCCCATACTGTTTGCAGTTTCCTTAAGGCGTCTCCATTGGGTGAAGAAAACGTACTGAGTGAAAACGTAAAAGTCAATCTCCGCGGTAAAGCTTTCTTTATCCTTTATTGCTTCTTCGTAGCGGGCGTGCTTTTCGTCCCACTCCCACCAGGGCTTCTCGCCGTAAAAATTCTTCAGCGCCGTATAATAGGCAAAGTCCTTTACCCATTTATTCTGCTCGGCAAAAATAGAGATAAGTCCCTTGGCATCATCGTTTAATCTGCCGTAAGCTCTTCTGAGAGTGTTGAGCCTTTTTTCGAGAGCAAGGGCGTGAGCAGAGGCGTAAACGCTGCCGCTGTACTCATTTTCCTTAAGCTCGTCTTCTGTTATAAGTCCCGCCTTAAAAAGACCGACAGGGTCGATAAGTGCGACGTTGCCTGCAAAGGCACTCTCGGAGCAATAGGGAGAGCCGCTGCCGTCAACGGGATTAAGGGGAAGCACCTGCCACAGATGAAAGCCCATACTGCAAAGCTTTTTTGCAAAGGAAAGAGCCTCCTCACCCATGACTCCGATGCCGTATTTTCCGGGCAGAGAGCTTATGTGCATAAGCACGCCCGAGGTTCTGTAATTTATCATAGCTTCACTTCCGTGTGTGGATTTCTTTTTATTATACAATGTATCGACAGCTGTTGCAAGTGGAAAATATAAAAAACCACCTTCGGAAAGGTGGTTTTTACAGATTATTTTTTAAGGATGATTACAAGGAAGTTTTTCATAACGTTGAGTATCTTGAGCATAACATCTCTGAGCTTCAGGAAGGCTGCGAAAATATTATTGATGGTTCCGTTTTCTTCTTCCTCGTCGGGCTCAGTGTAGGTTTCGTTCACATCGCCCTGGGTCTTATCCTTGCGGATTGCAAAGCGGTCAACGCTTTCAGCACCGTTTTCGTCTACCGTGTAAGCATCAAAGTAGAGTATACCGTCCTCGATTCTTACTGCTGAGAACATAGGAGCGTCAACCGAAAGAATTGCTTCTGCTCTGGGGAAGTATTTATCGGTAACCGAGGGATCATTCTGAAGGTAGGTCTTTACACCGCAGGTGCCTGAGATTACGTAGGAGGTACCCTCGGGGCTTTCCTGAGTTCTGTAAACATTACCGTCATAATTGAGATAAACCTTGTCGTAAGCTACCTTTTCGTTATTGATGAGTGAGCCTGTTCTCATATAGACGTGGTCGTGACCCTGGAATACAAGGTCAATGTCAAGCTCCGGCATAATTGCGCCAAGCTGCTCACGGATTGCACACACGTCATCGTCCTTGTAATGTGAGCCCTGAGAATAAACTGCCTTATGAAGAACTACGAACTTCCAGTCGGCATTGCTCTGACGCATATCGTCTATCAGCCACTCGATCTGAGAAGCGGAAAGAGCTTCGTTTTCGTCAAGGTCGTTGGAGTTGAGAACGGCTATATGAGCGTTGTTATAGTCGAAGGAATAGTATACGCCTGAAGAAGTATCCTGCTCGGGAGCATCGGGAAGAACAAACTGATTTACAATAGCGTTTGTGCCGTGGTCCTCGTGGTTACCTGATGCGGGCATCATAAAGGTATCCATAAGGGAGTCGCTTGCGGTGTTGAACATATACTGCCACTGAGTGAAGTTGTCACCGTGGTCAACAAGGTCGCCCGTGTTTATAACAAAATCTGTTTCGGGGAAGAGATTGAAGGCTTCGTCGAGAACTTTTGCCCATGATCTTTCATACTGTCCTTCGGTCTGTGACTGGGGGTCAGCAACGTGAAGGAAGGTAATGCTGTCGCTGCCGTCGGCAGTTCTGATTTTACCTGTTTCGCTCCACCAGCCCTTTTCCGCATCACCGACACGGTAGTAATAGGTAGCACCGGGCTCAAGGTCGCTTAAGGTGACAATATGTCTGTTCATTGTGAACTCATAGGGAAGGAAGCCTGCAATACCTAAATCAAGACCGAAATATGAGCGTGTAACAGCCTCGGTTTCTGTCTCAACCGTGATATCGGAGGGAGCGGCTGCCTTGCCCTCAAAGGCGGGCTCTGTATCAGCCTTATAAATTTCGATGTCACCGCCGACGGTTGACTTTGAATGCCAGCTGATATAAGCCTCTGTTTTACTGTCCTCACCCATGGTTACGCTTACGTTGGTGGGAAGACGGAAGTTTTCTCTTGAAGCAATAACGGGAAGCTTTTCTGAGCCGTATTCTGCGTTGAGATCGCCCTTTTCTATGGGGTTTGTGTCAGTTGAGAAGTCAGCGAGCACGTATGCGATGAAGCTTCCTGTTCCCTCAAACTGGCTGTCGGTAAGATATTTGCTGAGAAGCTCCTTGTCGAGAACGTCATAAATATCCTTATAGGGAAGAATCTCAAGGGCAAAAATAACGTCGATAAGATGCATATAGGAGAAGTCGTTTTTAAGAAGGCATCTGAGACCCATATTGAGGTTTGTACCTGCCACTCTTCCGAGGAAATCATCGTTGAGAAGAAGGTCGAGTCTGATTTCAAGGCTTGAAAGAAGCTCGTCCTCAATAAGACCGTGAAGAAGTCTGTCAACGAGAGCATCAAAAACGGTCTTGGTTGTTTTACCGCTTGCAAAGCCTGCGATAACGTCCTTCATAAACTCATCGTCTGAAATATCCTCGTCACCGAGACACCAGTAGGCCATAGCGCTGAGAACTGCATCACCGAGTGTGCCCGGTGCGGTCTTGTCGCCGATGTGGTAATCCTCAAGGAACTTGGTGCAGGGCTTGTCTGAAACCCTGATGGAAATGATGTCGTCTACAAGGTCTCTGATAACGGTATAAAGGTCATCGGGATTTTTAACGTAAAGGTCATAAAGCTGACCGAGGAGGTCTTCAACAAACCAGGTGATGTTCTTGGCGGTAAATATCTCATACCCGAGAACGGAAATACCGTCTCCGATGAAGGGCTCAAGGAAGGAGCCGAGAAGCTCGGCGAGGTCAATGTCGATTGTCTTAAGGTAAGCGGAGATACTGCCTGCAGTATTGATGTCCTTAAGGATGCCGTCAAGAGCATTTTTGATAATACCCATAAGGAAGTCGGTTGTATCTGCATAGCCGTCAGCACTCGTCATACCGCCGTAAGCAGTAGCGAAGGCTGAGTAAAGGTATTCACCGTTGTTGTAGGTTTTGCCGCCGTAGGTGTATTTTTCTGCAGCGTCAAAGGCAACGGAAAGAGATTTCATTGAGCTTTCCCCGTCGGAGTAGCTTGTGATGGTGTTCTCTCTGTAGGTGCAGGGGAAGGAGGTGAGTGAGGCGGTTTCAAAATCGTAAATTGTCTCTCCCTCGTCATTTGTTATGCAGGAGATATCGTCGGTGTGAAGATGTCCCGTGAAGGCATAGTGAATACCGTAGGATGCGAGAGTCTCACCTGCGTCAAGATAATCGTCAAGAATAAAGGCAAAGGTTACGGAGGGCTCTATTTTCATATGAGGTGCAAGACTGTGATGAAGCATAATCATGGGCACCTTTCCCTCGGCATAAGCGCCGTCGGCAAGCTCCTTTATCCAGAGCATAAGCTCATCGGAGATGGCACCGGCTGTAACAGGCTCCTCGGCACCCTCAAAGGAATACTTGTTGGAGTCGATAACGATGAGGCGGTAATTATCCTCAAGGTCAACCGCATAGGAAAGACGGCCGGGGATTTTGTCTCCCTTTTCTGCGTATTCGGTAAAGGCAAGGTCATATCCGAAATCCTTGTAAATTTCCCGGAATTCCTCGGGAGTGGCTGTACGTGCAGGCTCCTTTTTACCGTTTGCAAAGGTTGCGGCGTCGGAGTTGTTTATATCATGGTTGCCGTTGATAACGATAAACTCAATGCCGTAATCTGCCTCAGCCTTGCGGAGTATTTCTGCAAGAGCAAGATGTCCGTCGTATTCACCGTCACGTGTAAGGTCGCCGGGAATAAGAACGTACTTAAGGTCGGGATTGCGCTTGAGCATTGTTTCAAGTGCGGTGCGGAACATAGATTCGGACTGATTGAAAAGCTTGAAGTTAAGTCCGCAGTATTCCTGCCAGGCTTCACAGTTATTGCCCGTAAGAGAAGCGGGATAAAGGTGAATGTCCGTAATAGTTGTAAAGCTCATTTCTGAGGTTTCTGTTCTTTCTGCGGAAAAAGCGGAAATGCTTACTGAGGAGATAAGCATAACAACCGCAAGCAGAAGTGAAAGTAATTTTTTGTTTCTTTTCATTATGTATGCCTCCTTTGATGAGGATATAATAACACAGAATTTACCTTTTGTGGAGTAAAAATCAGCATTTCGTATATTTCCATAAAAAACATATCTGATATTTATATATATATACAAAATTAAAGCGTAAAAGGGTAGAATAAAGTGACGGAAGGTGATATAATAAGCAGGCGTTAAAAGGAGGCTGACAAAATGATAAGCAACGAAAAGACGGAGCTTTTTGAAAAAACACCTATACCGAAGGCGGTAATGAAAATGTCTGTGCCGACGGTGATAAGCTCTCTCGTTATGGTTATATATAATCTTGCCGACACGTTTTTTGTCGGATTTCTGGACAATCCCGTACAAAATGCGGCGGTAACCCTTGCGGCACCCGTGCTGCTTGCCTTCAATGCTGTAAATAATCTTTTCGGCGTAGGCTCCTCGAGTATGATGAGCCGTGCTCTCGGTGAAAAGGATTACGGTACTGCAAAAAGAAGCTCGGCAACAGGCTTTTACTGTGCTCTTGCTGCGGCGCTGATATTCTCTGTGGGCTTTACTGTTCTGAAAAACCCTGCCCTTACACTTCTCGGTGCAGATGAGGTGACCCGTGAAGCTACGTCCCGTTATCTTCTGTGGACGGTTTCCTTCGGTGCGGTGCCTTCTATTCTTAACGTTGTTATGGCTTATATGGTGCGCTCGGAGGGTGCATCGCTTCATGCAAGCATCGGTACAATGAGCGGTTGCGTGCTCAATATTATTCTTGACCCCATATTTATTATGCCCTGGGGACTTGATATGGGTGCAGCAGGTGCAGGCCTTGCTACCTTTATTTCAAACTGCTTTGCCATGAGCTACTTTCTGGTGCTTACTGTCGTCAAGCGTAAGAGCACCTTCGTCTGTCTTAACCCGAAGCGTATCACCAAAAGAAGGAAGGTTATTCTCGGCATCTGTGCCGTCGGTATTCCTGCCTCGATACAGAATCTTCTCAACGTTACGGGTATGACCATACTCAACAATTTTGCGGCCGCCTTCGGAGCAGACCCGGTTGCCGCCATCGGTATAGCCTATAAGGTAAATATGATTCCCTTGCAGATTGCTCTGGGTATATCTCAGGGTATAATGCCTCTTATCGGTTATAACTATTCTTCAAAAAATTACTCACGTATGAAGGGCTTTCTCACCTTTACCACAAAGATAGTGCTTGTCCTGATGTGCATTACCTCAGCGGTCTACTTTTTCCTTTCGGAAGAAATTGCGGGTATTTTTATTGACAACCGGAGCGTTATAGAGTACTCCGGCAGATTTCTTCAGGGAATGTGTATATGTCTGCCCTTTATCTGTATGGATTTTATTGCCGTCGGTGTTTTTCAGGCCTGCGGTATGGGTAAAAAGGCACTTGTCTTTGCGGTGCTCAGAAAGATTGTGTTTGAAATTCCCTTCATTTTTATACTTAACTTTTTCTTCCCGCTTTACGGCCTTGCATGGGCACAGACCTCGTCGGAAATCATTCTTGCCGCTATTGCACTTGCGGTGCTTGTCAGAATGTTCAGAGGGCTTGAAAAAGAAAAAAATTCACCGCTTCAGCAATGAGGCGGTGCTTTTATATATTCTGTACAAAATAAAAAAATTATCTGCCCTATAATTTGAACAAGAAAATTGTCTGTAAAAGTAGATAATATTTTTCATAAATGATATAATATGCGATATAAAAGCCAAGGAGGTCAAAAAATGCTCAAAGAGAATAAAATGGGCGTTATGTCTGTAAAAAAGCTTGTTATAACAATGAGCCTTCCTATGATGGTCTCTATGCTTGTTCAGGCACTTTATAACGTTGTTGACAGTATTTTTGTCGCTAAGGTATGTGAGGATGCGCTTACTGCGGTATCTCTTGCCTTCCCCGCACAGAATCTTATGATAGGTGTTGCAACGGGTACGGGCGTAGGTATCAACGCTCTTCTTTCAAGAAGCTTAGGCGCAAAGGAGTTTGACAGAGCAAACAAGGTAGCCACTCACGGTATTATGCTTGTGCTTGTCAGCTGGTTTATATTCCTTACCTTCGGTCTTTTCGGGGTTAAGCTGTTTTTCTCCTCTCAGGTTGATGTCTCAAGCCCTATTTACACCTACGGCACGGATTATCTTTTTGTTGTCAGCGCTCTTTCTGTCGGCCTTTTCGGTCAGGTAACCATGGAAAGACTTATGCAGGCTACGGGTAAGACCACTCTTTCAATGGTGACTCAGCTTGCAGGCGCAATTACCAATATTATCCTTGACCCGATATTTATTTTTGATAAGGGAGATATCCTTTTCGGTAACGTGGCAATGCCCTTCGGCTTCGGTATGGAAGCAAAAGGTGCGGCGGCTGCAACGGTTATCGGTCAGTTTGTAGCCTTCGGTATAGGTCTTATTCTTCAGGTTAAATGCAACAGAGAAATCAGGCTCAGCTTTAAAGGCTTCAGACCCGATTTCAGGCTTGTTCTTGAAATTTATAAAATCGGCGTTCCCTCGATTCTTATGGTAGGCATCGGTTCCTTTATGACCTTCTGCCTTAATAAGATTCTTCTTTCCTTCACCTCAACCGCCGCTGCGGTATTCGGTGTTTACTTCAAGCTTCAGTCCTTTGTCTTTATGCCTGTGTTCGGTCTTAATAACGGTGTCATCCCCATTATAGCCTTTAACTACGGTGCAAGAAACAAGGACAGAATTATGCAGACCGTCCGCTTCAGCAGCACTATTGCCGTAAGTGTTATGGCCGTCGGCACTCTTTTGATGTGGGTTATGCCCGAAACCATGCTCCGACTTTTTGAGGCAAGTGAGGATATGCTCGGCATAGGTGTTCCCGCACTTAAAATTATCAGCACCTCATTTGTGCTTGCCGGCTTCAGCATAAATATCGGTGCAATATTTATGGCTCTGGGTAAAAGCTATTACTCAACGATTGTCTCCTTCGCAAGACAGATTGTTGTTCTTCTTCCTGCCGCATACCTTCTTGCAAAAACAGGCAACGTAACCAACGTGTGGTTTGCCTTCCCCATAGCGGAATTTATGAGCCTTATGGTTACTCTGATATGCTTCTTTGTTATTTATAAGTCAATAATAAGAAATATAAAGCCCATAGAAGCAAAGAAATAATGCAACACAGTAACGCTTTGTGAATTGTTTTTAAACACTTTTTGAATTTATGAGGCAAAGTATTGTGTTTGAATTTAAAAAGGAGTATGATATTGTTACAGAAAAGAAATTCTGTTATAACAGTCAACTCCGATTCTCTTATAAAGTGAAACACCGTAAAGCTCTGTGCCTTACGGTGTTTTGCAATTTTATTCGGTTTCTTTTGTTTCCTTCGGTGCGGTGTCGGTTTTTCTGAGTCTTACGAAATGTCTTATAAGATATATAACCGATGCGACGGGAATGGCAATAATGATTACCGTAACAATACGGTGCATCGGGAAAATTTCATAGATGCTGTCACCGATTATAGTGAAAAGGATAACTCGGGGCATAATACCCACAACCGATGCGATAAAATAGCGCGGGAAGCGGCATTTTGAAGCACCCCAGAAAAGGCTGACAAAGTCGATGGGAAAAACGGGCAGGGCTCTTATAACGAGCAGGGTAGGGAAATTTTCGTTGAGCTTCATTTCAAGCACCTTTTTGCCCGGCTTGGTTTTTGAAAGAAGCTTGTTAACGTAGGGACCGCCGAGAAAGCCGCCGAGAAAATAGGTGACGGTAACCTCAAGAATAATACCGACAAGGCTGATAAGGCAGGCGGTAACAGGCGGAAATGCCATACCGATTGAAACGTATATGAGCATTGCGGGTATAATAAAGAGTACGGATTTTACAAGGTAAACGCCCCAGATGGTGACAAGTGCAATAATCATGCTTGTGCTTGCATCCACAAGAGCACGTACGTCTATATTTTTAAGCTTTTCATAATTTAAAACAGCGATGACAAAAATAGTCATGGCAACGGCCACTCGCAAAAGTGCACCGAGAGTGGATTTAAGTTTATAATTCATAGAAAATCTCCTGACGTTCAAGTTGCTCTATTATATACCCAAATTTATGTTATTACAAGCAAAAAATGATTTTAAATCTATAATTTTGAAAATATTTATAAAATACGTAAGTATTATTAAAGATAAAGATATAGACTTTATTGTAATTATGTGATATATTATTATGTAAACGATTTTAAACTCTATTTGTAAGAGGTGTAATTATGACATTAAAGGATAAGGTTGAAAGGGCTGCAGTCAGTGCAACTCTTGATACGCTTCTCAAATACGTAGATAAAGACCCCAAGGAGAATCTTCTCAAGCTTATCAGCCTCGGCGAAAAGCTTTTGGGCGGTACATTCCCTCAGAGCAGCATCGAGGCGGCAAGAAGAGCCGTTGGAGAGGGAGAGAGCAACGTATATTACCGCTTTGCGATGAATATGCTCAAGGATATCGACAGAGACCTTCTCAAAAAGCTACTGCTTTCAATGGGTCTGGGTGCAGGTGTCAAGGGTACTAAGGCGGTAAGAAGGAACAGAGATATTTATAAGTGTAACATTCCCTTCCTTATGCTTATGGACCCGACAAGTGCATGCAATATGAAGTGTAAGGGCTGTTGGTCTGCGGAATACGGTCACAAAAACAGCCTCACCTATGAGGAAATGCACAGCATCGTCAAGCAGGGAAGAGAGCTTGGTACTCACGTTTATATGTATACAGGCGGTGAGCCTCTTATCCGTAAGGATGACATCATAAAAATCTGTGAGGAATATCCCGACTGTGCCTTCCTTGCATTCACAAATGCAACGCTTGTTGATGAAAAGTTCTGCGACGAAATGAAGAGAGTAGGTAATATCACTCTTGCAATTTCCGTCGAGGGCGACCAGAATTCAAGCGACGCAAGACGCGGCGAGGGTCACTATGAAAAGGCTGTAAAGGCTATGAAGCTTCTCAAAAGCAAGGGCTGTCTTTTCGGCATCTCCGTTTGCTACACAAGAGAAAATGTACCCACTGTCACAAGTGATGAGTTCCTTGAAACAATGCTTGAAAACGGTGTAAAGTTCGGTCTTTACTTTAACTTTATGCCCATCGGCCACGATGCTCCCGTTGACCTTATTCCCACACCTGAGCAAAGAGAGCATATGTACTATTGGCTCAGAAAGGTGCGTAACCAGAAAACAGGTAAGCCGATGTTCTTTATGGACTTCCAGAGTGACGGCGAATATCCCGGCGGATGCATCGCAGGCGGAAGAAACTATTTCCACATCAACTCTGCAGGCGATATGGAGCCTTGTGTATTTATTCACTACTCAGATGCAAATATCAGAACACACACAATTCTCGAGGGTCTTCGCAATCCTCTGTTTATGGCCTTCAGACACGACCAGCCCTTCAACGAAAACCACTTAAGGCCCTGTCCCATGCTTGAAAATCCCGACTGCTTAAGAAGGATTATCAAGGAAACAGGCGCAAAGTCAACCAACCTTGTCCGTGAGGAAAGTGCAGAGGAGCTTTGCAGTAAGTGTGATAAGTTTGCAAGAGAATGGGCACCCAGAGCCGAAGAAATCTGGAAAAACAACCCCCACCCCAACTGGAAGGCTCACTATTACAGAGACACTCCTGAGGGAAAAAAGGAATTCGGACTTGAGTAATTCACAATTCACAATTCTCAATTCTCAATCGCGGGAAAAAGCTCAACAGTCATAAATATTCACCCGCCAATTGAACTTTGTGTAACCTCTTATAATAATAAAGGTCGTCTGATTTGTTTCAGGCGACCTTTTTCCGGTTTTTTAAAAATTTTAACATTAAAAGCCTCCTGATATCAGAAGGCTTAATTGTTTAATCGGGATAGTTCAATCCGATTCGGCGGGAACAACACTATCAGCTTTTGAGTTCTTGCCCGCGATTGAGAATTGAGAATCGAGAATTGAGAATTCAACAAAATCCACTGTGGGGATTTTGTTAAGCTTCTGCCTTGAGAGCCTCTCTCTTCATGCGGATTTCTGCATAGATGGGCTCAAGCTTTTCCTTGGTAAGAGGATAGCCGAAGCGCATAAGGAGCCACACGCCTGTGTAAACAACTGCGGGGATGATTGTGCAGATGAACATAATTTTCTGGCTGGTGCCCTCAACGAAGCCCTGAGAGCCCATATCCTGATTGTAGCCTGCCCATTCGAGAAGGTAGAGGCCGAGGGTGTCGGCGATGGTCTGACCAAACTTACGTGAGAAGGTGTAAACGGCGTAAACAGCACTTTCATTTCTGATGCCCGTTGCATATTCCTGATAATCGATAACGTCCATAACAACTGCCCAGCAGGTAAGGCTGACGAAGGTGTAGCCCATACCGATAATGAAGAGAGTACCCATAAAGATATACCAGGGAAGTCTGCCTGTAGCGGGGTTTATCATATCGAGAATTGACTGGTTGTTTGCAACGATTGCCAGTGCTACCGAAGCGATTGCGGAAACGATTGTTGCCTTACCGCAAAGCTCCTTTTTACCGTATTTTGCTGAAAGCTTGCCGATGAAGGGAATAAGAATTACCGTGGGGAGATATGTACATACGGTGCCGAGCATACCGAGGTCTGAGTTTTCAAAGTAGTTCTTATAAAGATAGGTGTTGAAGGAGCCGAACTGAAGCTGACCGCTGATGAGCACACCTGCAAGAGCAACTGTAACGAAGGGTCTTGACTTAAGAAGTCCGAGATAGGTAGCCTTGAAGTCAACCTTGGGGTCGGGCTCTGAGGGAACTCTTTCCTTGGTGGATTTATAGCCCCAGAGATAGAAGATGAGTGAGAGAACACCCATAGCAAGACCGAAGGCAAACATCTTATTGCCGTTGGCATAAATTTTATCGTCAAAGATAAACATAGGAGCAATAAGAAGAACAACTGCGCCGCCGATGCCTGAGCCGATTGAACGGAAGGTTGAAAGGAGGCTTCTGCCCTTGGGGTCATCGGTGATAACCGATGCGAGTGAGCCGAAGGGGATGTTCATACCTGTATACATCATACCGTAGAAGATGTAGGTGATGTATGCGATTATAAGAAGAGCCCACGAGGGGAGTCCCAACTTATGATAGGGAGTAAAGCAGAGTATTGTTGCAAGTGAAAGGGGAAGGGCAACCCACTTGAGATAGGGACGGAATTTACCGTCCTTTCCGGGACGCTTTTTTGCAACCATAGCACCCCACATAGGGTCGTTGATGCAGTCCCAGATACGGGTGATCATAAACATTGTACCGCTGGCTGCGGCAGAAATACCGACAACGTCGGTGAGGAAAATCTTGAGGTATGAGGAAATGTATGTCAGGTTAAACATATTACCGGCTTCGGCAATGGTGTAGCCTGCGGCTTCCTTGATGCCTATACGGTTAGGGTGGTTGTTGACTTCCTTTTCCCTGACTTTTTTTTCTTTAGCCATTGTTAAGTCTCCTTTGCAGTATTATCAGAAGAATAAGCCTTCCTTGATTGTGATTTCGCCGGCCTCGAAGCCCTTTGAGGTGATAGCGTCGATTATGAGCTTATCGTC
The DNA here is from genome assembly GCA_045577395.1 of Acutalibacteraceae bacterium. Taxonomy (GTDB): domain Bacteria; phylum Bacillota; class Clostridia; order Oscillospirales; family Acutalibacteraceae; genus UBA6857. The sequence goes on along the minus strand of JAZNIH010000014.1, from coordinate 4,815 downwards.
CACGTCGGTTTTCATTGAAGCGGTTACGGTGTTTTTTGCAAGATCTGCCTTTGCCTTTGAGATGCCGTCTATTGCTGTAAGAGCCTCTTCAACAGCCTTGGCACAGTGAGCACAGTGCATACCGGTTACGCCGATAATTTTTTTCATAAAAAGCCTTCCTTCCGTGATAAAATTCTTATGCTATACATTATATATAACAGAAACGGAAAAAGCAACAGAAACGTCAAATAAATTATCAGAAAATTCCTTTGTATAAATTGTATAAATTAAACTCAAACCTTTGTTGAAAAAAGCAACGGTCGGTTAAATGGCAAAAAAATATACAAATGTTTTGACGAAAATACAAAAAACCGCTTGACTTTTTGAGAAAATTATTGTAATTTAATAAAGTAAATGACTATACATTAGCCATTCATTACTTAAGCGTTGAAGAAAACGCAAAATCTTTGAAAGGGGTTTTCACAACCATGAAACAGGAAATCAAAGTTGTTGCTCTTGCACTCGCTATGGTATTAATTTTCTTAAGCGGTGTTATTGTAGGTAAGACAACAGGCGAAATCAAAATCTCACTTCCCGAAAACAGCACTCTCATTAACAACGAAGTTAATGCAGGCGGCACAGGTTCAGCTCCCGTAAACGGCGGCTCAACAAACACAGGCAGCACAGGCAACACCGGTAACGCTGGTTCAACTGATGCCAACACAGGCAACTCAGGTTCAACTGACGCTAACACAGGCAATGCAGGTTCAACCGATGCTAACACAGGCAACTCAGGTTCAACCGACGCTAACACAGGCAACACCGGCACAAGCACAGGCATTCCCTCAACAAAGGAAGAAGTTGCAGCTGCTTACAATAAGGCTCTTAACAACTACAGAGCATACACAGGTAAGGTTACAACAAAGAAGACCGAAACAATCAATATCGGTGTTACAGACCTTCCCGCTCTTGCAGCTTCAGTAGTTAACAAGGTTGTTGAAGGCTTCACAGGTACAACCACATCAGAGTGGACATTCGAAAACGGTGCAGACGTTGCTGACCCCAACAGAAAGCTTGCTGATAAGATCATTCCTTGGGGTAGAGATGCAGCTGTTAAGGCTGAAGGTCTCGCAAGTGCTACATCCGCTCCCACAGCTGACGGCGGCTACACACTTACAATGGTATTCGTTGCTGAAGATTCAATCTTCGACGGCACAAAGAACACATCAGAACCCACATACCATATGGGTGCAATGGATCCTCTTAACCTTGGTTCACTTGACCTTGGTCCTATCTCAATTTCAAGAGCTGAGCTCCACTATCCCGGTGCAACTCTTACCGCTACAATCGACGGTCAGGGCAGACTTGTCAAGCTTGAAAACAAGCTTCCCCTTGAAGGCTTCGGTACAGGTAAGGCAGTTATCGAGCTTACCATCAATATGAGCGGTTCAATGGATTCAGTTTACGAAATGACCTACGCTTAAGTTTTAAATGCAACAAATAAATGGGCTGTCGAAAGGCAGCCCTTTTTGTTAACTAACCTGTATGAAAGGGTGAAGTTTATGAAAAAAGCAGGTGCACTTCTTGCCGTAGGTGCTGCGGCAGGCTTAGGACTTTATAAGTTCGCAGACGTATTTCACAGCTTCCTTCTTGACAGAGACTACGAAATACCCAAGGCGGTAAGCAGATTCTTTACTGAAACTGAAGCTCCCGAGGGTGCTAATGACGACATATTCAAAAGCAATATGAAGTGGCTTGAGGGCTGCGAAATCGAAAAGCACAGCATTATCAGCGACAGAGGCTTAAGGCTTCAGGGCTACCTTATCAGACCCGAAAAGGAAAGCGACGTTTACGTTTTCGGCTCACACGGCTACAGAAGCAACGGTAAGGGTGAGTGGTGCTATTATGCCAAGCACTATTTAGAGGACCTCGGCTATAATATGTTCTTTGTTGACCATCAGGCGGCAGGTGAAAGCGAGGGTCAGTATGCAGGCTTTGCTTCATACGAATCTCAGGACAGTATGAAGTGGCTTGAATATATGCTTAACACCTTCGGCAGAGATATCAGAATAATCCTTCACGGTATATCAATGGGCAGCGCAACCGTTATGCTTATGAGCGGTAATGACAGGCTCCCCGAAAACGTAAAATTCACTATAGCAGACTGCGGCTTTACGTCGGCTATGGATGAGTTTATGTATAAATGCAAATCTCTCCACATTCCGAAATATCCTCTTCTTCCCTTCCTTAAGAATATACAGAAAAGAAAAGTAGGCTATGATTTTCAGAAGGATACCAATGCGCTGGCGGCAGTTGCTAAAGCAAGGGTACCTATGCTTTTCGTCCACGGAGACAAGGATAATTTTGTGCCTACCTATATGGCGGCTCTTCTTCATGATGCCTGCACGGCGGAATATAAGGATATCCTTATAGTAAAGGGTGCAGATCACGCTAAGAGCTATATAGTCGACAAGGAAGGCTATGAAAAGAAAATCGACGAATTTATTGAAAGATTTATCTGAATTTAAAAGGCCAAAATATCAAAAAGACGCTTCAACCTTAAAGGAAGAAGCGTCTTTTGCTGTTATATTTTAACGGGTGCTGTGCTGAAGCTTCGTTGCAGCAGAGCTTATCGGTAAGGCATCCACACTCTCATCTGATTTTCGCCTCTGTTGCCCCACAGGTAATAGGGGATTGCCGTAGCCTTGCAGGGGGTGAGAGACGGTGCCTCATCTGTGTAAAGGGAGGTGCTTTGTGAAATGCGGAAGGCTCCGACGGTGGTTTTTTTTGTGCTTCCTATACCTGCATCGGTGAAACCGGAGACCTCAGGTGAGGATCTTGTATCAAGCCTTAATGAAAGGATGTCATTTTCGTTATCCTTACCCTCAAAGCAGTAGACAAGAGGCCCTCTCATCAGACAGACGGTGCCGCTGAGCTTCGGGATAGCGGACGAGGGATACATAAATCTGACGCTGCCGTCAAGGGTGAGAGAAATGTTGTCACCGTCTGCGGTATCAAGATAAATATAGCCGTTGTCAGCAGTGCAGTTTTCAGCTTTTCCGTTTACGGTAAGGCTGAATTTTTTTGAAAAGGCAGGAATTCTTAATGCGAGTCTGCCGCCCTTGACGATTTTGTAATTCACGGTGAAGTCATAGGGATAATCGGTCTTACAGATTATTCTCACACCGTTTTTAAAGCTGACCTCACCCTCGGCGTAAAGATGACAGAAAGCGGTCTCGTCGCTTTCGCCGTAGGCATATTTGCCCATTGAGCAGACAAGCCTTGCAACGTTAGGCGGACAGCAGGCGCAGGTATACCATTCAGGTCTCTGGGTCAGAGTATGATGATGTGTAACAGCTCTGCCGGATATACCGGGGATGACCTCGAGGGGATTGACGTAAAAGAAGCGCTTGCCGTCGCTCTGCATACCTGCGAGGACTGTATTATAAAAGGCTTTTTCCATTATATCGGCGTATTCGCCCTTTATGTTCTTTTCAAGCATTCGTGAAGCGAACATCATAAGACCAATCGAGGCGCAGGTTTCAGCGTAAGCAGTATCGGAGGGCAGGTCATAATCCTCGGTGAAGGCTTCTCCGTGGCAGGTTGAGCCTATAGCGCCGGTGATGTACATTCTTTTTTCGGTTATGCTCTTCCAGAGCGCTTCGCAGGCTCTGTCGAGCTCTTTATCATTACAAAGAGCGGCGATTTCTGCCATAGCGGTATAAAGATAGACGGCTCTTACCGAGTGTCCGACCGCATCGGTCTGCTCTCTTACCGGTAGATGGCTTTGCTGATAGTGGTGGTTTCTGCCGTCACCGTTCCATACCGTCCAATCTCTCTGCTTGCGCTCTTTTTCGTAATACTCGGGGTCAACACCTCTTACGTCGATAAAATGCTTTGCAAGGGTATAGAATTTTTCTTCTCCCGTAAGTCTGTAAAGCTTCATAAGAGCAAGCTCGATTTCGGGGTGACCGGGATAACCCTTGTGACCGCTCTTTATAAACACGTCATATATATGTTCTGAATTTTTTATCATCACGTCAAGAAGTCTTCTTTTGCCCGTTGCCTCATAGTAGGCGCAGGCGGCCTCTATCATATGACCCGAGCAGTAAAGCTCATGTCCCTCAAGGATGTTTGTCCAGCGCTTATCCCTGTCTTTGATTGTGTAGTAGGTGTTAAGATAGCCGTTCTCATCCTGGGAAGCGGCAATAAGCCCGATAAGACGGTCGGCGGTTTCTTCAAGCTTTTTGTCAGGATGAATGCTCAGAGAAAAGGCGACAGCCTCAAGCCATTTTGCCGCATCGCTGTCCTGAAAAACCATACCGTAAAAGCCGTCGTCGGTATCCTCACCCCTGAGAGCTGCAGCTGCATTGATAAAATTTTTAACCACGTGGCTTTTTTCTGCAGTCTCGGATTTATCACAGAGAACGCTGTACTGATAGGGAATAACTTCATCTCTTATAAGCTTCTGAAATGAGGCGATAAAGCCCTCGGAAGCCTTGTACGAGGTTATGGGAATACTTGTTTGTACCTTCATTTTTTAAACCTCCTTTTGACAGGATGTGATTATACCATAAAAGGCAAAAAAAATAAAGAATTTTATAATATTGTTAAAGGAATAAGTCGCTGAGTTTACACATTGTTCATATTGGTTTGGTATACTAAATCATAATTGTCGGATTATGCCCGAAAGCATAAGTTGGCGGATATAATCCGAAACAGTTTTTTGAATACGGATTTTCGCCGGTCTATTGTTAAAATACTCGTGAATCCGCAAGGATTCACTGCGTTTTGTGCCTCAGACTGACAAAAATCCGTTGTTCAAAAAATCTCCGA
>JAZNIH010000013.1:0-2951 GCA_045577395.1 Acutalibacteraceae bacterium | reverse complement strand
TCCTAAGACCGCTTGGCCCTTCCGACTTCCACGGCAAAGCACGCCACTGATGACCTTTTCGGTAAAATCGACGCCATAGTTGACGGCGGCGACTGCAGTGTGGGTGTGGAATCCACCGTAATTTCTCTTGCAGTCTCTCCGCCGAGACTTCTGCGCCCGGGCGGAATCACTCCCGAAATGCTCACTGAGGTACTCGGTGAAATTGAAATCGACGATGCGGTCTACAATAAGCTCGCAGATGGTAAGCAGGCCGCTTCTCCCGGTATGAAATACAAGCACTATTCTCCCAAAGCAGAAATTGTGCTTATAAAATCCGACCTTGAGGCATTTATAGCCTACGCTAAGGAAAATGCTACGGAAAGCTCTGCCGTACTCTGTTTCGAGGGCGAGGAAAGCTCTATGCCCATAAGAAGCATCACCTACGGTAAAAGGGACGATGCTCTCAGTCAGGCAAAGAATATCTTCGATGCCCTTCGCAGGCTTGATGAAATCGGTGCAGATAAGGTCTTCGCAAGGTACCCGAAAAACGACGGTGTAGGTCTTGCTGTTTTCAACAGACTTATCCGTGCCGCCGCCTTCAATCAGCTTGAGCTGTGAGGTGGATTATGAGAGTCATAGGTCTTACAGGCAAAACAGGTGCAGGCAAAAGCACCGTTGCCTCTTTTCTGAAGGAAAAGGGCTGCTTCATAATCGACGGTGACAAAATCGCAAGAGATATTCTTTTGCCGGGTGAGCCTGCAGTAACGGAGCTTGCAGCCGCTTTCGGTGAGGATATTATTTTCCCCGACGGTAGCATCGACAGAAAAAAGGTTGCCTCACGTGCCTTTGCCACACCTCAGGCGACCGATAAGCTCAACGCAATAACTCACCCCCGCATAACCGCCCGTTTTATTGCCGATATTAAAAGAGCAGAAGAGGAGGGCTTCAGAGCCGCAGTTATTGATGCTGCCGCACTTCTGGAAAGTGACTGCAAAAAGCTTTGCTCATTCTTTATAGTCGTCACCGCCCCCGAGGATATCCGTCTCGAAAGAATTCTCAGAAGAGACGGAATAACAAAGGAGCAGGCTCTTACAAGAATCAGAGCACAGAAGGACGATGAATATTATTTCTCACAGGCTGATCACGTTGTCAGAAACTATCCGCCCTATGAGCTCAGCAGCGAGCTCGATACACTCAGCAGGGTGCTTGAGGTGTGACCTGCATCAGGTATTATAATTCTCCCCGGTCAGATAAGTTTGTCGAAATATCGACGTGCAGACTTAAATTTATAAATAATAACCGAAAGGACAGATAACCATGGAAAAAGAAAGAAACGAAGCCGAAATCCTTATGGAAGAGCTTGGTTTTGAAAAAAAGCACTTCTCAGCTGCTTACGACGATGAAGAGGTTGCAAAGGCCGACGCCTTCTGCGAGGGCTATAAAAAGTTCCTTGACGAAGGCAAAACAGAAAGAGAATGCGTTGACTTTATGATTGAAAAGGCAAAAGCCAACGGCTTCACCGAATTTGACAGCAAAAAGAAGTATGCTGCAGGTGACAAGGTTTATGTCAACATCAGAAACAAGTCACTCATTATGGCAGTTATGGGCAAGAAGGGTGTAAGCGAGGGCGCAAGAATAGTTGCCGCTCACATCGACTCACCCCGCCTCGACCTCAAGCCCACACCTCTTTATGAAGACAGTGAGCTTGCATATTTCAAGACTCACTACTACGGCGGTATCAAAAAATATCAGTGGGTAACAATCCCCCTTGCCCTTCACGGTATCGTTATCAAGGCTGACGGCGAAGCAGTAAAAATCAGCATCGGTGAAAAGGCAGACGAGCCCAAATTTATCATCAACGATATTCTTCCCCATCTGGGCGCAGAGCAGTCAAAGCGCACCCTCTCTGACGGTATCAGAGGCGAAGAGCTTAACATCCTCATCGGCTCACGTCCTCTCAAGTGTGACGGCGGCGCTAACCTTGTAAAGCTCAACGTACTTAAAATTCTCAACGAAAAATACGGCATCAGAGAAAAGGACTTCATTTCTGCAGAGCTTGAAGCTGTGCCCGCATACACCGCTTGTGACATCGGCTTTGACAGAAGCCTCATCGGTGCTTACGGCCACGACGACAGAGTATGTGCATACCCTGCAGTTGAGGCAGTTATTGACTGCACTTTACCCGAAAGAACAACCGTTACCGTTCTTGCCGATAAGGAAGAGGTAGGCTCTGACGGCAACACAGGCCTCAACTCCGCTTTCCTTGAATATTTCATTCACGACCTGGCTGAAATGGAAGGTCTCAAGGGCAGAGACGTTCTCAGAATGTCACAGTGTCTTTCAGCCGACGTTAATGCAGGCTTTGACCCCAACTTCCCCACAGTTCACGATAAATACAACTGCTGTGCAGTGAATTACGGCGCTGTTATCACCAAGTATACAGGCTCAAGAGGCAAGTCAGGCACATCCGACGCTTCTGCAGAATTTATGGGCACTGTACGCCGTATTCTCGACAATGCCAACGTTTCATGGCAGATCGGCGAGCTCGGTAAGGTTGACGAGGGCGGCGGAGGAACCGTTGCGAAGTATATCGCAAACCTCGGCGTAGACGTTGTTGACCTTGGTGTTCCCGTGCTTTCAATGCACGCTCCCTATGAAACCGTTGCAAAGGCCGACGTTTACAGCACATACAGAGCCTGCTATGAGTTCTACTGTGCAGAATAAGAGTAAAAAGCTCCCCGTGGGGGAGCTTTTTTAATGCGCAATTCGGAATGCGCAATGCGCAAAAACGCCCATAGGGCGTTTCCTTTGCTACTTGCTACTTATCACGAGGGTCTATCTTTCTCACCTTTATATCCTACTTTACTTTCACTCGTGATGCGCTCATGCCGCGCGGGCACTTTCTTTTGTCGGTTGTGACAAAAGAAAGCAAAAACACGCTTTTGGATAAGGAAAGCCGAAGCCCCTTCGCT
>JAZNIH010000012.1:0-7299 GCA_045577395.1 Acutalibacteraceae bacterium | reverse complement strand
ACGGCGGTTGATAAAGCAGAAGATGAACAGGAAATCTGCCGCAGAATCAACACAGACGCAAGCGGAAATATTGCTGCTACCTGTGAAAAAATCGGTGCAAAAATGATTTATGTCAGCACAGATTATGTTTTTGGCGGTGACGGCGAAATTCCGTATGAAGTAAACGACGCTAAAAATCCGCAGAATGTTTACGGACAAACAAAACTTGACGGTGAAAATAAAGTGCTCGGGCTTTGCTCAAAATCTTTTGTTGTAAGAACTTCATGGGTTTACGGAATAAACGGAAACAACTTTGTTAAAACAATGCGCAGGCTGGCAGAAACAAGAAATGAGTTGAATGTGGTTGCAGACCAGATAGGCTCTCCTACATACACACGCGACTTGGCAAAGCTTCTTGTGGAGATGATTCAGACTGAAAAGTACGGCGTTTATCACGCATCAAACGAGGGCTTTATTTCATGGGCTGAGTTTGCTGAAATGATAATGGAAAAATCAGGTCTTTCAGTGAAAATAAATCATATTCCCACATCGGAATATCCCGTAAAGGCAAAGAGACCTCTTAATTCAAGGCTTTCAAAGAAAAGTCTTACAGAAAACGGCTTTTTGCTTTTGCCTGACCAGAACGATGCGTTGGAAAGATATATTGAAGAACTTAATAAATAAAAATACACCGACAGATATTTTGAAACTCTGTCGGTGCTTTTTTCTGAAATATAAAAACACCCTTGAACTTCAAGGGCGTTTTTTGTTTGGATTATTCTTCTGCAGGTTTGTCTTCTTCAACTTCAACTGCTTCGTCGTCCTGAACGCATTCTGTACATTCAGTGCAGTCACAGATTTCTTCGTCATCTTCAAAGCAGCAGATATCTTCACATTCTTCGCATGTGCAGTTATCTTTCTTGCAGAAATATTTTTTTATAAGGAAATATGCTGCGGCAACTACACCAGCTACAGCTACGATAGCGCCGATAATTTTAAGAGCTTTTTTCATGTTGAATTCTCCTTCGCATTAAAATTTTAATGTACAATTACATTATACAACCAAATTTTGAAAAGTCAATATTATTATTTGGATTTTTCAATAGCTTGTGCAATATCTGCGATAATATCGTCAGCATCTTCAAGACCTACTGAGAATCTGATAAGGTCTTCTGCTACGCCGGCTTCTTCAAGCTGCTGTGCGGTAAGCTGTCTGTGTGTTGTGCTTGCGGGGTGAAGAACGCAGGTTCTGCAGTCTGCAACGTGTGTTGCAATAGTTGCAAGCTGGAGTGCGTCCATGAATTTTGTTGCAGCTTCTCTTCCGCCTTTGATGCCGAACGAAACAACACCGCTTGTGCCGTTGGGCATATATTTTTTTGCGAGGTCGTAATATTTGTTGCTTTCGAGTCCGGGATAATTTACCCATGTAACATTTTCGTTCTCTTCAAGGAATTTTGCAACTTTAAGAGCGTTTTCGCAATGTCTCGGCACGCGAAGGAAAAGTGTTTCAAGACCGAGGTTAAGAAGGAAAGCGTTCTGAGGGCCGGGAATTGAACCGAGATCACGCATAAGCTGAACAACGCACTTTGTTATGTATGCACCCTTGCCGAAGCGCTCGGTATAGGTAACACCGTGGTAGCTGTCGTCGGGAGTTGTAAGACCGGGATACTTGTCGCTCTTTGTCCAGTCGAAATTACCGCTGTCAACGATTACACCGCCTACCTGAGTAGCGTGACCGTCCATGTACTTTGTAGTTGAATGAGTCACGATGTCAACACCGAACTCGAAGGGACGGCAGTTGATGGGTGTGGGGAAGGTGTTGTCAACGATAAGGGGTACGCCGTGAGCGTGAGCAGCCTTTGCAAACTTTTCGATGTCGAGCACCTGAAGTGAGGGGTTGGAGATTGTCTCACCGAACACAGCCTTTGTATTTTCTCTGAAAGCGGCGTTGAGCTCTTCCTCAGAGCAGTCGGGAGTAACGAAGGTGAATTCGATGCCGAGCTTTCTGAGAGTAACGTTGAAGAGATTGAAGGTACCGCCGTAGATAGCACTTGAAGCAACAACGTGGTCACCTGCAGAGCAGATGTTGAAGATTGCAAAGAAGTTTGCAGCCTGACCCGATGAGGTAAGAACTGCGGCAACACCGCCCTCAAGAGCGGCAATTCTTGCGGCAACTGCATCATTGGTGGGGTTCTGAAGTCTTGTATAGAAATAGCCTGACGCCTCAAGGTCGAAAAGCTTAGCCATTTCTACGCTTGAATCGTATTTGTATGTGGTACTCTGAACGATGGGAATCTGTCTGGGCTCACCGTTTTTGGGAGTGTAGCCTGCATGGATACACCTGGTAGCAATTTTATATTCGCTCATTGTATTTACCTCTTTCTTTTTATTTATATAATAGTCTTTCGGTCGCTATATATCAGTATAGTATTATATAACAAACACACCCATAAGTCAATAGGAACTTGACTCTTGACTTATGCTTCCGATTGGTCTAAAATTATACTATATCAATATCAATCAGGAGGTAATGCTTATGAAGCTGCTTGTAGTTATCGATATGCAGAATGATTTTATCGACGGCGCACTCGGCACAAAGGAGGCCGTTGCCATAGTTGAAAATGTCAGAGCCAAAACAGAGGAATATAAAAAGGCAGGCTATCCCATAATCTATACAAGGGATACTCACCCCGAAAGCTATATGGAAACCCTTGAGGGTAAAAATCTGCCCGTACCCCATTGCATAAAGGGCACAAAGGGCTGGGAAATAACGGAAAAGCTCGATACCGAGGGCTGCAGAATAATCGATAAGCCCACCTTCGGCAGCACCGAGCTCGGCGAATACCTCAGAGGTCTTGAGGGTATAACAGAAATCGAGCTTGTGGGTCTTTGCACGGATATATGCGTTATTTCAAACGCTCTTCTTATCAAGGCAAATCTTCCCGAAACTAAAATTTCAGTCGACAGCGACTGCTGTGCGGGTGTTACCCCCGAAAGCCACAGTAATGCTCTGAAGAGTATGCAGATGTGTCAGATAAACGTTACGGGAGGTAATATGTAATGAGCTTCAACGTTGAAAAGGTCACCGCTGACCTTATTGAATGGATAATTGACTGGTTTGAAAATAACGGCAAGGGCTGTAAGGCTGTTCTCGGCATATCCGGCGGTAAGGACAGCTCCGTTGCGGCGGCGCTTTGTGTAAAGGCTCTCGGCAAGGACAGAGTTTTCGGCGTTATGATGCCTAACGGTGAGCAGAGCGATATCGACGTTTCAATCGCTCTTTGCGAGTTTCTTGACATTCCTAACGTAACAATAAATATTGCCGACTGCTACAACGGACTCGTAAATGAAATAGAAAGCAGAATGGAGTTTTCCACCCTTGCAAAAACAAACCTTCCTCCGAGACTTCGTATGTCAACGGTATACGCCGTTTCCCAGTGTGTCAACGGCAGAGTCGTAAATACCTGCAACCTTTCAGAGGATTGGGTGGGCTACTCAACACGCTACGGCGACAGCGTAGGTGATTTCAGTCCCCTTTCAAACCTCACCGTTCAGGAGGTAAAGGAAATCGGAAGATATTTAGGTCTGCCCTCAATGTTTGTCGACAAGGTGCCCAGCGACGGTCTTTGCGGTAAGACTGACGAGGATAACCTCGGCTTTACCTATGCGGTGCTCGATAAATACATCAGAACAGGCGTATGCGAGGACGAAGAAACCAAGGCACTCATTGACCGTAAGCACAAGGCAAACCTTTTCAAGCTTCAGCTCATGCCCTCCTTCCCCTATAAGCCCGAATAAGCCGTCGGGCTGCCTACAGATATAAAAAACCGTTGCAGATGACCTTTATCGTCAGCCTCTGCAGCGGTTTTATGTTACTGTTTATTAATCCATATTCAGGCTCAGCCAATTAAAATCCGATTCCGATTCATTCTCCTTCTCGGGAAAATCACCCGTAGCAAGGCGGTATTCCGTCAAAAGCTCAAATTCATCGGTTTTTCCGTCAAAGTTAAGATCAAAGGTATTAAAATCCACAACGCCGCCTCCTTTTTTATTATTTTATCACTCCCCCGCCTCCTTGTCAATCGGATACAGCTCTTGACTATATCTGTTAATCGTGATAGAATAAGCCCTATTAAAATATAATTGTTCTATATTGTTAATATAAAGAGGTAATATCTATGAAAAAAGCACTTAAGAGCCTTTTGCTCGTCAGTTTTTTAGTTCTGATGATTTCGGCATTTTCCCTTCTCTCCTCGGCGGCTGATTTTGCTCCGCCGGTATTTACCGAAATTATTTCAGACGAAAACTCCGTTACTCTCACATGGGATAAAATTGACGGCGCCTACGGCTATCATCTGCAGAGAAGGTTTGAGGACGGATATTTCAGACACGTTGTCAACACCACTAAAAACACCTACACCTTAAAGGATCTCCCCTCGGATACCACCTATGAGTTCCGTGTAAGAGCCTTTAAATTACGTGAGGACAGAACCAAGGATTACGGTGCCTTCAGCGAAAAGGTTTTCAAAAAGACCAAGCTACCCATTCCTCAGAACATCGCTTATGAAAATGCAACCGAAACAACCATCACCGTAAAATGGGATGCTGTGGAGGGTGCCACCTCCTACAAGGTGCATTATGCAGTCGTGGGTAAGGGCGGCGGATATACCCTTGCAGGCACGACAAAGGATACCGGCTTTACTGTCGAGGGTCTGAGCAACAAGGAAAAATACAAGATTCAGATTATCGCCAAAAAATCCGGCAACACCTCCCTTTTCGGCGACGGAATTACTCTTTACCCCACACCCCCGAAGGGTAAGACACCCACGGTAAAGACAAAGGACGGCGGAAGCGTAACAATAGAATGGACAAAGGCAGGCAGAGAAAACAAATACAATATCTACGTTGCGACCTCTGCCAAGGGTGAATACAAAAAGGTTGCAACAACCGGAAAGCGTTATTACAAATACACCCCTGAAAAGCCCGAAACCGCATATTATTTCCGTGTCGCCCCCGTTGTCAGCACGGCAAATCAGGTGACGGAGGGTCCTCAGTCAAGCTATAAAAAGGCTCTGACGGGCAGTATTTCAATCACAAAGCCATCGGTAATAAGAAAGGGCGATTACCCCGAAATAACAGTCCCCTACTATAATAAGGACGTCAAGTGGACATCATCAAACAAAAACGTCATCACCCTTAAAAACGGCAGACTTTTTGCATCAGGCAAGGGTACGGCAACTCTGACTGCTACCTATAAGAGCAAGTACAAGGCACAGGTCAAGGTTACTGTATCATCACCCGTTGTAAGCGTTAAGTCGGCAGTTTACGATTATACCAACGGTAAATATATTTTTGAGCAGGACATCAACAGCCGCTGCTACCCCGCAAGCATCACAAAGCTTATAACTGCCCTCACGGCACTTGAATATATGGACCCCTACGACACAATCGTTGTCGGCAGCGAGCTTAATATGGTTGAGTCCAACTCAAGCACCTGCGGATTAAAGCGGGGCGAAAAATTCAGACTCAAGGACATTCTTTACGGTCTTCTCGTGCCCTCGGGCGGTGACGCCGCATATACCATTGCCGTCAACTGTGCAAGAAAGGTATCGGGCAACCCCAATATGGGCTACGTCAAGGCCAAGGATTATTTTGCAGGGCTTATGAATAAATATATGAAGTCCATCGGTGCAACCGGTACAAACTGTGTCAACCCCCACGGCTACCCCAGAAGTAACCACTATTCAACGGTGCACGACCTTATGCTCGTTGCAAACAAGGTGCTTGAAAACGATTTACTTAAGACAATCACCTCAACCAAAAACGTAGTTGTCACCGCCAAAACAGGTCAGCGCCATTCATGGAGAACAACGAACTCGCTTATGAAATCGAGCTCAGGCTATTACCATCCCAATGCCCACGGTATGAAAACGGGAACGGTAAACCCCGGCTACACGGGTATTATCTCCGTTGCAACAAAGAACGGCAGAACGATTATCACTATCGTTATCGGCTGTCCGACCTACAATGCACGCTACGACAACACTCACAAGCTGCTTAAGGCGTATCTGTAACAAAAGCAAGCCCTCTCCCGAATGCGTGGGGTTGCTAAGGACAGTTTATAAAAACAGTCATTAGATACCGTGCATTGCAGAAGGAAAAGAAATAACCAAGAGAGAGTAAAATCTTTCTTGGTTTTCTTTTTTATTAATATTTGCACATTCGACAAATCCTTCTTTAATTTGTACAATGAAAGTACAAAATTTAAAGGAGGACTTTTTATGTCAAACAAAAATTCTATCCGCTATCGAAATGTTGGAGATTATCTCATTCCAAATCTCTTATTGTCGCCTGAAGAGGCAAGTGTTACCCTTGGAAAATGGGGTATGTTGCACAAAGATTATTTGCAAAAAAACAAGAAGTTGGTATTTACAACACTACTTACCCAAGGCAAACTTTATCAGCACTGTGCTGATGTGGAAAATCAGGCTTGTGATATGTTTGATACTCTTGTTGAGCAAATGAAAAATTCTGAGGGTATAACAGAACAACTAAAAGAAGAAAATCAGATGGAATGGATATGCCGTATGCAGAATATTGAGGCTAGGTCAATGGAAATAGTGATTACAGAGTTAATATACAATTAGAGGAAAACAGCGGTAAGATTATTCTTATCGCTGTTTTTACACTGTGGTAGAAAAACTTGTAATTTTATGTTATAATACTCATTAAATGCAGGGAGGTGATTAAGTGGGTACTATTTTAGAAATCTTTAATAATAGAGAAATTGCTATTGGTATTTGGGGAATATTGGTGATTTCAATATTGTTGTTTACAAAACCTGCACACGAATTCTTAAAAACAGCTTTACCAATTTTATTTTGCAAGAAGTTTGTTGTTTTTTATGTAGTATTTATAAGTTTTATTGTTGCCGTTATTGGTTTATTAAAATGGATAAATTTTTGGGATATCTCATTGCTTAAAGATACAATCTTTTGGGTTGTTTTTGTCGAGTTACCACTATTTGCCAAAGCAATTGATAAAGCGAAAGATCATAGGTTCTTTTTTGAACTATTCAAAAAGAATATAAAGGTAATCACCTTATTTGAGTTTCTCATTGATTTTTGGACATTTAGTTTAATAGCAGAAATAATACTAATCCCCTTGACCGTTATAATTTCTTTTCTTTATGCGTTATCTGAAAAAGAAAAGAAACATAAACCTGCAAAGAAATTTTTCAATGGGTTGATAACATTGTGGGGAATTATAATTGTAATTTATGCTATATATAACACCATTTCTTCTCCTGAAACATTTTTT
>JAZNIH010000011.1:0-18626 GCA_045577395.1 Acutalibacteraceae bacterium | reverse complement strand
GTAGCCATGTCGTTCTGTGAGCCAAGGAGTTGTAGTTAACACTTGTCTTCCTAAGACCGCTTGGCCTCCGACTTCAACGTCTCTGGGGTTTTCGGCATTTTCATCTGTACGGAGAACGCCGTAGTCTGTGATAGTCCATACAACGCCTGAAGGAGTTGTAACTGACTGTGACAGCTCGTAGCCGCTTTCGGTACGTACGCCCTGAGGAACGTTGGTGTCACCCTTTGCGTATCTTGTTACAACCTTCTGTAAAAGATCCGATTCGGGGATTGCGCCGAGGGTATAGTCAACCTTCTTAAGAGCGCTTTCATTCTTTGTAGAGGTCATAACAACCTTAAGCTCGACGCTGTCGGTAAGGCCGTCGCTGTTCTGAGCGGTGATAACTGCGGTACCGTTCTTAAGAGCGGTTACTCTGCCCCACTGATCGACTGAGGCTATATCCTTGGGCTCTGCCGACCAGGCGAGAACCTGATTTGTTGTACCGCCTATAGAATAATCTACAGTTCTGCTGTCACCGATCTCCATTTCCCAGTTTTCGGGAACGATGAGTCTGAGACGGGGTGTCTTATCCTCCTTAGCGGCAAGCACCGTGGGAACACACATACCCACAAGCATTACCAATGAAAGAATAACTGCTATTAATCTTTTCATACAAATTTCTCCTTTTTGTATTATTTATATATACATAATAAACCTTTGTTTCCTTTAAGTCAATAAAAACTACAAATAATCAATATTTTTTGTCAGCCTCCCCTGTAACCGCATTCATCCTCCCCGAATATAATATCGGAGAGGAGGTGCGCTTATGATTTACGTAATTACGGGTATACTTATGCCCTTTGTCGGCACGGCACTCGGGTCGGCGGCTGTGTTTTTTCTCAAAAAGCCTGACCGCAGGCTTTCAGACTGTCTCGGCGGCTTTGCTTCGGGCGTTATGATTGCCGCTTCCGTGTGGAGTCTTATTATACCTGCGTTGGAAATGAGTGAAGAAATGGGACGGCTTGCCTTTCTCCCCGCCCTTTCGGGTATTGTTACAGGCTTCGGAATCATCTCGGCAGCCGAAGCCTTTTCAGATAAAATAAAGACCGAAAACCGACTTCAGCTTCTTGCCGTTACCCTTCATAATTTTCCCGAGGGCATGGCAGTAGGTATGATGCTCGCCCTGTGGCTTTCTCAGGACGGCAGAGGTATTCCGCTTACGGCTCTCGCATTTTCACTTGCAATATCCCTGCAGAACATCCCCGAGGGTGCAATAATATCAATGCCTGCTTACGGTGATAAAAAAGGTAAGCTCGGAAGCTTTCTGCTCGGAACGGCGTCCGGTGCCGTGGAGCCCCTCGGTGCCGTTATAACTCTTTTCTTCACCTCTGCCGCCCAAAGGCTTCTGCCCTTTCTGTTCGGCTTTGCAGCAGGGGCAATGCTGTGTGCCGTATGTATTGAGCTTTTGCAAAACAAAGAAGGACACCCCAAAGGAGTGTCCCTGTGCTTTTTAACCGGCTTCTGTATTATGATGTGTCTCGACGTCGCCCTCAGCTGAAGTGCGGCGTCTTTTTATTCCTGCAATAACATAGTAAGCGGCTATACCCAGAAGCGAAGCTCCGCTTACCGCACCGCCCAAGGCAATGCCGGGAACGGTGTAGACCATTCTGATTTCGTGAGTGCCCTTTGTTATCGGAGCACTGCAGAAGTAAGATGCCGCTCTGACGATCTCAGTCTCCTGTCCGTCGATAAAAAGCTTCCATCCACCGTCGTCGGGAATCGTAAGCAGAAGAATTCCGTCCTTATCGGCAGTTATTTCACCCTCAATAAGATCGGTGTCAAAATTTGTGATTGTCATACCCCTTGACTGCAGAGTCTTTGCCTGACTGACAAAGGACATTTTTTCCTCGCCCGTAAGCGAAAGCCAGAGAGCCTTCTGCGTTTCATCTCCCGCTTCCTGTCCGTAAAGCTCAAAGTCATAAAGCGCTTCATCGGCAAGAAAGCCGAGAGGCAGAGCGTAAATATTATGGATAAGCTTTTTGCCGTCACTCTGCATAACGTACTGCAGACCGAAAAGAGAGTTGGTTATTGCACTCTGACCGTAATATACGCTGACGTTTTTAGCATATCTCGGAAGTCCCATCTGCTGAAAGAAATTATAAGCATCGGCAGTCATTGTAGACGAATAATAGGTAACTCCCTTGTAGGAATACTGCTGAGGGTAGTTGTTCTTTTTTACGTCCGCCCAGTCAACACGTACAAAGTCATCGGTTCTGTCGAGCACGGAAAAAACCGACATCGTGTTATCGTACTGTCTTATCGACGATGCCTTTGATGCCCACACGTTATAGCCGAGCTGGCAGGCGGCATTAAGGGTAATTTCAAGACAGATAACAAAGCCCGTTGCAGCAATAAGACACCTTTTCAGCGGTACCCTTATAATAATTTCCGCCGCAAAGCTCAGGCACAGAAATATAAACAGAAAGCTCTGTCTGCCGGGGAGCTGATTGGGATAATGAAGACCGTGCCACACATATTCACCGAGATTAAGACTCATTGTCACAAGCATAAAAGCAATAAAGGAGCCTGCAAGAATTTTCTTTTCCCAACGTATGCCCTTGACGAAAATACCGCCGATAAGTATCAGCACACAGGTAACGCCCATATAAAGATTAGGCGCATCGTACTCGAGAGAGGGCTCCTGAAAGAAAAGAAGTCTCCTGAGCATATCGGCGACGGTGTATTTGAAATAAAGATGGCCCTCAAAGCCAAGCTCACTTGCAAGTGTCAGCGAAAGTGCCTTGTAAACCGGTATAAGCACCACGGCCGCAAGGCAGGCTGAAAGAAGGGAAAAGCCTGCGAAATTCACCGCCTTTTTTAAGAAGCTCTTAATCCCCTGCCAATCCTTAAGGCTGAGGAAAAGGAAGTAAAGGCAAAGGAAGATGCACACCATAAAGCTCAGATAAAAGCAGGACCACATAGAAAGAAAAAGTGCCGTCACGTAAAGAGCAGCGCCCTTTTTCCCGTGCAGTCTTTCTACGCCGAGAATCACAAGCGGCAGAAGCATAACCACGTCTGCCCACATAAGCTGATTGCAGAAGGCAAGGGTGTAGCCGCTGAGACCGTAGCAAAGGGATATTGCAGGAAAGCTGATTACAAGATGGCGTCCCCTTGCATTTTTGTGATTCATAAAGAGCCTTATGTAAAAGAACAGAGAGGTAAGGGCGAATCTTAATGCCACAAGAAGATTTATCGCCACAAGCTGAGAGGCGTGAGGCAGAAAGTAAACAATAAGCCACAGAGGACTGTTGGTATAGTAAGCGCTCTGTGCCCACAGATTGAAGCCCAAGGCTCCGTTGAAGGAATAAAACAGCTCTCCGTCCTTAATTGCATCAGCCATATTCTCAAGCATAGGATAATACTGAGAAAAGCCATCCATCGAGCACAGAGTTCTTTCACCGAAGGGTGCAATCTCCTTAAGACCGAAGCCTATAAACGTACCTATCAGAGGTAAAACAAAAGAAAGGACACAGCCGATAATGAAATATTTATTTATGCTTACATATTTCTTGTTCATATTACCGCTCCTTTCTCAAGTCATCCTTTTCAGTATATCATCCGCCGAAAAATAAAGCAAGAATATTTTGTCTTAAGACACATATTCAACAGGTGCTTTTTTGTTATCCTCCATATAAAGCGATGCGCTTTCCACCTCGTTGCCGTCAACGTCTACGGCAATAAAACGGCTTATCTCTATCATCTCCTCTACGGGCACCCTCTCACCGCTGTTACTGTCGTAGCGTACAAAAAACCTGAAGCGGTTCTTTTTTAAGGGCTCAGAAGAAAAGTATCTGCAGTTTACCTCAAAATCAGCCATTCCGTAGCTGCCCACGATATCGTTCTCAAGCTTATAAACGTGGTCCTCAAAATCATGAGGCCAGTTTCTGACGGATACGGAATATGTTATAAAATATACTCCGTCCTCCTTGGTGCTTTCTTCAACCGTTACACTTTCGACCTCATAAAGCACGCTGTGCCTCTGTCCCCACCACAGATAATAACCGTAATAGCCTACACAGGCAAGACCCATAACTACACAAACCGGCACCATAACCGCAATAAAGGTATAAAGCTTCTTTTTCATTTTATCATCTCCTATGAGACGAGTATAGCAGAAGCCGTCGGCTTTTCAAGATTTTTGCCCCAATCTTAAGAAAAACGTAAGCTTTAACGATTGAAGCCCGGATGCGGTCAGAAAAAGCAAAAGCACCCGATAACGCTGACGCATATCAGGTGCTTTTAACGCATTATTGTTCCAAAAGCTTACATTTTAAAGAAATACTTCCTTATGAGAAGGAGGTCTGCCCAAGGGCACGTCCCTCTTATTCTGTTCCTACGCTGCTGTCCTTGTCCTTGTCGCTTTGCGAAAGCATACCGTAGGGTACAAGGTCGTGATGGGTTTTAGCAAGATCGTTTCTTGTTTTCGGATCTCTCGAGCCGGTGTAAACGTAGCCCTCGGCTCTCATATAAGCATTCCAGCGCTTATGCTCGAGCAGACCGATAAGCTCCTTTTCTGCATCGGTAAGCTCACTCTCGGCCTTTTCTGCCCCGGCAATACCGCAGGCAATTCTTGCACGTCTGTGAATTGCAGAGGCTGTTGATGAGCGGTAATTATATTCATAAGCCCAGAACTCTTCCTCGTTGCCCCACTTGAGATGTCTTTTCAGAGCCTCCTGCTCAAGCTCGGTGCCCATAATAACGTCACGGGTATAGCTGCTGCGAAGACCGCCGATAAACTCAATATCGTAAGGCTTACCGCGGTAGTTAACCACACCGGTAAGAGCCTTGCCCTGCTTATCGTCATAAACTATCGCCTGTATTCTCGGCTTGGCACCTATTCTTTCAAACCACATCCTCAGCCTTACTGCCGCATTGATGTTTCTGTCATCGTTACCCAGAGCCACAAGCACGTAGGTTGCCTTCTTCAGCTTACAGATTTCTTCATAAAAGCTGTAGCCTTCAACGTTACATCCGGGATGAAGTGTAATTCTGTACTGAGCCTCGCCCTCGGTAACAACACCGTTATATTTTTCATCAAGAAGCTCCGGCGACTCTGCCCTGAGCTTATCTGCAGAGTTTTTTCTTATATCAAAGCCGTCGATTGAAATACGGTATCCGTCCATCTGACAGTACCATGCGAGTGCCTTCATCATCTCAGTACCGTGTCGGCCCATGCCGACAATAACGGCAGAGATATCCCTGACACCGTCCTCAGCCTCAAGAGCATCCTCGAAAAGGAACTTACCATCCTCATACAGAACACGGCTGATAAGAGCCTGAATATGATTTATTCTTCTGACCTTTACCTCACCCTTATCAACGGCAGTAAGCAGAAGCTCACTTTCGGTTTTTGTAGAGAACACGTAAAGCTGAGTGTTCTTACGGTTTTTGTATTTTCCGATAACCTGTATTGCCTGATTGAGATTTTCGTTTTCATTTTCATCAATCATAAAGAAATACATATTCGACTTTTTTGAATGATGAGTAAAATCAACGGCAAGCAGATCCTTTTTAAAGCAGATTGCACCGAGTGTTCTTGCCTTTTCGGCAAACTCGTACATTTTTTCTTCGCTTTCCTCAAAAACGTCCGTGAAGGCTATAACTGCCTGCGTGCTGTGTTTTTTGATATCCTCAGCAAGAGCAAGCGAGCCCTCGTTAAGCTCGGAAAAGATATACACGTCCTTGTTATAGGCAATTATAAGCTTTAATTTTTCGGTGATGTTCTTAAAAAGTGAAAGCACAAAGCCGAAGGTAAATACGGGAGCAATAACAAAAAGCACCGCAGACCATACGCTGTATGCCGTATGAAGCCAGCCCTCACAATTCACAAGACCTTCGGTTATAACCTGATATTCGGTACCGATGGTGAAAACCTGAGTAGCGTTATAAACGGAAAGAAAGAATGCCTGAGCTACCGCAGATATACCCTCGCCCGCCGCATCGTAGTGCATGGGGAAGAAGTTGAAGAAGCCCGAAAACCACACCCCTGCAAACAGGCAGTAGAAGAAAGCTTTGTTCTTTTTTGATGTTGCACCGGTTACTACGGGGAGCAGAGCCCCCACGAAAATACACAGCACCGATATTATAAAAAATATTAACCACATGATGCTTTCTCCTTATCTGACGGATGTTTTTTCTTCTTTTCTCTTTTTTGCTTTCTTCATATAAATAAAGGAGCCGAGAAGACAGATGACTATAGGTAACATATAAAGATAAGTAAGCGGGTCGGTAAGCTCACCCCAGGCTCCTATAAAGCTCCAGCTGACGTTGAGTGCAAGAAGTCCCAGATTTGAGAAAAGAAAATACTTTCCGAAGGGGATATTCATAGCACCGAAAATAACACTTGTAAGGTCAGAGGGAATTATGCCGCTTACCTTAAGCACAAAAATAACGACCGAAGCGTTTTCGTCGGTAAAGTCCTCTAATTTTTTAACCGCCTTGAATCTTCTTTCAAGGGTATGCAGCATATCCTTGCCCGTGAATCTGCCGAAATAATAGGGCAGAATAAGGCTGAGTGCACTCGCAATAAAACTGACAAGCACCGCAGTAAACGGATCTCCGAGCATTACTCCCGCCGCAAAATACATAACCACCGGCGGAAAAATCAGAGAAAAGGATTTGACAACCGTAAAAAGTATTATTATAAGCGAGACCGTCAGAGTACCGCCGTGAATATGGCTTGTAATCGCATCAATATTATTGACAGATATCTTATTTTCGATGATAAAAATAACACCCGCCACTATCATTGCAACTATAAATACACATGAAAGGCCCTGCAGAACCTTGACCCATCGGTCATATTTTTTGTGCTTGCTTTCATTAATTTCCTTCATTCTGCCGCCTCCTTTTGCGTATTGTATAATTATAGCTCTATTTTGATTCTCTGTCAACGGAAATCATTCTCCGTCCACAAAATCTCTTATGCTCTGAAACTCTTTATCAAGCTCTGCACTCTTTTCTGCGCAGGCCTTAAGCCTTTCCGTCGCCCTCTTTGCTCTTTCGGGGTCAACGTCCTTTTTGTAATAAATTTTATGCTCAAGGCTCGCCCATAAATCCATAGCCGCAGTTCTTATCTGCACCTCGACCTTCATCATTTTCTTTTCATCGGTAAGAAAAATAGGTATTTCGATTATAAGATGCAGACTTCTGTAGCCGTTAGGCTTGGGATTTTTTATGTAGTCCTTCATTTCGACAAGTCTTACGTCATCCTGTCTTAAAAGGCACTCAGCGAGCATATAGATATCGTCAATGAAGTTGCATACGACCCTTACCCCCGCCACGTCGGAAAGGTGCTCCTCTATGCTTTTTATGTCAGGCGGAAGATGCTTGCGCTGAATCTTCTCATATATGCTCTCGGGGCTTTTGAGTCTTGAGGTTATACTGTCAATGGGATTTCTTTCATATTGAAGTGAAAGCTGCTCATTAAGAACCCTGAACTTGGTTTCAACCTCAAGAATAGCACAACGGAAGCAGCTCATAAGATTTTTAACCTCAATGAAATGAGTATGAAGCTTTTCCATACCTCCTCGGCTGAAAAGCTCAAGAAGCTGCTGAGCCTCGTCCTGAGCAATTACACTTTTATGAAAAATCTTATTTGCACTTTCGTTCATAGCCTTTACCGTCCTTGAATGTTATTGATACTATTATACACTTCCGACACACTTAAAGCAACAAAAAAAGCGGTATCAAACATGATACCGCTTAAATATTTTATTTATATTTCCCAATCGGGCTTTTTTTCTGTCTTTGTATCATCGGGTACGTGAAGCTGCTCCGTTGCCGCACCGTAGGGAGCATAGGTCTGATTTTCAACACTTATGGGCTGTCCCTCGGGATTATAGGGCTCTGTCTGAGGCATTTCTGCAGGAAGCTTTTTAAGCTTTGACTTTGCCGTAACGCCCATTATCAATGATGCAATTACCCACACGTGGAAAATAAGGTCAATAATACCGTCCTGACTGAAGCCGCCGAGAATAAAGAAGGCTGCCGTGTCAATCGCAAAGCCGATAAGACCTATAACCATCCACACCGACTTGCCTTTTCTTGCCATAAACCAGCAAAGAAGATAGAAAAGAATCATAACCGCCGCAACGGCAACGGTAATTGCAAAAAATGACGGGTCAAGGAATTCCTCATCGCCGTAATAATACTCTGCAGGGTATTTGCCGCAAAGATACATACCTAAATCAACCGCATAATAGGGTAAAAATGCAGAGAAAAGGAAGTAGCTGTTTGCATTTGTTACAAGCATCACAACGTTGATTGCGGTAAAAGCTACAACAAGAATCAGATTTGTAGTGCTTGTCTTGTACTGTGATTCATATTTCTCTCTCGGTGTAAGATTCTGAGTGCTTTTATTGAATAATGCCATAATATCTCCTTCTTTCTTAAAACTATAATATACTATGCAAAAAACAAAGTCAACTGAATTTTACTTTTATATTATACTCAATGTTTGAGTGATTGTCAATACTCAAAATCAGAGTATTGTATCATTCAAGAGAGGTGATAATATGGACTATCTTGACAAGCTGATTGCATTAAGAACAGATAACGACCTTTCGCAAAAGGAAGTAGGAAAAATAATTGACAAATCTCAGCAGGGCTATGACCATATTGAAAAACGCAGAGCAAAATTAGCAATAGAGGATTTCAAAAAGCTTTGCGAGTTTTACAAGGTGAGCGCCGACGAGCTTTTGGAAATCGAGATATAATTTGAGCCAACACAACGTATCCTACATAAGAGGGTATACTGTGTTGGCTTTTATTTTTACTTAGCAGCCGCCTGAGAAAATTCTGACGATGCTGCTCTTGAATTTTTCGGTATAATGGACGAGGAACCAATAAAATCTTACAAAATAGTTGTTATTATGGTTGCACATCTCAAAGCCGCTCGACATAAGTCTGTCGTCCTCAGAGTAAATATCAAAGTAGTCAATAACCTCTGTTTCAAAAGCCTCGGGATTATTTTCATCAATAACAAAGCTTCTCATGCCCATATTGCCGCCGTTGTATGAGGTGACGTTAAAGGAAAGACCCGCAGTATTGATAAGTCTGACTCCCTCGTGTTCAACGTTAAAGGTGTTTGTATGGTCGTGACCGAATACCATAGCGAGCACGTCGCCGTTTTCCTTCATCGCATCGAACTGACCGTTGCTGTAATCGGGCGGGCAGGGAGTTTCGTTAAGCTCACCCTCTGCTCCCTCGGGAAGAATGAAGTATTTTGTTTCTCCGGTGCCGGCAAAGGTCTTTTCCTTTGCTCCCTCTGTGTCTTTATCGACCGCCTTGAGAGCATCGAAAATCTCAGGCACAATAATGTGCTGGAAGGCTATTGAAGGAACGGGTACACCGCCGTTTGCATCTGCAAGAGCCTTGCTCTGCTGCTTATACCATTCAATCTGTGTCTTTGTAACACAGGCATAGCCGTCAAGATCATTTTCACCGTTATAGGTACCCGAGTCTATAAGCCAGAAATTGAATGCAGTTCTCTTTCCGTCACTTGAAAGCACCGGAAGATTATAGTTGCCTACGTGATCCTCCTCAGTATAGCCTGCACAGCCCACAAAGCAGTCATATTTCTGATAAATCTCAAGCTGGGTATACTTTGTAGAGCACTTGTTTTCGTCATCGTGATTGCCGAAAACCATAGCAACCCTGACTCCCTTAGCCTCAAAAATTGACATATACTCGTTAATCGCTCTTTCAACGGTACCGGAGGTATGTATGCAGTTACCCGCAATATTATCTCCGCCGAGAACTACAAGGTCAGGCTGAACCTTATCTATCGTATCGCTGAGGAATTTCTTTGCAACGCTGATCATCGGGTATACATCCTGAATATCAGTCACGTGCAGAACGGTGAATTTACCGTCATCGCCGAATTTAAGTGTCTTATCCATATTCCCCTCCGCCGCAGTTGCAGCCGCACCTAAGCAGCCTAATGACATGATTACTGCAAGTATTACCGCAATAAGCCTTCTGATTTTCATAATGATTTCTCCTTTTGTTTCATTATATTTCAATATTAACATATTTTTTCCTGTATGTCAAAACAGCGGGCGGTTTTACGGTAAAAAACCGCCCTTCAGATGAAGGGTGCGAAAATCAATATTCATCTACCGTGTGACATTTTGCTTTTATAAAGCTGAGAAAGCTCTTGTACTGCTCCTCTGAGTCAAAGCAGGAAACAGGAAGCAGATAGGTAAGCAGGCTGTTAATATGTATATACACCGTACCGTTTTCCGTTATGCTTATTCTTTCTACGGAGGCATATTTCTGCTCTCTCTTTTCCTCAAAGGTGGTATCTGTAAAAAAATCACCGTAAAATTCCGTTACAGATGCGGCTGTATAGGGTGCTTTTCCTTTTTTGTTCAGATTTTTTATCTGACTTCTCATAAATGATCTGTTAAACCTCGGCAGCAGAGCTTCACATATAACAAGAAGCACTATAAAAAATCCTCCTCTGATAAAGGTCTCTCTGTTGATACCCGAAATGAAGAAAATCGCTGAAATACCGGCAGAAATAATCAGGGCGATTATTATCCTCGTGAATCTCATCTGTTTTTTCCCGTAGGGAGACTTCATCAGCCAGAAATCATTAAAATCAAAATAATCCTCTTCGCTGATACTTACATTAAAGCTGAATTCAGGCGTCTCCTTCTTTTCCCGTGTCTTTCCTGCCATAAGCTCTTCGGCGCTGATATCCAATATCTCTGCAAGCTTAAATAAGGTCTCCGTACGGGGCTTTGATTCACCGTTTTCCCACTTTGAAACTGCGGCGGTTGTTACACCCAGCATATTGGCAATTTCAAGCTGAGTCATTCCCTTTGCTTCACGAAGCCCGCAAAGAAAGTTGCCGAATTTATAGTCGTTCATTTAAAGCTCTCCTTTCGGATATAATCCGAGTGTATTATAGCAAAAAAGCAATCCTGTGACAATAATATCAAGGGTTGAATTTCAGTTGATATTGATTTTAGGGATGAATTTTTCAAAAAAGCGAAGAAAAAACAAGCAGACGCCGTAAGCGTCTGCTTAAAAATTAACCTATCTTTGAAAATCCGTGGCTGTTGATAAGTGCGTCAATCTTTCTGCCCGACTTACATAAGGGGCATTCGTGAGAGGGATAGATGTGATAATTATCAAGGTCGTTGGGGTCGAATACCGAGCGTACGGGAAGTCCTGCACATTCCTTTGCAGTCGAGAAAATAGAGGAAATGCCGCTTACCTTACCGCCGTAATACTGTACCGCCTCAACTGCAGAGCGTGCAGTTTTACCCGAGGCAACGGATACTGCAAGAATCATTACGTTTTTATCCTTGATCATAGGCACAATGTTGTCACGGAAGATAATCTGATTTCCGCCGATAAGCTCGGGGGTTACAACGTAAATTGATTTATGAGCGTTCATATTGACGATATTTGCCGATGAAAGACTGTCTGCAAGGCAGGCACCTATAACCTCGGTACCGTCAAGACAGAGAATTGTATCAACAACCGTATCGGCATAGTAATAGGAACAAAGCTCATCGGCAACGGCACGAGCCTCAGAAAGACGACTCTTCTGTGCCACAACGTCGATATAGTAATTGGTATGAGAGTTACCGGTTACAAAGTGACCCGTTGCAACTCGGAGAAAAAGATTTTTCTTTTTGGTTTCAAATTTAAAGGTCTGTAATTCTGACATAATGCTTCCTCCTTAAGTTGTCTGTCCGTATTTTATTAAATCTATGATATCACAAGCTTCAGTCTTTGTCAAATATAGATATAAAAAAATATTATTCCTGTTTGATTTTGGTTGTTTTAGCATAAAACACAGAGCCCGTCATCTTACAGAATTACGGTTCGTTTTTCGTTGACCGTCAGGATTTTTATCAAAACCGATTGAAAAACAGATCTTTTTATTTTATAATAGAAAAGAGGAGGAATTCAGATGAAAAAAATAATATCTCTTATTCTCAGTGCAGCTTTGCTTATCACCTGTCTTTGTTTACCTGCTTATGCAGCAGAAGACAAGGAAAAAACCGCTTTGCAGTTTAACAAGAACGGAAAATTCACAATTTTAAACATCAGCGATATTCAGGACGGTTATCCGCTCAATCCCCTCACAAGGGACTATATAATCAAAACCGTCGACACGGTAAAGCCTGACCTTATTATTCTTACAGGCGATAACATTTCCGGCTATGACGTTCCTGAGAAAGAGGATGCGGAAAAAGCCATCAGAGAGTTTATGGATATCTTTCAGGAAAGAAACATCAGGGTAGCCGCAGTTTTCGGCAATCACGATGACGAAGAAACCGAATCCACCAAGGAGCATCAGCTTTCAATCTATCAGAGCTACGACTGTTACGTCGGTGAAAAAGGCTTCTGTTACAAGGACAGAGTCGGCACCTACAATCTGCCCGTTATGAAAAGTGACGGCAGCGGCTACGGCTTCAACCTCTGGCTCACCGACTCAGGCACCTACAACAACGAAAACGACTACGAGGGTTACGCCTGCGTATACAAGGAGCAGATTGAATGGTACAAGGAGGCCTCCGCAAAGCTTACTGCCGAAAACGGCGGCAAACCGGTCCCTTCGATTAACTTCCAGCATATCATTGTACCCGAAATCTATGACGCCTTAGAAGAAATATCTCTTCCCAGGCTCGGCTGTGTAATAAGACAAAAGAACCCTCTCAACGACAAAGCAAGGTTCTACGTTCTTCCCGACGGCGCAAAGGGAGAGCTCAGAGAATATCCCTGCCCGCCCTATTTTAACAACGGACAGTACGACGCTATGCTTGAAATGGGCGACGTTCTTGCAACGGTAAGCGGTCACGACCATGAAAACAGCTTCGAAATTGATTACAAGGGCATCAGAATTATCAACACACCGACCATCGGCTTCAACGCCTATAACGATGCAAACGTAGGCGCAAGAGTCTTTGTTATAGACGAAAACGATCCCGAAAGCTTTGAGACATACTGTCTTACATATTCGGATATTTACGCCGAAATCGACGATCTTTACGAGGCTCGTATTCTTTTTAACATTGACACAACGGACTTTTTCACAAAATTCGTCTCACTTGTTAAAATTGCAAAGGCAGACGGTATGGGCATCGTAGATTTCTTTAAGAATATCATAAAAATCTTCAGAGAGATACAGCTGTTTTAAGTATAAAAAAGGACATCGTACTGATGTCCTTTTTTGTGCTCACACGGAGTCTGCTTGAAGCTAAGCTTTTTTATCTTTAAAATATACCCTCGTCAATATTTCCGTAGATATCGATACCCTCATCTGTAAACTCGGCAACGATACCGCCATATTTACCTGTTTCTAAAATCATAGCATTCACGCTGTTAAGATTTTTAAGGGGTGTTCTGCTTATTCCGCCCTCGCGGTTCGTAACTACTGCTATCTCAGGACTGAGAGCCTTAACGAAACCCGGAGTAGTTGAGCCGTCATATCCGTGATGACCCACCTTAAGAAGATTCACCTTGCCTATTTCCGCTGCAAGTCTTTCCTCATCTCCGTCAAGATTATTGATATCAGCCGCGAGAAATGCTCTGAAGCCTTCTTTTTCCACCAGCAAACCAACGGCGTTTTCATTTTCGCCAACAGGCTCAGCCGATGTCGTATCGGCAGTGTTGCAGAATTTCATCGTAAAGTTACCGAAGGTGAACTCCTCCTCCGATATATCGTGAACAACGGGAACATCTCTCTTTTCACAAGCAGAGATCATCTGCTCATAAACCTCTTTATTGTCCCACTTTTCGATTTCATATTCCTTGATTTTACTTTCGTCATATTCTTTTATATAGGCTGTTTTAACAGTTATGTCTTCATCAAGTATAACCGTATCAAGACCGCCGATATGGTCAGAGTGACTGTGAGTTCCGAGTACAAACTCAAGCACGACCTTACCGTCCTTATCGCCTGCGATTTTTTTGATTGCATCAACAACATAGTCCTCAGTTCCTTCAAAGGCAAGGTCGGAGAAGCCTCTGGGATTGTCACTGTCCTCAGCGCCGTCAACAAGAGCAAACTTGCCCTCACTTTCTATCAGAATAGCGTCAGCTCCGCCCGTATTAAGGAAATATATTCTGTCGCCGTGTTTTGATAAATCAACTGTCTGCATAGAAAAATCCTTCATCCTTTGCATCGTATTTATATTCGGCATAAAATATATAAGCACCGCCGTTACTATTGCCAACAATATTGCAATACCTGCTATGATAATTTTTCCTTTTGTTTTCATATGCATCACCGCTCCTTTTTGCCATTATAGCAATTTAAAACAACGGTGTCAACCGCAAAGCTTGTCAGAGGACTTGTTTAGTTTTCACCTGAATTTTTCACACCTTTATAAATATAATATGGCTTTGAAAAAAGGTATTCACCCTTTATATAAGCCGATTTCAGGTTGTCGATAAACCCGTCATATTCCTCTCTGCTGAGTGCACCTGTATTTTCTTTATAAAGCCATGCGATATCCATGCTCAAATCATAGCCGAAGGTGCCTTCTGTGTATTCGGATTCAACAAGGTTGTGCACACTCACAGAGCCTTCAAATAAGTTGCTCCTGTTAAAAATACCGTACATCCTCCTGCCAATCCAGCTGTCAAGGTCATCCATCCAAGGTTGCTTCGTTACCGCATAGGCGTGAACAGCTTTTGAAATAAGCTCCTTGTTTTCGCCGTTATATACAACACTGTCCCAATCACAGTTTACGCAGATTACAACCCCACCCGGCTTTAAAATTCTGTAAACCTCGCTGACCAACAAATCCTTATCCGATACACATTCAAACATATCCTTTGTAAACACATAATCAAAGGTATTGTCTGAGAATTTAAGTTTCTTTGAGCAATTCATAACCTTAAGCTTGATCGGCTTTTTATATTTAACATCCTTAAACCATTTGTCAGTTATATCTACTCCTACAGCTGACTTGATTTTGTCGGGAAAGGCCTGCAGAAAAGCTGATAGGAAGGTTGCATCTTTACAGCCTAAATCCGCAATTACGGCGTTATCGGGCAAGTCTGTTTGCTCAAGAATTGCTTTAAATAATGTTTTGTATTTAAAATTGTTCATCTGATTATCCTCCAAAATAAAAATACTGTTAACAGCTATATGCCATTAACAGTAATATGAAAGGTAAACTTTTCTTTATCACTTATAAGGCACATAGCAATTTAAGCCTGTACCTAATACAAGATACAAGCTATCTTCGTCTGCGTCGGATAGTGATAAAGAACATACCGATTCCTCCTGAAAGATTTTCATCATATTAGCATAATGTTATTTGCTTGTCAAGTGCTGATTTTGATAAAAGATTTCAGGTTAAATTCTGTGACAGCGTGTTAACAGCTCGCGACGCGGCTGTCAACATTGAAGTTACATATTTGATTTCTACTTGAAATATAAAATTTAAAAGGACATCCGAAGATGTCCTTTTAATTTTGGGATTCGTACACTTTTTTAAACCCCTTAAAAAAGAATCACTTTGTTCTTTCTTGAATAATATATCGCCAACCACAATAAAAATCTAAAATATCATTGAAATCTGATACACAATCAAGATCATAATCCTGAAAATAAACATAAGCTATTTCGTAACTTTCCTCATTTATACCTATCAAATACAACTGCTTCGGATACCATTCTTTCGGACTTTTGTTTTTTTCAACCCTAAAATCAAAGCCTTCAAAAGTAAAAAATGGTTCCGGCTCTGCTTTTACAATAGGCTGGTTGTAAAACTTATAATTCATATCAATATTATTTTTTTCTTCTTCAAAGTTTTTATTATCATATTTCAAAATAGTAGTATATGCCTCTTGTTGAAAAATACCTGTTGAATGATATTTGTAATTAAAAATATCTTCATACTCACCAAATTCATTAAAACTAAAGTCCGAATAATATTCATTAATTTCATTTACACCATGAAATACTCTGAATTCAATATATCCGCCTACACCGTTCAGCCAATAAAAAGAAAATAAACTAACTGCAAAAATCAGCACAGGAAAAGACAATTTGATAATATTAGGAACTCTTCTTATCAAAACAATCACAACGGAAACTCCAAAAGCTACAACAGGAAGCAATATCATAACATCAGATACAACATGACTATTCATTTTACTGTAAATTACATAAATAACTGGTATAACAAGAATAAGAAACGAAATAACGAGACCAAAGATAAATGTTCTACTCTTCTTCATCATAACACCCCTTTTTTATCATTAGATTAATTATATGCTTGTAAATATAATAATCAAGATAAATAATCATAATTTAAGAAAAATATAATAATTCTAAACCTGTGACACCTCGGTCAGAAACATAAGAACCTGCCTACGGCAGAACCTTGTTATTCGCTTCGCTCATAATATGTCGCTAACTTAGCTTGGAGCGCGGGCAACTTTTGACCGCTGCGCTGTTCAGGCATTGCCTGCATCTTCCGCAGGAAGCGGCAACGCCTGAACCAGTTAACAGCCGTATTACATCTGTATAGTTACGGTAGCATAGGTGAGAGAACTATTGAGAAGCCAAAAGAAAAAATACAGACACCCGATTGGGTATCTGTGTTTTTTTGTCATTCGTGTCCGAAAAAGAACCAGACGAAAAACCTGATTTTCTTTATTATGTTTCATTTTCAACTAAAATCTGTTGTAATATCTTTCTACGCTTTTTAATCAACCTAATTTCTAAAACGAGCCATAGCACAAACGGAGCGAAAACAAAAAATTCTATTGTGTTAGTTGGTCCACCTATAATATCACATTCAAAATTATAACATTTATCTCGGATAAGATAACTAAAACCACCCATTCCACGACTTACCCATGTATCCCATGTTTTGGCTGTCAACTCACTAGCATTTACACGAGAATTATGCCAAAGCATAATCTTAGCGGTATCACTGACATTTCCTATCAAATTCAGTTTCGAGAAACCGGAACAATATAATGTAAAGTTTTTAGCATTAATGTTCGATATTACACCACTGACACCATCAAAAGAAAAATCAACTATCACATCATCAGCCTTAGCAACATCAAAGTTCAATTCAAGATTTGTATCGGTGTAAAATTTGGAAATAGGTGCATAGACGGTAATATCCAAACTTGTGCAATCGATATACATTCCATAATCGTAATCATACGATGTGTCATTCTCGTGCACACGATTATATGCGCTATCATCACATTTGATTGATATTCTATCTTCTGATAAACTCACATCGATAATATTGAGAAGTTCTTTGTTAGTACATATCTCTATGTAGTTCTGGTTATCGTTAACGATTTCTAATTTCGGCACTGCGTTTATAAAAAGCGTTTTCTTACTTTCAGAATCATCAAAAAAACGCAATGTAGCACATTGATCAATATCATACTTTTTGACCACAACTTCGTCATCTGCTATATATTGCGCATATTCGGAATCGATTGTTATTTCACCCACATTAAGCCAAGAAGAAACAATTACAGCAGTATACAGCGCAACTATTAAGAAAGAAACACCCAAACATATCGAAACAATAACAAGAAAGACTGCGTTCCTTTTTCTTCTCTTTATATCCATATCATCACCGCCTAGGTGTATTATAGCACAAAAGCGGCAATAAATCAATGCGAAGCATTGTATGTAATGAAACATCGCTATGCGATATGAAATAATCCTTCGGATTATGAAATATTTTGCTTTCGCAAAATGTGAAATAAAATTCGCCTCTTAACATTTGCGAAGCAAATATTTCATACGATTTAGCGTATTTCACAGCGAAGCTATTTCACTCGCCGAAGGCGAATTTCATTGAAAAAGAAAGACAAGTCTTTCTTTTTTGGCGCCTCAAACAGGACTCGGGTTGATGATATATTAAATTTTCATCCCGCCCCAACAGCTCAATAATCTTTTACAGAGTGTCGGTCAGAAATATGGTCGTCTCACTCGCTTGGAGCACTTCGTGATACTCCCTATTTCTTCCTGTTCGGCGCACCCCTTCATGCCTGACTGGCCCGTCCCCCTTTGTCACTTCGTGACATTTCCCCCACACTGTGGGGGAATCTCCCACCGGGAGCGGGGCACGCCGAACCAGTTAACAGCTCGCGACGCGGCTGTCAACCATGAAGCTACACATTTGATTTCTACTTAAAATGTAAAAATTAAAAGGACATCCGAAGATGTCCTTTTAATTTTGGCGCCTCAAACAGGACTCGAACCTGTGACACCCACGACTTGCGGTTCCCAAAGTTTTGTTGTGCCTTGGAGCGGCACCAAAACTTTGACCGCTGCGCTGTTCAGGCATTGCCTGCATCTTCCGCAGGAAGCGGCAACGCCTGAACCAGTTAACAGCTCGCGACGCGGCTGTTAACCATGAAGTTACAACTTTGATTTCTATGTGGAACATAAAAAAATACAGATACTCGAAAGAGTATCTTTATTTTTTGGCGCCTCAAACAGGACTCGAACCTGTGACACCGCGGTTAACAGCCGCGTGCTCTACCGACTGAGCTATTAAGGCATTTGATTTAGTTTATGCTTTTTACTTTACGTTATGCATAAACTTTTAAAGAGTTGTACCACC
>JAZNIH010000010.1:0-8682 GCA_045577395.1 Acutalibacteraceae bacterium | reverse complement strand
GTGCGGATTGGATAAACGCTGAAAGCATCTAAGCGTGAAGCCATCTCCAAGATAAGATATCCCATAGCATAAGCTAGTAAGACCCCTCAAGGACTATGAGGTTGATAGGTTGCATGTGTAAGTGCAGTGATGCATTCAGCTAGGCAATACTAATAGGTCGAGGGCTTGACCAAATTCCTTGGTTCAACAAATACTACAAATCCTCATTTCGTTACTTCCTTTGTTTAGTTTTCAGGGTATATATTTGGACTGTCCTAAAAGGACAGTTTTTTTGTTTTAGCTCAGATGTCAGAATCTTAAGAATTTTCTCTATTGACAACTGCCATGCTATATGTTATATTGATTATGCGACCAAACTGTATATTAGACGCTAAATGGGATAACACTTGTAAAAAGTGTATCTCTTATTAACTGTACCCTTTAGTGTCGTTAAGTTTGTGTCGCAACAAATGAGATGCATTTTTTGTGCGCTCATTTGGGCGCACTTTTTATTTTTATCTGCCGTTTGGTCAAAAAAACATACCGAACAGACAAAAGCTCGTTTATATACAATTTTTATTGTAATATAAATATATAAAACTAAGGAGGAAAAAGAAATGAAAAAGACGAAACTTCTTGCTATCATCGTTGCAGTAGTTACGGTTATGCTTGTTTTTTCCGTGAGTGCAGTAGCAGCGAATTATACTTTTGAAATTGAAAAGTTTGCATCAGACAGCACATACAAACCGGTAGATTATTCTACTCATAAGTCTGTTTCAACCGTGAAGCTATACGGTAATGTTGACTATCTTTGTATGAAAGTTTATTCTGAGACAAACAAGCAAGAAACCTTCGCATTAGAGATTTACTCCGATTCTGCAAGAACTAAGAAGGTTTCATCACTCAATCTGACCTTTGAAAAGGGAACCAGCTACGAAGATTTAATTGTTGACCTCACAAGCTTTAAAAGTGGAACATATTATGCAACAAGCTATGTAATAAAAAAGGTACTTAGCCCCTATGAAAAATACGAAAAGGATCCTGATACGGTTGTTAATTTTAAAATTTCAGTTAACCGTGACGGCACAACTATTTCAAATATGCGCTCTGTGTTTATTGGTTATGAAAACAGTGCGGCAGGTCCCGTGCTTGCATGGTACTCTGTGCCCGGCGCTAAGGGTTACTATGTCTATAGGTTAGAAAACGGCGAATATAAAAAGATTGCAACCGTTAATGCAACAGATGAGGATTATGCCTTCTATGTTGACAAAGTAAAAGCAGGCGTGAACGGTACAGCTTACTACAGGGTAAAGGCTTACAATGGCAGCAAGACTACTGTATATTCTGACACTCTCAAAACCTATCTTCTTAAAACACCGACAGTTAAGGCTGCTCTTACTTCAAACGGAAAAATCAAGGTTTCCTGGTCGAAGGTCACCAGCTCTTGTGATTATGTTGTTTACAGACGTACTGAGAGTTCAGATTGGAATATGATAGGATCAAGCGACAACGGTGATCTTTATTTATATGACTCGAATGTGTCTAACAACAAGGTATATTATTATACTGTAGTAGCTGTTACAGATAATTCGATGAGCGGATACGATCCCATCGGTGCATCGGTACGATTTATTGCAGCGCCCAAGCTTAAGTCAGTTAAGGCTACAAATAACAGTCTTACTGTAAATTGGGGTGAGGTAAAGTATGCTGAGTCTTATAATGTGTACCGAAAGGAAGCCGATACAGGATGGAATAAAATAGCCACTGTAGCGGGAACCGAAACCTCCTATGCTGATAAAACCGCAGAAAAGAATAAGGTTTATACATATACAGTACGTGCGGTGATTTCCGGCAAACAGGGAGCGTATTCCACAAACGGCATCAAGGGCGTGATTTTTGATGATGTTGTGCTTAATGATGTTGAGGTGATTGATGAAAAGTCTGTAAAAATCACCTGGAATGATATCGGAGATGTATCCTATAAGGTTTACAGAAAGAGCAGCACCGATAGTGAATGGAAGTTGCTCAGCACTGTAAAAAGTGCTAAATATACAGATAAAGAGGCAGAATATTTTTCAACAGGCAGAACCTATTTATATACCGTAAAGCCGACTGTTGACGGCTTGAGTGGTGAATATGCCAAGAAAGACACATCATTTATATATTTCTCAGGTGTAAAGTATCTCGAAGTGTACGGACATGAAAACAGTATTGGTATTAAATGGATGAAGGTTGAAAATTCAGAGGGCTATAATATTTATAGAAAGACAGACGGTGAATATGAGCTTATAGCAACCGTAGATACAAATAATTTCCTTGATACAACCGTTGCAGGCGATACAAAATATACCTATATGGTTACATATATGTTCGGTGGAAATGAAATGACTGCATACAGTAAGGAAATCAATGCTGAACTTTTGACAGAAAAAAGGATTCTTTCATCAGACAGGCTTCCAAGATATAACGGCGTGTGGTCTGTTTATATAGACAACGCTGATCCGGATGCATATTACACTGTTTACAAAAAGGAAAACGGTAAATGGGTGACTACCGACTATGGTGGTATAGCTCCTAAGGGCAATATTGTTTTGGGTGCAAATATTGAGGATGGCAGTGAGTATGCCGTTACTGCAGCTTACGCTGACGGCGGTGTAACTAACCTGTCCAACGGTTCATTTGTTATTTCCTGTTTTGACGCTGCTGATGTAGTGGGCAAAGTAAATCGAAGTAACTACTCAATCAACATTTCATGGAATGCTGTTGAGGGTGCAGAGAAGTATATACTTTACAAAGCCGGAGCACCTGTTGCGGTTCTTGATCCTTCAGTAACAGAATATTGCTTTGAAAATCTCACTCCTGACACAGCTTATAGCTTCACTATTGGTACAGTGAAGAACGGAGTTGAAATTCTGGGTAAAGACTATTATACTGTTGTTGAAAAGAGAGGAACCATCGGCTCCGTAACTCTTTCCCGGTCTAAATATGTTTACGATGGTAAAAACAAGACACCCAAGGTAACCGTTAAGGATACCAGGGGAAAAGTTCTCACAAAGAATGTTGACTACAAGCTTTCTGTTGCATCAAACAGAAGCGGCATCGGCCGTTACACGGTTAAGGTTACATGTATCGGTGACTATGAAGGCTCAAAGAATGTATTTTTCTATATCAAGCCCGGAAAGACCGATTCAGTAAAATCAGCTTCACAGACAACAAGCTCAGTTAAGCTTTCATGGTCAGCCGTACCGGGTGCGGCAGGCTACACAGTTTACCGTTACAGCCCCTCAAAGAAGGCTTATGTCAAGTCAGGCACAACAGAAGGTACATCATTTACAGTAAACAAGCTTTATGACGGCACAAAGTATACCTTCAAGGTTATTGCCTACGGCAAGACAACTGCGGGAAAGGTATACGACAGTGAGTCCTTTACCCTTCTTGCTACTGCAACAAAGACAGCCACACCTGCCATTTCAAAGCTTGAATCCTCATCAAAGGGCAAGGTAACTCTTACACACACAAACGTAAGCGGTGAAACCGGCTATCAGGCTTACTACTCAACAAGCAAGGACAGCGGCTTCAAGAAGTATGCAAACTTTAAGGCTGATACAACGAAATGCGATATGAAAGGTCTTACAAGCGGAAAGACATATTACTTCAAGGTCAGAACATACATCAAGACTGACAGCGGTTATGTTTATTCTGCATGGAGTGCGGTAAAGAGCGTTAAAGTTAAATAAAACAGTAAAAGGCAGGGAAAATCCCTGCCTTTCTTTTATTGAAAATACTTTTATTTCATTGCCCTTACATATTCCTTAAACATCGTGCCTCTTTGCTGATAGTTCTTGAACATGCCCCATGATGCACATGCGGGGGAAAGAAGACAGCAGTCGCCTTCCTTTGCACTTTCTGCACAGATTTTTACCGCTTCCTCAAGAGACTCTGCAAAGCAGTAATCCTTAAAGCCTATCTTGTCACAGGCGGCGGCAATGTTTTCTTTTGTCTGACCGATAAGCACGAGCCTTCTTACCTTATCGGGGAAGCGGCTTACCCATTCGTCATACTCACTCTTTTTATCGTAGCCGCCGGCGATGAGAACTGTCTTTGAGGGCATAGCGTCAATAGCCTTGATGGCCGCATCGGTGTTGGTGCCCTTAGAGTCGTTGTAATATTTAACACCGTTTATTTCGGCAACGAATTCGATTCTGTGCTCAACGGCAACAAAGTCTCTGACAGCCTGCTTGATAATTTCATCGGGAACACCGAAGGCTCTTGTCATAGCGACGGCTGCCATAATGTTTTCAAAGTTGTGAAGGCCTACAAGGTTTGTTTCGTCGGTGCGGATATAGGGTGTGCTTACGCCGTTTTCAGCAAGATAAATCACACCGTCCTTGTAATAGAGACCGTCGGTAAGCTCACGCAGAGATGAGAAAAACACGGCGTTGCATTTTAAATCCTTGCCGAATTCACGAAGAACGTCATCCTCGAAATTGAGCACACAGAAGTCGTTCTCATCCTGATTTTTTGCTATGGATTTCTTTACGTTTTCATAGTTTTCCATAGTCTTGTGTCTGTCAAGATGGTCGGGAGTTATGTTGAGAATTGCACTAACCTTAGGCTTGAAGGTGAGCATTGTTTCAAGCTGGAAGGAGCTGATTTCAGCTACCGTTGCGCCGCCGTCGACAGATTCGAGAGCAAGTCCCGTGTAAGGGATTTCAATGTTGCCGACAAGAAGGGCTTTTTCATTCCATTTCTTTACGATATCATAGGTAAGGGAGGTCGTGGTTGTCTTTCCGTTGGTGCCGGTTATACCGATAACACGGCCCTTGTCATAACGGTAGGCAAGCTCAATCTCACTCCATATAGGGATATTCTTATTCTGTACTGCAGTAAGGATGGGGGTTTCAAGAGGAACGCCGGGAGAGGTGACACAGATATCGAAGCCCTCAAGAGTGCTGTCTGTCACTTCACCGAGAATGAGCTCCACGTCCTTGTTGTCGAGTCTGTCAAAAAGCATTTCCTTGTCAAGATTTACGTTAGCATCATATATTGCATACCTTTTTCCGAGAGCCTCCAGCATATTTGCTGAGCAGATACCGCTTCTGCCTGCTCCGACGATAAGAAATTTTTCCATTTTTACACCGCCTTAACATTTATAGTACTATTATATCACCCGCAGAGAAACAAATCAATAAAAATAGGACTATAAAACCAAATCCATTGACATTTTATGAATAAATAGTATAATTATATATATAAACTTAACGTTAAGGAGAATCACTATGAAAATCTTTAAAAGAACACTCAGCTTAGTGCTTTGTCTGATTATGGTTTTCAGCGCAATGCCTCTCGTAAGTGCGGCAGACCTTGCTGAAGACGAGGTTACAGGCTTTACAGATGAAGACTTTCTTACCACAAAGGGCAGAAAAATCGTAAATCAGAAGGGTGAGCACGTTCAGCTCAAGGGCGTAAACCTCGGTGCATGGCTTGTACGTGAGGACTGGCTCAACCCCGACCATATTCCTGCTGAGGTACTCGCAGAAAAGAAGTACGACGGTGAAATGGTTTATGACAAGCTCGAGGAACGCTTCGGCAGAGAAAAGGCTCAGGAGCTTCTTAATCTTTTCTATTCAAACTGGATAACAGAATATGACCTTGACAATATCAAGTCACTTGGCTTCAACTGTGTCCGTGTACCCTTCTGGTACAGAAACTTCTACTATGACGACCAGGGAACAAAAATCCTTGACGAAAATGGTGAATGGGATTTCTCAATCCTTGATTGGGTTGTTGAGGAATGCTCAGAAAGAGAGCTTTACGTTATCCTTGATATGCACGGTGCAGTAGGCTCACAGAGTGATGCTCCCCATTCAGGCAGAGGCTTTGCAGGCGCTCAGCTTATGGAAAACAGTGAACGCGGTGAAAGATACCGTGAGCTTACAGATGAGCTCTGGAGTGCAATCGCATCAAGATTTAACGGTAACCCTGCAGTTGCTATGTATGATCTTCTCAACGAGCCCATGTGCGACGTTCAGTGCACAGAAATCGAAAGAAGAGTCAAGAACGAAAAGATTTACACCCGTCTTTACGATACAGTACGTGCCGTTGACGAGGACCACATCATCACAATGGAGGCTATCTGGACAGGCTTCGCTCTTCCTCACACATTTATGAAGGGCTGGGACCACGTTGTATATCAGGTACACTTCTATAACAACTCAGACTTTATCTTTAACTTCTTCCTTCTTCTCACAATAGCAATTCATCCCAACGTACCTCTTATGGTCGGTGAATTCTATCCCCATCAGAAGACGACATGGAAGAACTGCTTCTCAACAATGAACAAGCTTGACTACAGCTGGATGCTCTGGACATACAAGGCAACAGGTCACGGTATGTGGAGCTCTGACTGGTGTCTCTACGGCGCAAAGGACGGCTTCTGGAGAGCTGATATCTTCAACGGCTCCTATGAGCAGATTGCAGAGGCATGGAGTGCTGAAAGACTCAACACTCAGACAGGCTTCCAGGATACAGGTCATTACGAAGCAAACGTAAAGGATCATCTTTAAAAACAGGTCAGACATCCTTCGGGGTGTCTGAATTTTTTAAAGCTTAATGCAAACACTTTAAACGGATGAAGCATTTTTTCTTGACAGTAGGGTGCAGTGGTGATATAATGTTTCGGTAAACCCAAAAACAGAAGGGATATACGTTATGAAAGATATATTATTAAGCATTTTCGGTGATAGTCTGTTCTTTCACAAAATCTACGAAAGAGAAAAAAATAAAAAGGTAGTTCTTCCCGAGGGCTTCACTCTTACCGCTCATACAGGCTGCGAGGGTACGGCTGATAACTCACTCGAAGCAATTCAAAAGGGCTTTGACTGCGGTGCAAATACAGTTGAATTCGACGTAAATTTCACACCCGACGGTGTTCCTGTGCTCGCTCACGATACAGCGGCAGACAGTACCGTAAGCCTTGCCGAGGCATTTGAGCTTATTGCGGGGCTTCCCGGACTTACCGTTAACGTTGACTGTAAGACCACGGAAAATCTTAAGGCAATAAGTGACCTTGCAGAGCAGTACGGTGTAAAGGACAGAATTTTCTACACAGGTATTGAGGAAAAGGATGTTCCCGCAGTAAAGGAGCAGACTCCCGATATTACATACTGGCTTAATATCAAATTCAAAAAGAGCAGAGACAAGGCTTATCTGGGCAGTGTTGCAGATAAGGTTGAGGCTCTTGGTGCAGCAGGTCTTAACATCAATCATAAAAACTGCACGAAGGAGCTTGTTGAGCTTTGCCACGAACGAGGAATTCTCGTTTCCATATGGACGATAAAAACAGAGTACGATATGATAAAGGCACTCAATCTCGGTGCGGACAATATCACTACCCGTAAGCCCGGCTCTCTTAAGTATATAATCGAGCTTAAGACAGGCGCCCGATAACAAGCAAATAACCCTAAGGAGTATATAAAAATGGAAAAAATCAAAATGAATAAAATCGTCGAGATGGACGGCGACGAAATGACAAGAATCATCTGGAAGATGATCAAGGATGAGCTTCTTGAGCCCTATGTTGAGCTCAATACAGAATATTATGACCTTGGTCTTCCTTACCGTGATGAGACAAATGATCAGGTAAGTATCGATGCAGGTGAGGCTATAAAGAAGTACCGTGTAGGCGTTAAGTGCGCAACAATTACCCCCAACGCACAAAGAGTTGAGGAATACAAGCTCAAGGAAATGTGGAAGAGCCCCAACGGCACAATCAGAGCAATCCTCGACGGTACCGTTTTCAGAACACCTATTCTTGTAAGCGGCATTTCTCCCACAGTACGCACATGGAAGGAGCCTATCACAATTGCCCGTCACGCTTACGGTGATGTGTATAAGTCAACCGAATTCCGTCCTACAAAGCCCGGTAAGGCAGAGCTTGTTTTCACCGACTGCGACGGCAACGAGGAAAGAGCAACCATTTACGACTTCGAGTGCGGCGGTGTGCTTCAGGGTATGTATAACAAGGATACCTCAATCCGTTCCTTCGCACACTCCTGCTTTAAGTATGCTATTGACACCAAGCAGGATTTATGGTTCTCAACCAAGGACACTATCTCAAAGAAGTACGATCAGACCTTCAAGCTTATTTTTGAAGAAATCTATAACGAAAACTATAAGGCTGACTTCGAAAAACTCGGCATTGAATATTTCTATACCCTTATTGACGATGCAGTTGCAAGAGTTATCCGTTCAAAGGGCGGATACATCTGGGCTTGTAAGAATTATGACGGTGATGTTATGAGCGATATGGTGTCCACTGCATTTGGCTCCCTTGCCATGATGACCTCTGTATTGGTATCTCCTGACGGAAATTACGAGTTTGAGGCGGCTCATGGTACGGTCACTCGCCACTATTATCGTCACTTGAAGGGCGAGCAGGTATCCACCAATCCGATGGCAACGCTGTTTGCCTGGCCGGGTGCTCTTGCCAAGCGAGGTGAGATTGACGACATTCCAGAGCTTACAGCATTTGCCCGCAAGCTGGAGCAGGCGGCTCTTTCTGTCATCGAGGAAGGAACTATGACCGGAGATTTGGCCAGCTTGTGGGAGGGAGAAAATCCTGCCAACAAGGTAACCAGTCTGGAATTTTTGAGAGCGATTCGCGCAAAACTCTGATCAGAATGAAACGCACCTGTGCCATGG
>JAZNIH010000009.1:0-4225 GCA_045577395.1 Acutalibacteraceae bacterium | reverse complement strand
TAAAAAATAAAAAAAAACCGCCGCCGTCATCCGCCAAATGCTTTTTTGCTATATATGGGGCGTTGCCTCATACCCCACAAGCTTTTAAAAAAGCTTGACCAAAACTTTTCTTATTTTTTATTATACCTTGCTTTCGTCAAGGTCAATCACAAGGCTCTTCTTGCCGCACTCGATTTTTGTCAGCTTCACACCTGCGGCGTTGAACATCCTCTTTGATGCTCTTGTTGCCATTGTGTCGGCATACTTGTCAGAAAGGTAAACGACCTCTTTTATGCCGCTCTGAATGATTGCCTTTGCACATTCGTTGCAGGGGAAAAGAGCAACGTAAATTTTTGCGCCCTCGAGGTTAGCACCTCTGTTGTTGAGAATTGCGTTAAGCTCTGCATGGCATACGTAGGGATACTTGGTATCGTAAGCGTCACCGCTTCTTTCCCAAGGGAATTCGTCGTCATCACAGCCATAGGGGAAGCCGTTATAACCGACGGACATAATGCGGTTTTTATCGTTTACTATGCAGGCACCTACCTGAGTGTTGGGGTCCTTACTTCTGTAGGATGAGAGAAGGGCGATACCCATAAAGTATTCGTCCCAGTTTAAATAGTCTTTGCGCTTTGACATATTTTCATCGTCCTTTCTTATAATACACCTCTGTAATAAAGTCCTCTTGTGAAGTCGCCCTTAACGCCCTTACCCTTGCGATAAGCGTCGAGGATTGCCTCGCAAAGCTCCTTCTTTTCTTTTGTGAAAAGGAAGGTTATGAAGTCGCAGCTTCTGATTTCGTCGAGTCGGTCGCCCATATAAATCGGCTGACTGTTTAAAATTTCGCTGCAGCCCCAGGAGCAGAGGATGGGGAATTTTTTATCAAGTCTGTCGGTAAGGTAGCCTCTGCTCTTACACTCCTGACAGCTCCTTCCGTTACGTGACGGACAGTTCCTTGTGAGCATAAGAGGGAGTCTTCCGTAGCCGATTATGCCTTTTTTTGCCGTTGCACCGAGAGATGCAATCTGATTAAGGGTAAGCTCGGGTGACAAGGTCAAAGACTTTACATCTAAGCCCTCTAAAACCTCTGCAGAAACGCTGTTGAAAACGTTGAGGGAGAAGCCGCCGTGAATTTCAAAGCCAAGCTCTCTTGCGATGGCAACCGCATCAAGTGTTGAGCAGAGAGCGATGCTTATTCCACATTTTTTTAGAGCTGAAAGCTTGTTTTTAACAGCGTTTTCAGCGCCGAAAAT
The DNA here is from genome assembly GCA_045577395.1 of Acutalibacteraceae bacterium. Taxonomy (GTDB): domain Bacteria; phylum Bacillota; class Clostridia; order Oscillospirales; family Acutalibacteraceae; genus UBA6857. The sequence goes on along the minus strand of JAZNIH010000009.1, from coordinate 2,993 downwards.
ACCTCTCGGAAGGTGAATTCCTAAGGAAACAGGCAGGTTTTTCAACTTTTCCACCGAGTTTTCCTCAGTATTGAGAGGAATATAAAGGTTTTCCACATTTTCGAGATTATCGGGAATCTGATTTAAATCAGAGACTATAACGTTGTATTTAAGCGGTGAATTCCGTTCGGATTTTGTCTTTTTTAGCTCTATACCTGTAAAGTGGTTTGCCTTTACAGACACAAGCTTGTTTTCAAGCTCCGAAAGGGCAGTTCTGCGCAGGTTATTTATTACGCTTGCGGGTACGATAAGCCCTTCGTCGAGGTCGATTTCAATTTTGTCGGCATAGAACTGTGTGCCGCCGCATTTCGCAAGTCTGTCGGAAAGGCTTTCTTTTGTCATAGGCTTGTTGATAGCCTTTTCGGGAATATAATCCTCGGTGACAAAGCAGTTGATTCCGAGAGCTGAAACGGAAAGAGAAACGTTTTCGTTTTCTGCAACGGTAAGGCAGAAGTTAACGGGAATGAGAGGCTGCTCCTTATCGTAAAGAAGAGCAAGCTTTTTAAGCACCTCAGAGGAGGCAGCCGTTACGTCCTCCTTCTTTCGTGTGCCGAACATATCTCTTGAACGGTTGTTATCAAAGTAGCCCGAGGTGAAGCCTGAGCGTGAAAATACCGCTCTGAGCTTTTCACTCAGGTCGGAGCTTTCATTTCCGTCACGGGCACCCTTTACACAGCTCACCGCCGCACCGACGTACTCGGGTCTCTTCAGTCTGCCTTCAATTTTCAGAGAGTCAACACCCAGGTCGGCTATTTCTGACACTCTTTCAATAAGGGATAAATCCTTGAGACTCAGGTCATAGCCTGTACCGCCCGGAGCGGAGAAGGGGAGTCGGCAGGGCTGAGCGCACATGCCTCTGTTACCGCTTCGTGAGCCGAACATTGCACTCATATAGCACTGTCCCGAAACACTCATGCAATGAGCACCGTGAACAAAGATTTCAGTTTCTGCCTTGCAGTTATCGGTTATGCTTTTTATTTCCTCCTTCGTCATTTCACGGGGGAGGACGACTCTGTGATATCCCAGCTCCTCGAGAAGCCTTACACCGCTGAGGGTCTGCACCGACATCTGTGTTGAGGCGTGACGCTCAATATCGGGTGCGGCTTTTCTGACAAGAGAGGCAAGACCGAGGTCCTGCAAAATAAGCACGTCTGCCTTGCTTTCGCAAACGTGCTCAATCACCTTAAGAGCATCCGGAAGCTCTGAGTCGCTTATGAGGGTATTCATTGTTATGTTTACTCTGACGTTGCGGGCGTGGCAGTAATCGACTGCTTCACAAAGCTCTTCGTCAGAAAAGTTGTCGGCCTTGGCACGGGCATTGAACTGCTTAGTGCCGAAGTAGACTGCATCGGCACCGGTACGGACGGCTGCTCTGACACTTTCAAAGGAGCCTGCCGGTGCGAGTATTTCAATTTTATTATTCATCTTAATCAGTTGCTGAGAATTTTATTGAGCTCTGCCTTGAGTCTTGCGTTTTCCGTCTTGAGAGCTTCGTTCTCTTTTTTGAGATTTTCTGTTTCGTGTCTTGCCCAGTCAGCCTTGCTTTTTGCTGATGATGCGTCGTCAAGATAATCCTTGATCTGGTCGCGGAGTCTGTCGGCGGTAAGAGTTGACTTTGCAGCTGCATCTGCATAGTCAAGGGCGCAGAGAACTGCCGCCTGAGTGGTGGAGATTCTTGAATTTGATTTCATGATTTCAGCCATCTTCAAATCAAGCTCCTTGCCGAGAAGCTGAACGTACTTTTCGTCTTCCTCTGAAAGAACAGAGTACTGAGCTCCTGCAATGTTTAATTTAACCTTGTTTGTTGCCATAAAAATCATCCTTTCGCGGTTAAATTTCATTCACAGTAATTATACAACAATACGAAGCTATAATCAAGTTAAAAAAATAAATAAATATTTGCTTTTTAAATATAATAGTGATATACTGTTACGTAACAAGAAAGGAAGTGACCGGACAGTGGATACGTTTTTACAAGCGGTCAGAGATTTTTTTCAGCACGAAGAGGTGCAGTATGCTTTAGATGCTGTGTTTAAGATGGTGCTTGCGGTGGTTTTCAGCGGATTCATCGGCTATGAAAGAGAGCATTCTCACAGACCTGCAGGCTTCAGAACACATATTCTCGTTGCAGTAGGCTCGGCCCTCGTTATGATGACATCAGGTTATATTTTCAGGGAGTTTGAGGGCATCGGCAACTTTGACCCTACAAGACTCGGCGCTCAGGTAATAAGCGGTATAGGCTTCCTTGGTGCAGGCACTATTCTGCGTGAGGGCTTTTCGGTCAAGGGACTTACAACTGCCGCATCACTCTGGGCGGTTTCCTGCATTGGTCTTGCCGTGGGCGGAGGATATTATACAGGTGCGTTTATTGCAACTGTGTTTATTTATCTTACCCTTAACACCTTTAAAAGATTCGTTTCCAAGGGTTCACCTGCAAAGAATATTTATATAGAAGCGGAAAACATGTCAAGGCAGGCTGCAGATATAGGAGCTATCGTAAAGAGATACGGCGGCAATCTGCATACTCTTGAGGTGCTTTATGCTGACGTTTCGGCAGAAAGACGTAACAGCGATGCTATTGTTATGAAGGCTGTTGTTTTTCCGAGGGATGAGGAAAGCCTCAATCTCACAATTTCTTCAATCAGGGCTCTTGAGGGTATAAGAGATATCTATATTGATTAAGTTGGCGGATATAATCCGAAATAGCCTGAAAACGTTTCTTTTAAAGGCTTTTCGGTGCTTCGCCCTTGAAAGGCGTCAGCCTTCCCACGTGCTCAGCAACCAAAAATCCAAAATAAAATCTTCCGCTTTCATTTCAGGTCGAAGATTTTTTGAACAGAGGATTTTTGTCAAGCTGAGGCACAAAACACAGTGAATCCTTTTGGATTCACGAGTATTTTAACAAAAGATTGGCGGAAATCCTCGTTCAAAAAACTGTTTCGGATTACATTCGC
>JAZNIH010000008.1:0-115258 GCA_045577395.1 Acutalibacteraceae bacterium | reverse complement strand
CTTGGTGAAAAAATACATGCAGATAAGATTTCGGATATTCTTTCACGAAAAGAAAAATATGTTGATAACAGCAGAGTAAAAATTTACGGAATTATATCCCCAATTGAAAAAAAGAACACCAAGAACAATCAGCTTATGTGTTTTATTGATGTCGAGGACATAACATCCGGCATAGAATGTATTGTCTTTTCAAGACTTTATGCTGATAAGATTCATCTTCTTTCTGTAGGTACAATTGTTCTCATAGAAGGTAAACTCAGTATGCGTGAGGACAGAGAACCGTCTGTTATCTGCGAGAGCATTTTACCTAATCCGAAGAATGTGGAAAAGACTGATAAAGAGTCTAAAAAGAACCAACGTAAAGGTTTGTTTCTTCGTGTAAGCAGCAAAGTTTCCCCTGAAATAAGGAAAATCAGGTTGCTTCTTGAAATATTCGATGGCGGGTATCCTGTTTATGTTTTTTATGAAGACACAAAGAAATATGAGCCTCTTGCTTTCTGCAGCATAAATGAACCTATGATGAACGAAATGAAGAATATTCTTGGCGAAAGTAATGTTGTAATGAGATGATTGCTTCTCTTTCGACGATTTCTTGTAAGATTCTTGACTTTTATATCTTTTAGTGTATAATTTATACAGAAAATTAATTCAGAAGTTAATCATATAGGAGGACTTAATTATGATTAAAACTATTGGTGTATTGACAAGCGGTGGCGATGCTCCCGGTATGAACGCTGCTATCAGAGCTGTTGTTCGTGCTGCATGTGAGCTCGGTATGAAGGTTTACGGCATCAAGAGAGGCTATAACGGTCTTATGGAAGATGATATGTATGAAATGAATCTCCGTTCGGTTTCTGATATTATCAACAGAGGCGGTACAATTCTTTATTCGGCAAGAAGCCCTCGCTTCAAGACTGAAGAGGGTATGGCTGCTGCAATTGAAACCTGTAAAAAGAGAGGCATCGAAGGCCTTGTTGTTATCGGTGGCGACGGTTCCTTCAGAGGAGCCCGTGATCTTTCACTCAGAGGTATTCCCTGTGTTGCAATTCCCGGCACAATTGATAACGATATCGGTTGCTGCGATTACACTATCGGTTATGATACTTCAATGAATACAATTATGCAGATGGTTGACAGAATCAGAGATACTGCTGAATCTCATGACCGTTGCGCTGTTGTTGAGGTTATGGGCAGAGGTGCAGGTTATCTCGCACTTACATCCGGTATTGCCTGCGGTGCTACCTCAATTCTTCTTCCTGAAGTTCCTTACGACTTTGAACGTGATGTAATTGACAGAATGAAGAGAACTCAGAAGACTGACAAGGTTCACTTTGTTATTATTGTTTCAGAAGCTATCGGCGGTGTTGAAGAGATGGCTAAGAGAATTCAGGCTGAAACAGGTGTTGAAGCAAGAGCTACAATTCTCGGTCACGTTCAGCGTGGCGGTTCACCGACAGCAAAGGACAGAATTGTTGCAAGCCAGATGGGTTATCATGCAGTTCAGCTTCTTAAGGAAGGTATTGGCAACAGAGTTGTCGCTATGCAGAAGGAAAATATTCTCGATTTCGATATTTTCGAAGCCCTCAGCATGAAGAACACTATCGATCTTGATATGTACAAGATGGCTCTTGAAATTTCAATCTGATTATTTATGGCGGACCTGACTTGTCAGGTCCTTGCTTTTGGTGAAGGATATGGATAAAAATGTAGTTAATAATGCTGAAAAAGGTAAAAATCAGCATTCAGGTCACAGAGCAAAGGTAAGAAGCAGGTATCTCGTCAGCGGATTAAAGGGAATGCCTGATCATAATGTTCTTGAGTTGCTATTGTTTTTTGGCATACCGTACAGAGATACTAATGAAATTGCCCACGATTTAATCGATAAATTCGGCAGCTTTTCAGCAGTATTTGAGGCTGACCCTAAGGATCTTATGTCTGTAAAGGGTATGACTGAGAATGCCGCCTGCTTAATCAACCTTATGTTACCTGTATATAAGCGGTATTATAAGGATGTTTGTTCAAGAAAGACCACCTGTCTTTCTACTGCAGAAATCGCAGATTACGTCAGAAAGCTCATGCTGGATACTACTGATGAAAGAATATATGCACTTTTGTTTGATAACAGACGAATGCTGATAGGCTACAGGGTTATTGGAGAAGGCGATATTATTTCCTGCACGTCTGACTTCAGAAAGCTGGCTCAGGCTGTGCTTGAAACTAAGGCTACAGGGGTAATGCTGGCTCACAATCATCCTCACGGCATTACGGTTCCTTCATATGAAGATATTGAGACAACAAAAGAGATATACAAATTATTGCGTTATTTTAAAGTAAGGCTGATCAATCATATTATCGTTAATGAAAACAGCCACTTTTCGATGCTCGAGTCAGGCCAGTTTTCATATATATTCTCAGGTCTTGAAAGACCGCCGTATGAAAGAGAAGGTATTGACGATGAAATTAACAGAGTCAAGAAGCTTCTTGCAGAAAGAGAGATTGAAAAAGCCAAGAATAAAAAATAATTATAACAGCAGGACTTTCCTGCTGTTTTTTAATATTTTTATGTTGACTTCAAAAAATATTGAATGTATGATATAATAACATAAAAGCGGAAAGGAGAGTAATATGGATACTTTTAAGCTTGTTTCTTCATTCAGACCCACAGGCGACCAGCCTGAGGCTATAAACAAACTTGTAGAAGGTGTACGCAAGGGTTATAAAGAACAGACCCTGATGGGTGTAACCGGCTCAGGTAAAACCTTTACTATGGCTAATATCATTGCGCAGCTTAACAGACCTACTCTCGTTCTCGCTCACAATAAAACGCTTGCAGGTCAGCTCTGCAGCGAATTTAAGGAATTTTTCCCCGAAAACGCAGTAGAATATTTTGTTTCCTACTATGATTATTATCAGCCTGAGGCTTATATTCCCACTACTGATACCTATATCGAAAAGGATTCAGCTATAAACGATGAAATCGATAAGCTTCGTCATTCTGCTACGTCAGCACTGTCTGAACGCCGCGATGTAATAATTGTTGCAAGTGTTTCGTGTATTTACACCCTCGGTAATCCTATAGACTACCGAAACATGGTTATTTCACTCAGAACCGGTATGGAAAAGAACAGAGACGAGCTTATCGCAAAGCTTGTTGAAATTCAATATGACAGAAATGATGTGAATTTTGTCAGAAATAAATTCAGAGTACGCGGTGACGTCATTGAAATATATCCGGTTTATACAAGTGATACTGCAATCAGAGTTGAATTTTTCGGTGATGAAATAGACCGTATCTGTGAAATTAATCCTCTTACAGGTGAAGTAAAAAACACCGTAAATCATATTGCTATATATCCGGCTTCACATTATGTAATTGCACCTGATAAGCTTGAGGATGCGCTTGCAGAGATCCGTGCAGAAATGGAAGAGCGTGTAATTGAATTTACCAAGGCGGGTAAACTGCTTGAAGCTGAAAGAATCAAACAGCGTACTTTGTATGATTTAGAAATGCTGAAGGAAACGGGATTTTGCAAAGGAATCGAAAACTATTCAAGAATCATGTCCGGAAGACCGGCCGGTGAAGCTCCTTTTACTCTTCTTAACTATTTCCCCGATGATTTCCTTCTCTTTGTTGATGAATCCCACGTAATGCTACCTCAATTAAGGGCTATGTATGGTGGAGACCGCTCAAGAAAAGAAAGTCTTATTGAATTTGGCTTCCGCCTTCCGTCTGCTTATGATAACAGACCACTTAAGTTTGATGAATTTTATGACAGGGTCGGTCAGAAAATTTTTGTCAGCGCAACACCTGCTGCTTTCGAGAGAGAAAAAAGCTCGCAGATCGTTGAACAGATTATCAGACCCACAGGTCTGCTCGATCCTGAAATTACTGTTAAGCCTACCGAAGGTCAGATTGACGATATAATAAGTCAGATTAATATCAGGGTCGACAGAGGAGAACGAGTACTTATAACAACTCTCACAAAAAAGATGGCAGAATCTTTGACTGATTATCTGACCAACCTCGGCATAAAAGTACGATATATGCATTATGACGTTGATACGATTGAAAGAATGGAAATTATCAGGGATCTCCGCCTTGGTGAGTTTGACGTTCTTGTCGGTATCAATCTTCTCAGAGAAGGTCTTGATATACCGGAGGTTTCGCTTGTTGCGATACTTGACGCTGATAAGGAAGGCTTTCTACGGTCTGAAACTTCACTTGTTCAGACAATCGGCAGAGCAGCAAGAAACGCCAACGGTGAAGTTATTATGTATGCCGACTGTGTAACTCCTTCGATGGAGTACGCTATTTCTGAAACTAACCGCAGACGTAAAATTCAGAATGAGTTTAATTTAAGGCACGGAATAGTACCTGAAACAATTAAAAAGGACGTAAGACAAATTCTTGAAATTTCAGCTAAAAATAACGATTCTGATAAGTCGTTCAGGCGTATGTCCAGAGCTGATAAAGAAATCCAGATACGTCGTCTTACTGCGGAAATGAGAGATGCAGCAAAAATTCTCGAATTTGAACACGCTGCATATCTTCGTGATAAAATTGAAAAACTAAAATCAATGATGTAACTCAGAAAGGGAAATATATGTCTCAGAAATTCCTAACTGTAAAAGGTGCGAGAGAGCATAACCTTAAAAATATTGACCTTACAATACCCAGAGATAAGCTTGTAGTTTTTACCGGTCTTTCCGGCTCAGGTAAGTCTTCGTTGGCGTTTGATACCATTTATGCTGAAGGCCAGCGCAGATATGTCGAGTCACTTTCATCTTATGCAAGACAGTTCCTCGGTCAGATGGAAAAGCCTGACGTTGATTATATTGACGGCTTATCTCCGGCAATATCGATTGATCAGAAAACAACCTCTAAAAATCCGAGATCTACTGTAGGTACTATAACGGAAATATACGATTATTTCAGACTTCTTTATGCTCGTATAGGTGTGCCTCATTGTACAGTTTGCGGCAGAGAGATTAAGCAGCAGACTGTCGATCAGATAGTTGATAAAATAATGCAATATGATGAAGGAACAAAGATACAGATTCTTTCACCGATTGTCAGAGGCAGAAAGGGCGAGTATATCAAAGAGCTTGAAGCAGCAAGGAAATCCGGCTTTGTAAGAGTTAGAATTGATTCTGTTACCTATGATCTGTCAGAAAAAATCACTATCGATAAAAATAAAAAGCACAACATTGAAATTATTGTTGACCGTATCGTTATAAAAAGCGGTATTAAATCAAGACTTACAGATTCAATTGAGACGGCAACAAAACTTTCTGAAGGTCTTTTGTTGGTTGATTTCATTGACGGCCCGGAGCAACTATTTTCACTTAATTATGCGTGTCCCGAACACGGCGTAAGCTTTGGTGAGATTACGCCGAGAATGTTTTCCTTTAACAGTCCTTTCGGTTCATGCAAAAAATGTATGGGACTCGGCGTTTTTATGGAGATTTCTCCCGATATGGTTATACCGGATAGAAGCATATCTATATCAGAAGGCGCCATAAAAGCAAGCGGTTGGTCCTCAAGAGAGGATTCAAGTATTGCAGGAATGTATTTCAGCGCTCTCGGCAAAAAATACGGTTTCGATTTCAAAACACCTATTGAAGACTTTTCTCAGGAAGCATTAAACGCTCTTCTATATGGTACTAACGGAGAAAAGCTTAAAATGGAGAGGTCTACCTCGTACGGATCCGGCACGTATTTTGCACCCTTTGAAGGTGTGATAAACAATCTTCAGAGAAGATACACCGACTCCTCTTCAGAGGCTATGAGAAAAGAGATAGAGGCTCTTATGTCAACTAATTGCTGTCATGAGTGTGGAGGAGCAAGATTGAGCAAAGAGGCACTGAGCGTAACTGTTGACAGTAAGAATATTCACGAGGTTTGTTCGTTGTCTATCAGTGAATGTCTGAAATTTGTTAAAAATCTTGAAAACGTTATTAGTGAAAGAGATAAAAAAATTGCATCATTGATTATCAGAGAAATTATTGAGCGTCTTTCTTTTCTTGAAAGTGTCGGCTTAAACTATCTTACCTTATCAAGGCAGTCAGGCTCTCTTTCCGGCGGTGAAAGTCAGAGAATCAGACTTGCAACACAAATCGGATCTTCGTTGATGGGTGTTCTGTATATACTTGATGAGCCCAGCATAGGACTTCATCAAAAGGATAATAATAAGCTTATTGCAACACTTAAGCATCTCAGGGATGTTGGTAACACTCTGATTGTTGTTGAACACGACGAGGATACTATGCGTGAAGCTGATTATATTGTGGATGTCGGACCCGGTGCAGGTATACATGGAGGTCATATAGTATGTCAGGGAGGCATAGAAGATATAGAAAGCTGCGAAGAATCTCTTACAGGTCAGTATCTTAGCGGACGAAAGAAAATACCCGTTCCTTCAGCACGCAGGGATGGGAACGGTAAACATCTCAGGATTATAGGAGCTCAGCAGAATAACCTTAAAAATATCGATGTCGATATTCCTCTCGGAAAGCTTGTGTGCGTCACGGGTGTTTCAGGGTCGGGTAAGTCATCTCTCGTTAACGAGGTGTTGTTTAAGCACCTTTCCAATGAGTTGAACGGCTCAAAGCTTATACCCGGCAAATTCAGAAAAATGTCAGGTATTGAGCATCTTGATAAGGTTATTAATATCGATCAGTCTCCTATAGGCAGAACTCCGCGTTCAAACCCGGCAACATATACGGGTGTATTTACGGATATCAGGGAATTATTTGCTTCAACCTCTGACGCTAAAGCTAAGGGTTACAATGCAGGTCGATTCTCATTCAACGTCAAAGGCGGAAGATGCGAGGCGTGTCAGGGCGACGGTATTGTAAAGATTGAAATGCATTTTCTTGCGGATATTTACGTGCCCTGTGATGTTTGCCACGGTAAGCGATATAACAGTGAAACATTATCCGTTAAGTTCAAAGGTAAAACAATACATGACGTTCTGGAGATGACGATTGAAGAGGGTATGAACTTCTTTGAAAATCATCCTAAGATCTACCGCAAGCTTAAAACGTTGTATGACGTGGGACTCGGTTATGTTAAGATAGGACAGCCTGCAACAACTCTTTCGGGCGGTGAAGCTCAGAGAGTCAAACTGTCGACTGAGCTTTCAAAAACAGCAACAGGAAAGACTATTTATATTCTTGATGAACCGACTACGGGACTTCATACAGCAGATGTCCACAGACTCATCAATGTTATATCAACACTCGTGGATAACGGTAATTCTGTTGTTATAATCGAGCACAACCTTGATGTTATAAAGAGTGCAGATTATATTATTGATTTAGGGCCTGACGGTGGTGACGGAGGAGGTATGATAATCGCAACCGGAACCCCTGAGGAAATATCAATGAACGGTGATTCATACACGGGTTATTACCTGAAAGAAATTCTTAATAAATAAAATAAGCGGTGCAGAATATTTCTGTGCCGCTTATTGTGTAAAAATAGTGTAAATGTTAACAAATATATTATTTTTTACTTGCCTTTTTATATTCTGTATGTTAAACTATAGGTTGTGATTTTAAGTCAGGATTTACTGACGGTTGCGAATATTAAAACATAGGAGGAAAATGACAAAAATGAACAATTTTTTACACAAACTTTTCGGCACAACACCCGGCAAAGGTGTTCAACCGAAAGAGGCCGTAGCTTACGGTGTTGCAGGCTTCGGTCAGAACTTTATCTGTACCATTATCGGTTCTTACATTACAGTATTTATGACCGATGCTCTTCTTTTTGGTGCTGAAGGTGTTAAGGTAGGTGCTATGGAAGGCGCTATCGCAGTTGCATTCCTTATGCTTGGCACACGAGTATTTGACGCCTGTAATGACCCTATCATGGGTTCAATTGTTGACAGAACAAGAACCAAGTGGGGTAAGTGCAGACCCTATCTCAAATGGATGGCAATCCCCATTGCTGTTTTCACTATTCTTTGCTTCCTTCCCATCTATGAAGCAAAGGCAACATGGACTTTTGTAGTTATTTCTGTTCTTTACGTTATCTGGTCAGTTGTTTATACCGTTGCTGACGTTCCTTATTGGGGTCTCGCAACATGTCTTACCAATGACACAACAGTAAGAGGTAACATACTCACAGTAGTACGTCTTGTTTGTACAGTTGGTGCAGGTATTGTTACTGTCGGTGTTCCCATTATCACAAATGCGGTTACAGCAAAGTTCAAGTACACAGAGGCTCATATCGATCAGATTATGATTGATAAAGCTGAGCAGATTGCAAATATCGTTGCAAATCAGGGAAAAACTGAATTAGAAGCTGCAAAATCTTTTGTCGGTACAGTTATGAATGAGTTTGTTGTTCAGAACGCAGATACACTTAAGTGGACATATTTCATCTGCTGTGTTGTATTTGTTGTTGCTGCTGTTCCCATGTTCTTCTTTGGCTTTAAGAACACTAAGGAGCACATTACTGCAAGCTACGATAACATCCCTTCATTCGGACATAACCTCAAGCTTCTCTTTAAAAACAAGGAGCTTCTCCTTATCGTTCTTTCCGGCATTCTTGGTGGTGCAAGAATGGTTTACTCATACACCGGCGGTCTTTATTTCGCAAAGTATGTTCTTAAAAACGAAGGTATGTACGGTATCATCACGATGCTTGTAATCCCCGGCGGTCTTGTTGCATCGGTGCTTGTTCCCTGGCTTACAAAGAAATTCACAAAGAAATACACATATATCCTTGTTCACCTTTTCGGTGGCTTAGTAATGGCAGTTATGTACTTTGTAGGTTATGACGCTCCCTGGAAGCTTGTTGTATGCGCAATTGGTCTTGTGCTCCTCGGTATTCCTCAGGGTGTTAACAACATTATGAGCTACGCTATGATCGGTGATACTGTTGACTATCTCGAATGGAAGACAGGTGAAAGAGGTGAGGGTATCTGCTTCGCAATGCAGACACTCATCAACAAGATCGGTATGGCAGTTGGTGCATTTATCGGTGTTATGGCAATGAGCATCGCAGGTATCGACGCTGAGACAGGCTTTGTTAAGTCACCCGACGCACTTTGGAACGTGCTTATCCTTTCAGGTGCAATCAGTATGTTTGCTTGCGCAGTTCCTATGTTCTTCTATACTCTTACTGAAAAGAGACAGAGAGAGCTCGTTGCTGAAATCGAAGCACGTAAGGCTTCTAAATAATCAACTTAATATAAATCAGGTATCCGCTTGTGATGCCTGATTTTTTTTTGTTTTTTAAACGGTACAGGATATTAAAACCAAATCTTTGCTCTGTAGAGTTGCGATTAGTGAAATGACAGGTTAAGCTGAAACTAATAAAGAATTTTAATAGTTTTTAAATGTAAATAAAGTCTTTTTAAAATCTGTATCTTTTACTTTTTTTGAGGGTAAAAAACTCCTGAACGCTAAACTTATTTCAGTAAAGTTCAACGTTCAGGATTGTTTAAAAGAACTGTATCGTATTGTCGCCAAAAACACTCTTAATAGCCGATTGCATAACCGATAAAGGTTAATCCGATTGATACAATTAAAACGCTTAAAAATAGCTTCCAGGAGCATTTAATGTATTTTATATATGATATATTTATGATACTTAAAGCAATCATCAATAATCCGTTTGTCGGATAAAGCACATTACAAAGACCGTCACTCAGACAGAATGAAACTATAAGGTTCTGTCTGCCGATGCCTATCATATCAACAAGCGGAAGTAATATCGGCATCAAAAGGAATGCTTTTGCAGAGCCGCTACCGATAAAGAATTCAAATATACAAATTACAAGAAAGATTATAGTTAAAGCAAAATACGGATTAAGACCGCTGATAAAGTTGTAAACATGATAAAGAAGGGTATCGATTATCATTCCGCTTTTGAGGATATATGTAACACTTATTATAATCATTATAATAGGTGCGCAGGGGAGTATCGTTTTTGCTCCCTTGAGGAAGATTCGGCCAAGGTCTTTTTTGGTAAATCCGGCCTTGCTACCTGCACGCAATCCGCCGATTGTGAAAAATACAGCCATCGAGGCAAGAGGCATATATCCGATAATGTCGGAAATAGCAGAGCTTTCAATGAAGATATTTGCTACAAGGCAACAGATGGTAATAAGAAGAACTGTAAGCAATGCAGAAGTGAAGGCTTTTGTTGCTTTTGGTAAGTTTTTATTTTCAAGTGCCTTTCTCATTTCGTCGCTGTCAAGAAATCTTGCTCTTAATTCTTTATCCGATTCAAAGCAAGGAGATTTTGAGGGGTTCTTCTCAATTTTACGTGCATAAGTGATGAAAAATATCGTTATAACAGCATATATTACTGCAAAAACAAATATTCTGAAAAGCACACCTGAAAACATTGGCATTTCAGCCATTGAGTGGATAATACCGACGTTGAACGGATTAAAGGTTGCGGCTGCATATCCGAATGTAACTGATATAAGACTGAAGCCCAAACCTACAAAAGAGTCCCATCCCAGAGATAATGAAATCGCTACTGCAAGAGGAACCAACGTTATTGACTCCTCAAGTATACCTGCAAAGGATGAAAGAAGCATACATGCAAAAATCATAATTGCAAGCAAAGTATATTTTTTGGAGCTGAACTTATCAACTATAACCGACATAATATATTTCAATACGCCGCTTTTGTCAAGCACAAGAAATGTACCGCCGATTATTATGATTACAAGTATTATAATTACACCTGTCATAGCTTCTCCTGTTGAATTGAAGAATACTTCAACAGGGGAGATGAATGTTCTCCAGAAGCTGTAATCTACATCTTCGCGGGCAATTTCATGATATGTTCCGTTGATAATGTTACCCACAGCATCTCTGTCGTATGTACCTGTCGGAATAGTTTGCGTTAATATGCCTGCAAAAATCATTATAGCAAACAGAAGAGCGCCTATCCCGAGCAGGGTTTTTTTATTGATGCTTATAAGCGAATTGTTTTCTTTTTCCATTTATATACTCCTTTTTGTTATATTTCAAGCTGAAACATTTGTCTGTTTACATAAAACGTTATACAGTCAAAACCACATTCCTTTGCTATTGATAATCCTTCTTTTATTCCGTTACCAACAGTATATGCGCTATGAGAATCAGAGCCCAAGGTTATATGTTTACCGCCAAGCTCCTTAAAGCGTCTGATTAAATTAACATCCGGCATAGTAGCTTTCATAGGGTGCGAAAGTCCCGACGTATTTATTTCCATTGATTTATTGTTTTTTATAATTGTTTTCAGCAGCTTGTCAGTGGCATCTGAAACCCTTGAATAATCAAAATCTATTCCGTATATGCCTTTAATTCCTCTCATGGGACAGGTGATATGGGCAACTACGTCAATGAGAGGTGATTTAGCAAGCTCAGTCAGCTCATTAAAATAATCAGTCATAAACTCATAAACGTCAATTTTGGTATAGTCGATTTCCTTGATGTCGCATCCCATACCCTTAGGCTTATGAATACTGCCCAGAATAACATCAAACGAGTAATTATTTATAATTTTTTCAGTAAGAGAGATGTTACTGAGCGGTTGTCCTAATTCTATTCCGGAAAGGACAAGAAGCTGACCCTCAAATGCTGTTCTTGCTTTACTTGTTTCAAAATACGAATGAAAAATTGAACTGTCGAATCTTCTTTCAAAATAGCTGTCAATCTCACAGTGATCTGTTATGGCTACCGCTCTGAGGCCTTTGTCAACTGCTTGTTCACATATAAACATCGGAGAATGATTGCCGTCAGGTGAGTTATCAGAATGAATATGCAAATCTATAATTCTTTCCTTGTTCATGAATGCGGCCTCCTGAAATTTTTATACATTATACACTAATTGTTAGAAATATGCAAGTAAAACAGAAAGAAATGTATAATAATACATAGTTTAGTCTGAGATAAAATTATTCAGAGTGTATAACTCATCTTCAAAGTATTCTCTGTAGTACTCTGAGGTTTTATTCAATTTATTTAAACATTCTCTTACAGGTGCACAAAGAGGAAGACGATAAGTCATATTTAATTTAATTAATCTTCCAAGAATATATTTTACAGGGATAGGGTTTACATCAGAAAACAACGCTTCGATAAGAGGGAGTATATCTCTTTGCATCTTATTTGCACATTCTGTTTCTCTGTTCACTGATTTGATCGCCATTTGATGTGTATAATACGGTAAAACATTTGAAACAACAGATATTACACCCTTGCATCCGATAAAGCATGATGCTGCAGTCAGATCATCATTTCCGCAATAAAAATCTAATCTTTCACCACAAAGGCTTATAGATTTCTGAAGCTTGGAAATATCCGAATCAGCCTCTTTAACAGCACGAATATTAGGATGCTCACATAAAATTGCATAAGTTTCCGGCTTTATATTTACGCCGGTTCTGGTGGGTACATTATAAACAATAATCGGTTTTTTTGTCTTGTCAGCAAGTGCATAATAATGCTTGATTATACCTGCTTGTGATGCTTTATTATAATATGGACTTACCGAAAGATGTGCATCAATTCCTGTTCCTTCCGCTTCTTCCATTAAGTCCTGAGAAAAAGAAGTGCTATTACTGCCTGTTCCCGCAATTACAGGCACTCTGCCTGATACTTGATCAACAGCTGCAGAAAACAATGCAATGCGCTCTGACGTTGTTAGCGTAGAGCCTTCGCCTGTTGTTCCGCAAACAATAATAGCATCTGTTTTATTTAAAATCTGAAATTCAATTAGTTTTTTGAAAAGTCCGTAATCAATTTTGCCATCCTTTCCGAAGGGTGTAATCAATGCTACACCGCTGCCGATAAAGATAGGGTTCAATAAATTACCTCCTTAGTCCATATAACCCTCAGCGCAAAGAAGCTCTGCAAGAAGAACTGCACCGCCTGCAGCTCCGCGTAAGGTGTTGTGTGAAAGGCAAACAAATTTATAATCGTACTGTGTGTCTTCTCTGAGTCTGCCGATTGATACAGCCATACCGTTTTCGTTATCACGGTTTAATTTTGTCTGAGGCATATTGTCTTCGACAAAATAGTGAAGGAATTTTTTGGGTGCTGAAGGAAGCTCAAGCTCCTGAGCTCTGCCTGAAAAACCTTCCCATGTTTTGATGATTTCGTCTTTAGTGGGCTTTTTGCCGTCTTCAAATCTCATAAATACTGCACCCATATGACCGTCAGATACAGGAACTCTGATGCACTGAGCAGTAAAAGCGGGGGATGTAGCATTCTTGATTACTCCATCCACAACCTTGCCCCATATTTTAAGGGGTTCCTGCTCGCTCTTTTCTTCTTCTCCGCCGATATAGGGGATAACGTTATCTATCATTTCAGGCCAGCTTTCAAATGTTTTACCTGCACCTGAAATAGCCTGATAAGTACATACGAGAACTTCCTTAACGCCGAACTCCTTATCGAGAGGGTAAATTGCGGGAACATAGCTCTGTAATGAACAGTTTGACTTGACAGCAACAAATCCGCGCTTGGTGCCGAGCCTCTTCCTCTGATCGTCAATTACCTTGATATGGTCTGCATTGATTTCAGGGATAACCATAGGAACGTCAGAGGTACCTCTGTGAGCGCTGTTATTTGATACTACAGGACACTCTGCTTTTGCATAAGCCTCTTCAAGAGCTCTGATTTCATCCTTCTTCATATCAACTGCACAGAAAACAAAATCGACTGATGCTGCGATTTCATCGATGTCTGCAGTTGCATCCTTGATAACGATGTTTTCCATAGAAGCGGGCATTTCTTTTGCAATTCTCCATCTTTCGCCAACTGCTTCCTTGTATGTCTTTCCGGCTGAGCGTGCGCTTGCTGCGAGCGTAACAACTTCAAACCAGGGGTGGTTATCAAGAATGGTTGCAAAGCGCTGACCGACCATACCTGTTGCGCCAATAATTCCTACTTTGTATTTTTTCATAAATATACACCTCAAATTTTGATTAATTTTTCGTCTTATTTTGCATAAAACTGTTGATATCTTCGGCAATATGCACTATAATGGAAAATAATATTTATATACTATCACTTATTGTATCTGATGTCAATTATTTTTAACATTTTTTTGCTTTAAAGTGACAAATTTTTGATACGATTGAAAGGATTATAATGAACAGATCAGATTTCTATTATGATTTACCTAAAGAATTGATTGCTCAGCATCCGATTGAACCCCGTGATCACTCAAGGCTGATGACAGTGAACAGACTGAACGGCAGTATTGAACATAAGCGTTTTTATGATATTATCGACGAGCTGAATGAGGGAGATTGTCTGATTCTCAACGATACCCGGGTACTTCCTGCGCGTATGTACGGTATAAAGGAAGATACAGGAGCAAGAGTTGAATTTCTTCTTTTACAAAACAAGGGTGACGATGTTTGGGAAACGATAACAGGACCCGGTAAGCGTGCTAAGTTAGGTACGAAATTCAATTTCGGCGACGGTTTACTGAAAGCTGAAGTAATAGATATTCTTGAAGGCGGAAACAGATTGGTAAAGTTTACGTACGACGGAAATTTTTTCGAGGTTATTGACCGTATCGGACAGATGCCTCTTCCACCTTATATCACCGAAAAGCTTGAGGATTCAGAAAGATATCAGACCGTATATTCCCGTGAAATGGGCTCTGCTGCCGCTCCTACGGCAGGATTGCATTTTACAGATGAGCTTATGGATAAAATCAGAGCTAAGGGTGTTAAAATAGGATTTGTTACCTTACATGTTGGTCTTGGTACGTTCAGACCTGTAAAGGCTGATGATATATCACAACATATTATGCACTCTGAGCATTATTGGTTACCGAAGGAAACCGCTGAGCTTATAAACACAACAAAAGCCGAAGGCGGAAGGGTTATCGCTGTCGGTACAACAAGCTGTAGAACACTTGAATCGGTTGCAACCTTCAACGGCAAAATTGAAGAAGCTTCCGGTTGGACTGATATTTTTATTTATCCCGGTTATAAGTTTAAATGTATCGATGCTCTGATTACAAATTTCCATCTGCCGGAAAGCACTTTGATTATGCTTGTAAGTGCTTTTTGCGGTTATGAAAATACAATGTCATTTTACAAGACGGCCGTCGAAGAAAAATACAGATTCTTCTCATTCGGCGATGCCGTATTTCTGAGGTGAATATTATGTTGAAGCTTATAAAAACACAAGGTAATGCCAGAAGATGTGAATTTGAGACTGTTCACGGTACAGTTCAGACACCGGCATTTATGAACGTTGCGACCTGCGGTGCGATTAAAGGCGGATTGTCGTCTCTTGATCTTAAAGAAATCAGGTGTCAGGTTATGCTTTCAAACACCTATCATCTTCACGTTAGACCCGGCGACAAGCTGATTGCAGAGCTCGGGGGACTTCATAAATTTACAAATTGGGACAGACCCATTCTTACTGACAGTGGCGGATTTCAGGTTTTCTCACTTGCAGGTCTTCGTAAAATAAGTGAAGAAGGCGTAACCTTTGCTTCTCATATTGACGGTAAAAGAATTTTCATGGGTCCGGAAGAAAGTATGCAGATTCAGTCAAATCTCGGTTCAACAATTGCTATGGCGTTTGATGAATGTGTAGCGAATCCCGCAAAGTATGAGTACGCTAAGAAATCCTGTGAGCGTACCGTTCGTTGGCTCAAAAGATGCAAAGCTGAAATGGACAGGCTCAATTCTTTACCTGATACTATAAATAAGAATCAGATGCTTTTTGGTATTAATCAGGGCTGCACATTTGACGATCTAAGAGTCGAAAATATGAAAGAGATTGCTAAACTTGATCTTGACGGATTTGCTATAGGCGGTCTTGCTGTCGGTGAACCGAAGGAAGATATGTACAGAATTATATCTGCTGTTGAGCCCTATATGCCGAAGGATAAACCGAGATATCTTATGGGTGTCGGTACTCCTGGCAATATTATAGAAGGAGTCAGCAGGGGAGTTGACTTGTTTGATTGTGTTATGCCAAGCAGAAATGCCAGACACGGACATCTTAATACCTGGGGCGGTATTATCAATATAAATAACGCAAAATACGAAAAAGACACTTCTCCCATTGATACTGAATGCGATTGTCCTACCTGTAGGAATTTTTCCAGAGCATATATCAGACATTTGTTTAAATGTAAGGAAATTCTCGCAATGAGATTATGTGTTATTCATAATCTTTTCTTCTATAATAATCTTATGGAAAAGATAAGAGATGCTCTTGATAATGATGTGTTTGATGAATTCAAGGATAAATATGTCGATATGCTTGATAAAAGAATCTAATATGTGTGTAAATATTAGCAAATTTACTTGATATATTTGATTTGATATGATATAATCTTAAAAATATTTGTTAAATGGAGGTGTAAAGAATGTTCGGTGGTGAAAATGGCGGTGGAATGTCATTTATTCTTATCATGGCTCTTATGTTTGGTGTGATGTACTTCACTTCAATCCGTCCTCAGAAAAAGAGACAGCAGCAGGAGCAGGAAATGCGTAACGCTGTTGAAGTTGGCGACGAAATCACTACAATCGGCGGTATTTGCGGCCGTGTTGTTACTGTTAAGGAAGAAAACCTTATTATTGAAACCGGCGCAGACAGAAATAAGATGACTATTACTCGTTGGGCTGTTCAGCAGAATAACAGTGCAAACGAAAGACTCGCAGCACAGAGAGCAGCAGCTAAAGAGGCAGCTGAAAAAGCTAAGGCTGAGAAGAAAAACGGTAAGTCAAAGGAATAATCCTGACGGATAAAGAATAATTAAATTCTACTCCTCATATCATTGAACAGATGATGTGAGGAGTGCTTTTTTATGAGTAAATTATACGTTAAAAACAGCCGGATAAAATACGATAACACTATCAAAAGCAAATTAGTAATTTTAGCCTTAAATACTGTCATAAATATTTCTGTCGCATTTATGATTTGCTTAATTCTATTCATCGCTGATGCTGATGTTGATGCAAATTACCCTTTAATCACAGCGGCATTATGCTTTTCGGAATTTGTTACTGCATATATAAGCGGTAGAAAATTAAGAAAAAACGGCATTATTGTAGGCGTATTATTTAACATACCTTTTGTACTGTCCGAAATTGTAATTGCTTTAGCTTTATCATCATTTGAATTTGATTACAGGTTATTTTTATCGCTGTTTACACAGATTACAATATCTGCAATCGGTGGAATTGTATCTGTAAATACCCGCAAGAGAAGCAAATAAGAGGGGAATATCTGTGAAAATCAATGCAATCTATTTGCCTGATAAAAGAACAGACGAATTGTTGACCGATAAGCGTTCGTTTACTGCTACGGTTGTATGTCTTTGCGTTGCAGTAATATCAGCTGTTGTACTGTACATCTTCTTTTATCGGGATATAAACGAAAGTCTTACCGAGATATTTTTAAATAATTTTAATAATATAAAAGAAGGAAGCAAACCGGTAGATTTTTCCGATTTGCTTCTGCCTTATTTGATAGTTTATGCGATTGTAATTTTATCCGCAACGAGCATATTTGGTGATCAGATAATCATAGCTGTCTCTTGCCTTAGAATTTCAGGAATAAGTATACTTTTATGCTTTATATATTATAGCTTTGGCCTAACAGGACTTGAATTTGCATTTCTAATATTGTTGCCCGGCAAACTGTTATATGTATTATCATTACTGGTGTGTATAAAATCAGGAAAAATATGCACGAACAGAATAAGGAACAAGCTAAAAGATAACCACTCGTTTAACAAGGAAATCATCACAGGTCTTGTGTTGTCATTTGTAATGATGATAGCTTCTGTTGTCGTGGATTTTTGTATGTTCAGATTGTTTTCGGGTTTGTTTTCCTTTAACCTTTCTTAGACAGGGGATTGTTCTCTACTGCCTCACGGACCTTCTTATCTTCAACGTGTGTATATATTTCTGTTGTTGAAAGGTTTTCGTGCCCGAGAACCTCCTTAATAATGAGCAAATCAGCTTCACTGTGCTGATACATAAGAGTTGCAGCTGTATGCCTTAATTTATGTACTGAATAATGCTGTCCGTCAAGACCGATTTTTTCAAGATAATGATATACCATCAGCTGCACTGCTTGTCTGCCGATTCTTTTATTAAGTCGACTCAGGAATAATGCGTCCTTATCTGCGTTTAAAACGCGGTCGTGGGGTCTGACCTTCAAATAAGATATTATAGAATTGATACACGCATCGTTAAGATATACGACACGCTCTTTATTGCCTTTTCCGGTAACGATCATTTTACGTTCATTAAAGTTAATATCCGATACATTAAGACTTACCAGCTCCGCCAAGCGTAATCCACAATTTAAAAATAAAGTAATAATACAGTAATCCCTGATTTTATTTTCACCGTCAATGCTCTCCAACAAAGCAACGCTTTCTTCGAGAGTAAGATATTTAGGAAGCTTCTTTTTAGGTGCTGAAATTTCAAGCTTAGCAACGGGATTGCGATCTATATAGTTCATTTTATCAGCTGAATATTTAAAAAATCCGCGTATTGATGATGCTTTTCTGGCTCTTGTTACTGCTGAATTAGATCGATCCCGACTGCAATAAACGAGAAACTCATTGACATCCTTAAGAGTAATCGAGCCGATAAAATCCCGGTCAATAAAAGACATATTATAATTTTTTTCTAAATCGGCAGGGGAGGAGATACCGTTCTTTTTGCATATTAAAAATCTGAAAAATAAATATAAATCTGATAGATACTCATCAACCGTTGCGGCGCTTGTGTTTTTTGTAACAATCAGATCATCTATGAATTCGTTAACAATATCAGGCATAATACTTCTGTTAATTCTATACTGCATATTTTCTTCTCCTTGAAATACTTACATATCAACTATACAAAATATTTTAAATTTGTCAAGTAAAATTATTTTGTAATTTTTGTTTTTATTATTAATATTAAATCGTATTTATCTCATTTGATAGAAATTTTTAAAACGATGCAATGGTCGTTGAAGAAAAACTGATTGAATGGCTAAAAACTATATGTACAGTATATATGTCTGTTTATCAGTAATAACGATGAATCGTTTACGGTTATTATTATACTACTATATTGAAAACACAAAGTTTATAATAAATTTCAGTTATCTTTCTAATGATTGATATGATTTACTGTATTAAATGCATTAAACAGCCCCCTCTACTATATAAAATATTTATTTTGTATAGTACATAATGCGAAAATGTACAATTTAAACAAAACGTTCCCCCCGGACGCAAAACAAGAAAAAATAAATAATACGCTACCAATATTGATATACTGATAAATATATGATAGAATATTTAAAATCAAAATTTGTTAAAGGTAAGATATATGCAGATTAAAATTACAAATGGCGTTGTGGATTTATCCGGTTCTCCGGTTTTAAAAAAGGTTGATATTGAAATTAACACCGAAAGCAGAATCGGAATTGTAGGTCGCAACGGATGCGGTAAAACAACACTTCTGAGGTTGCTTGGCGGCGAACTTGAAATTTCAAAAGATGAGCCTGAGATTTATAGCTCTCATATTGTATCGGGTAAACCTGTTATAGGAACGCTTAATCAGATGTCTTTCAAGGATAATTCCATTTCTATGCTCGAAGAGATTCGAAGCGCATATTCCGACATTATAAATATGAAAGCGCAGATAGATGAACTTCAGAAAGAGCTTGAGCACTCCCCTTCTGATGAAAAAATCAGTAAATATACAAATATGCTTGATATATTTACTAATCTGGGTGGATTTTATTTTGAAAAAGAATACGAAGCTGCTATAAAAAAATTCGGCTTTAACGACGAGGATAAGAAAAAACCTCTCTCTGATTTCTCGGGCGGACAGAGAACGAAAATCGCTTTTCTTAAGCTTCTGCTCTCTAAGCCTGATTTACTTTTGCTCGATGAACCTACAAACCATCTTGACGTTGAAGCAGTCACTTGGCTTGAGGAATATTTATCTTCATATAAAAAAGCTTTTGTAATTGTTTCACACGACCGAATGTTCCTTGATAAAACGGTAAACACAATATACGAAATCGAACGAGGTAAAACCTGTCGTTATGCAGGTAATTACACACAGTTCGTCGAGCAGAAGAAAACTATACGTGAGCAGCAAATGCGTGATTATGAGGCTCAGCAGGAAGAAATAACACGCCTGAAGGAGCTTATCGAAAAATTCCGCTACAAAGCAAATAAGGCTGCTATGGCACAGTCGAAAATTAAATATCTCGAACGTATGGAGCTTATTGAAAAGCCAGAAATCTATGATTCAAAAAAGTTTACTGCTGAATTTGAGCCGGATATTATGTCTGTTAAGGATGTACTTCATGTCAATGATTTATGTATTGGTTATAATGATATTTTATCGAAGGTTAGTTTTTCAGTCAGAAAAGGTCAACATGTTGGCATACTTGGAGGCAACGGTCAAGGCAAGTCAACGCTTTTAAAAACAATTGTCGGTGCTATCCCCTCTCTCGGCGGAGAGTTTATAATCGGAAAGAATGTCAGAGTAGGATATTTTGACCAACAAATGGCTCAATATTCGAGTGACAAGACTGTTCTGGATGATTTTATGGATGAATTCCCCTCTCTCACATCCTTCGAGGCAAGAAGCTCCCTTGGTGCTTTTCTGTTTACCGGTGATGAGGTTTTCAAAACTGTAGATATGCTGTCCGGTGGAGAAAAAGTAAGGCTTGCTCTGTGTAAGCTTTTCAAAAAAAGGCCTAATTTTCTTATTCTCGATGAACCGACAAATCATATGGATATATTAGGTAAAGAGGCATTGGAGAATATGCTTCGTGATTATAGCGGAACCTTACTTTTTGTTTCGCACGACAGATATTTTGTTAAAAACGTAGCGGACCATATATTGTTTTTTAAGGACGGAAAGGCTATATGGTATGAATTCGGTTATGATGAATTTATCGAAAAATCCAAAGAAGAAAAATCTGATATTATCGAAAAGCAGCCTGCTGTAAAGGGCAAGAAAACCTTTACTACTCCGGGCAAGGAAAAGGCTAAACGTGAAAGAGCGATAAAAAAGGCGGAAGAAAGAATCAACTCACTCGAATTACAGCTTGAAAAGTTGAACGCTGAGCTTAACGATGAGAATAATCTTTCTGATTATGTTCGTCTGACGGAAATACAAGAAGAGATAGACATTACTGAAGAATCTCTTTTGTCGGCGATGGAGGATTTGGAGAATCTTCAACAACAAAAGATGCCCTCAGGTTTTGCCTGAGGGCTTTGATTTTAAAAACCGAATAATCCGAATAAACCGTATGAAAGGGCTGACATTATCATCCCTGCGACTAAAACACCGGTGCAAA
This sequence comes from Acutalibacteraceae bacterium, assembly GCA_045577395.1. Classification (GTDB taxonomy): domain Bacteria; phylum Bacillota; class Clostridia; order Oscillospirales; family Acutalibacteraceae; genus UBA6857. The sequence continues at coordinate 93,934 of JAZNIH010000008.1, read as the reverse complement.
TAGTCGGGAATGAATGCTTAATACGAATATCAAACAGATCAGCAACCAAAGCACCTGTCCAGGCTCCTGTTCCCGGAAGGGGTATTGCAACTAAAATAAACAGACCCCAGAGTCTGTATTTTTTAACTTTTTCAGCCTTTCTGACAGACCGTGCCTCGATTTTATCAATTATTTTAGCGATATTCTTATTTCTTTTCAAAAGATTAAATATCTTTCTTATAAAAAGTAAAATAAAAGGAATTGGCAGTATATTGCCCATAAAGCATATTATAAAAGCTTTATAAAAATCTACTTCCATAAGTTTAGCTACAATCAGACCGCCTCTGAGCTCAAGAATCGGAAGCATAGATACTAAAAACGAGATTGCTTCGCCGGAAAGCTTATCGGAAAAATTGTCAACAAAAAATTGTGCTAATGTTTCAGTCATCCGAATACCACCTAAAAATATTTATAGCAAATTTATAAATTTCTTAGCTTCACTCAGAATATACTTATCATTTTCATAATTAAGTGTATCCATAGCTTTATCGTAGTCAAACCAACCGCACTCTTCGATTTCTTCCTCCTGAAGCTTGTAATCACACTCGTCGGTTTCAGCAAGAAATATTGAAACGGATTTTTCTATTTTTCCCTGAATGGTATATTCTGATTTTTTAACAAAGCCGGGTATTATTTTTACGTTAAGACCTGTTTCCTCGAGCACTTCACGTATAGCGGTTTCTTCATCGGATTCACCTGGTTCTACGTGGCCCTTCGGAAAGCCCCAATGTGCACTGCGTCGGTTTCTTATAAGAAGAAATTTTTCATCCTCGGGTCTGTATATTACAGCGCCGCAAGAGCTTTCGTAAAGGCATTCAATACTGTAATTGTTTCTGCCCTCGGCGAATTCAATCGCTTCTTTTACATCGTTTACAATAAATCTTGTGCTTTTAGGAGCTACAACCCATGCTATTCCTCTGCAACTCTGACGTTTTATCACAGCGATAACTCTGCCGTCAAAATTTCTTACGGGGTGATTAATACCCATAATATAGGCACCCTGAACAGATTTCTTATTATTCTTGTATCCGTCAATTATTCCGTAATTAAGCTTATACCTGAATCCGAATCTGTTGTTAAAGGAATGCATAGGGGAAGTTACTCGCACTTTAACGAATTTTCCTAACATATTAGGTATCCCCTTTTTACAAAATGTAATTCATAAAAAACTGAATTACACAGATAATTTGAAATAATTATACTTGTTTTTGTTATACATTTCAATAGATTTTAAATAATTTTCGTTAATAAAATTTAAATCTTATATTGTTAAGGTAAAATTGTCAGTACAGATATTTAATATACAGTTGTCTTTTTTCTATTCTTGTGATATAATAATAGAAAAAAGACAGGTTGTAATTATGAAAACTTTATATATCACCGATCTTGACGGCACACTGCTTGACAGTAATGGAAAGTTGACGCTTAACTGTATAACGAAGCTTAATAAACTTATCGCTGACGGTGCGTTGTTTACGGTTGCTACAGCCAGAACCAGTGCAACCGTAATTAAAATGTTTGAAAGGGTTAATCTTAATATACCGTTTATTCTTATGAACGGTGTGCTTATTTATGATCCCAAAACAAATAAAAATATTTCAGCTCATACTATAGATATTTCTACAGCTGAAAAAATCATTGAAATATACAAGAAATATAATTATTCCCCTATGCTGTACTACATGAGAGAAAACTGTGTAGAAATCAAGTATAATAAAATTCATAACATATATCAGCAGGAATACGTTTCAGCAAGAGATAATCTTAAAAACAAAATATTTACTGAAGTAAACGGTGATCTTACAGCCGGGAATGACGAAAATCTCATTTATATGGTGAGCCTCGATAAGCCGGAGCTATTAACTCCGATAAAAGAAGAAATTTCATCTCTTGATGATATATACTGTGCTTTTTATTCCGATAACTATACAGATTGTAATTTTATGGAGTGTATGAACGTTAAGGCCTCCAAGGGAACAGCGACATTAAAAATAAAGGAGCTGCTTGGCGTTGATCGTATCATTGCGTTTGGTGATAACCTTAATGATATGCCTATGTTTTCGGTTGCCGACGAAACTTACGCCGTTGAAAATGCATGTGACGAGTTAAAATCTGTTTCGGACGGAATAGTTGACTCTAATGATAACGACGGAGTAATAAATTTTATTTTTGAACATTTTTATAATACGCTTTAAGGAGAAAAGAAAATGGGACTATTATATCGTGAATATCTAAAGACCTATTGCGGACTGACAGATGAAAATTCAGACGGTTTTTATGAGGTCGTTGGAGATTTACTTGATACAGATGAGGTCAGATCACTTGAACAATATGAACAACATTTCGAAATAAACAGACTTCAGCATGTTATCAGCGTTTCTTATCTTACATACATCATATGCAAAAAGTATAATCTTAATTATACAGAGGCTACACGTGCTGCTACTATGCATGACCTTGTCTATTATGATTGGAGAAACGGTGAAACGGGTGGATGGCACAAAAATCATGGATATAAGCACCCTAAATATGCTTGTTATAATGCTGAAGAGCTTTGCGGCGGAATAAGTAAACTTCAATGGAACACTATACTCAGACATATGTGGCCTCTTACCGTTATTCCGCCTAAATACAAGGAAGGTATGGTTGTTACCTTTTCTGATAAATATTGCGCAACGAGAGAAGTTTTATATTCATTCAGTAAAAAATATAAAACCAGATTTCTGAAGGATGTGGAGGATCAGAAAAATGGATAATATTATAAAATATGTATTGCTCTTTTTCTTTTACAGCTTTGGCGGCTGGTGTCTTGAATCAACTTATTGCTCTATCGGAGAAAAAAAGCTTATTAACCGCGGCTTCCTCACGGGACCTCTTTGTCCTATATACGGCACAGCTGCTGTTGTAATGGCGGTATTTCTATATCCGTTTAAGGATATTCCGTTAGTGGTATTTCTCCTGGGTATTGTAGTTTGCGACGTTGTTGAATATATGACAAGCTTGATTATGGAAAAGCTTTTCTCGGCCCGTTGGTGGGATTATACCTATGAGTTTATGAATCTTAACGGAAGAATATCACTTAAGCACTCATTGCATTGGGGCGTTGTGTCTGTAGTGTTTGTTTTACTGATTCATCCTGCGGTTGAAAAGCTTTATTATAAAATAGATGCAGATATTATTAAATATTTGCTGATTGCAATTTTATTGATATTTGCAGCAGATGTAGTAAACGCCGTAAGAAAAGCTGCAGACTTCAGAAAGCTTCAGTCTAAAATTAAATCTGTAACAGAAACACTTTCAGATTTACTCGGTACCGTTGGTAATGCAATCGGAGATAAATATTCTGTAATACAAAGTGAAATCGCTAAAAAAAGCGACAAAATCACCGACTTTAAGCTTACCGTAGAAGAAATAACCTTGCAGCTTCAGGAATCGCTTACACCAAAATTCAGAAGAAATAAGGATAAAAAAAATAATCTTTCCGCACGGTTAGTTTACAATAATCCCGAGTTGGAAAGATATGTTAACAATCAGCTGAAAAAAATCAATGCTCTTATTGATGATATCAAAGCAAATATATATGAAGGAGAAGAAAAACTGTAAAGGAGGACTAATGCTATGGTTAATAAAACTGACGTTAGAATTAAAAAGACAAACTCAAGCTTAATTTCAGGTTTCCTTATGCTTTTAAAAGAAAAACCATTTGATAATATAACGGTATCTGAAATATGTGAGCGTTCCGGAGTGCACCGAGCTACATTTTATAAGCATTTTAACGATAAACACGAGTTTCTGACATTCTGTCTTGAATCCTTGCTGAGTGATATTGATATGTCGAGGCTTATATCGAATCCGTCTCCTGAAAATGTTAGACTATCATGTACAATATTTATTGAAACCATTTTTGATTACATAAATAAGTACAGATATATCTTCTCCGCTGTTTTCTCAGGTAATCAGTCAGCATCATTTAATTATCATCTGCACTCTATGATTACTATGTTTTGTTTTGATAAGTTCAGCACCGTAATTAAGGATATACCTTCATATAAAATTGAGTTGTTATCTGAGTTTTATGCAGGGGCAGTGCTCGGTGTCGTAAAGTGGTATGTAACGAGGGGTGATGAATGCACTCTCGATGACATTTATACATTTTTCGATCACAGAATTGATGAAATAATCCTTTATTACCGAACACATATGGTTAATTATTAACATCTGTTGTCGTAATCGTCAAGAAAATTGTACTTATACTCCCCTTTTCTGTATCCGATTACTGTCTCCAGGTTAACGTTGTGCACACTTCTGAAGATATTCATTTCAATATTGGAGTTGATTTTTCTGAAACGGGAAATCAACTCCTTCATTTCTTTACGCTTCGAAAGAAGCTCTTCGTCAGACTGGCGGTCGTTTTCACTGGTAAACTTACATGCACATTGTAAAAATTCAAGTCCGTTATATCTTGACCATGCAATAATATCAGCTTCTCTGACCATATATAACGGACGGATGAGCTCCATACCTTCAAAGTTTGTACTGTGAAGCTTAGGCATCATTGTTTTGATCTCAGCGCCATAAATCATACTCAGCAATATGGTTTCGATAACATCGTCAAAGTGATGACCTAATGCAATTTTATTACAACCGAGAAGCTTAGCATTTTTATAAAGATGTCCCCTTCTCATTCTTGCACACATATAGCACGGAGATTTTTCAATATCCGCAACATAATCAAAGATATTTGCCTGACAGACAGTTACGGGAATATCAAGCAGTCTGGCGTTATCAAGAATTCTTTTTAAGTTTTTTTCAGAATAACCAGGATCAAGAACCATATATTTTGCTTCAAACGGAAAGTCACTGTGTCTCTGAAGATGCTGAATACATTTAGCAAGCAGCATTGAATCCTTACCGCCGGAAATACAGACTGCTATACAGTCATTCGGTTCAATCATCTTATATTCATTTATACCCGCAATAAATCTTTTCCATATATCCTTACGGTATTTTTTTATAATACTTCTTTCTACTTCAACGTACTTTTCCATAATATCACCTAAATAATAATGCAGACGGAGAAATCCATCTGCATTAATTTTATATGAGGATCAACTCTCACTGTCTTTAATTTTAAAAAATAATTTTAATATACCTCTCATGGCCTTAGGACTTCTGACAACAACAATTTTCATCGCACATACCTCCAATATCATCTCTTCTGACAGGATATTATTCCGAGAATAATAAGCAAAATTGCCATTACAAACAGTATGAACTTATCAGGGAAGCAAAGTGATAACAGAAATCCTGCTCCGAATGCGGTGAAAATAAGGCCTTTCGGGTAACATCTTGGATTCGTCATATCATCATCCCTTTAATGTTTTTGCCCGATTCGTTTCGAACTATTAACATTATACTCAGGGAATTAATAAACGTGACTTAAATTGTTATATCTGCCATTTTTTGATGCTTTTAAGCTCGTTATACATCTGAGTATAGCTATCATACCTACTCTTGCTTATAACGCCATTTTCGACTTTTTCGAAGATTTTACATCCTTTATCACCCATGTGTGAGCATCCGATAAATCTGCATTGTCCTATATATTCATTGAACTCATTGAAATAATATTGCAGATCTTCGGATAAAAGAACGTTATCGTCAACAAAGTCAATCGATGAGAAGCCGGCAGTATCAATAACAAGCCCTCCTCCGATAGGAAATATCTCTGCTTGTCTGGTCGTGTGTCTGCCTCTGCCGAGCTTGTCGCTGATTTCACCCGTTTCAAGCTGTAATTCATCGTTCAGAGAATTGATAAGAGTAGATTTCCCAACACCTGAATTACCGGTAAAAGCAACAAGACAACCGTTGATTTCATTAAGTATGTCCGCCTTGCAGGTCTTATCTTCATTTGAGAAATGATAAACATTATATCCTGCACTTTTGTAGGTGTCAATCAGTTGACTGCCTGAAGATAAATCTGTTTTTGTAACTATAATAACCGGCTTGATATTGTTTTTCTCTGCCAAAACGGTCATTTTATCAATAACAAACATATTTGGATAAGGCTTAGCGACTGAAACAACGATAAAAAGCTTATCAATATTTGCTACAGGTGGTCTTACGAGCTTGTTTTTTCGCTCAAGAATTTCCTCAATGACAAAATCATTTGAACCTTCCGATGAAACTGTCACTCTATCACCCGCTAAAGGAGATATTCTCTCTTTTCTGAGGCGACCCTTAGCCTTACATTTGAGTAGCCCTACCTCTGTTTTAACGGTGTATAATCCTCCTACACCTTTAATAACTAAACCACTGTATTTCATAATTATTCGTCTGAACCGTTGTTATCCTGATCGTTCTGTGTATCACCGGCAGGAGGATCTGTTTTAGCAGGCTCAGTTGTTGTCGGATTGGTGGTTGTGGGTTCAGCTGTAGTAGGCTCTGTTGCAGCAGGCTTTGTAGTAGTATCAGCCTCTGTCGGTAATGTTGTTTGTCTTTTTGTGGTTGATTCAGATGTTGTAGGCTTTTTGGTGGTGGGTTCTGTTGTAGACGGCTTTGTTGTGGATGCTTCAGTTGTAGCGGGCTCGGAGGTTGTTGTTTCATCAGTTGTTTCCTCTGTAGTCTCCGTGGTGCGCTGAGGATCCTTACCGTTACTTACAAAAAGAGTAATAATTGTGCCGGGAGTAACGGTTTCTCCGACCTCAGAGCAACCTAAAACAGTACCGTAAGGCTGTCTGTTGTCATGCTCCTCAACTTCTACTCTAAGGTTAAGACCTTCAAGAATTTCACGTGCCTCAGAAACATGCTTACCTACAAGATTCGGAACAACAACAGGCTCAATTTTCTGATTTGTTGCGACGAATAAGCTTACGGTTGATCCGACTGCAGCCATCGTACCGGCTTCAGGCTCAGTTCTTATAACGTGTCTGATTTCAACGTCCTCACTATATTCTTTATAAACATTAACAATAAAGCCGAGTGACTTCAACTGACTTTCAGCTACTGCATAATCGCTGTCAGTAACATCAGGAATCTCAATACCACCGCTTTGAGCAGAGCTGGCTATAAAGAGAGTAATAACACTACCCTTCTTAACTGATTTTCCTGCTGCAGGCTGCTGGTCAAAAACGCCGTCTTCCTTAAATTCTTCTTTGCTTACAAATTTAAATTCAAAATCGAACAGATCATCATATTTATCAATAACCTGAAGATAATTCATATTATAGAAGTCGGGAACCTTCGTCTTGCTTGCTGAGGATGAGAACAGAGAAATAAGAATACCTGCAAAAACAATTAAAGCAATAAGCACACCGGTAAGTACAGCAATTGTTGCTTTTTTACCACGGTCACTGCCATCGTTATCTACATCCTCTAAGTAATCGTCGTCAACTATTTCAGCTTTTGAGGAGGAAGAGGGGCCGGGAGCAGTCTTTGTAGGAAGCTCTTTTGCAGATTCATTATCAAAAATATAATCGAATTTGATATTGGGATTCTTTTTATATGAATCAATGTCAAGAAGAATTTCAGATGCAGACTGATATCTGTCATTCTGGTTTTTCTGCATAGCGCGCATAATGATCTGTTCAAGTCCGACAGGAATATCAGGATTGATTTTTCTAGGCATTTCAGGATCGTTCTGAAGCTGCATAAGGGCAACTGATACTGCATTATCAGACTGGAAGGGTAATTTTCCTGTAAGCATTTCATAAAGAACGACTCCGACGGAATAAAGGTCCGTCTTAGCGTCAGTAACGCTTCCCTTCGCCTGCTCCGGGCTGATGTAGTGAACAGAACCGATAGCTCCGTCAGTCATTGTGCGGGTTTCGCTGCGGCTGAATCTGGCAATACCGAAGTCGGCAACCTTGATTGTACCGTCTGACTGAAGCATTATATTCTGAGGCTTTATATCGCGATGCACAATGCCTTTATCGTGTGCATGCTGAAGAGCTCTGAGAATCTGTGTAACAAAATATATTGCCTCTCTCGGGTCGATCTTACCCTGCTGTTGCATATATTCCTTAAGCGAAATACCATCAACGTATTCCATAACTATATACTGTATTCTGTCACCGTAGCTTACATCGAAAACCTTTACAATGTTCTGATGAGAAAGCACGGATATGGCTTTAGATTCGTTCTTAAATCTACGCTTAAAATCAGGATTTGCAAGATATTCATTTTTAAGAATTTTAAGAGCGACAATTTTATGGTCAATATTGTCAAAGGCTTTGTATACAACTGCCATACCTCCGACACCGATTATTTCCATTATTTCATAACGTCCGTCAAGGCGCTTACCAACATAATTTTCCATTATTACACCTTACCCTTTCATAACGACAACTGTGATATTATCGCGTCCGCCGTATTCGTTTGCTTTTTCTATGTATTTTTCACAGAGAATATCAAATTCATTGTTATTATATATATCCAGAATTTCATCTTCATTAATCAGTCCGCTAAGGCCGTCAGAACAAAGAAGCAGCGCCTCATCTTCCTCAAGCCTTATAAAATCAAAATCAACATCAATTTCTTTTGAAATACCAAGCGCACGAGTGATAATATTCTTTATAGGATTGGTTTTGAACTCCTCAATACTGATCTGACCGTTATCAAGCATTTCCTGAACGAGAGAATGGTCTTTTGTAATCTGACATACTTTATCGGGACTTATTTTATAGGCTCTGCTATCGCCGACGTGAGCAATACATGCCTCATTGTTTTTAACTATTGCACCGACTATCGTAGTGCCCATTCCTTTTAGGTCTGAATCAACTGAGCCTCGGTCATAAACAATAACGTTAGAGGTTGTTACTGAAGAGAGAAAAAGATTTTCGAATGATGTCACCGGCATAAGCTTGTTATAGCATTTTTTAATTTTATCACCGATAATTTCAACAGCCATCGAGCTTGCAACCTGACCGCCGTTGGCACCGCCCATACCGTCACATACAATTGACCAGGCTGCGCCGTCATCAAAAAAGCCGAAATCAAAAGCATCTTCGTTTCTGGAACGGATTTTACCTATATCAGTCATTCCGACAATATTCATCATCTCAACTCCTCAGTTTATTTTTCGCCTCTTCTGAGCTGACCGCACGAGGCATTGATATCACTGCCCAATGTACGTCTGACAGTTACATTTATAGAGTATTTTTCAAGTACTTTTATAAAGCCTTCAATTCTGGAATCAGTACTTTTTCTGTAATCTCTTTCTTTAACAGAATTAACGGGTATGAGGTTAACGTGACAAAGCATACCCTTGAGTAAACGTCCGAGCTTATGAGCACACTCATCACTGTCATTGACTCCGCTTATCATAGCATATTCAAAAGATATTCGTCTGGAGGTTATGTTCGTATATTCCTTACAAACTGAAATAAGCTCGTCGATGTTCCATCTGTCATTTACCGGCATTGTTTTACTGCGGGTCTCGTCATCGGGTGCGTGTAAAGAAATTGAAAGAGTAAGCTGAAGCTTCATATCCATAAGTTTTCTTATTCCGGATACTACACCGCAGGTTGACAGCGATATGTTCCTCATGCCTATATTTAAGCCTTTATCGTCAGATATCATTTTTAAAAATTTAACAACGTTATCAAAATTATCAAGGGGTTCGCCGACACCCATCATTACTATGTGTGAAATTCTGATATTGAGATCCTTCTGAGCGGTATATATCTGAGATAAAATTTCAGACGGTGCAAGATTGCGGACAAAGCCCGCGATACCTGAAGCGCAGAATCTGCACCCCATTTTACATCCGACCTGACTTGAGACACAGATTGTATATCCGTATTTGTATTTCATTACAACTGATTCGATCAGCTCTCCGTCATGTAATCTGAACAGATACTTAACTGTACTATCATACATCGAAACAAGTTTTTTTTCAATACTGCAGCTGTAAATATCATAATTATTTTGCAATTTTTCCCTGAGATCTTTAGAAAGATCCGTCATTTCATTAAAATCATCACAGCTACGCTTGTGTAACCAAGAATATATCTGTGCTGCTTTAAAGCCTTTTTCGCCTAATGAGGTTATTTCATCCTTAAGCTCACAGAAATCAAGTGATTTTATATCTGTTTTCATGTAATCATCCTTTTCTTTTGAAAACGCAAATAAAGAATCCGTCTCCCCCGTTTATGTGAGGAAGCAAAGTAATAAATTCACTGTCTGAATTAATAAAATCGGGTTTAACAGCATAAAACTCAGGGTGGTTCTGTAAAAACCTGATACAAACATCTTTATTCTCACGGTTAAGTAAGGTACAAGTGGAATAAAGCAGAGTACCACCGCTTTTAACGTATCTTGAGGAATTTTCAAGAATCTTATACTGTATTTCAGGTAGCTCTGATAAAGATTCGATGCTTTTATATTTAATTTCAGGTTTTCTTCGGATTATACCGAGACCTGAACAAGGTACATCACAAAGAACGGCATCGGCAAGACCGTAGGAATCATTAAATTCAGAAGCATCACAGACATATGCATTTATACATGTAAGTCCAAGACGTTCAGCGCCTTTTTTTATCAGCTCTACCCTATGCTCATGAATATCAAAGCAGTTTACTTCACCCGTATTTTTCATTATTTCAGCAACAGTAAATGCTTTTCCACCCGGTGCTGAGCACATATCGAATACGGTGTCACCGCTCCTTGCTCCGAGAGCCTGTGCACACATCTGACACGATAAATCCTGAACATGGAAAAGTCCGTTTTTATAAGAATCAAGACAGTCAACCGTTCTTGAATTAAGACTAATATTTAATGAATCGCATATATCGGTTTTGGTGGCGTCAATGCCTTCCTGTCCGAGAATTTTAATAAGCTCGTAACAAGAAGTTTTTTCTGTATTGACACGTATACTGATTTCAGCAGAGCCCAGCGTGCTTTCGAGAAACTTTACCGTATCGTCTTTACCGAGCTCTCCAAGCCAGATATTTATATATTCTTCGGGGCAGGAATATTTTACGCTTATATATTTGCTGAAATCACTTTCATCAGGTAAAACAATTCCGTTGGCTGCCACCTTTCTCAGAACTGCATTTATAAGTCCGGCAGCATAATTACAGTTGTTTTTCTTTGCCAGCTTGACACTTTCATTAACTGCGGCCGAAGCGGGTACCTTATCCATAAAAAGAATCTGATAAGCACCCATTTCAAGTATAATGAGAACCTCAGGCTTGAGCTTTCTGACAGGCTTGGAAAGATATTTTCCAAGCTGATAATCCACAGTAAGCTTTCTTTCGATTATTCCGTAAAACAAAGCAGACACAAAAGCTTTGTCTCTTGTGTCAAGTGTATTTTTACTTATAAGCGCATCTAAGGTTATATTTGAAAATGAACCGCTTTTTTCTGTTTTTAAAAGCGCGTCAAAAACGAGCTGTCGTGAATTAAACATTCTTTTTATTCCTTTGATTATCTTCTTCTTGTTCTGAGTATCAGTCTGAGAAGTGACATTATTGATACAAATAACGAGGCAACATAAGTCATAGCCGCAGCGGTGAGAACTTTTCTTGCACCGGGTATTTCGTCCTCGTATAAAATGTTGTTTTCTGCAATAAGCTTCATAGCTCTTCTGCTTGCATTGAATTCAACCGGTAATGTTACAAGCTGAAAAACAACAACAAAAGCAAATAAAATAACGCCGATATCAACAATTATCTGTGCACCCATAAAATATCCGACAATAGCAATGAGAAAGCCTGCACTTGAGCCGAAATTAGCAACGGGCAAAACAGAATTTCTGATTTTGACAGGCAAATAAGACTGAGCGTACTGAATAGCGTGCCCTGCCTCGTGACATGCTATTCCGATACTGGCAATGGAGGTGCCGCTGTACACCCTTTCGGAAAGCTTAATTACATTTGTTCTCGGGTCGTAATGATCGCTAAGCTCTCCGCTTGTTGAAAAAATTCTGACGGTATTGCTGAGTCCTGCAAAGGAAAGCACCATGTATGCTGCATGAGCACCGGTAATTCTCCTTCTGTTTTGAACTGCTGACATCTGCTTATACACCCGCTTGACGTTTGACTGAGCAATAAGCGAAAGAATTATAGCAGGAACAACAAGAATCAAGTAATAATAATCATACCAAATAAACAAATTTATCACCCTTATTCTAATACTGTGCCTTTTTCAACACGATATCCGTTTACAAAGGAACGTGCATCCATCCTCTTTTTTCCTTCAGGCTGAAGCTCGAGTATATCAATACACTTATTATCGCCGCAGCAAACTGTAACAGCCTCGCCTGCAGAAACAATACATCCGGGAATATTATTACCGATTTTCTCAGATAAAACCGATTTGTGTATCTTTAATGTTTTTCCGTCAAAAATCGCAGATGCACCGGGCCAGGAATATAATCCTCTGATTTTATTGTGTATCTCAAATGCAGAACAGCTCCAATCGATTTTGCTCATATTTTTGTTCAGCAAACCGACATGTGATGCTTCACTTTCAATCTGTTCTACAGGATTAAGAGTGCCTCTCTCAATCATATCTATTGTCTCGAGCATTGCCTTTGCACCCAAGGGAGCAAGAACCTCATACATATATTCTGTCGTATCATTGATCCCGATTTTGCAGGTGATGATATTGAGGATATCACCTGTATCAACGCCCTCGTCCATCTGCTGAACTGTAACACCTGTCACCTCGTCTCCGTTAAGCACTGCATAATGAATCGGTGAAGCGCCTCTGTATTTAGGTAAAATTGAAGCGTGTACATTAATGCATCCATATTTAGGAAAATCAAGAAAATCCTTCGGAAGTATTTTTCCGTAAGCGACAACAACAACGAGGTCAGGATTTATTTCCTTTAATATTTCAACACCCTTTCCGTTTCTTAAGCTGACAGGCTGATAAACGGTAAGATTATGCCTGAGTGCTTCAACTTTTACGTCAGGAGCAGTAAGGATCTGTTTTCTGCCGACCGGTTTATCCGGCTGACAAAAGACACCGACTATTTCATGTCCGGATTCAACTAACGCCTTAAGGCAGGATACTGAAAAATCCGGGGTTCCCATAAAAGCTATACGCATACTGATCTTCCTTTATTTGTTATTCTTTATATCGTCAGGTGATAAATCTTTTACAATCTTATCTGTGTACAGAATTCCGTCAAGATGGTCGATTTCATGGCAGAAGCAACGGGCTTTAAGACCTTCGCCTTCATATCTGCGCCACACACCGTCACGGTTCTGTGCTTTTATTTTTACATGTTCGGGTCTTGTTACATTACCGCTTTCACCGGGAACTGACAGGCATCCTTCAACGTCAGTAACCTCTCCGCGTGTTTCGATTATTTCGGGGTTAATAAGCTCAAGAACACCGTCGCCTACATCAACAACTACCACTCTTTTAAGAATACCGACCTGCACGGCAGCAAGGCCTACACCCTCAGCGTGATACATCGTTTCCTTCATATCATCAAGAAGAATATGAAGCCTTTCGTTGAACTTATCAACCGGTCGGCTTGTTTTTCTGAGTATAGGGTCTTCTTTTGTTACAACTTTTCTTATAGCCATTGTTTTGCTCCTTGTTTACATTATGTTTTCAGGATTTATATCCGCACTTACGGTAACTGAAGTGAACTCTGAATTTTTCCCGAATTTTATCAGCAGCTCAGATATAAGCTCCCTGAAATTATTATTATTTTTACATTTGATGATCATTCTGTATCTGTACTTATTGTTCATTTTAGAAATTCTAGATGGCATCGGACCGAGGACAATTACCTTTTGTTCAGAATATTTGACTTTAATAGTGCTCTGAAGCTCATTTAAAAACGCCCTTGAACAATTAAGAGTTTTTACCTCGTTTTCTCCGACAAAGCTGACAACACACATATCACAATAGGGCGGATAAATGAGTGCTTTTCGTATAATGATTTCATTGTTATAAAAGCTTTCAAAATCTTGTCTTTGTGCAAGCTGAATTATGTGATTTTCAGGTGTAAGGGTCTGAATTACAGCTGAGCCCTTGTTGGTTCCCCTGCCTGATCTGCCGACAACCTGCGTCAATAAATCAAAGGTTCTTTCTTCGCTTCTGAAATCATCATTATTTAACTGCTGATCGGCATTGATTACGCCGACAAGAGTTACATTTTCAAAATTAAGTCCCTTTGCAACCATCTGTGTGCCGAGCATAATATCATACTTGCCTTCACCGAATTCAATAAGTCCCTTTTCAAATGAATGCCTTGAGCCCGTAGAATCAGTATCCATTCTCAGAACTCTTGCCTCAGGTAAAAGCTCTGCAATTTCCTCTTCAATACGTTGTGTACCGTACCCTGAATATCTTACCTCGTCCTTACCGCATTCCGTACAAGTTTTCAAAAGCGGTGTTGAATAACCGCAATAATGACACATAAGCCTTTTGTTGGCGGTATGGTAGGTCATGGAAATACTGCAATGAGGACAGTTTACTACGCTACCGCATGCGTCACATGCAACGAATGTATTATAGCCTCTTCTGTTGATAAGAAGAATAGATTGCTTATTGTTATTAAGATTATCTTCGAGTTTTTCAAGTAATACAGAACTGATGTTATACCTGTTTCCGGATTTTCTTTCCTGCTTCATATCAACAAGCTCTACATCAGGCAAAACCGCATCTCCGAATCTCTCTGTTAGCTTGTGGATTGAATATTTACCCTGACAAGCAAAAGAAAAAGAATTAACCGACGGCGTTGCTGATGACAAAAGCAGTAACGCTTTATGTCTTTTCGCTCTGAATTTAGCAACGTCAACTGTGTGGTATCTCGGCGATGCTTCTGACTTATAGGTATGCTCCTGTTCTTCGTCAATTACTATCAGACCTATATTATTGAACGGTGCAAAAACAGCAGAACGTGTACCGACTGCAATCTGAGCAAGACCTTTTTGCACGCGTATATATTCATCATGGCGTTCACCTGCAGAAAGTGCACTGTGAAATATTGCTACCTTGTCACCGTATCTTCCTTTAAAAACAGACATCATCTGAGGGGTCAGGGAGATTTCCGGCACCATAACAATAACTTGTCTGCCATTTGAAATAACATCGTCAATAAGCTTTAGAAAAACAGAGGTCTTTCCGCTTCCGGTAATTCCGTAAAGCAAAGAAGTTCCGCCGCTATCAAGCTTTCTTTTTAATTCGTCAAAGGCTTTTTGCTGACCGCTGTTCAATACAATATCAGAAAAGCTTTTATTTTCGATCTGTGTTTCAGGTATTCTGTAATACACCGCATCGTTAACGGCTACTATACCTTTTTTCTCGAGTGCTTTGATTACTGCACCGCTGATACCGGTAAAATAACAAAGCTCTTTTACCGTGCAGCTGCCGATGTCGGCAAGAATATTTACGACTTCCTTTTGTTTCGCTGTAAGCTTAACGGTATTATCCTCGGCATTCTCAAAGGAGCTGACAAGGCTGACCGTCTTATTAGTTGCATCCTTGATGTTTTTGGTTGCAGCATAGGTTTTTATCAGAAAGCCCTTCTTAACAAGTCTGTCCGGTATGTCTGATTCATTATCAATGCATAACGACGAAAGAATTTGCTTCTTTTCCTGAGGCTCGTCAAATGACAGCAAATATTCGTAAATCTCTTTCTCTGTTCCGCTCAGCTCTGAATGATCAATGTTATCCTTTGCGAGATATCTTATTACTGTTTTGTAATTCAGACCCGATGGTATCTGTGCTCTGACTGCTTCATAATAAGTGCAAAATGTTCTGTTCTTAAGGAAGCAAGCTATATCAATTGTCTCACGACTGATAATATTATCACCGTTATCGGCTACGGAAAGTAAAGGTTTATATTTTTTTATGTCATCCGTATTTTCAAATCCGAACACTATCCCCTGCCTCTTGGCGTTTTTACTTCTTCCGAAGCTTACAAGAACACGTGATCCGATTTTTATTGAATCGGCAAGCTCGCCGGGAACAAGATAACCGTATAAAATGTCAAAATGATATGCAACATTTTCAACAGCTACCAGCGCCAGAACATGTTCCATATCATTTCACTTCCTTTAAAGTCAGATATTTCTGATTTCCTCGGGCTCATTTATAGAGAGCTTGTCGGTGAGGAATTCGTCGAGAGCGTAAGAAACAGGTTTTTCTGTTCCGCACTTTTCATTGAGCTCAGGAGTTTCGGAAACCTCTCTGGCTCTTTTAGCAACAGCAATTACAAGTGAGTAACGGCTTACATTGTTCTGGAGTAAATCTCTTAAATCGGGATTAAGCATTGTCAATTACCTCTTTTATCTTATATTTCATTTTATTTGTTTTTAACTGTTCGGACCTGATTATAGAAATCACATCATCAACAGCTTTTTCAAGCGAATTGTTTTCTACAATAAAATCGTATTCGGTAGCACGTAAAAGCTCTCCTTTGGCGATTTCAAGCCTTTTAATAACATCTTCCTCGCTATCCGTGTTTCTTCCGCGTAATCTGGCTTCAAGAACATTCATAGAAGGAGGTGCTATAAATATTTTTACAGCGTCAGGGAAGGCTTTCTTTACATTTCCGCCACCCTCAACCTCTATAATAAGGAATACTGTTTTGCCACTTTCAAGCATTTTGCGTACAGGTCCGATCGGAGTGCCGTACATATTTGAGCCATAGGTTGCATACTCAAGCATGTCGCCTTCTTCTATTCGTTTAAGAAATTCTTCTTTAGTGACAAAGAAATAGTCAACACCCTCGGTTTCACCCGGTCTCATTGCTCGAGTTGTCATTGAAACGGAAAGGAAGCCTTTTCCGTTCATTTTTTCAAGAACTTTTGATATTACCGTGTCCTTACCGCACCCTGAAGGTGCTGATACTACAACAAGAAGACCATCACTCATTTTCACATTCCTCCGCGCTGAAATCTTCTTCGTCGGCATCAAGACGGTTAGCAACAGTTTCACACTGAAGGTATGTAAGAATAACGTGTGCACTATCCATAATAATAACAGCACGGGTTCTTCTGCCTTGAGTTGCATCAATCAGTGTACCTCTTTCCTTGCATTCCTGTATTATTCTTTTTATAGGTGCAGAATCGGGACTGACTATTGCAACCAATCGCTGAGCATTGATCATGTTACCAAAACCAATGTTTATTAATTTCATTTAAACTCACCTGTTTATTCGATATTCTGAATCTGTTCTCTGATTTTTTCAATTTCAGCCTTAATGTCAATTACCCTGCGGGCAATCTCAACATCCTGAGCCTTGGAGCCTATCGTGTTAGCCTCACGGTTGAATTCCTGAATAAGGAAGTCGGTCTTTCTGCCGATTGCTTCATCACTATCCATAAATTCATGAAGCTGTGAAATATGGCTTCTCAGTCTGACTGTTTCCTCAGCAACTGCAATTTTATCCGCATATATAGCGGCTTCGGTCAGAAGTCTCTGTTCATCCACGTTCACATCATCAAGAACCGCTCTCATGCGCTCAAGAAGCTTTGCGTTATATTCTACCACTGTCTGAGGTGAACGCTCTTCAATGAAGGTAACGTTTTCAAGAATAGTCTCGCATCTTGAAAGAATATCAGCCTTAAGCTTTTCACCTTCACGTTCACGCATGGAAATGAAGTTAGCGAGAGCTCTGTCTGTAATTTCTTTTACAGCATTCCATATTCTTTCCTCATCGGCTTCATTTTTATGAACTGAGAAAATGTCGTGATATCTCGATACAGTAGAAACGGTAACGTCATTTTTAAGCCCGTATGTATCGCAAAGCTCAGAAAGAGCTCCTATATAACCCTTTGCGAGAGAATGATTTACAGAAACAACACAGTCCTCCTCGCGTAACTCTTCAATCTGCACAAAGCATTCCATTTTACCTCTGGAAACGTGAGACTGAATATATGTTTTAAGCTTCTCTTCAAGAAATCCTAAGGTTCTGGGAACTCTTGAAGAAAAGTCGAAGTATCTGTGATTGACACTTTTCATTTCAACAGTTACACTCATACCGTCGATAATATCCTGAGCTCTGCCAAAGCCGGTCATACTTCTTATCATTTCAATATCCTCCGATATACATCTAAAGTATATACATTAACTTATCCTTTTAATTATATATTGTTTTTATCGGTTTGTCAAACATAATTTTATTTGCAACAACCACCGCAGCTGCCCGAAAGAACAGACGGTATGTCGTTTTCGTAATAACCGTCTTTTTTGATAAAATTCATTCTGTCAAGAACATAATCGATATCAGCAGCGGAGCATCTGGCTATATAATAGCTCCTGTTACAAGCAAAATTCAATGCGGCCTTAATCAGTCCGTCAACTATATACTGATTTCCGTCCGTAAAAGCTACATCAACAACGTCGGCGTAGCTATCTTTTAATATAAGCTTACAGCAACCAATAATATCTGAGCCGTCCTCAGCTGTAAAATTAATACATCTGTCATCTGATTCGGAAACCTTATGATTAAAAAATATCATATCACTTCTTCTTTCTTTCCATGCCGGCAGCAATCATAAGCTTTCTAACTTCATCATCGGTAAGATGTCTCCATGCACCCTGCTTGAGCATACCGAGCTTAATAGAGCCTATAGCAGTTCTCTTGAGTCTTGCAACCTCCAGACCGACTTCCTCGCACATTTTACGGATTTGTCTGTTTCTGCCTTCATAAAGAATTATTTCAAGAACCACTCTGTTTTCTTCTTTTGCGACTACACGTACTTCGGCCGGAGCTGTTTTTCTGTCATCTATAATAACGCCCGTTGTGAGAGCTGTCAGCTGTTCTTCATTAATTGAAGGCCTTACAGTAACTCTGTAGGTTTTAGGAACGTGCTTTGTAGGATGAGTCATTGCATTTGCGAATTCACCGTCGTTTGTAAATAAAAGCATACCCTCAGAATCTCTGTCAAGCCTGCCTACAGGAAAAACTCTGCATTTGACGTCTTTTATAAGCTCAGCAACGCATTTTCTATCCATTTCGTCACTCATGGTTGTAATAAATCCTCTGGGCTTATGCAACACAATATAGGTTGATTCTTTTTGCTTTATTATTTTCTTGCCGTTAACGGTAACAGTATCCTTTTTAGGGTTAATTTTATCACCGATTGAGGCAACTCTTCCGTTAACCTTAACCTTGCCGCCGTCTATTAATTCTTCGCTCTTTCTTCGAGATGCTACACCGCACTCAGCAAGAAACTTCTGAAGTCTTACGCCGTTATCTGCCATTATAAACATCCTCTCAATAGTTTTTTGATTATATACCGTATTTTTATATAAATACCTTTTTCAGGTTTATTGGTTCCGCTTAAACAAGGAATGTTATCCTGCGAAGTTATTGCATACTCACACACACTTCTGTCTTCGGCGTACAGAATGATTTTTCCGATCGTATCGCCTTTTTTAACCGGAGCATATATAAACTCCGGAAGGAGCACCGAATATCCCGTAACGCCTTCAGCACCGATTTTATCGGCTTTGCATAAAGCAGGACGCACTTCACTTCCGATACCTCCTATAACTTTTAATCTTTCAGGAATTTTAAAATCCATTACAGAAAAGCAACTGCTTTTAAAGCAGTAATCATATAGCTTGATATGGTCATTCCAATCGTCAGGTGCATTAAGAGTTGATATAACAAGCGTTCTTCCGTTTCTGCTGCATGCACTGACCAGACATCTGCCGCTTTTGCGGGTAAATCCCGTTTTAATACCGAATACACCGTCATACAGCTTCAATAGCTTATTATGGTTTGAATAAGTGTCAGTAAAATCCGGGGTAATATATTCGGCCTTATATGTCTGCTTCCTGCATATGCTTTTGAAAACGGGGTTTCTGATCGCATTCGAAGCCAGCAAAGCCATATCGTAGGCTGTTGAATAGTGTTTTTCAGAATCGAGGCCAGAAGCTGTGACAAAATTAGTATCCGTCATTCCGAGCATATCAGCCTTATCGTTCATCATTCTCGCAAATTCGTTCTCACTTCCTGCGAGATATTCAGCCGTCAGCAACGCTGCATCGTTACCGGATTCAAGCAGCATTGCATGTACCAGAGTTTCGAGGGTCATACAGTCCCCTTCTGAAATCCCTATTGAAGTACCCTCGGCAACTACGTTATGAGAGGCCGTAACCGGCATATTCATTTTACCCGATTCAACAGCTAACAGACTTGTCATAATCTTTGTTGTACTTGCCATCGAAAGCCTTTTGTCCGGATTTTTTTCAAAAAGAACCGTAAAGCTTTCAGCATCCATAACAACCGATGCTTCAGCACTTATTTCCGATTCTGATAAAGCAAACGCCGAAAATGATGTAAACGATATAATTATAACGATAAATAAAGCTATTTTAATTAACAAATCAACCACCTGCCACTAAATGATATGCAGGCGGTTGAAATATAATTATAAAAACTTAATTATGCTTCAGCTGATTCTGAAGCTGCTTCTTCTTTTTTAGTCTTATTGATAAGACCTGTAACCTTATCGAACATCTCGGGTACAAGATTAACAACTCTTTCAGCTGCATTATCATATGCTGTAATATGCTTAAGAGTAACTTCTCCGCCGTTAATAACGAGGAAAGCAACAGGAGTTATTGTAACGCCTGCTCCGCCGCCGCCGCCAAACAGCTCTTTTGTACCCTTTGAAGGGAAGTCAGCACCGCCTGAAGCAAAGCCGTATGTAACCTTAGAAACAGGAATAATGGTTGTGCCGCCTTCAGCGTAAATGGGTTCACCGATAATTGTGCTTGTGTCAACAAGCTCACGGATTTTTTCGATTGTTGATGCTAAAATTGCACCTGCTGATTTTTCTGCCATTTTTATTTCATCCTTTCATTACTGCTCTTGGATTTTTGTTTTATTAGCATTATCTGTTGATTGCTTCTTACTGTGTGTCTTACCGCCCTTTATGAACTTAAGAACAACACCGAAAATCAACCTGATAACCATTGCCAATGTTGCATTAATTATCTTTCTTACACATATGCTGAGATCAAAATAAAACTCGCTTTCAGTCTTATTGGCAAGAAAGTCCGGTTGTACGTCAATGTCATAACGCTTTACTAAATTGTTGGAACAGATAAATCCGAAAACAGGATATACCTTCTGACAAATCTGTCCGTATTTTATTGCTGTCGACGCCGCATCGCCGGTACCGACACAAATGTGTAACACAATTTCGTCAAATATAACGCTTTTAAAAAGCTTTCCGCCGTAGGTAGAAAGAATGCGCCCGAGATTCTGAATAACAACCATCATTCCGTCGTGACCGTTTGCTTTGACCATTTCCATAATCGGATTAGGCTTTTTCTCTTTTTCTTTTACTTCCTTGGGCTTCTCTTCTTTCGGCTTATCTTCCTTTGGCTTTTTTTCCTTCGCAGGCTTTTTTTCACCGGCAGGCAGGATATTAAGCTTAATAAAAAGATATTTTACCGTTAAGCGTATTTTATCGTCATACCCGACGGAAACCTTAACAGGTATTGAGAGAATCAGTATAAATATGCCTATTATACACGCAAGAACGCATAAAAATATCAACTCCTTCACCACCTGTAAATTACTCTTTATATATGTTACCCTAAATTTTCGTTTTCGTCAACCTCTAAAGATAAATCTTCTGTATCATTTTCGCTATTTTCGGTCTTTTTTTCTTTGTTGGGTAACTCAGGCAGTTCGTCAAGTGACGAAATACAGAAGCACCTGAGGAATTCCGGTGTTGTTCCGTATATGAGCGGCCTTCCCGGAAGGTCAAGTCTGCCTTTTTCTTCAATAAGAGATTTCTGACAAAGATTTGATATTACGCCCGAACAGTCTACACCTCTTATCTGCTCTACGAATGCTTTTGTTACGGGCTGATTATAAGCAATAATAGCAAGGGTTTCAAAAGCCGCCTGCGAAAGAGGAGCGTTCTTCTTGACTTCGATAACGTTTCTGATATCATCCGCAAATTGCTTTTTAGTGCAAATCTGATATTTATCATCAAGCTTAAGAAGACATATGCCGAACGAATCGTCCTCATATTTTTCTTTCAGTATATGCAATCCTTGTTCAACAACATCAACGTTAAGACCGATTCCCTGTGCAATTCTCGTAACCTCAACGGGTTCGCCGATAGCAAATAATACAGCCTCTAATCTTGCAACAAGTTCTTTTTCGTTAATCAATTAAATCACCGCCTGTGTTTGAAATAAATTCTTCTATATTCTCTATATCTCCTGTCTTTTCAACAACCGAGCCTTCACCTTCACCGTCAACATGAAGCTTTTTAGCCTTGACAAGCTCAAGAATAGCAAGGAAGGTTGCCACCATTTCGGAGCGTGATGTTGCATCGTTGAAAAAGTCTCCCAAGCGATTGGATTTCCTTCCTGCAAACTTTCTGAAAATACCGCTTATTCGCGAGCCGACCGAAACGATTTTCTTTGTTACTATTGCAGTAAAGGCTTCAATGGGAGGAGGAAGCTTACGCTTTCCCCTGCCGACAGCATCAAGATAGTGTGCAACAAGCTCATTACCCTCGTGAAGTCTTTCGTATCTCGTATCGGCTTCGATTTTCATAGTTGAGCGATAAAAATGGTCAAATCCGTCTGCCTGCTGAGCGATTTTTTCTGCCATTCTTTTGCATTCTTGGTATTCAAGAAGCTCACCGGTGAGCTCTTTTTTGAGTTCCTCAGCCTCTTCGTACACGGGTAAGAGTGAAACGGATTTAATATACACGAGACGAGCCGCCATTTCAAGAAAATCACTGGCAATTTCCATATCGGCTTCTTCCATCTGTCGAACATACTCCGTATACTGTTCAACCAGTTCAAATATAGGAATGTCGTTAATATTTAATTTGTGTTTAGAAATCAGATGTAAAAGCAAGTCAAGAGGACCTTCAAATACATCGATTTTATACTGAATTTTTTCCATAATTCACCGTACCGTCTATATGATTAGTTCAACAACCGAGATAAGTGCGTAGTATACATATGCAACTGCGATGTTCAAGGGCTTATCAAGAATACCGATATAAATCAGAACAAACAGCGCTATACGAATATAATTTTCATAAGCGAGAATTTTGAAGAAATATTTGTCAGGTAAAAAGGCATTAAGTATCTTTGAGCCGTCCAACGGCGGTATAGGTATAAGATTGAAGACTGCAAGGGCAATGTTGATTGCTGCAGCACTGTTAAAGAAATAAGACAAATAATACAGCATATCCCCGGCATCGGACGTAAGATAGATATTATATGATATTTCAGAGAGCAGTAACGTTAAAAAGGCCATAATGATATTTGATATCGGACCTGCCGCTGCTATTATTGCCATATAAAGCTTTCTTCTTCTTACAGGAAAGCTGCGAAGTCCGACGGGAACGGGTTTAGCATAACCAAAACCAATAAGAAAAATCATAAGTGCGCCGAACCAGTCGATATGTGCAAGCGGATTTAATGTCAGTCTTCCGTGTACCTTTGCGGTTCTGTCACCTAATTTATATGCGACAAGAGCGTGTGAGAACTCGTGAAACGGAGTTGCGCAAAAGATAACAAAAACAGCTGCAAAAATAGATAAAATCGTTTCAGTAGTAAATCCGTTGTTAATGATATTCGATAAGGGACTCATAAAGCTCTCCTTCCTGTGACAATTCTTTCAATGTTGTTAAAATCTTTAAAAATTTCGGGCATAAAGCCGTTTTCAGATAAAATACGTGAAATATCATTGGCTTGGTCTTCACCGCATTCAAATGCAAAGATTCCGTTGTTTTTAAGTCGGTCTTTCCAACTCTCTATAATGTGTCTGTAGAAAATCAGACCGTCCTCACCGCCGTCAAGCGCCATGGAGGGCTCAAACTGAACTTCCCTCTGAAGACCGCTGAGCTCATCAGTTCTGATGTAAGGCGGATTACTTACGATAACATCAGCCTTCGGCAGAGTGTTAAAGCCTTCGGTATCAAAAATATCTGCGTTTAATATGCAGGCTTTGTTGTCAGTAACTGTACGGTTATTTTCAGCGAGGTATTCAAATGCTTTTTTACTCTTCTCAATGCAGTATACATCAGCACAAGGAATCACATGCTTTATTGATAATCCGATGCAACCGCTGCCTGAGCACAAATCATAAACAACCGGATTGTCAGTGTCTTTAATTGAATTAATTACGTATTCACACAGTATCTCCGTTTCCGGTCTGGGAATAAGAACACCCTCACCAACCTTAAAGGTATTGCATAAAAAATCCCATTTTCCGATTATATACTGTAAGGGCTCACCTGCTCTACGACGTTCCCGTGAAGCTTCAATCATCGACAAAACTTCATCAGATACAGTAGTGTTTCTGTTGATGATGAAGCCTGTCTCATCAAGTGAGGTGAAATGCTTTATCAATTCCTTTGCCTCAAATTCAGGCGCTTCGACTGAGAAGCTGTTAAAATCTGCTGTTAAGTTAAAATATAAATCAATCAGTTTCATTATTTTCTTCTGAGCTCTCTTTAATGTTTTCATCAGGAAGAACAGCCTTGAAGGCTGCAATTGCAACCTCAATCATACTTTCATCAGGTTCCTTTGTAGTAAGTCTCTGCATCCAGAGCCCCGGAGCAGCGAGAATTTTAACAAGCAGGTTATCGTGCTTTCCTGCATACTTGATAAATTCATAGCTGAAGCCTGTTACAAGCGGAAGTATAAGAAGCTTGACTCCCATCCAGAGAAGATTGTTTGAATGTAAATCTGTAGTAACGGAAATTACAGATGAAATAATAACGCTTATGATTATTATAACAAATATGAAGCTTGTGCCGCATCTGGGGTGAAAGCGGGACTGATTTTTTACATTGTCAACAGTAAGCTCAAGTCCGTTTTCGTAGCAGAATATAGTTTTATGTTCGGCGCCGTGATACATA
Organism: Acutalibacteraceae bacterium; assembly: GCA_045577395.1. Classification (GTDB taxonomy): domain Bacteria; phylum Bacillota; class Clostridia; order Oscillospirales; family Acutalibacteraceae; genus UBA6857. Next base: position 69,062 of record JAZNIH010000008.1, on the reverse strand, counting down.
AATGTTCGTTTTATGTCCTTCATAAGTGATACAAGGGCAATGTAAGTGACGAATATAGCCATTCTTATGACACCCTCAAAAACAGCTCTGTAGGGAGTTATTGCCTCGTTCATGAGCTTATTTATAAAATTAACGCTTACTGTCGGCAGGTAAAAGAAAAGAAGAAATGCAAGTCCGATACCAAGAACAGATGCCATAGCTGTAATTACACCCATTACCTTTTTGTTAATATGTTCATTAAGCCATTTATCGAGCTTTGAAGCATTTTCATCGTTGTTTTCTATGTCTTCAAGTCCTGATTTTTCGGCAGAAATCATCAGACATTTATATCCGAAGGTCATTGATTCGATATAGTTAACGATGCCTCTGACCATAGGCCAGCCTAAAGGCTTAAACTTATACTTGGCATGTTTTACCTCTATCATTTCGGTGTCAATACTTCCGTCGGGGCATCTTACTGAAACTGCTGCTCCCCTGGGTCCCTGCATCATAATTCCCTCAATGAGAGCCTGACCTCCGATTGAGAGTTTATTTTTCATCATTTCTTTTTTACTCATAATCTGACTCCTTTGTATATAACGGTAAATAAACATCAACACAGGTACCCTTTCCTGCTTCGCTGCTGATTTCAAATTTACCGCTATGCTTTTGGATTATCTCATCAACTACCGCAAGACCTATACCCGTTCCTCTGACTGTATTGTTAGCCTTATAAAATTTCTCTTTTACATGAGATAAATCTTTTTTATCTATACCGCATCCGTTATCGGTTACGGAAATTATTGCATTGGTTTTTTCTTTTTTTGTTTCTATTGTTATTTTACCGTTATTATCGGTATATTTAAACGAATTGTCAAGTATATTTATTAAAACTTGTCTGATTTTATCTCCGTCGGCGTAAGCAAGCATTTCATTATCATATAAACACAAAACAAAATCAATTTCTTTTTCAGCTGCCTTGCTTTCGAACATATGATATACGTGATTGCAAATTTCGTTTAAATCGACTTTTGCTCTTGTAATTTTAAGACTTTCGTTCTGAATTCTTGAAAAATTCAGTAAATCCTCAACCATAGACGAGAGTCTTACAGTTTCGTCTATGATTATTCCTAAGCCGCGACTCTTCAGTTCGTCATCAATTTCAGCATTCTGCAGGGTTTCTCCCCATCCCTTTATAGCCGTAAGCGGCGTACGTATTTCGTGTGAAACAGTAGATATGAAATCGTTCTTCATTTTATCGATTTCACTCAGCTGAGCCGCCATTTCATTGATTGAAGAAGAAAGCTCACCTATTTCATCGTCATGCTCAGATTCAATTCTGACTCCGAAATTACCCTTTGCAATTTCCTTGGTGATTGTGTTGATTTTCTGGACAGGAACAACAATGGTTGAGATGAAATACATACCTGACATAGCGAAAAACAGTATAAGCATAACAAGTATTATAAGAATCAACGCCGTTATCAGAAAAAATTGAGAATTGATGCTGCTGAGTGAAATCATATATCTTAGTGCACCGTAAACCTGTCCGTTTGTATCTCGTAAGATATAAGTGGCTGCGCTGACAGGCTCGCCTGATTTGAGATGTGTTCTTGCAGTACCTATATTATCGTCAGAATACAGCGCTTCAAGATAATCATCATATAAATCGTTAGCAGCCTCACTGAATCCGCTTGATGAAACTATCATCTGACCGTTTTTATCAAGAACCCAGACCTCCATTTTGTCTTTATCAAGAAAGCTGTCGACAAATCCTGATGCAGCAGCTGCAAAATCTTCATCATCAGCGTTTGCATAATTTAAGAAATAAGTATCAACAGATTTGCTTATTCTCGAAAGAATTGTCTGCTCAACAGTGTTGGAATAACGCGTATAAATTGAGTTGAGTATAATAGCTGAACAAATAGAAAGAACAACAATGATGGCGAAAAGCACATTACTGAACCATCTTTTTTTAATAGAACGCCTCATTGTTACACCTCCTGAATTATTCCTTCCAGCAATAACCCTGACCCCACACGGTGATCAGATGCCTTGGCTCTGACGGGTTTTCTTCAAGCTTCAGCCTTAATCTTCTTATATTAACATCAACCACCTTATCGTCTCCGTAATAAGGTGAGCCCCATACCTTATCGAGTATATATTTACGTTCGATCATTTCACCGGGACGTGATAAAAAGCATTCAAGAATCTGGAACTCGATCTGAGTGAGCTCGATCTCCTTATCGGCGTTTGTTATGCAGTGGCGCTTTAAATCCAGTACATAGTCGCCGGATGTCAGGGTGTCGGTAGCCGCAGAAGCAAGAAGAGTCTTGCTGTATTCTACTCTGCGGTAAAGAGTTTCCGTTCTTGCAATAAGCTCTGACGGAGAGAACGGCTTTGATACATAATCGTCTGCTCCGTAACGGAAACCGTCAATTTTATCCTGCTCCTGAGTTTTTGCCGTCAGAAAAATAATACCAATATTTGAATTTGTTTTGCGGATGTACCTGCAAACCTCAAATCCGTCGGAGCCGGGCATCATAACGTCAAGAATGGCTATATCAATATCGTTGTTATTATCATAGGCGATGATTGCTTCGTTTCCGTCGGAGGCCTCAATGACATTGAAGCCTGCAAGCTCAAGGTTGATAACTATAAATTCTCTTATGGATTTTTCATCTTCAGCAACAAGAACTGTTTTCATATCGTATCTCCTTACCGTATAATAGAATTTTCGATATAAGCTCTGTTTATATTCAACGAACTGTCATGGTTATATATAATGAAGAACAGCTTACCCTTATCCGTTTCGGTTAAAAGCTTGTATCTGTCCGACAGACCGTCCTCTTCCTCCTGATTGGAGGTATATTTCAACTCGAAAAGTAATACCTTATTTGAATGACGGTTATCGTAAAAGTAAATACTGCCTTTTGTATAGTCGTTTGTAACAGTCAGGTTTTCAATCCATTCATCAGAAAAATCGACTGCAAAATCATTGTTGTTATAGACAAGCTGAGTGGAAATTGTTAAAAAACCGTTTTTACTTATCTGCATCCATTTTATAACAGACTGAATTGCAGGTGATTTGTTTTCTGAAGTGATAATTTTACTGTCCGGCAGCTGTTCTTCGACAGGAATTTCAAAAATACCGTCGAAATTAATATCACGGCACGATATATTTGTAAGTCTCGCAGAGAGAATATTTGACCCGTTAATATCTTTGATTTTTTCAAGACAACGATTCGCATAATCCCAATAAACACACTCGGTAACAATGCCTGAATCTGTTTTATAACCGTCGATATATGCTCTTATATTCGATTTTCTTGTTGTTTTTTCAAAGGAAACAGATTTAATAGAATACACAGAGGCATCAAGCTCTACCGAATCAAGGCAAGTGAAATTGTTTTTCAGACAACTCATAACTGAAAAAGTTATACCTTCATATGTATCAGTGTTCTGAAATACGGCAATATCATCAACGCCGTTACTGTCAAAATCAACGACATAATAATCTGAATACTGGCAGTTATAAATGCTTGTAACCGATTTTCCGAGACTGTATACAAACAGATTTCTTGTCAGGTCGTTCTGATATATTTCCCAACCTACCAGCATTTCTGCGGTTCCGTCAGAGTTAACGTCGGAAAAATCAACCTTAAGTATTTCACTATAGGCGCTTTCATAATCAGAAATGACACTCCATATACCGTCGGCTTTTGCGAGATAACAAAACCTTACCGTTTCAGGAGAGGCCTCTTCGGAATAAAACACAAATACCTCATCCTGCTTGTCGTTATCGATATCTTTAAATATAAAAGCAGATCGATAGTCACCGTGCAAAGGTGCTCTCAGCTTGTAATTCTTATCAATATATTTTTCAAAAACCTGCTGTATTTCAAGATTCTCACCGTCAGAAGACGGAGGCTTCATCAGAGAGTCGAGAGGTTCAAAGCTGACAAGACAAAGTATAGTTACAAAAATTGCTGCAACTGCAAGAAAAATAAATGTCGCAAAATACTTTTTCAAACTTAAACCTCCCTTAATTATCTAATCAGATTGACATAAGCGGAGCAATATCAAGTCCGCTGTATCCGGAAATGAAATCCTTGAATCTGCAGGCAATCCTATTGACACCGCCTTCTGCATTGCTTTCAATATTCAGCGGCATAATCGGGTCATGCACGCTAAGCCTTAGCAGAAGCCAGCCTTTTTCATTTTCGCCGTCAAAATATATTCTTATACCTTCACGGTTGTCATCTGCAATGCGCCAGCCTGTCTCTCCTGCAGCATACTTCTCCAAATCAGAAATTACTGATTCACCGTAGCTTCTGAAGTCTGTTTCAAGTATTCTGAAGCGTAGCTCCTTCTCTTCGACAGGCTCGTCGAGCTTTTCAATGAGTGAATCAATATTCTTGCCCATTTTACCGAGCTGAGCCAGCTTTATAATAATTTTTGTAACAAGATAAGCCCCGTCATCAAGATAATAATTCTCTCTGAAGGCAGCGTGACCTGAGGTTTCAATAGCCAAGGGGCAATTAACGCCTTCGTTATTAAGTCGAATCTGTTCGTTGATAACGTTTTTATATCCGCGTCTGAATCTGTAATGAACACCGCCAAGAACGTTGTTGATAAAATCAGTCAGGCCTGTTGAGGTTACGCTATCAGTAACAATCGTTCCGCCTTCATTGTTTTCAAGTGCAATGATAGAGGCAAGTGCCACAAGACGGTTTCGGTTGATTTCATTGCCGAAGCAGTCAACACAACCCGCTCTGTCAACGTCGGTATCAAAAATAACACCAAGATCAGCCTTACTGCTTATCGTTGCATTACGTATCGATTCCATAGCCGCTTTATTTTCGGGGTTAGGAATATGATTCGGAAACATGCCGTCCTTTTCAAGAAAACAACTGCCGGTTATATCTGCGCCGAGAGGCTCAAGAACTTCTGTTGCATAAAATCCGCCTACACCGTTTCCTGCATCTACAATTATTTTATATCCGTCAAGCGGCTTTGAATAATTATCTGCATTAACACCGTCGCAGATCATTTTGCGCAATCTTTCTGCATAGACTGACATATAATCGCAAGGCACAACGTCCGCAACATCATCACTGTAGGGTCTGCTTTCAGATGCAATCTCAATAATTCGAGATATATCGCTGCCGTCAAGACCTCCGTTAACAGTAAAAAACTTAAGGCCGTTTTTATCATAGGGATGATGACTTGCAGTAATCTGTATTGAAGCAACAAAATCCATATCAACCGTCGACATAAACATTGCAGGAGTCGACGCATAGGAGCAGTCATATATTTCGTATCCGCAGAAGGTCAACGCCTTGAAAACGGCAGTTTTGATTCTTTCGGCGGTAATACGTGAATCATGGCCTACAGCAATCTTTTTGTTCTTGTTATAACCGTTTTCACCGAGCCATGTGCAAAAGCCTGCTGTAAGGTCGTATACAGCTTCATCGCTGAGGCTTACGCAAGCAGCTTCAGCAGCTAATGCGGTACCGCGTATATCGCTTCCGCTTTTAAGTGATGTATAATTCTTTTTATTCAATTCTGTCACTCTTTTCATACATTTTTTCTGTAACTCTAAGTAAGAACTTATACAAAGGAGCAAACGCCCGTATAGCATAAACAAGCTCTTCCTCTATACTTCCGTCATAAAGGCGGTTAACATCATTTGATTCATAGGAAAACCAGAAGTTTTTACAGTTGTAAAATTTCCTGATGCTTTCATCTATCTCTTCTGTACCCGGCTTATCTTTTTTATAACTGATTATTTTGAATGATCCGTTTGTTATTTCAGCCATTTTTACGGCATCAATAAACTCATTCTGGTGTTCGGAAAGGGTTTTTCTGAAGCATTCAAGGTAATCTGCATCACTTCTGAACATTCCTACTCCGTAATTATAGCTTCCGGGGAAAATTTCAAACCACATACACGGCTGATAATTCCATTGATGCTTATCACGCATAAACATACACCATACGTTTTCACGGTAAAGCTCTTTATTTTTTGAAAAACGAGTGTCTCTTCTGATGCGTGATACCATTTTAGTCGGTACAAGGTTCATTTTATCATCGATTTTATACAGCTCATCGCTTATATCCGAAGCGAGTGCACGCATTGGCTCTATAGCAAGCTTTTTGATATCGTCCTTAACCGAATCGTAAAAATCCTTACTGTCATTGAATTTGTTCAATTCAAGAAGCATAAAGGCGTCAGGTGTAAACGAGTTGAATTTTTTCATCGTTCCTCACTCCTGTCAAGAGCCTTAAGTACCTCCTGCGCCGCATAAAGCACGGCAATTTTACTGCTATGGAAATTAAGACCGCCCTGAAGCCAGACCGCATATGGCTCACGTAACGGAGCATCGGCTGAAAGCTCAATCGAAGAGCCGAGAGTAAATGCACCGGCAGACATAATTACTTTACTGTCATAGCCCGGCATATCCCAGGGCTCGGGAGTCACAAAGGAATCGATAGGAGCACCCTTCTGCAGACCCTGACAGAATGCAATCAGAAAATCCTCTCTGCCAAGCTTTACAGCTTCAATTATATCGTGTCTCTCCTCTTCTGACTCAGGTGTTGAGTCAAAACCGAGAAGCTTCATAACAGACGCTGTATAAACTGCGGTTTTAAGAGCCTCACCTACTACGTGAGGTCCGTTAAATATACCCATAAAGAGCTCACGGCTCTGACCCAAGGTAGCACCTACCTCTCTGCCCAAACCGGGTGTGGTCATTCTGTAAGCACACAGCTCAACATATTTCTGCTTACCTGCAATATATCCTCCCGTCTTAGCAATGCCTCCTCCGGGATTTTTGATAAGTGAGCCTGCAATAATGTCAGCTCCTACATCCGTCGGCTCAAGCTTTTCGGTCCATTCACCGTAGCAATTGTCAACCATAACCATAGTACCTGCGTAATTGTGGGCGATTTCTACAACCTTTTTAATCTCATCTACCGAAATTGTAGGTCTCAGGCTATAACCTCTTGAGCGCTGAATATAAACCATTTTTACAGGGCTCTCTGCAAGTCTTTCTTTTATTTTATCATAATCAAGACGGCCCTCGGAATCGAGCTGAACCTCTTCATATTTAACACCGTAATCTCTGAGTGAGCCCATATTATCATTTTCTGTTGTTCCGACGCCGATTACAGGCAGAATAGTGTCGTAGGGTCTGCCGGATACACTTAGCATAACGTCACCGGGTCTGAGAATACCGAAAAGAGCAACTGTAAGGGTATGTGTACCGCAAGTGAAATTGTGTCTTACAAGAGAATCTTCGGCACCAACGGCCTGAGCAAACACTCTGTCGATAATTTCTCTGCCTCTGTCATTATAACCGTATCCGGTGCTCTCGGAAAACATATTTTCCGAAACGCCGTTATCTATAAATGCTTTAAGCATTTTTTGCTGGTTATACTCAGTAATCTTATCGATTTTGTCAAACTGTTTTTTTGCGTTTTCCAAAGCTTTTGCTGAAATTTCTTCAATTCTGTGATCAAATCTGAACATAGTAACACCTGTTTTCGTATTTATAGTGTAATATAAGCAATTGCATCTGACTCTTCAAAGCCGATATGCATATAGAAGCCTGAGGCTGATTCGTTCAATGCAATTACAAACACCTGCTTTCCTTCGTCTGAAAGATCCGTTGTAAGTGAAAGAACAATTTTGCCTCCGAGGCCGCAGCCGCGGTATTCTTCCTTGCATGAAATTCCGCTGAGAATAGCAGCTTTTTCTGTTTCTGCGGCAGTAAACCCTACTGCAATAACCGCATCGTTATCTGTTATGCAATATCCGCGTGCATAACCGCGTTTTTTTCTGTACATATAATCAGAAAGAAAGGCCATATATGAGTTTTCGTCCTTTTTGAACGAATCGGATATTGATTCACTGACCAGGCGGTATGCTGACCTTATACAGTCATCATTCAGAGCAGTAACATCTGCGCTGCGGTTAGCTTTGCCTCTGTAAGCAAATGACCTTTTGACTGAAAATGTTGTATATTTCAATTCTTTTGCTATCCATTCATAGGTAAAGATATTATAGGCTCCGATTACTTCGAGAAATCCTCTTAATTCCGCAAAATCCGCAGTATTATCAGCCCAAACGGTAACTGCCGAATCGTAACGTGATACAACAACGCCTTCGCCGTACCAGAAATCTGCAAACGGTTTATCGAATCCGTAGCACTCAGCATAGCAAGTGATTCTTGCTTTGATTAAGTCAATTCCCCCCTCGCAAAAGAAAGAAGGCAAACAGTCTTCGATATACTTAAGCATTTGCTAAATCCTCTGAAAGAGCTACTGCAAGGTCGTAGCATGACTTCATATCGTCAATACAGGCGACAGAGGTTGCAGAATGAATATATCTGCAGGGCAGAGAGACCGCAACGGTATACACGCCTTCGCAAGCCTTGTGTATTGCACCTGCATCATTGCCGCCGGCTACTGTTGTTTTTGTCTGAATGTTGATATTGTTCCGATGAGCAATTTCAAAGGCACGCTTAAATAAACTCCTGTTATATACCGTGCTTCTGTCCATAAACGAAACTACGGCACCGCCTTCAGCGCAGCATACTCTGTCTTCGGGTGACACTCCGGCAATATCAGAGGCAGTTGTTGCTTCTAAAACTATAGCGTAGTCAGGTCTTATCGAAAATACTGCAGGAGCGGCACCTCTGCAGCCGACCTCTTCCTGAACGAGGAAAGCAAAATATGTGCTGTACTTTAAATTCTGCTCAATCATCTTAAGCATAATACTGCAACCGAATCTGTCGTCGATAGCCTTTGCTTTTATTTTATTATCTCCGAATAATTTAAAATCAGATTTAAAATAAACACTGTCGCCGACTGAAACAAATTTTTCAGCTTCTTCCTTACTGCGGGCGCCGATATCAATATACATTTTGTTAATTTCAGGCACCTTTGCGGACTCATCACCTTCAGTAAGGTGTACCGCCTTATTACCGATAACACCCGGAATTCGACTGTCACCAACCGTAACTGAACGTCCGGATACAACGTTGTTTACTACTCCGCCCACATTAGTGAATCTGAGAAATCCGTTATCACAGATATAAGTGACAATAAATCCGACCTCATCCATATGAGCTGAAAGCATAACCTTATTTTTGGGCTCGACTGAGCCTTTTTTATAAGCGAGAACGTTACCCATAGGGTCAATTCTGTATTCACATTTATCCTTGATTCTGGAAACTATATATTCTCTGACTGCATCCTCTCTGCCGGATGTTCCGTCAAGAAGGCACAAATCCTTTAAAATATCAAGCATTGATTTCATTCTCCTTCTTCAAAAGATATTCTGCAATCAGTTGTGCGGTTTTTTCAACGTCATCTACACAAATAACCTCATTTGCGGTGTGCATATAACGAAGCGGTATAGAAATTAAAGATGTACGTACACCCTTTCCGCTGACTGTTATCGCATCGGCATTTGTACCGGTGCGAGGACTCATAACATCGTGCTGATAGTTGATACCGCACTTAACTGCAGTATCAATAAGCTCATTGGTCATAGCTCTGTCAAGAATGGGTGCAATACCTATTGAAGGACCGTCGCCGAGTCTGATTGTCTGAGTTTTATCAGTATACGGATCATCGCCGAAGCCAACATCAACAACTATGCAGCAGTCAGGCTCTAATGAAAAGCTACCGGGAGCCGCACCTCTGCAGCCAACCTCCTCCTGTGCTGATAGCATAACGGAAAGCTTTACGTTTCTGAGCTTGTTTTTCAATAATTCAAGAGCACCGAGAATCGCAGCTATACTGCATCTGTTATCAAAAGCAGATGATGAAATACAGTTATTAAGAAGCTCCTGCTGATTGTTTCGCAATGTTACTCGGTCACCGATAGCTACAACTGCAGAAACCTGTTCTTTTTTCATACCCGGATCAATTGCCATTGCTTTTATGTTAAGCTTATCATCTGCTCCGTCGGAACGAAGATGAGGCGGCACAGAACAAATTACGCCGAAGATATCTTCTTTTCCGTGAACAATAGCTTCCGCACCGGTAAGAACCCGCAGGTCTGTTGAGCCGACCTTATCAACAAGGATAAAGCCTTCATCATCAATGCCTCTTACAACAAGGCCGACCTGATCAATATGAGCGTCAAGAAGTATATGAAGGTTCCCATTTTCTGTAGAACCGATTACATTCCCCAGTTTATCTGCTTTACAAGGCATATATTCGGAAAGGTATGTGACTAATACTTCCGAAAGAACGGTTTCGTCGCCCGAAGTTGCGGAAATATCAGCAAGTTCAAAACAAAGCTTTTTAAAATCCATTACAGTACCTCCAAATGAATTTATCTATCAAAATATTATATAACAAAACGTAATAAAAATCAATATATTATAAAAAATACAGCCTGTCAGCTGACCTGCAAAAGGAATCAGTAATAACAGACTGTATTTGTTTTTATATGTTAAATTCTACTCTTCCGTCAGAGGATAAAGCATAAAGCTTATTAAAGCCGTTATCTCTGCAATGCTTATAAGCAATATCGAATGCAAAATCAAGAGCTTCAACGCAGTGTGCATCGGATGTAACGGTAAGCTTTGCATTTCTGTCACATAAATGCTTCATTATGAACTCAGCAGGATAAGGTGCTGAGTTACCTAAGCGAAACATTGCACCCGTATTAACCTCAAACAAAACGTCATTGTCAGCATCGAGAATTCTGTCAACTGCCGACAAAGCAATCCTCTGATACTCCGCATTATTAACATCAAACTGAGCATTGTTGTCATTGTACTTTGTAATCAGATCAAAATGACCGACTACCTGAGGCTTCATTTTGATAACAAAATCTGCAAGCTTATCATAGTAGGCCGCAGCCATTTTTATCCAATCACCGTCAAATAATTCATCAACAAGCTGTGCGAGTACTTCGGCAGAAAAATCTATCGGATAATCCTTTCCGTTTTCAATGAACTGATGTACCGAACAAATAAAGTAATCAAACTTACCTGAATCAAAAACCGAATAATCGGCATCGAGCTCAAGACCGCACAAAACGTCGATTTTGTCGGCATATTTATCCTTGAGATGTTTAATTTCGTCGATGTATTTATCAAGGTTTTTCTTCGACATAGCCCAGTCACTTTCGTAAATCATAGGACCGTGACCGGAAAAACCAATGCTTTTAAAGCCTTTTTCAATCGCAGCAATAACAATATCCTCAGCTGAATTTTTGCCGTCACAGTATGTTGTATGGGTATGACAGTTTGATTTGAACATTATTTATCACTCCGTAAAAGTACCTGCAAATTAATGCAGGTACCCGATCTTATGTTTTATTAGGTGTTTTCTTTTCGAGGATCTTACGTCTTCTGTATTCCTGCTTTTCTCTGAATGACATCTTAAAGTCAAATCTGCGCTCCTTGATAACGTCGTAAAGAGGTGTAGCAAGCGCTACGAACGAGTCATCCTTGCTCTGTGCAGCTGCGATTATGATAAGTCCGTTGTCATCAGGAAGCGTAATGGAATCTGCATTTGCGGTGTTAAGCTCATACATAAAGAAATACAACTGCTGAGCAGCGTTGTCGCTGGTTACACCGTGAGTGTGAGTGCATTCCCAGGCCAACCTGTCAGTTTTAATGTTTGCAGTTTCAGCAAGATCATAAAGATCCCATTTGCCGATTCTTTCATTAATGGACTGTACGGGTACGCTTACGGTTTTATCACCGACTGTAAAGTTATAAACCTTGTCGCCGTAGATGCTTGCTGCAATTAAAAATACCTTGTTAGCCCTTACGTCAATTTTCTGACCGTTACAGATGATGGCGTTATTACCATCGCCCCAGATATCTCCGGTTTTGAATCTGACACCGCCACAGTAAATTTCCTTCGGGAATATTTCTCCGGGAACAGATACGTCAATGGTCGGAATAGCTGCGGAGTTTCTGTTATGATTAAAGGTAACAATATCGGTATTGAACGGAAGCTCAAGACCTGTTGCTTCAATCTTATCCCCTGCCTTGCAATCAGCGAGAGTAAGCGCAAAGGTTTTAACCTCATAAGGTGCAATGTCAAACACAAGCTTGCCGTCATTTACCGTTGCAAGGCCGACCTCATCCTCCATTGCATTGACCTCACGGGCTTTTTCAATGCCGTTACCGAGAGTAAATTCAACACCGGTTGTGTTAAGTGACTCACCCTCGTTGAATCTTACAACGATTTCATTTGAATTTTCAGCCTTTTTAATTGCACGGACGATTATGTTTTCAGCACTTATATTACCGAATGAGTACTCAGCACCGAGAGTGCCCTCGTGCTTATCGCAGATGAAGGCTGCAAGCGGACGGTCAAAGAATCTGGAATAAAGCTGAGTATCCTTGCCTACCTTACCTGAATGCGAATATATAGCATAGCCGTATTTATTGAGACCGAAATCAAGCATTGCCTGAACACTGTCGTCACGGAACCAATATTTAGGTGAATGAACAACAGTGAGTCTGAGTGTGCTGTTGTCCTTCATAATCCAGCCGTATTTAGAATCACTGAATATTGACACACCGTAGCTTTCATCAGTATTTGTAATGTCGGCCCATTTCTGAGCACATACAGAATAAAGCTTCTTATTAGCAGCACCTCTTGATATAGTACCAAGACCAAGATCGAATGTTGCATTGGAATTCTTACAGGTAAAATTAAAGCCGTTATGGAGAATCCTTTTGAATTCACGCCACTCAACCTCATTGTACACACTAACCCAGGGGCAGCCTGTCACAAGTGAAACATAGTATGTAAAGGTTGATTTGCCGACCTTCTGTACTACCTTAAGAGTAGCCTTGACAGGACCTGAGCACTCTACCGTACAAACGCCCTTTTCGGCAAATTCCCAAGGATATTTCTTTGTCTCCTTATATGTGAGCTCCCATGCGGGGAAGGCTTTATTACCCTTATATTTATTGAGCTCAAACCTGATAGGCTTATTAAGAAGCTCTTGATTGTTAAGGGTTTTATCAATAATTGATGAAATATCACCGTTATGATTAACAGTAACGATGTATTTATAGTTTTCGATAACGTTTGAGGCAACACGGATACCGGAGTTGAGCTGACAAGGCTCTTCACTGTAAATCACGTCGATTACCTTATAACCCAATGCGGGAACGTGAGCTGCAACGGAAATCTCAAGTGTAGTATCGGTACAGTTGTTAACCTGTGAGGGAAGCTCATTGCCGTTCTTGTCAAATGCTCTGATATACTTAAAGCCCTTTGAAGGTATAACAATATCAACAGACGAAACTCTCGGCTGCTCAATAGTGTTATTTATTACAACGGGAATACCCTTAACCCATGAGGTATCAAGTGATTTGATAACTTCAGCTGTTGAGCTTTCATAAGCTCCCGAAAGCTGGTTAGCACTAAGAACGAGGTCGTTCCATGAGCGCTGATATACACGCTGAACAGAAGTGCCTGTAATGTCATCGTGGAAGGTGTGAGCGATAGTTCTCTTCCAGCCCTTATCGATTTCATCCTTAGGATATTCTGCGCCTCTGAGAGCCATTGCGGCAACAGAAGCTCTTTCGGCCATATCGGCAAGCTCTTCATTCTTTCTGTTGTATCTCTTACTGAAGGCTCGGGAAACATAAGAGCCGACACCGTGATTGGTCATTACAAGCTCATTGTTCCATGTAGGAAGCTTTGAAAGCTCTTCCTCTGTAAGCTTTGAAAGATCATCAAAAAACTCTGTGGGTGTAGCTGAAAGAACCTTAATTTCGTTCGAATCATTATCTTCAATTTCTCTTGAAAGAGTCTTGACTGACTCCTCCTTAGGAGCACCGCCTACGTCACCGACACCGTGATATGAATAAGTCCAGGGCAAATCGTGTTTTTCGATGTTATTGTTGAGCTTATCAACAAGATCCTTCTTGTCACGGATTTTCTTAAAGGTTGTGCAATAAGATTTTGAATCGAGTGACGCAAATATTCTCTTACCGTTTGAGCCGTACCAGAGACCGATGTCAAAGGGAATTCCGTATGCACTACCCCATGAAAGCTTCTGAGTCGAAAAGCCCTTAAGACCCGCATGCTCAGCAATAGCAGGAAGCGCCCAACCGAAGCCGAAGCAGTCAGGAAGGAAAATATCGTTGCTTCTCTTTCCGAATTTCTTTTCAAAATAGAGATTTCCGTAAAGCATATTTCTGAAAAGATTTTCAGGAGAAGGTACGTTTACGTCGCCGTTTTCGTAACCGCTGCCGGTGACGTTCCACTTACCCTGCTCAATATACTTGCGTAATTCTTCAAACTTTTCGGGATAGTATTCCTCAAAAAGCTCATATCTGTAAGCGCCTTCAAAATTGAATCTGTAATCGGGGTATCTCTTGAAATAATCGAAATTCTGCTCAAGGGTATCCTTAAGGCAAACGTTGATTACATGCTCAAAATCCCAATTCCAGACAGTATCGAGGTGAGCAGTTGCAACCGTGTAAATTTTCTTGTCTTTGAAATTCATAAAAAACCTCCGTTTATGACTTCTTTTCTTTATCAGAGAATAATGCGCCGATTGAATCAGTCAAGCTCAAACCTGACATTTTTAAAGCAGTAAGTACAAGGAAAATAAAATGAATTATACAATCTGCAAGAATAAAGCTTCCGTATGATTCATAAATTGTGTCCGTTATCGGTGCAACAAAGCCTAATTCCCGGAAATCGTTTAAAAGTATAAAGGCAAAGACTGCGCTTGTAATATGCAATGCAAGGAGAATTGCCGAGGATATATAACAAGCAGATCTGATAACTGCATTACCTATTGTTTTGTCGCCGAATTTGTTGTCATCAAGTGAAAGCCTTATAAAATATTTTCTGAAAGCAAGCACAAACGCAACGAAAGCAATGCAGGATAAGAGGCCCAATACCGGCACAGCTACAAAAAATCTGACTGTTTCTTCACCGCTGAACTCCAGAGAATTGGTAATTGTGTCCGATTCAGGCAGAGTTACATACGTAACGTAACAGGCAACCATTAAAATGAAGCTTGCAAGATATGTAACGAATGCGGCAACGTTGAATTTTGATTCAAATTTACGAATAGCCATAAATTGCTCCTTTCGTTTTTTATTCAACGATAAATTTTACAAAGATTTTCTTACCTTTTTTAACAATAACGTTTCCATCGTTGAATTTATCAGTCTCAACAACATCAGTAAACGAAGCAGCCTTAACATCGTTGACGGTAACACCGCCCTGCTCGATAAGACGTCTGCCTTCACCTCTTGACTTTATAATACCGGCCTTAAGCATCATATCAATAATCTGAATTTCTCCGTCGGTAAAGTCATCGGCAGTAAGAACAGTTGTGGGCATATTATCAGTATTTCCCTTACCTGAGAAAAGAGCTCTTGCGCCTTCCTGAGCCTTGGTTGCTTCTTCTTCGCCGTGAACGAGCTTAGTGAGCTCATAAGCAAGAATTTCCTTAGCTGTGTTAAGCTGACTGCCCTCCCATGAATCCATCTTCTGGATTTCCTCGATAGGAAGGAAGGTTAACATCTTGATGCACTTAAGAACGTCAGCGTCGTCAACGTTTCTCCAATACTGATAGAAATCAAAGGGAGAGGTTTTGTTAGGATCAAGCCATACGGCGTTACCTGCGGTTTTACCCATTTTCTTACCCTGTGAGTCAGTGAGAAGAGTGATTGTCATCGCATGTGCATCCTTGCCGAGTTTCTTACGGATAAGCTCGGTACCGCCAAGCATATTACTCCACTGATCGTCGCCGCCGAACTGCATATTACAGCCGTAGGTTTTGAAAAGCTCATAGAAGTCGTAGCTCTGCATAATCATATAGTTGAATTCAAGGAAGGAAAGACCTTTTTCCATTCTCTGCTTATAGCATTCAGCCGAAAGCATCTTGTTAACACTAAAGCAGGCACCTACTTCACGAAGAAGCTCAACATAGTTAAGATTAAGAAGCCAATCAGCATTGTTTACCATCATTGCCTTACCTTCACCAAAGTCGATGAAGCGCTCCATCTGGCTCTTGAAGCATTCTGCATTATGGTCAATGTCCTCCTTGGTAAGCATCTTTCTCATATCTGTTCTGCCTGAGGGGTCACCGATCATTGTAGTACCGCCGCCGATAAGAGCGATGGGACGGTTGCCTGCCATCTGTAATCTTTTCATAAGAGTAAGAGCCATAAAGTGACCTGCTGTAAGGCTGTCGGCAGTGCAGTCAAAGCCGATGTAGAAGGTAGCCTTACCGTTGTTGATCATTTCACGGATTTCTTCCTCGTTTGTTACCTGAGCAATAAGTCCTCTGGCAATAAGTTCCTCGTATATTTTCATTGTTATCGTTCCTTTCGGTATTTTTGCTTTCTTTGTATTTTACTGATTTATCTGTTTAAAGTCAAGTGTAATAACTTTAATCAATAGCCTTCTTTTTCTGCATATTCTATTAATTCCCGTGCAGAATCGAGAGTCGAAGCGGTGATAACCTCTCCGCCTATTATTCTTGCAAGCTCATTGATTCTACCTTCTTTATCGAGTGAAGATACCATAGTATGTGTTGCAATACCGTCGGATACCTTTTCTATATAAAGGTGATTGTCTGCATATGCGGCAATCTGAGCGAGATGTGTAACACATATTACCTGCTTGAAATTTGAAAGCTCGTGCATTTTATAAGCAATCTTATGTGCGGCTCTTCCGCTGACGCCTGTATCAATTTCATCAAAGATAGTTGTTGAGAGGCTGTCTGAATCGCTGAGCACACATCTTATAGCAAGCATAACTCTTGACAATTCACCGCCTGAAGCGATCTTTTGAAGCGACTTGGGCTCCTGGCCTGCATTTGCAGAAAAAAGAAACTCCACATCATCCATACCGTTTTCGGTCGCCTGTCCGTCTTTGAAATCAACAATGAACTGTACATCCGGCATATCGAGATAAGTAAGCTCTCTTCTTACCTTGTTCTCGAAGTCAAGAGAAGCACTTTTTCTGGCATCGGAAAGATAGCAGCCCTGCTTGAACAATTCGTCCTCGAGAAAATACATTTCATTCTGAAGCTTCTCCATCTCTTCTTCGTTGTTGAAAATCGACTGATATTCCTCAGTAATTTTTTCCAGATAACCGAGTATTTCCTCTTCACTGCCGTACTTTTTTGTAAGTCGGTAAATCACGTCAAGGCGTTCCTCTATGTCATCAATGCTTCTGTCCCGAGCCTCAACGTTGCCCAGACATCTGCCCAGCTCATCGGTATAATCAATAACCGTATAAAGCATATTTGATATTTCAGCAGAAATACGTGCTATTGTTTCGTTATAATCTGTCAGCTCGTCAAGATGCTTTGACAGACTCTGCAAATCTGAAACAATGCCGTTTCTGTCATCATAACCGTTCAGCAGATTAAGAGACTGTGTAATTCCGCTGACAATTTTTTCAATGTTCCGGATGGAGCTTCTCTTTTTCAGAAGCTCTTCCTTTTCTCCGACCTTGATATCTGCCTTTGTTATCTCGTCAATCTGATATCTCAGCATATCAAGCCGGAGCTCTTTGTCATTTTCGTTTCTGATAAGCTTTCTGAGCTTCTTTTTGCACGCAACAAGCTTTGAATAAGCCTCCTTATAATTTTCAAGAAGCTCCTCGCTGTCCGATATTGAATCAACAAAAGCAAGATGATGCTCCTTGTCAAGAAGAAGCTGACTGTCGTTCTGACCGCATATCGAAATAAGATTTCTTCCGATTTCACGCAGGACAGAAACGGTAACAGTAGTTCCGTTTATCTTACAGCTGCTTCTTCCGTCAGCGGTTATAATTCTCGATACAAGAAGTCCGTCCTCGGTTGACTCAACGTCGTACTGCTCAAGAATCGGCAAAACAGATTCAGGTATTTCATCAAACAAGGCAGTAACTCTTCCTCTGTCACATCCCCTTCTGACAATTTCACGGGACGTGCGCTCACCGAGCACAGCATTTATTGCATCGATAATTATCGACTTACCTGCACCGGTCTCACCTGTCAGTATGTTAAAGCCTTTATCAAACGTTATTTCAGAGCGTTCGATAACAGCAATATTTTCTATTTCTAAGCTGGTAAGCAACGGGCTACCTCCGTTTCGTTAATCTTTTTTATTTAAAATACCTTCAATGTACGTTTTGAAATTTTCCGCAGCTGCTTCATCCTTGCAGAGAATAAAGATGGTATCGTCACCGGCAAGTGTGCCGATAACGTCATCAATATTCAGATTGTCAACGGCGGCACAGGCAGCCTGAGCCATGCCTGAATAGCATTTGATAACAGCCATATTGCCTGCATAGTTAACTGACATAACGGAATGTGAAAGTATTGAAAAATATTTACCTGAATAATCCTCGGAATTATTGTTTACAAAGGAATATTTATACTGACCGGAATTCACGGGAGTTTTTATAAGCTTCAACTGATTGATATCTCTTGATACGGTTGCCTGAGTAACCTTGTAGCCCATCATATTCAGCTTAAGCATAAGCTCTTCCTGGGTGCCGATATCCTCCTTTTCAATCAATGAAAGTATCGCCTCGTGTCTGTTCTTTTTCATATCCTTATTCTCCTTGCTGATAGTTAAATCTTTCAAGTAATTTTCTGTTAAGTATATCTGAAAAGTTTTCGGATTTTATCCTTATTATCTTAGTCGGAATTTCACTTTTAGTAACAACAAGTCTGCTGCTTTCAGTCAGCTGAATACCGCTACCGCCGTCACAGCAGAACATGGCGGAGCAGCTGTCGGTATTTTTCACACGGAAATCTATTACTGTCTCTGCCTTAAAAATTATCGGTCTTGAAAAAAGAGAGTGACTGCATATCGGTGTGAGAATAATGCTCTCAATATCAGTATCAACAATAGGACCGCCTGACGAGAGAGAATATGCGGTAGAACCCGTGGGTGTTGAGATTATCAGCCCGTCTGCGAGATAATTATATAATAGTCTCGAACCGCTTTTAGCCTCAATTTCGCAAAGCTTCAAGGGGTTTCCTCTGCCGATGACAATATCGTTAAGACAGGTATATTCACCCTTGAGCTCTTCTCCTTCAAAATGTCTGACGGAAAGTCTCATACGGTTTTCTACGGTGTAGTCTGAGCTGATGAGATTACCAAGCAAATGTAACTCAGTTTTTTCAAGCCCTGCAAGAAATCCGAGCCGACCTGCATTTATTCCGAGAATCGGCTTATCAAATCCCGAGGCATCCTCTGCAGTATGGATAATGGTTCCGTCTCCTCCGATTGAAATAACAAGGTCACATTCGGAAATACACTGCATACCGTCTTTAAAGGTCGCTTTTACACAGCTGAAATATTCTTCAAGCTCCTCAGACATCAGCACGGATACTCCGAGCTTTGAGAGCTCATCACACACGGCAACAGCAACGTCAAAAGCGTGTTTTCTTGTCATATTAACCTGTAAAGCAGCAATCATAACGCTTCTCCCCTGCCTGCACCAATGTGCGACAATTCAACCATTTTTTTAATATTATCACGATTATACGAAGAATTTTTATTTTTACAAAGCATAATCAGATATTCAATATTACCCTGGGGACCCTTTATCGGTGAAAAATCAATGCCCGATACTGCGAAGCCTGTTGCAACGGCAAGGTCATAGATATTTTCCACAACGGTAATATGTGTTAAAGCTTCTTTTACAACGCCGTTTTTTCCGACGTGCTCCTTGCCTGCTTCGAACTGAGGCTTGATAAGGCAGACCGCCTTACCGCTGTCTGTAAGAATTTCAAATAAATTAGGCAGAATATGCTTCAGAGATATAAAGGAAACATCCACACTTGCAAAGTCAACTCCGTCGCCAAACAGAGTCTTATCTGCATAACGGAAGTTTGTTTTTTCAAGATTGATGACTCTGGTATCGCTTCTGAGCTTATATGAAAGCTGATCAGAGCCTACATCGACCGAAAACACCTTTACGGCACCGTTCTGAAGCATACAGTCGGTAAAGCCGCCTGTTGATGCGCCGATATCTGCGCAAATACAGCCGTTAAGGTCAATTTCAAAGACCTTTATAGCTTTTTCGAGCTTATACCCACCTCGGCTGACATAGGGCATCACGTCACCGCAAAGCTCAATTACGTCGCTATCCGAAACCGTGAATCCGGCTTTTGTGACAGGCTTGCCGTTAACTGCTACAGAGCCGTCATTTATTAATTTTTTAGCTTTTTCACGACTGTCGGTGAATCCGCGTTCGAACAACAGCACGTCAATTCTGTTTTTATCAGCCACTTACTTAAAACCTCACAAATCAATTACTTCGTTTAATGAGTGAATATGCAATATTTTTCAAAAAATCACCCTCATCAGCAAAGCATTCCAATGCCTTGACTGCATTCTCAGTGAGCTTCTCAGCGGTTTCACGTGCCCCGCCAAGCCCGAGAAGCGTAACATAATTCGTTTTTCCTTTTTCACTATCGCTGCCGGTGGGCTTACCGAGAAGCTTCTTATCACCGACTACGTTTAAAATATCATCAACTATCTGAAAGGCCTTGCCTATGTTAAGAGCATAATCATCCAACGCTTTTATTGCAGCAGCATCAGCGTCGGCACAGATTGCACCGATATATACGGCACATCTGATAAGAGCACCTGTTTTAAGACTGTTGCATAAGTCAACTTCATCTGCAGACACAGCTCTTTTTTCGTTACTGAGATCAAGTATCTGTCCGCCGATCATTCCGTTGATGCCTGAATACCGTGAAAGTGCCGCTATTGCTTTAACGGCGATGTCGGGACGTTCACTTGCAATCTCAGACTCTGAAACAGCTGAAAAGGCTTGTGTAAGTAACGCATCACCGGCAAGAACGGCAACATCCTCTCCGAAGGCAACGTGACACGACGGCTTACCCCGTCTGTAATCATCGTCATCCATACAGGGCAGATCATCGTGTATGAGCGAATAGGTATGAATCATTTCAATAGCAGCCGCAAAGGGCATAGCCTTCATATAATCCCCGCCGCATATACGGCACGCTTCAAGAACAAGAAGCGGTCTTATACGCTTACCGCCGTTCATAAGAGAATAGAGCGCCGCATCGTATACGGCTGAATTCCCGTAGCTGCTCTGAGGAACGTAAGCGCAGATACAGTCTTCAATCAATCTGCGGTAATTATCCCCGGTATGCTTATTCATCGGACTGCTCATTTGCATCAAATTCTGAAAGCTCAATTATTTTTTCCTTTGCAGAGGTAAGTGTTTTGTTGCAGAAGGCAACGATTTTCACGCCCTCCTCATAAAGCTTGAGAGACATTTCAAGGTCATATTCACCGCTTTCAAGAGCTTCGGAAATTTCCTTAAGCCTGATCATTGCGGTGTCAAGTGTATACATATCCATTTATTTATCCTTCCTTATCAAACAATATCAGCAGAATCGACAGAATCAACCGTACAGTTGATTTTTCCGTCCTTCATCATAAGTACAACTTTGTCTCCGTCATTAACGTCCTTTACGCTTTTAACGGGAAGAGAAAGCTCATTGTTTACAATAGCGTATCCTCTTGAAAGTGTCCTGAGCGGATTACATGATTCAAGACCCGCCGTATAGAGAGAAAGCACGTTCTGATACATTTCAATTTTCTTTTGCATCGTGGATTTTATGTTACTCTCGCAGACGTTTACACACTGAGAATAAAACTGTAACATCTTATCCGGATTATTTGCTGAAATTACCTTGTCAAACTGTAAAAGCCTTACGTTATACGATTCGATATGCTTATAGATGCACTCAGCCATATAATCAAGCATTTTATCGTTGGAATAAAGAACCTCACGGTAATCGGGAACACAGATTTCAGCCGCCGCCGAGGGAGTAGGCGCTCTCATATCGCTGACAAAATCGCAGATGGTAAAATCAGTTTCGTGTCCTACGGCTGAAATAACGGGAATCGAGCAGTTATAAACCGCTCTTGCGACAACCTCTTCATTAAAGGCCCATAAATCCTCGATTGAGCCACCGCCGCGGCCTACAATTATAACGTCTGCCGCCTTGAGTGAGTCGAATTTATCGAGAGCATCAGCAATTTCCGAAGCCGCAAAGGAGCCCTGAACACTGACAGGCGCAAGTATGAGCTGAGCGCACGGAAATCTTCGTGACGTAACGTTTATAATATCCTGCAATGCGGCACCCGTGGGTGATGTGATAACGCCGATACGCAACGGATATTCAGGCAGAGCCTTCTTGTGCTCGCTGAGAAACAGTCCTTCGTCAGAAAGCTTGTTTTTAAGCTCTTCAAATCTGACTGAAAGCTCACCTACGCCCTCCGGCTGCATATCCTCGCAGTAAAGCTGATATACACCGTCACGCTCATAGACAGACACGTTACACCGCACAAGAACTCTCATTCCGTTTTCGGGAGTAAATCTGAGCCGTTCTGCAGCACTTCTGAACATTACCGCCTTGATACAGGCGGAGTCGTCCTTAAGCGTAAAATAAAAATGTCCTGAACGGTAATGGTGATTAAAATTTGAAATTTCACCGCAGACATATATATTCTGTAGGTTTGAATCAGCTTCAAAAACAGATTTTAAATACGTATTTATCTGCGATATCTGCAATATGGATGACATCTGTTTAAATACCCCTTAAACTTAACTGACAACAGGAGCATACTGATTAACAGATGCTCCTACAATTATCAGATTTTCTTTGCTATTGATCCGAGAACGCCGTTGATATATGAGCCATCCTCAGCTGTTGCGTATTTCTTTGCGATTTCAACCGCTTCGTTGATAGCTACACCTACCGGTACGTCCTTTGAATATAACATTTCGCAGACGGCAAGTCTGAGTATCGCTCTGCTTGCTCTTGAGATTCTGCGGGCAGACCAGCCCACAAGATTATCATCTATCAGTCGGTCAATATATTCGATATTCGCAAAAACATTCTTGCTGATTTTTTCAGCAAAATCATTATGGGGAAAAAGCTCAAGCTCAAGTGCACTCTCGATTAAATCCGAAATATCGGTATCGGGCTGAAAGCTTTTTTCAAAAACAAGAACAAATGCGAGTTCTCTTGATTCATGTCTAGTCATAATTTCTACCTTCCTGAATTTAAATAACGGATAATATACCGCCAAATTCATATTTATTCATTGTCTATTATAGCACAAATTTCAAATCATACAACTACTTTGCTTCAATTATTGATAAATTTTCTACAGAAATATTCGTATTTTTTTCAATAATAGCCGTTATCTGAAGAATAATCGCCTCATTTAATGTATTTTTATCAACAATAACCTGACAGCTGTCGGAGTTGATTACCACGAGACAGTTATGCCCTGTTTTTGCATAAATAAGATTTTCTGCATCGGTCTGCCATTTAATTATGTCGCAGTATTCTTTATAATGCTTTTCGAGTCTTTTTATGTCAGCCTGCTCTAATTTTTTATTATTAAGGATTTCGTTGATTGTATCGGTTATTTTATCGTTTGACTGTGAACGTCTCAGCTTTGCTTCGGAAAAGAATTCATCTGAAGTCTGCTTATCTGACGTATCCGCAGTTTCCTCGGTGCTGTCAACCGTAGCGGCAACAAGCACCGAATCACCGAGATTACCGCTGACAGATTCATTGCCGCTGATGAGCGTGGTATCATCGGAATATTTGTCGGCAGGCTCATTATAGTACCAATTAACAAGAACTGCCGCACCAAGCGCTATAACAAGCGTAGCCGTCATTATCTGTCTTTTCTTTACATTCATAACTGTCATACTCCTCACTCCATATCTGCAACGCTTATGTTATTTGTACTGATATCAAACAGTGCAGATACTATTGAATAAATTTTTTCGGTTATAATCGGATTATCTCCACCCTGACAGATTATCGCAACACCTCTTATCTTAGGATACACCTTTTTAAGTATAAGACCGCTGTCACCGTCTGTAAGAATATATTCAGACCTTGATTGCAGCTGATCTTTATCTGATTTTGACTCGGTATTTTCCGCATAAACATACTCAAACGTACTGTCATACGTCACCAGAACCTCAACGTCCCCTACCCCTTTGATACAGCCTACGATTGACCTGAGACTGCTTTCAATATCCTCTGTGTCAGACAGACAGCTCTCTTCCGAGCTTTCATTTTCAGTATTAACATCTTCGGCCTCGGAAAAGAATATCATAAGCAAGCCGATTGCTGCTGCTAAAAGCGCAATAAACGCTTTTTTATCCTTTTTAAATCTGTTATAAATATCAACAAGCTTACCTGATCTGATGTATTTCGAAAAGCCTTCACTTATATTCAATATGCTCGACACCTCCGAAAATATCATTCAAATATTTATTAATTGATTTTACCTGTCCGGCATCGAAATTCCCCGATATTAAAATATCAGCACTTATAATAACATTGCCGTCACTTAATATTTCAAGCTCTTCAACGGCTGAACCAGCGTCATACTGCTTAAGGTAATCGTCAATACTACCTTTTACGGAATCTGCAATAACGGCGTTTACCGTTTCATTACTGTAGCTGTATAAAACGTCCTTATCAAATTCATATTCAGTATCAGGTACCGAAAAAATAT
Organism: Acutalibacteraceae bacterium; assembly: GCA_045577395.1. Lineage (GTDB taxonomy): Bacteria > Bacillota > Clostridia > Oscillospirales > Acutalibacteraceae > UBA6857. Next base: position 44,520 of record JAZNIH010000008.1, on the reverse strand, counting down.
CCTCAACGGGACGGTTATCAGAAAGCGGCATCAATATTAAAGAAATAATAATAACGGAAAGTAGTGTCTTGAACGCTGAAGCGGTTTTGATTTTCGGTAATAAGCCTTCAAGTATACCACCTGCTGCGACAATCACAACAAACAAACGGCACCACTGTCTGAATTCATCCATCTGTTTACAGAGCCCCTTTCACCGTAAGCATAATTCCCGTTGAGATAATCAGTATAAACAGCTGCAGGGATGAAAGAGCAACGATAAATCTGAGCCCGACATTAAACATTTTCAGAATATCGGCACCTGTTGTGTCACCGAGCATCTCAGATAAATATGAAAGAACCGACAAGCTTATCATATATGTACCTACTTCGATTATCGGCGGCAGAGAAATCAAAAGCATGGCAACTATTCCGACTGCTGCAACCGAGCCCTTGATAACCTCTATACTGCCGATTACAGAAGAATATGCTTCACTTATCGACGGTCCGATTATCGGAATAAAGCTGCTTAAAAGAAAGCGAATGCTTTTGGAAGCAGCAGAGTCGACGGGGACACTCAGAATACTTCTGAAGGACAGAAGGGCCGTAAAAATGCCTGTTACGAAAACAACCGCCGAGTTTACCGCCTTATTGAAAGCGGCGGTAAATCTGTTAAGATTAAACAGCTTATTAAAGCTCATTGAAACAACCAAAGCAAAGTACACACCGACAATATCCGCAGCATAATAATTCGTGAACAATGATATACCCTGAGCAAAGGCGGCAGTCAGAGTGTTGTAGGAGGCTGCAGATGTGACCTTTCCGCTTATTGCTATTATCACCGTAAATATCGGCAGAAAAGCCAGCATAAATGCCGATGCTGCTTTCATTGAGCTCAGAACTCCGTTGACGGAGCTGTTTATTTGAGCGGTTACAACGCTTATTATCAATGCAGTCTGTATCATTGTTATAATACTGTTGCTTTCCGAAAGAATCAGCATCCTTATAACCGAGCAAATAACAATCACCGTCAGCATAATAAAAAAGCTCTCTTTGACTGATGAAATCTTCTCGGATAAGCATATTCTGAAATATTCGCTTATTTTATCAAAGGAGCCCGAATAAATGCTGTCACCGGAAAAATCATTAAGACCGAAATCCTCTATGGTGCTCCATATATCAGGGTCTACTGCTTCTTCGAGTCTGTCTGTTATTTCATCTGTGTATTTGTCATACTGAGTATCCTCGTCAGCGGCGTATACATTCGTTACGCTTATAAAAATTATCAATAAAACGGCTGCTACTTTTTTAATCATAAAAATTCCAATGATATGCTGATAATATTTAATATGTAAGGAAAGGCAAGAACAAATATTGCAAGCCTGCCTCCCAGCTCAACTACACCCTCAATAAGTAGGTTATTACTGTCACGGCATATATCGCAGGCAATTTTGGTAAGAACGGTAATTACCGCCGATTTTAAAAGAGTATTAAACATATTGCTGCTGCCCGTGAGGCTTCTGATAATATCGGCAAAGGCTGTGATCTTATCAACGGAATTATTATAAATTATCAGCAACAGCGCCAGAACAAGGGCAAGCTGAAAAAGCAGCAGGAATTCTTTACAGTACTGCTTTATAACGGCGCCTATGAGGCATCCGGCAACAACAAGAACAAGCAACTCTGCAGCCATATCAGAAATCCACAAGCTTTCTTATGCTTTCTAAAAATTCACCGATATACGGAATAAGCATAAGAAATACAAGTATTACTCCCGTAAGAGTTATTATCATTGAATACTCACCCTTTTCGCTTCTTATCAATATCTGATTAAGCAGAGCCGTAACCAATCCTATACCTGCAATTTTGAATATAATTTCAATATCCACGCTCTTTACCTCCGTTATATTAATACTAAAAATACTGCTGCACCAAGCAAAGCCGATGATACTGAAATCGGAGCCGAATATTTATTTTTTCTTGTTTCAGCAGCTTCGGCCATTTTCAGAAAATATGCTTTGTATGAATTTAAAATATTCAATTGGATTTCTGAATCGGATTTACCGAGATTTAAAACCATGCTTATAATTTTATCCTTTTCAGCATTGCTCAGCGGTAAATCGCTTCCGGCTATTACTGATTCCCACGCAAGCGGAAAATCCTCACCTTCATCAGCTTTTCTTACAAGCATATCAACAAGACGGTTGTCAAGATACATACTGTTTGAAAGTATCGCATCTGAAATCGGTCTTGAAAAATATCTGATGTCGTTGTAAATATTATCGACAAGAAGCACCAGCCCGTCGAACAAAGACTTTCTTCTGACCAATCTGTTTGAAACACTAAAGCCTGCACAGGTTATGCAGCTCCATATCACTATTGCGCCTAAGAATTTCATCCTTTACCTCGTCTGCATCAAACACGTCAAATTTACCCTCCTCGGGGTTTGCGCCGAGAAGAACTATTTTATTAAAAGCATTCGTATATACAAGTGCGGCAATCTGCTTTCTTGATAAGATTTCACTGTAATCGGATGCGTGTACCGTAGCGATAAACCTTACACCGCAATTTGCGGCATATTTTATCGCTCTGATTTCACAGTCATCACACACCTCGTCAACGGCAATATAATCCGGCGACATAGAGCGCACCGCCTGACTCATAGCCGATTCCTTCGGATAAGAATTGAATACATCCGTATTGACACCGACGTTTTTAAGACGCACTCCGTTTTCCGTGCATGCAATTTCATTTCGTTCATCGATAAGACTTACCTTACAGCCTGTGTCAGATAACGCCCTTACAATATCCCGAAGCGCTGTTGTTTTACCGCTTGAGGGAGGGCCTACGATAATAAAGCTGTTCATTTTATCTGCATTGACGGTGCTGAGTATTTTATCCGCACAACCGACTATCTCCCTGGAAATGCGTATGTTGAGTGATGATATGTTTCTGACGGATATAATGTTCCCCTTTGTATCCGATGCTGCGGTACCGCAAAGTCCTATTCTGTGTCCCCCTGCTACAGTTATAAAGCCTCTGACAATATCAGTATGATATGTGTGGACTGAATAACGGCAGGCTCTCATATATGTATCGTTGATCGCCCTCTCCGTGCATCTGAAGGCGTTTTCAAAGCTTTTATTCAAGCCTCCCCGGTTATCGAGATAAAGGTGCTCACATCCGCAATAAAGTGATACGGGCTGATTTGCGATTATACGGATCTCCCTGCAGCTTTTCATATAATCCGTACCGATTGATAACAGACGTTTTTTCAGCTCAGCCTCAATCGGAGCTATAGCCTGATGAAACTGCATTATGCAATCATTTTCCGTTTTTATCACCTCCGCATTATTTATTAAATGATATGCACTGCACAAATAAAATATAACCTTGTTATATTTAAGAAAAACAATTGAAAATTGATTCATTATGTGTTATCATTAAGAAAATAAAATGTGCAGGTGTAATATGAAGCAAAAATTTATAGATGAAAAAAAGTACAGTAAGGCTTGTATGAACTGCTTCTTCGGACGTACTCCGAAGGATAACGAATCAGTTCTGTGCGAGAAAAAAGGTATCGTTGACCCTTACGGAAAGTGCCGTCATTATCAGTACGATCCGCTGAAAAGACGTCCGGAAAGACTTATGATATCAAAGGATTTTGACGAAAACGATTTTAAGCTTTAACTGAAAATAAGCTCCCGAGTGAAACGGGAGCTTATTTATTTATCTTATATTCTCGGTTTTACTTTTATGATGCCTTATAAATATACCTCGGAACGCCTTTCGGTCGAAGGGTATGAGAGGATAAAGATAGCTATAGCCGTCGATTGTTTTTGTTGTGGCAACAACAACTGCTACCAGCAGAAGGCCTGCAATAAAGCCGTAAATTTTAAACAGACCGCAAAGAATCAGTATTAAGGTTCTCGCAAGCTTTATAGCGTATCCCAGCTCAAAGCTTGGCTGTGTGAAATTTGAAATTGCTACAAAAGCCATAAACAGTACAACCTCAGGCACAAACCACCCCGACCTTACCGCAAATTCACCGAGAACAAGCGCACCGACAACGCTGAAGGAGTTGCTGAGCGCACTCGGTGTGTTAAGTGAGGCAAGACGGAGAGTATCAATAACGAATTCGACTATAAGAAGCTGCGCTATTATCGGCACACCGTTCGGGTCCTCTACAAGCATAAATTTAAGAAACGGCGGCAGGCTTGTATGATATTCTGTAATCAGGTACCAGACAGGTATAAATATCATCGACAAAGAAAATACAAAGGCTCTGATAAGTCTCAGAAAGCTGCCTATCAGCGGCGGAAAATAATAATCGTTTATATCCTGAATGAAATCAAATATACCTGTGGGTATTATCATAGCTGACGGTGAGCCGTCTGTCAGAACTATGATATTTCCGTCATAAATGCACGCAGAAGCAGCATCAGGCCTTTCTGTATATCTTACCTTAGGAAAGGGATTCCACGGCTGATACGGCATTATACACTCCTTCAGGCTTTCGTGGCTCATAGGCAGACTTTTTACCTGTAGCTTAGTAAGCTTGTCGATAAGAATGTCAAGTCTGCGTTTATCGACCACGTCATCAAGATAACAGACTACTACATCTGTTTTAGATTCTGAGCCGACCTGAATGCACTTGAGGGTAAGATTGGGATTTCTTATTTTTCTTCTTATAAGAGCCGTGTTGAAGATTACGGTTTCCACAAAGCCCTCATGGGAGCCTCTGAGCACCTTGTCCGATTCGGGCTCCTGAACGTTTCTTGCAGGATATGTTCTGCAATCAATGATAATACCCTTGTCAAAGCCCTCAACAACCATACCGCATGCACCTGATAATATAAAGGTAACAAATTTATCCATATCCTCTTCGGTGCTCGTTTCGATATAAGTAATATAGGAATTAATAAAATCGTCTGCGTTTCTGACTGCAGACATCTCATCAGCCGTGAGCCTTGTAAGATATTCAAGCATTTTTTCAAACATTTCATCCTTGACAAAGCCGTCAATACAGTAAATTGTCGCATACCTGCCTGCAATCCTGATTCTTTTTACTATAATATCAAAGCTTTCCTTGACTCTCAGACGTGTATTGATATTAAAAAGATTCTCGCCGTAGACGCTGCTGAATTCAAACATAAAAATCACCTGCAATTATTATCTGAATATGCAGGTGATTTATTCATTTATAGTGTCTGATGTTGATATGTATTCTGTCTTTTTTATTTTTTCCGATTATATTTTCAACAACGATTTTACCCTTGCCCCGCAAGACTATTTTATCGTTTTCGTGAATTTGAAAATCACTTTTTTCAACCTTGACGGAATTAACAAAAACAATTCCTGAGGCTATTGCCTGAGTGCATACTGTTCTTGATAAGCCGAAGCCCGCCGAAAGAATATTGTCAAGCCTCATTGAAGCAACAGAGTGAAAGACTGTGTCGGTCCGTTCATCGGGCAGCTCCATAGCGGAAGGTGTTACTGCTTCGCATCTGACCGAGGCTCTGCCGCATTGGTCAAGATTATCACATATGAAATCCTTAATACTGTCGAGAACAAAAGCATAAGCACCCCAATCAAAAACAAGAATATCACCGATCAGTTTACGCTTAATTCCCAGACCCATCAAAGCACCGAGATAATCTCTGTGAGAAGCGGAAGAGAATTTATCCTTTGTGAGTCTGATAACGGCAACGGGATTACTGTCGGGGTATTCATTCAGTAAATCTGAGCTATCCCCTTCAAATCCGAAGCATTTCGGCACAAAAAGGGCAACAGTACGCTCAGCCTCAGCGTACCCTCCGTAAAAGTAAATATCAGCGTCACGACTGTATCTCTTATGCAAGTTTATAATTTCAGATCTCTCTTCACAGGATAAAAAATCCGTCGATGTAATCATCATATTTTCAGAGGCTGAATTTATTTTATCGACACAATGTGATATCAGAATCTCTCTTTCAGTCATATAAACCTCAAAAAGCCGAGCGGAACAAGCCGCTCAGCCGTTAATTATAGTTATGTGCATTTTTAAGCATATCATCCTTGATTTTCATAAGTCTTGCCGTTGTGCTTCTTTCGTTTTCCTCAAGCTTTGATGAAATATATTTGATGGTATCAATATAATCAGGTATCATAATATATTCCAGAGCGTTCGTTCTTCTGCGGGTTCTTTCGATTTCAGAAGCAAGAAGCTGGCAAGTCTTTTCGATTTCCGCAAGACGGATAAGATCAGGCATAATATCTGCAAAGGAATTAACTGCGCAGTCAAGATCACCCGATGTGAAAGCAAAGCCGTAGGAGTAAACACTACCCTTCTGAGCGGATTTCATAACAGTTTTATACTCGGGCACGTTGACGCCCATTATGTTTCTGCTTCCGAGCTCAAGCTTTACGCTCTGCGAGGGCATCATAAGTGATACTGCAAGGCTTTCGTCGCTCATCGTGCTGCAGGCAAGAGACATGTGTAAATTAGCGCTTCTGATCCCCTGCTCTACCTTGATTCTGAGCTCCTTATTTTCCTTTACAAGCTCAAGAAAGCGGCGCATTAATTCGTCACGCTTGTCCTTGAGAAGCTTATGACCCTTTCTTGCGGTGGCGAGCTTTTTCTTGAGCACGGTAAGCTCCATTCTTGTCGGATTTACGTTCAGAACTGCCAAGAAATCACCTACTTTCCGATATAGTATTCATCAAGGAATTCGTCGGAAATTCTTTTAAGCTCACTTCTGGGCAATATTGAAAGCAGCTCCCAGCCGATGCTGAGTGTATCCTCGATGCTTCTGTCGGTTTCGTTGCCCTGAGATACGTATTTATCCTCGAAGGCACCTGCAAAATCAGCATAAAGCTTATCAATATCTGTAAGTGCAGATTCGCCGAGAATAATCATAAGCTCCTTACATTCCTTACCTCTGGCGTAAGCCGAAAACAGCTGATTCATTGTGTTTGAATGGTCAGCACGGGTTTTACCTTCACCTATACCCTTATCCTTAAGTCTTGAAAGTGACGGAAGAACGTCGATAGGAGGAACGATACCCTTTCTGTGAAGCTCACGTGAAAGAATAATCTGACCCTCGGTAATATAACCTGTAAGGTCGGGAATCGGGTGAGTTTTATCGTCCTCAGGCATTGAAAGAATAGGAATAAGAGTTATTGAACCGCTTTTTCCTTCCTGACGGCCTGCTCTTTCGTATATTGAAGCAAGGTCGGTATACATATATCCGGGATAGCCTCTTCTGCCCGGGACTTCCTTTCTTGCGGCAGAAATTTCTCTGAGGGCATCGGCGTAGTTTGTGATGTCCGTCATAATAACAAGAACGTGCATACCCTTGTCAAAGGCAAGATATTCAGCCGCAGTCATAGCCATTTTCGGTGTTGCAATTCTTTCAACGGCAGGATCGTTGGCAAGGTTTGAAAACATTACCGTTCTGTCAATGGCACCGGTTTCCTTAAAGGATTTAACAAAATAATCCGACTCCTCAAAGGTGATACCCATAGCGGCAAAAACAACCGCAAAGGTTTCATCTTCACCTCTTACCTTAGCCTGTCTTGCAATCTGTGCAGCAAGCTCGGCATGAGGAAGACCGGAGGCTGAGAAAATAGGTAATTTCTGACCTCTTACAAGAGTATTCAGACCGTCGATTGCAGAAACGCCTGTCTGAATAAACTCCTGAGGATAGCGTCTTGCGGCAGGATTCATCGGGGTTCCGTTAACGTCAAGTCTCTTTTCGGGAATAATGGACGGACCGCCGTCAACAGGTCTGCCAAGACCGTCAAAAACTCGTCCGAGCATATCCTCAGACACACCGAGCTCAAGCTGTCTGCCGAGAAATCTTACCTTACTGTCGGAAAGATTAATACCTGTTGAGGCCTCAAAAAGCTGAACGAGTACATCGCTGCCGTTGACCTCAAGAACACGGCAACGCCTTTTTTCACCGTTTGAAAGCTCAATTTCACCAAGCTCATTATATGCAACGTTTTCGACACCCTTAACAAGCATCAAGGGGCCTGCAACCTCGCTGATAGTTCTGTATTCCTTAGGCATCGTCATCCTCTCCTTCGCAAATGTTTTTCAGCTCGAGACTGAGTTCATTTTCAACAGCAGAGTAAGTCTCGTCGATTTTATCCTCGGGTATATACTTGAATCTGCCGATGCTCTCTCTGACGGAAAGCCTCACAATTTTTTCAATGTCAGCCCCTTCAGCGAGTGCTCCGAGAGCTTTATCGTAAAACATACATACAAGTCTCATCATAAGCAGCTGCTTTTTGCAGGAGGTATAGGTATCAACCTCGTGGAAGGCAAGCTGATGAAGGAAGTCCTCTCTGATTGAGCGTGCGGCTTCCATTTTTAATCTGTCCGGATCGGAAAGAGCATCTACACCGACAAGCTTAACCATCTCTTCAAGCTCAGCCTCTTCGGAAAGAAGTCTCATGATACGTCCGCGTAAAAGGGACCAGTCCTCGCCCACGTTTTCGTCAAACCATTTACCGAGTGAGCCGGCATAAAGCGAGTAGCTTGTAAGCCAGTTGATTGCAGGGAAATGACGCTTATATGCAAGTGATGAATCAAGGCCCCAGAAAACCTTTACTATTCTGAGTGTTGCCTGACTGACAGGCTCGGATATATCACCGCCTGCAGGTGAAACGGCACCGATTACGGAAAGAGTACCCTCTCTGCCGTCCTTACCGAGAGTTATTACCCTGCCTGCTCTTTCATAGAACTGAGCAAGTCTGCTGCCGAGGTATGCGGGATATCCCTCTTCACCGGGCATTTCCTCAAGTCTGCCCGACATTTCACGAAGAGCCTCAGCCCAGCGTGAGGTAGAGTCAGCCATAAGAGCTACGTTATATCCCATATCTCTGAAATATTCAGCAATGGTTATACCCGTATAGATAGAAGCCTCACGGGCAGCAACGGGCATATCGGACGTGTTGGCGATAAGAACCGTTCTTTCCATAAGAGATTTACCCGTACGGGGGTCGATAATCTCAGGGAATTCATTAAGAACGTCGGTCATTTCATTACCGCGTTCACCGCAGCCGATATAAACAACGATGTCGGCATCCGCCCATTTTGCAAGCTGATGCTGAGTAACAGTCTTACCGCTGCCGAAGGGACCGGGAATAGCGGCAACACCGCCTCTTGCGATGGGGAAAAGAGCGTCAACCACTCTCTGTCCCGTAATGAGGGGCATATCGGGTGAAAGCTTTTTATAATAGGGTCTGCCCTTACGTACCGGCCATTTCTGCATAACACCGATTCCGTGCTCACATCCCTTTTCGTCAAGCATAATTGCAACCGTATCGTCAACGGTGCAGGTACCGCCCGTAATCTCTTTAATGATTCCGCTTAATCCGGGAGGTATCATAATTTTATGTGTAATGACCTCGTTTTCCTGAATAGTACCGATAACGTCACCGCCGGAAACGTGTATTCCCTCGGAAACACAAGGCTCGAAAACCCATAACCTCTCTCTGTTCAATGAGGGTATATCGATACCTCTTGTAAGATTGTTTCCGCAGCTTTTCATTATTTCAACAAGGGGACGCTGAATACCGTCGAAAATATTACCGATGAGTCCGGGACCGAGCTCAACGCTGAGCGGCTCACAGGTTGAAACAACTTTTTCGCCTGTCTTAAGACCGGACGTTTCTTCATATACCTGAATCGAAGCACGGTCTCCGTGCATTTCAATAATTTCACCTATAAGGTTTTCACCGCTGACCCTGACAACGTCGTACATATTGGCGTGCTTCATATGATCAGCAACGACAAGAGGTCCTGAAATTTTCGTTATAATTCCTTCGTTCATTATATCACCTGATTTCATATATAAATTTAATACTAACCGAGAAGCTGAGAGCCGACTGCTCTTTCAATACGGGCAGAAACGGCTGCCATGCCTTCACCGTTGTTACCTGACACACCGGGAATAAGAATAATCGCAGGTGTAACTCTGTCGTTATATTTCTCGATTTCTTCCTTTATTTCGCAGGCGAGTGCTTCGGTTATATATATCACCGCATAATCATCTGCGGCAAGTCTTTTCAGAATTTTTGATGCAGAGGACTTATCCGATGCCGTAAAGGTCTCAAGACCTATACAGGCAAAGCCGGATACACTTTCTCTGTCACCGAGAACAGCTATCTTATACATTCGGGCATCTCAACCTTTCTGTAATTTTATCTGCAGAGATTCCTGACTGTAAAGCCGTGAGAATAATGCGGACGTTCTTTATTTCGTTGAGTCTTGTGTAATAATATGCACAGACCGGATCAAATCCGAAGGCTGTGTACTTAGCCTTTGAGACAAGCCTGATAATGCTTTCGTCGCACCACTTATCAAAAAGAACTGGACCGTTGCCGTAAAGCTGTGCGCCCTCCAAATATCTTGTACGGGCAAGATATGTCATAAGCGCCTCATCTCCTTCGGCTACACAAGAGCAAAGAGTGCTTCTGCTTATATGACGGCACTCGGTGATGGCATTGCGCACGAAATCTGCATTTTTACCTGCGGAAATACATCTGAATGCAGTTTTGATGTTGGCTGTATCAACAAAAAAGTCGCAGATTTCAGAAAACAACGAATTCTTCCGAAATTCCGAATAATGAGCGAGAGCTTCAAGTGTCGCACAGTCTATAACAATTTCGGCGTTCTGACCGTTTTCGGTTTTGCAGGCAAGCTCATAGGCTTCCTTTGCACAAAGAGCAAATTCTGTCTTACCGAAAGAAGAGAATTTTTTTGTCAGAATAACCTTTTTAAGCTCATCGGTGTCAAGGCTCGAGGGATAAATGAAATATCCTGCAGGGTCCTCCCCCGTAAAAGCGCACTTGACCGCACATTTTATGTTAAAAAAGTCGTTGAGTACACAAAGACAGTCAGCCTCTTTTTTATCGGGAACGGAATCGCTGATTAAAGACCAGAGCTTTTTATTCTGCATATTGATAATATCCCTGACAGATGTACTGCTCTCACACCAGCCGATATCCGAAAGCATGCCGACTGCAGACTCAAAGCTGCCGCAGGAGGCAAGCTTATTCATAAAAGATGAATCTAAAAGCTTTTTTTCGTTTGCTCTGATACGGGCAACACAAAAAGCATAGTCTGTATCCTTCATAACTGCCTCCAAATCAATCAAACAGAGCCTTACTGAGAATAAACTTAAGATTATCCATACAGTCGTCAAAAACCGCTCTGAGGGTACAATTTACCTCAAAACCGTCATATCTGAGAATGAATCCGTTTTCTATATCGGCAGGCTCACTGCAGACGTGTACCGCACCTGTTTCAAAAACAACCGAGTTAATCTCATCCTCAAAGCCCTCGGGGAGTCTGTAAATATCCTCGCCGTTGAAGTGCATTGTGCATTCACCGGGCTGTATATGCTTATAGCAAAGCTTACGGATAAGGTCAAAATACTCTTCACACGAGAGCTTTTCAACCGATTCATAAGCCTCAGAAATAATATCGTTGAGAATAGCATTTCTGATTTCAAGATATCTGTTTCTTGTTATGGATTCAGCATTGCTTTTTGCGATAGCCTCCTTGCGCTCGGCTTCCTTTTCGGCCGCGGCTATAATAGCTTCTGCCTCAAGATTGCCCTTTAAGCGTGCTTCATTGAGAATATCTCTGACCTTCAGAGCACCCTCTTCAAGGATTTTGTCGCAATTCTCACGTGAATCCTGTAATATTTTTTCAGTGATAACTTCAAGACCGGTCACTGTATCACTCCTTTGATTAAGTTGATGATTAGCCGATTGCTATATTTGAAACGGCAAGAAGCGAAACGAGGAATGTAAGGATTGCATAGGTTTCAACAAGAGCGGAAAGGGTCATACCGCGGCCTACCTGAGTGGGCTGCTTTGCGATAAGTGAAATACCCGAGGCGGCAACACGGCCCTGATAAATAGCTGAAAAATAGCCTGTTACTGCAATGGGAAGACAAGCAGCAAACACCGAAAGACCCTGTGCAAGAGAAACCTCTGCTGCACCGCCGCCGAGAATGCCGATCTTATTGAGAACGATAAGAGCAATAATAAATCCGTAAAGACCCTGAGTACCGGGAAGGATCTGTAAAATAAGCACCTTACCGAACATACCGGGCTCCTCTGAAAGAAGACCTGCACCTGCTTCACCTGCAAGACCAACGCCCTTTGCAGAACCCATACCTGAAAGAGCAACTGCGAGTGCAGCTCCGAAAATTGCAATAAATAAACCGTAACTAATCATACTTTTTTTCCTCCTTGACAATAAAATATTTGGAATTGAATTTAAATGGTGTAAAGCATCGGCCCGAGCCTTCATAAAACTTTGAGAAAAACTCTACGTACTGTAATCTGTTTGTATGAACGTAGGTGCCGATTACATTGATTGAAAAATTAATCGTGTGTCCGACAATAAAAATGATAACGAACAAAATGATATTTCCGGGCATTGAAGCAAGAAGATTGACGGCATTGGCTATAACACCCGTCACAAGCCCCAATGCAAGAAGACGTGAATATGAAAGAATGTCACCGAGATAGCCTGTTGTGGTGTTGTAAAGTGCATACAGTCCCCCGCCGAGCTTTCCTATGATATTCTTTGAGCTTCGTCCTGCAGTAAGAATAATCAGTACTGCACCGACCGAAAGAAGCACCGTGCTCCAGGGCATAATGCTGTCGGGGATTTCCGTAATCAGGCTTGCACCGAGTATCGCAAAGCCCGTGACAAATATCATTACGGGTACAGTATCGAAAACCGCACCGAGGTACTGCTTATTTTTAATAAGAGTAAATCCGTGTATAAACAGACCGGTAAACAGCTGAACTATACCGAAACCGAGGCAGAACAGAAGCAGCGTCATACTGTTGCTTACGGGGTCCATCCACAGAGAAAGCACAGGCCCTTCGGAGTATCCGAGAAACTCGGTACAGACAGTCGGTATAAGGTCACCGAACCATCCGCCGAACATAGCACCCCAGAAAACAGTTGATATTCCGCAGAAGAAAACCATATCCACAAACTTTTTCTTTGTTCCCGTTACCTTGAATTTCTTTTTGGCAATAACGGAAAACAAAAGCATCAGTAAGCCGTATCCCGCATCGGAAAGCATAAAGCCGAAGAAGATATAATAAAATACGGCCATAACGGGATTCGGGTCAATGTCCTTGTTTGAGGGTGCCGAGTACATATTGGTGATGCTCTCAACACCGCCCGCAAAGGCTCCGTTTTCAATCAGCACGGGTACGTCTTCGTTTTCATAATCGGGCTCAGTAAATTCAATCTGACATGAGAATTTGTTTTCCATATCAAATTTGACCTCTTCACTTTTGACCTCGGGCAGATATCCCCGTATGATGAAGGTCTTTTCAGTCTGAGCCGATTTGCTTACCGCATAATACTTCTCAATCTGGGATAAGGAGTAATCGTAGAAGAATCTTATATTGTCGTACCTGTCGGAATAACCCTTAAGCTCATCCTCAAGACTGCTGATTTCCGTCTGAAGCTTGACAATTTCAGCCTCGGACTCTTCAATAGCCTTCGACGGCAGACCGCCGTAAATCTTATCGGGGCGGGTAAAGCCAAGCTCTCTTAAGGCTTCTTCAGCCTGAGGCGCAACGGAATTGTGAGCCACTATAACCGCACAGGTCTGCATCCTTGAGACGCTCACCGTCTCTATCGCAAGAGAAGACAAATCGCTGTTATAATCCTTCAGCTTATCTGCGAGCACATCCGAACCGTATTCCCCGTCAAAGGTACCGATGAAAACCGTTGTGCCTGCAGTTCTTTTCGATGCCATTGGAATATCAAGGGCTTTCCACGGACTGTAATATTCAATCAGATTCTGTGCATCGACAATCCTTGACCTTAGCTTACCGATTTTTTCATTAAGACTGAGAATATCCTTACAGTCCGCCTCAATCAGATCAGCCTTGTCACCGAGCAGTCTGTATTCACTGTACTCAATTTCCTTGTAATCGGTCAATGACTCTACAAGTGATTTTTTGATATTGCAATGTCTTTCAAGAATGCTGATTGCCTCGGAAGCAAGAGCACTCTTTTTATTATATCCCTCAACAACAGCATCTGTATCAATGCTCTCAAGAAAATCCTCGTCTATACCGGTAATTTCGGTTACACCGAGACGCTGAATATAATCAATTATTCTCTTGCCGTCGCTTTTTAATGAAACAATTTCAAAATTCAATAACTTAACTTTTGCCAATAATCAGCACCTCCTTTATAAGGCAGTAATTATTATCTGACAATTTCCTCGAAAATGAGACCTATGGCCTCCTTGTATCGCTTTTCGGTATCTGAAATTGACTTTCTTTCTCTTAATTCAGCGAGCTTTTCAGCCTGCTTTATAATACCGTTTGCCGAATATTCGGCATCGCTTAAAATCAGATTAGCCTGCTTACGTGCCTGCTCAACAGAAGAGTTGAAGATGATTTCAGCCTGGATTTCCGCATCGGCTATAAGCTTTTCAACGTTCTTTTTAGCTTCACCTTCAAGCATTCTGCCCTGAGCCTCAGCCTTCATAACAGTCTTTATCATATCAGCAGCCATAGAAAATCACTCCTAAACCGTAAATATTTTCAATGTCAGCAACCTGTGCACACAAGGTTGCAGCAGCATCAGAGCATGCGTTGCCGTTCAGAGATAAGGAAACCGCAAGCAGAAGGATTAAGAAAGCAGCTATAGCGGCAGTTATTATCAACTTTAACGAAGAGGGTCTTTCTTCCTTCTGAGGCTTACGTATTTCAGGCAGCCTGTCAATCCTTACGGATTTTTTGTTATGCGCCGCAGGCTTTCTCTTTTTATAAACAGGGTCGTATGCCGGAATCTGAATTTCTTCCTTGATTGATAAAACAGGAGTCGGCTCCTCAACGTGACGCTCAACCTCTTCGATTTCAGGCATCAGTATTTTCTCCTCACCCTCGTCGGGAACTACGCTTTCGGAATAGATGTCGTCATATTCATGCTCTGAAAAGGGCTTGTTCTCAAGCACGCTTTTTAAGTCCGAAAGCATATGCTCGGGAGCAAAGTATCGCTTATTGGGATTAAAATTACAGGCCCTTTTTATTATTGACCATAGCTCATCGCTTGCAAAGACGGGCTTTTCAAATTCCTGAGCGGTAAGTCTTTTGTTTGTAGCCTCATTAAGTGAGTTTACCGTAATTTTTTCAGGGTAAGGCTCTGTAAAGGGAAGCCTGTTTCTGTTGGTGAGCATATACAGTATAAGGCCGAGAGAATAGGTATCGGCGGTGCAGTTGATGTTGCCCGTACGTATAAACTCGGGAGCCATAAAATACTGGGTTCTCTTATAAGATACAGAGCTCTTGGAGGGCTCAAGGCAGCTGAAGGTACCGAAGTCACCGAGCTTACATCTTCCCTCCTCGGTAAACAGTATGTTTTCAGGCTTAAGATTAGGATAAATATAGCCGAAGCTTCTGCACTTCACAAGAGCTGTGCAGATGTTTATACCGAGTCTTATTGTTTCATCAAGAGTAAAGGACATATCTTTGGTAATTTCTGCAAGAGACTTACCGTTCTCAAGCCTTAAAAGAATAAGCCTGCCCTTTCCGTCACTTGCACGTCTTAATTCAACGTCCTCATATTTTATGATATAATTTGATGCCTTGGATTTACGGACGGTATCAATATTATCTGTAATTTTCTTTATGATATTATCAAAAGGCTCGTCCTCATACCCTGCAGCAGCATCCTCAGATGCAAACTGCTTTCTTTCGTTTCTGTTTTCACCAAGACGGATAATCTTAAGAATCGAGTATTCTCTTTCTCCGTTGTAATTCTGTTTATATATGGAAAAAACCTTACCGTCAGTTCCGTTACCGATCTGTCTGTCGGTATACCACTCGCCAAAAACAGGATTAAGTGAGCTTGACATAAAATTCCTCCTAAAACGATAATTCAAAATATAATAAAAAAGTAAAACATCTAAATATCCACATATTTATTGTATTATAACACAAGATATTGTCAATTGACAACTGATTTTCAAATATTTTATTTTATATTTTAAAACTTTATTGACATATCCGGTTTAAAATATTACAATAAGACCAGAATAAAGAAAGGATAACGGTTAAACTGAAATGAGCGAAAATTTTGATATGGATATTGTAAGCGTCGTTGATGACGACGGTGTTGAGCATATTTTTGAAGAGCTTGACAGAATTGAAACAGAGGACGGAAACAAGTACGTTGCACTTCTTCCCGTTTATGACGATGAAGCCGAGATTCTTGACGACGACGGCGACGTTCTTATTCTCAAGGTTATTGAGGAGGACGGCGAAAGCTATCTGATTCAGATTGAGGATGAAAAGGAATTCAATGAAATCGGCAATATTTTTGAAGACAGACTCATCGAAAAATATGAGGCTGAGGATTCAATAAAGGAATAATTTTATACCTGCCGTGTTCGATAACAGTGTTCGTTATAACCCAACACGTTATTAAACGGAGAGAGTCTTTGTCAGCGGATTGCAGACCTCCCGCTTTTGCGGACGAAGGGAGCGTGAACCTGACTCGCAATCACCACCCTGCCTTTGAGCAGGTTATACACAGCACTAACGGCACGGCGGGTAACTAAAAAATTACGGTTGAAGACTTTATTCTTCAACCGCTTTTTTTATTCGTTTATATAATGCTTTTTAAGGCTCTCGTATTCGGTATCGGTGATTTCAATGACCTTACCGTGCTTGAAGCCGTAAGGGAAGCTGAAAAGCTCCTTGCTCATTTCAAAATTCATATCACCGGGCTTACTGCTGACAAAGGGAACGTAGCCCATTTTATCCTTTTCACAGCCGAAGAAATCGAGCATGAAGCACCATTTTCCGTCTGCGAGGGTGAAGGTTGTATCAGCCTCGTAGCAGTTATATTTATCGATGCTTCTCATATATTTTTCAAATTCTTCATCGTGCATATAGGGTCCGTAAAGGTGCTCTGAAACGGCATGCATATTTACACCCGGATGCTCTGCATGCTTATAGAAAAGATGGTATTTGCCGTCAATTTTCGTAATATGGGTATCAAGTATTTCCGCCTGCTTGGTAAAGAAGAGTCTCGGCTTTGAAAAGCTCTCGAAATCCTTTGTAACAGAATAATAAATTGACATATGACTGTAATTATCCTGAGCTACGGTTGAGCCCCAATGAATCATATATTCATCCTCGGTCTCATCATAGAAAATTTCAGGTGCCCACATACAACCGAAATCATCTCTTCCGATGTTAATAATACTCTGTTCGGAAAAATCAATCAGATTATCGGATTTCCACATACAGAAGCCATGACTGCCCGTGCGGTTGACAACTGACCAATCCACGTTATAATTCTCATCGTATCTTTTTGCAATGCACTCGTCGGTGGTGATTATAACAAAGCCGCCCTTCTTAAGTCTTGCAATTTCAATATCTCTGCAGCCGCCTGTGCTCATATTGCTCGTGAGAACGGGCTTACCTGAGTTAAGCATTTCCCATCTATATCCGTCCTTACTGACTGAAAAATAGACCTGTTCACCGTCAACGGTAATTTTCTCCCTGAAATGCACAAATAAATACGCCATAATAATCTCTCCAAAGTTTTTTTACATTATAACACAATAAAAAAGAACAATCAATAATTATTTACTTGACAACAAACGAGTTATTTGATAGAATATCCCCTGCAAAGATACGGAGAGTTGTCCGAGTGGTCGAAGGTGCAGCACTCGAAATGCTGTGTGGGGAAACTCACCTAGGGTTCGAATCCCTAACTCTCCGCCATGTAAAAAACCTCTTTTGTCTACCGGACAAAAGAGGTTTTTTACAATGATATCCGTTCCTGTCGGAACGGATGATATATTTTCGATATGATATCCACCTTCGGCGGATGATATATGCCTGCGGCATATGAAGGAACGGATATTATTATGAGCGAAGCGAATAACAAGGTTCCGGGGCACGCGCTCGAAATCTTTGATTTCGTCAGCGGGTCGGGTTCTTATATCATATTTGCAAAGCAAATATATCATACGACGTAAGCCGTATATCATATCGCGTTAGCGATATATCATTGAAAAACGCTATGTTTTATGATATAATACCAAAGAAAGAGGGTGCTTTTATGTCCGAAAACAAATTACTTGACTTATCCTTTGAATTTGCAGTTGCAATCGTTAATCTTATTTCAGGGCTTTAACATACCTGTCATAAAGCCGTACGGAATCAGGATGACCTGCAAAAGCATCTGAATCAGCAGGATTCATAAGCCCCGGATACTGATAACAGAGTATCTTGTCTGCATAAGGAGATACGTTGTCAATCTGCTTTTCTATACGCTCAAAAGCAGCAGGTACAAGGGCACTTTTATAAACCATACCCTCAAAATCAAAAAGCTCAATATCAGCCCAGAGTTCAGAACGGCCCGCCTTATCGTGGGCTTTTCTTAATTTTTCAAATAGCCTTGCAGTTCTGTCAACCTTGGTTTTTCTGACGCCGACCTCGTCCTGATATGCGATAAAGTCAACGTCAAGGCTTGCAAGGGTGTCAATAAAGCGGTTATTTGCAAGCACAAGGTTTGTGCCGAAGGGAGCAATGAGGGTCTTTTTATCGGGAGTAAGGCTTCTGCATCTTTCAGAGCATCTGTTGACGTATTTCTGAAAGCTTTTCGAGTAGTTGAGAATGATGCAGGTCTCATCGGGAAAATACCAGCCGTAAAAGCTCCTGTGGTGACCGTAAAGCTTCGTAAGCTCCTCCATAGCTCTGAAGGAACGGCTTATTACATCCTCGCTTTTTATATTGAAATCCGCCTTTCTCCAGTCACCGTAAAAGCCGTTACCGAGAAATACCTTAACGCCGTAATCATCAGCGGCAGAAAGCACTGCCTCAACAGGGTCGGTGCAGTTAAGCTCAGCAAAGGGATATACCGATGATCTGAAGTAGCATCTGTCATAAAGTGCGGTAGCCATAACCACGATGTACTCCATTCCGATTTCCGAAATTTCACGCACCTTTTCCCTCCACTGCTGAGCAGTGAATTTCTCAAGGGCGGGATTCCAGTATTTACCTTCTGCTGTGTTATGGTGGCTGAACTCAAAAAACGTGCCGTCGATTTTTCGTTTCATTGTTATCATATCCTTTGGTAAGTATTAATTCAATTATATAACACACAATTAAAATGTCAACCTGAAATATAAATAAAAAAGCCACCCCGAAAGGTGGCTTTAAGTATTCTGAAAAGAATTATTCAGCAACTTCCTCTGCAACAGCCTCTTCAGCTGCTTCTTCAACTGCTTCTTCAACTGCTTCCTCAGCAGCCTCTTCAACAACGGGCTCAAGAAGAGCACGGATTGAAAGGCTTACACGCTTCTTGTCAAAGTCGATTTCTGTAATCTTAACCTTAACAACGTCACCAACGTTGAGTACTTCCTTGGGGGAAGCGATGCGGCGGTCAGCAATCTGTGAAATGTGGATAAGACCGTCAATGCCGTCGATAACTGTAGCGAATGCACCGAAGGTTGTGAGACCTACAACTGTAGCGTCAACAACTGAATCAACGGGATAATCTCTCTTGAGGATTTCCCAGGGATTGTCTTCGATTCTCTTATAGCCGAGAGAAATCTTTCTCTTTTCAGCATCGAGAGCCTTAACGAATACCTTAACGGTATCGCCAACGTTAACGATTTCTGAAGGATGCTTGATTCTCTTCCATGAAAGCTCGGAAATATGTACCATACCGTCAACGCCGCCGAGGTCTACGAATGCGCCGTAGTTGGTGAGTGACTTAACAGTACCTGTGAATTCCTGACCCTCTGCAATGTTTGCCCAGAAGGCATCTGCAGCTTCCTTGCGCTCTTCTCTGAGAACGGCACGGATTGAGCCTACAACTCTCTTTTTCTGCTCATCGATGTCGATGATTCTGAACTTAACCTTTTCCTTAACAAGCTGGGTAAGGTCTTCGTCCTTTGCAAGGCCTGTGAGTGAAGCAGGGATAAATACTCTTGCACCCATAGGATATGCGATAACGCCGCCTCTTACGGCTTCTGAGATAACAGCCTCAACAACTTCGTCGTTTTCCTTAGCTGCTACGATGTTCTTCCATGATGCTCTTCTGTCATAAAGACGCTTTGAAAGCTTCATGGTGCCTTCATTATCGTTTGTTTTCATGATAATGAGGTTGAGCTCGTCACCAATATTGAGCTCCTTTGCGGGGTCGGCTGTAGGGTCATTGCTGTACTCTTCAACAGGGATAAAGCCGGCGTACTTTCTGCCGATATCAACCTGAATCTCGTTGGGTGCAATGCCAACAACGATGCCAACAACAAAGGGATTATCGCTTGTATCGTCAATGCTATCTACTGCTGCATAGAACAACTCCTGATCCTGTGACTCCTTGATATTTTTTGTTTCACTAAAGTTTTCGGTCATAAAGACTTCAACCTCCTTTATTATACGTGCAGGTGTTGATGCACCCGCTGTGATACAGATTTTGTTGAAGGGCGAAAAATCGTAATCCTTCAGCTCATCGGCACTCTCTATGAGAAGTGCCTCGCAGTTTTCCTTACACACGTTATAAAGCTTGACGGTGTTGGAACTGAATTTACCTCCGACAACAATCATAAGGTCACTTTCACGTGAAAGCTTTTCCGCCTCCTGCTGTCTGTTAAAGGTAGCTCTGCATATTGTATCAAATAATTTTTGATTTGTACAGAGTTTTTCAATTATTTTTTCGGTTTTTTTCCATTCTTTTACCGAAAAAGTTGTCTGTGCAAGGACAATAATTTCTTTTTCGGCAAAATTACTGTTTTCTGCGAGTAATTCCTTCAGCTCATCGGCATTTCTGAAAACGATGGAGGGGCCGTTGCAGAAGCTTCGGGTACCCTTGACCTCGGCGTGGTCAGCGTCACCTGCAATAAGGGTGATATTATCCTGACGCGAGTTTTCTTTTATGATTCTGTGTATTTCAAGAACGCAGGGACAGGTGGCATCGGTGCAGGCTATCCCATTTTGTTTTAAGGCTTCGATAACGTCGGCGGTGACACCGTGCGCTCTTATAACAACCTCTGAGCCCTCAGGAACACTGTCAACGTCAGAAACCGCCGTCGCTCCCCTGTCGGCAAAATCCTTTATTACGGCAGGGTTGTGAATAATAGGGCCGAGAGTGACAACACTTACCCCTTCATCAAGTCTTTGCTTAAGAATATTTACCGCACGCTTTACTCCGAAGCAGAATCCTGCGGTTTTTGCCGTCCGTAGTGTTTTTCCTGAATTTTCCATAGTTCTGTTATCCTGTTCATAATGGTCTGAGAGGCGTTTCTTACCCTCTGTGAGGTACGTGTCCCATCGGGGAAAAGCTCCTTATTGGGGATAATTTCGCCGAAAGCAAGGGTGAGCTCACTGCGGTATCCCTCTTTGAATTTATATATGCAGCAAGGCAACACGTCAGCCCCCGAGCAGCCGGCAAGAAAGCCGATACCGTTTCTCGCATCAACAGGCTCCTTTTCACCTCTTACTCGTCTCCCCTCGGGGAAAATACCCACTGCACCGCCCTTTTTAAGTATATCGAGGGCATATCTGAGAGCTTTTCTGTCAGAGCTCCAGCGGTGAACGGGAAAGGCGTTCATCTGCCTTAAAACAAGACTGAAGGCAGGGTTTTCAAAGAGGTCGCTCTTTGCCATAAAATGCACCCTTCTCGGGCAGTTTGCAACAATGAGCGCAGGGTCGGAAAAGGCTACGTGGTTACAGGCTATGATAAGCCCGTTTTTCTTGGGGATGTTTTCCTTACCCACACAGCGGTATTTGTATACACCGTGAGAAAGCAGAAAGAGAGGCGGCTTTAAGACAGGATAAAGAAAGCCCTTGTAGCTGCGGTTATAGTCGAAATTCAAAGAAATCACTCCTATGGAACAGTTTCCCCGAATTTCATTTATTAATTCAGATTCTTTCCGTTATTATTTTTGTCAGAAGCCCGATTGATTCCTCGAGAGTAAGGTCGCTTGTGTCACAAAGCACCGCATCGTCAGCCTGCTTAAGAGGTGCAATGGCTCTGTGTGAGTCGTCGTAGTCGCGCTTTATCATATCGGCGAGAACCTCGTCGTAGGAAGCCTCAATACCCTTTTCGGTGAGCTCCTTATATCTTCTCTGAGCTCTTGCCTCGGGTGAAGCCGTAAGAAAAATTTTGACCTGAGCCTCAGGAAGAACGACGGTGCCTATGTCTCTGCCGTCCATTATACAGTTATTGGTTTTTGCAAGGCTTTTCTGAAGCTCAAAAAGATAACTTCTGACCTCGGGAACTGCGGAAACCCTTGAAGCCGCCATAGATGCCTCGGGGGTTCTGATAGCAGCTGATACGTCCTCACCGCCAAGGAACATTCTCTGTTCACCGTCGATGAATTTAAGCTCAATACAAAGCTCATCGGTGAGAGTTGAAGCAACCGCCTCGTCGTTCTGAATGTCAACACCCTTACGAAGAGCGTTGAGACCGACAGTTCTGTAAAGAGCGCCCGTGTCGATATAGATGTAGCCGAGCTTTTTTGAAACCGCCTTAGCGATTGTGCTTTTGCCTGCACCTGCAGGTCCGTCAATGGCAACGTTGATGATGTTCATATTATTTCTCCTTTATATCTTTTTGAATGCAAAATGCAGAGTGCAGAATGCAAAATTTCGGTCGCAACCTTTTTTAATGCGCAATTCGGAATGCGCAATGCGCAATTGCGGTCGCACCTGACCGTGTATTAAATATTCAGTCTGTACCTGCGTAAGAAAGGCTTTATAAAACCTTAAAAGTGCTGATTTTAAATTCCCCTGACTACGGACCGACGGGGGCGACGGTCCCTACAAGCAGACGAGCAAAGTTTTCATCAAGCCTCAGTCAGCCTGCTCAACTTTCTTCAATCCGGCGCAATTCCGAATTCCGAATTCCGAATTCCGAATTCTGAATTCTCACAAGCACGCTTCCCCTGCGAGTCTGCCCGTTGAGAAGGCAATCTGCAGGTTAAAGCCGCCCGTATAAGCGTCAACGTCGATAACCTCACCTGCAAAGTAAAGCCCCTTACAGAGCTTGGATTCCATTGTTTTCGGGTCAATTTCCTTGGTTGAAACACCGCCCGAGGTGATGATTGCCTCTTCGATAGGTCTGTATTTAAGCACGGTGACCTTTAAATCCTTGAGAAGATTGACAAGTGTCGCTCTTTGCTCCTTGGTAATCTGATTGACCTTTGTGGCAGGCTTGATACCGCAAAGACGAACAATAACCGGCACAAGCTTTTTGGGCAAAAGCGAGTCGAGAGCGTTGATGAAGTTTTTGTTATTATTCTCAAGAAAATCTCTCTGTATTCTCTTGTCAAGCTGTTCGTATGAAACTGCAGGCTTAAGGTCAATGTGGATTTCGTACCGTCTCGGGGTGATATCCTTAAGATGTGAGCTCGCAGATAAAATCATCGGGCCCGAAACACCGAAGTGAGTGAAAAGCATCTCACCGAAATCTTTATAAACCTCCTTGTAACTGTGAGTATCAATCACACTTATTGCAACATTTTTAAGCGAAAGACCCTGAAGGTCACTGCAAAAGCCCTCATGACACACAAGCGGCACAAGGGAAGGCTTAAGGTCTGTTACGGTGTGACCTGCCTGCTTAGCGAGCGTATATCCGTCACCTGTTGAGCCTGTGAGCGGGTAAGAAACACCGCCCGTTGCGATAATAACACTGTCGGCTTCGTATTCGGTGCCGTCCTCGAGAACAACACCCTTAACGGCACCGTCGGAAATAATAAGCTCAGTAACTCTGCCTTTGATTCTCTTTGCACCCGCATCCTGACTGAAGGCGTTGAGAGCATCAACTATATCAACCGCCTTATCGCTTTCGGGAAAAACTCGGTTGCCTCTTTCGACCTTGAGCGAAACACCCATATCCTCAAAAAATTCCATGGTGTCAATGGGCATAAAGCGTGAAAATGCACTGTAAAGAAATCTGCCGTTGGTGGGCACATTTGCGATTAATTCGTTTATCATTGTGCAGTTATTTGTCACGTTGCAGCGTCCCTTGCCCGTAATCATAACCTTTCTTGCAGGTCTGTCATTACGCTCAATAAGAAGCACCTCTGCCCCTTCCTCACTGGCAACACCCGAAGCCATAAGCCCCGCCGCTCCTGCACCGATAACTATAACTTTTTTTGACATATTTTTTCTCCTGTATCATTCTTTTCAACTAAATATTATATAACAATATTGCACAAAATTCAAGACGATAATTCTATGATTTTAATTCTCTTACGGCATTAAAAAGATATTTAAAAAATATTTTTCATTTTTTTGCACTTTTGTTGCACGAAACCTGCAACAAAACGGCTTTTTCGGCCTATTAGTAGAGGGGTATTTCCCCTACTAAAAATTTAAGGAGAGTAAAAATGAAAAATTTCAATCAGATTTGCAAAAAGGAAGAGCTTTTTGACTTCGTGCTTCTGGTGGAGGTGCTGAGTATGGAAAACACTGAGCGGTCGTCTCTGATAATGGAAAAGCTCAGAGAAAAAGCCGAGGAGCTCGGTGTCACCGCAGAATTTTCAAAGAAGGTGAACGAGCTGTCAGCCATGATTGAGAGAGACAATCTCAGTCAGAAAAGAAAGCAGCTCATCGGTGAGGAGTTCAGAACGGACAAAAACGGAAAGCTTCTCAAAACCGTGGGCAACTACCTTACAATCCTCAACTCAGACGAGGAATTCAGCACCGTAAGGTACAATCTGCTGACAGGCAGACCCGAATGGAACGGTAAGCCCTGGGACGACGAATGCTTCAGCAGAACGCTTCACATCATCGAAAACAACTACGACCTCAAAAGCGAGGGTGACCTTAACCACGCGCTGAAAATCTTATGGAATCTTAATCAGTATCACCCGATTCGTGACAGAATCAGAGGAATTGAATGGGACGGTGAGGAAAGAATTGAGAGGTTCCTGACGGAAATTATGGAAGCTGAGGACTCTGATTATGCTCGTGAGTGCTCGAGGCTGATTTTTCACTGCGGAATTGCGAGAGCCTTTGACCCCGGGTGCAAGGTGGATGATATTATTGTGCTTCAGGGTGCCCAGGGCAACGGCAAAACGACTATCACTCAATGGCTCGCCCTTCAGGATGAATGGTACGGCAGAATAAGCGACATCAGAGGCACTGTAGGTATCGAACAGATTCAGGGCAAGTGGATATGTGAAATCAGTGAGCTTCTCGCCCTCAACAGTGCGGAAAAGCAGGAGGAAGCCAAGCAGTATTTTGACAGAAGAAGCGACAACTACCGCAAGCCTTATTCAATTTACCCCTCAGACATCCCCCGTCAGTGCATTTTTATCGGCACAACAAACCTCCGCCAGCCCTTTAAGGATAAAACAGGCAACAGAAGATATTACCCTGTGTGGTGCAATGTGAGAAGAGGCGCAATATTTGAAAATATGGCATATATAAAGCATTTTATCGAGCAATGCTGGGCTGAGGCTTATTCACTTTACGCCTCGGGAAAGGTGCTCACAACGCCTAAAAAGGAGCTTATCGGCACAGTGACCGAGCGGCAGAACAATGCCCTCGAGGACGATTGGAGAGTGGGTGCTATTGAGGAATATATTGAGGATAAGGATTGTGTATGTGTTCTCGAATTATGGGATAGGGCTCTCGGATACAGGGATAAGCCGACCATGAAGCAATCGAAGGAAATAGGCATTATTATGGATACCAATACGGATTGGGAAAGAAGCGTAAGTGCAAAAAACGTCGGTGAGTACGGAAAGCAGCGTTGCTGGGTAAGACCTCAGACCGAAGAGTACTACGGTGTTTTCTGATACAAAGAGCGGTTTGTTCCTTTGTTTCTTCTTTGTTTACCGTTTGTTGACGCGAAAAACCGAGAGTTTATGCCTGTTTTCAGCCCTCGGTAAACAAATAAACAAATATTTTATTAAAAGAGTTTATAAATATATATTTCTTGACCTTTATAGAAAACTTTGTTTCTTTGTTCCTTTGTTCCCGAAGCTTCACGGCTCAATCTGTCCCTGAGGTGTCGATTTTGACAGAAAAGATGTTTTCCGTAGTGTTCGACACCCACGGCGACCTATGAACATAAACCGTATTTTTGTCTCGATATTTAATCTTGCCATCCCTGAAAGGCATCGTCGCCGAAGCGCCTCCGGTGGAGGATGAAGCGAGGTGAGGATGGCGCAGCGGTCAAAATTGCCCGGCGCTCCAAGCCGAATGGCAATTTTGGGAACCGCAAGAGGCAAGTGGCACGCAGTGACGGAAGGGTTCAACCACCTCTACCACCAAATCTATCTATCGGTCAGTCCCTACGGTGCATCCCGACGGGGCGGGTAAAACCTTACCGATTGCACACTGTCGGGCGCAGTTCTGCACTCTGCACTCTGCACTCTGCATTCTGCATTAAAAAAAGCACCCGAAGGTGCTTTTTTATTAGTATTCTGCTTCGCCTTCAAAGACGAGAACTGCGTTACCTGTAAGGAAGATGCCGTCGTCGTTGTAGGTTACTGCGAGGTCGCCGCCCTTGAGCTTGACGGTGATTTCTTCACCCTTGTCACAGAAGCCGTTTTCAACCGCGGCAACAACCGCAGCAGCCGCACCCGTACCGCAGGCAAAGGTTTCCTTGTTACCTCTTTCGTATGCTCTCATCTTGATTGTATGACGGTTTACGATTCTGACAAATTCAGTGTTGATTCTTTCGGGGAAGATATCAGCCTTCTCAAAGAAAGGACCGATTTCGTTAAGGTCAAGTGAGTCGATATCCTTGAGGAACACAACACAGTGGGGGTTACCTACGCTAAGGCAGGTGATGTTGTAGCTTCCGCTGCCGAGTGTGATGGGATAATCGATGATTGCATCCTCATCAAGTGTGCAGGGAAGGTCGGAAGGATTGAAGGAGGGCTTGCCCATATAAACCTCGGTGGATACTACTCTGCCGTTGGTTGTGTAAACCTTGACATTCTTGATACCTGCACCTGTTTCGATGGTCATTTCCTCTTTTCTTACAATGTTGTTGTCATATACCATCTTGGCAACACATCTGATTGCGTTACCTGCCATCTTACCCTCAGAGCCGTCTCTGTTAAAGATTCTCATTCTTACATCGGCAACATCGGAATTTTCGATAAGCACGATACCGTAGCCGCCGATACCTGTATGTCTGTCGCAGAAGTTGATACAGAGTGATTCGGGGCAGGTAATCTCACCGTGACGGTTGTCGATGAAGATATAGTCGTTGCCTGTACCCTGCATCTTAGCGAACTTGAACTTATTTCTTGTCTTTCTCATTGAGTTGATATCTATAAGCTCAGTGTTCTGCTGAGTGTAGTTACTTGCCATAATATCAAGCATTGCATTAGCTGTATCAAGTGATGTAAAGCATGCAATACCGAGCTGGAGAGCCTTTCTGCGAAGAGCAATGAAGTTTTCCATTGTGGTGTCGAAAAGGACGCCTGTGTAGAGAATGAAGTTGATTTTACCGCTCTCAAGAAGCTTGAAGCAGTAGTCGCTCTCGGTGATACCCTTTACATAGGTAACATTGATACCTAAGTTTACGATAGCTCTTGCAGTTTCCTTTGTGGCATAGATACGTATGCCCAAATCAGCCATTTTCTTGGCAATAGAGACGATTTCGTCAAGGTCGTGCTCATCAACACTGAGAAGCACTCCGAGCTCGTTACTGCCCGCTGTGGGCTTAATATCGATGCCTGAGGATGTGAGAGCCTTGAAGAGTGACTCGTTAAGAGTTTTACCGATACCGAGAACCTCACCTGTTGACTTCATTTCGGGGCCGAGGTAGCTGTTAACGTCATTGAGCTTTTCAAATGAGAATACGGGAGCCTTTGCAGCGAAATAGGGAGGAGCCTCGTAAAGACCCGTACCGTAGCCGAGCTCTGCAAGAGGTGTGCCTGTCATAACCTTTGTTGCAAGGTCAACCATGGGAACGTTGGTAACCTTACTGATATAAGGAATGGTTCTTGAAGCTCTGGGGTTAACCTCGATGATATAAAGCTGATTTTCATAGATAAGATACTGAATATTGACAAGACCCTTTGTGCCGAGAGCAAGAGCAAGCTTCTCTGAGCAGTCAACAACTGTTTCAGTCATCTTATCAGTGAGTGAATAGGGAGGATAAACGGCGATAGAGTCACCTGAGTGAACACCTGCACGCTCAATATGCTGCATAATACCGGGGATAAGAACATCCTTGCCGTCGGAAATAACGTCAACCTCAATTTCGATGCCTGACATATATTTATCGACAAGCACGGGGTTTTCGATACCTGTTGAAAGAATCTTATTCATATATCTTTCAACCTCTGCATCGTTATGGACAATCATCATATTCTGACCGCCGATAACGTATGAGGGTCTGAGAAGAACGGGATAGGTAAGTCTGTTTGCGGCCTCAAGAGCTTCCTCAAGAGTCATTACACCGCATCCCTTGGGACGAAGAAAGCCGAACTTTTCAAGAAGAGCATCAAACTTTTCTCTGTCCTCAGCGGTGTCGATACCCTCCTGAGATGTGCCGAGGATTTTAATGCCGTTATCGTCAAGGAACTTTGTGAGCTTGATAGCAGTCTGACCGCCGAAGGCAACAACTACACCGATGGGCTTTTCAACCTCGATGATGTTCATTACGTCCTCTTCGCAGAGGGGCTCGAAGTAAAGTCTGTCGGCAGTATCGTAGTCGGTTGATACGGTTTCGGGGTTGTTGTTAACTATAACAACGTCATAGCCCAGCTCCTTAAGAGTCCATACGCAGTGAACGGAGGAGTAGTCGAATTCGATACCCTGACCGATTCTGATGGGGCCTGAGCCGAGAACCATAACAACGGGCTTGCCTGAACGCTCATAGCGTCTTGCTTCGCAGGCCTTGTCATAGCTTGAATAGAAATAAGGTGTTGTTGCGCTGAACTCCGCACCGCAGGTATCAACCATCTTATAGCTTGCCTGAAGGTGGAATGCAGGGTCAAACTTACAGAACTTTGCAAGTGTTTTATCTGTATAGCCTAATTTCTTAGCTCTGAGGTAGGTGTCCTCGTCAATTTCCTTGCCTGAGATTTCATTTTCAAAGTCGGCAAGATTCTTAAGCTTTGCAATAAACCACTCGTCAACTGCAGTGATTTCGTGGATTTTTTCTATTGAAACGCCTGCCTTGATTGCCTCAAAGATTGTGAAAATACGTCTGTCATCGGCAATATCAAGTCTTTCGAGAATATCAAGGTCGCTGATAGGTGCGGCATTGAGTGAATCAAGTGAGATTTCTGCGCCTCTGATAGCCTTCATTACGGCGTTTTCAAAGGAGTGACCGATACTCATTACCTCACCGGTAGCCTTCATCTGAGTGCCGAGCTTTCGGCTTGAGCCGAGGAACTTATCAAAGGGCCACTTGGGGAACTTAACAACTACGTAGTCAACGCTGGGCTCGAAGCAAGCGCAGGTCTTACCTGTGATGTCGTTGAGAATTTCGTCAAGATTATAACCGAGAGCGAGCTTTGTTGTCATCTTGGCGATGGGATAGCCTGTCGCCTTTGATGCAAGAGCCGATGAACGTGAAACTCGGGGGTTAACCTCGATAACCGCATATTCAAATGACTCGGGGTTAAGAGCAAACTGACAGTTACATCCGCCGACAATCTTAAGAGCGGAAACAATGTCGAGAGCTGCCTTGCGGAGCATTGAATATTCTTTATTGGAAAGTGTGAGAGCAGGAGCAACAACGATACTGTCACCTGTGTGAACACCGACGGGGTCGAAGTTTTCCATTGAGCAGATAGCTATTGCATTGCCTGCGCTGTCACGCATTGTCTCAAACTCAATTTCCTTCCAGCCCTTGATATATCTTTCAACAAGAATCTGTGTGATGGGTGAAGCGTCAAGACCTGTCTTTGCAACAAGGCGTAATTCTTCTTCGTTATAGGCAACACCGCCGCCTGCACCGCCAAGGGTAAATGCGGGACGGATAATAACGGGATAACCGATTCTGTTTGCGATTTCAACCGAGGTTTCAATATCATTTGAAATATCTGAGGGAATGCAGGGCTGACCGATTTCTTCCATAGTGTTACGGAAAAGGAGTCTGTCCTCTGCCTTGTCGATAGCTTCAACGTCTGTACCGATAAGTCTTACACCGTGAGTCTGAAGGAAGTTTTCCTTCCAGAGCTGCATAGCAAGGGTAAGACCGACCTGACCGCCGAGACCTGCAAGAAGTGAGTCGGGCTTTTCGATTTCGATAATTCTTTTAACTGTTTCGGTTGTGAGAGGCTCAAGATAGATTTCATCGGCAAGAGCCTTATCTGTCATAATTGTTGCAGGGTTGGAGTTAACGAGAACAACGTTTACACCTGCTTCCTTAAGCACACGGCAAGCCTGAGCACCCGCGTAGTCAAATTCGGCAGCCTGACCGATTACGATAGGTCCTGAGCCGATAACAAGTACTTTTTTAATGTTTTTATCAAGCGGCATATTTAACTCCTCCTTATGCTAATTCTGTTACTGCACTGATGATGTCTTCCTGTGAAGGTGTGAACTGGAATGAGAACTCCTTATCACTGTAACGGATGCCCTCGCAAACGCCGTCGTTCATATTCTTATGAGTCACCGTACCCTCCTTGAGAGTTTCGGCATTGACTGCATAGATGAAGTTCTGGCTTGTGATGAGGGTTCTTTCTGTTCCGACAACCTTTGAGGGCTGATTTCCGCCGTGGTGACCGTGATGAAGCTTCACAATTTCAGCACCGTGAGCCATTGCCATAAGCTGATGGCCGAGACCTGCACCGACGATTGCAATTTTACCGCTGAGCTTTCTGAGCTCCTGTGCAACCTCTGCGATTTCTTCGGGGTTACCCGGGCCTTCCGTAACAAAGAGCACCTTTGCACCAGCTTCAAGGATATCCTCAGATTTTGTGTTATAAGGAAGCACGGTAGCCTTATATCCCTTTTCCATAAGAGCGATTTCAAGGTTTTTGCTTGAGCCGAGGTCGAGGATTGCAACCTCACCCTTAGCCTCACCCTTGGGAGCAAATACGCTCACAGCCGAGGCTGATGTGCTCTTGACCGCATCAATAATCTTAAAGTCTGCGATTGAACTTAAATCTGCGGGAATTTCGTCACACAGAGCAGCATTCATAACGCCCTTATCTCTGATGATTGTTGTTATTTCACGGGTATCTACGCCGTAAATACCGGGAATATTTTTATTTTTAAGGAAGGTATCAAGGTCGTATTCACATCTGAAATTTGAGGGATAGTCACAATACTCTCTTACAACATATCCGCTTAAGGCGGGCTCACCGATAAAGTCAGACTCGATTATGCCGTAATTACCCATCATGGGGAAGGTCTGAACAAGAATCTGACCGAAGTAGCAGGGGTCAGTGAGAGTCTCGATGTAGCCTACTACATTTGTTGAGAAGATAATCTCACCTACCGCACACTTGTCGGCACCGAAAGCATAGCCTTCAAATACTGTTCCGTCCTGAAGGACCAAATAACGTTTTTTCATTTATAATACCTTCTTTCTTTATATTTAAGGCCCGAGGGCCGAGACTTGATAAATTCACCGAAAACGCCGACAAAGTAAGAATAAATCAGCCTTGTGTGACTTCTGTAATTATGACAGTCGGTCGTAATTCGGCATTTAAAATATGTTACTCAGTATAGCATTTAACGAGCACTGCCTTCTGAGCGTGAAGACGGTTTTCTGCTTCGTCAAAAATTTCAGCGGCGTGTTCCTCAAGCACCTTATCGGTGATTTCCTCGCCTCTGTGAGCAGGCAGGCAGTGAAGCACCATTACGCCCTCATTGGCGGCATTAACCGCGTCGTCATTAATCTGATAGGCTTTGAAAATCTTCTGTCTCTTTTTCGCTTCACCTTCCTGACCCATTGATGCCCATACGTCTGTATAAAGCACGTCTGCGCCCTTAGCAGCCTCAAGAATATCCTCTGTAACGAGAAGCTCGCCGTTTTCCTTTGCCCAGGCAACAACGCTTTCATCGGGCTCATAGCCCTTGGGGCAAGCGATTGCTACACTCATGCCGACCTTGATGCAGCCGACGATAAGGCTGTTTGCCATATTGTTGCCGTCACCGATATAGCAGAGCTTCTTGCCCTTTAAATCCTTGCCCTTGTGCTCACGGATTGTCTGAAGGTCAGCGAGAACCTGACAGGGATGGCAGAAATCCGTAAGACCGTTGATAACGGGAATTGAGCCGAACTTTGCGAGTGCTTCAACCTCCTGCTGCTCAAAGGTTCTTATCATAATACCGTCAAGGAAGCGAGAAAGAACTCTTGCTGTATCCTGAACGGGCTCGCCTCTGCCTATTTGCAAATCCTTTGAAGAAAGGAAGAGAGCCTGACCGCCGAGGTCATACATACCTACCTCAAAGGAAACTCTTGTTCTTGTTGAGCTTTTTTCAAAAATCATACCGAGAGTCTTGCCCTCAAGGATATGATGCTTTATACCTGCCTTTTTTTCAGCCTTGAGCTTATCGGCAAGGTCAAGACAGCTGAGGATTTCTTCCTCAGACCAGTCGAGAAGTTTAAGAAGATGTTTCATTGTACTGACCCCTTTCGCAGTATGCCCTTATGAAAACAAGCGCACTTCTGCTTATAAATAATCTTTAACCTATATTATAATTTATTATATATATTTTTTCAACATTTTTTTGCATAAAAATACAAAAAAATAACGGGTAACAAATAAGTTACCCGTAAAAATCAAAAATAATATCACAAAGGAAAACATCAATGGGAGAAAATGAGGAAATACGGTCTGTTTTCATAACAACATTTGCCATTTTTCCTACCTCCTTGATTTATTTCCGATGTAGTATATCACAACGTTTTGTAAATTTCAAGAGGATTTTGAAATTTTTTATCAGGGATCATATTCCGTCTGATAATCTCTTACCCATTGAGCTCTTTCAACCGGTACCTCAATAAGCTTATACTCATAATCCACGGTCTGAGTCTTTTCGGGAGAAGTAAGAATTCTCTTTGAACGAAGACCTGAATCGGTGTAGCTGATTTCTTCGCCGTAAAGGAAGGTACCGTCTGCGCTGAATCGGTTGAAGCCGACCCTTCTTCCCTTTGCATCGTTTTCATAGGTGCAGTATTCGGTGAGCACTCCGTCCTCAAATTTATCGTATCTGGTACGGGCTCCGTCGGCATCGTTGATATAATAGGTTTCGTATACCTTAGCGGTTGACTCACCGTAGATGTATTCGTAATACTTGGTCATACTGCCGTTTTCATCGTATTCGTAGCCGTAGTCACGTATTCTTACGCCGTTATCAAAGCGCTCATACTTAAGAAGCTTACCGTCAGTATTATATTCACGAAGAGTCTTGCTTTCAGTTCCGTCGGAACGGCTGCAGGTTTCGACCTTAACGTTACCCGCTTCGTCATATTCGTATCTGTATTCGTAATCGAAGCTTCCGTCCGCCTTATATACTGCTCTGAGTGTTGTATTGCCGTAGACGTCGTATTCGTATACGGTTCTGCCTGCCTTCGCTCCGTCGGCAAGTATGTTCTGCTCCTCGGTAACGTTGCCGTAATCGTCGGTTTTATATTCGGTACGGCTGCCGTCGCTTTTAACTGCTTTTATAAGCCTTGTGCCCTCATAGGTATAGTCGGTGGTACGGGTTGAATAACTGCTGTAATTGTCGGTATAGCTCTCCTTTATAAGGCGGTTGGCATCATCGTAAAGCCACTCCTCCTTTTCCTTTTCGGTGCTTCCGTCCTCCATATAATTTATATCGAGAATCATATTACCGTTACTGTCGTAGCTGTATCCCCTGTCAAGCCTTCCGTCAACGTAAAAGCCGACGAGCACCTCGACCGATTCCTTCTTTCCGCTATAGGTAAAAAGCTCGGTAACCTGCTGAACAGACTGACCCGTTGTTTTGTCGGAGTCAGCTCCCCCGTCCGCATTATCCTTTTTTACGCCGCATGCGGCAAGAGTGAAAATAAGAAGCATAGCGAGTATTACTGATAAGTATCTTTTCATATTTTCCTCCGAAGGTCAGCTGATATAATCAATAGAACATATATACAAACTCGCTAATGAAATCTCCGCCGGTAAGAAGACCGAGAACACCGAAAATAAGTCCTGCGATAAGTACAAGAGTAAACCAGCACCAGAATGAGCGTGCATAGTTTCTTCTGTTGATGTTTTCGTTACTCAGAGAGAACACTATAAGGCAGATAAAGCCTACGAGAGGTATTGCAAAGAGAAGGTTATATCCGAAGTAGCCCCATGCACCGATAGGCTTATAGGCGGGATTATAGGGCTCTGTATCGGGAGCCTGAGCGACGATATACTGAGTCTGCGGCTGAGGCTGAGGCATCGGCTGTGAATAAGGTGCGTTATTCTGCATAACCGGTGCAGGACCCATATTGCTTACAGGTGCTGCATTCACGGGTGCAGGCTGACCGAAGCCGTCGTTGGCGTTAAACAAGGGTGCCTCGGGTGTGAAGGTTACCTTTTCACCGCAATAATTACAGAACGCTGTGCCGTCCTTGATTTCTTTTCCGCATTTTTTACAAAACATAATTTTCTCCGTCCTTTTTATAAGATAATTAAATTCTAACAGAGCAGAAAAGCCTTGTCAATATTATACCCGCCGTCAATAAGCATATAATTTACGCCCTGTTTTTGTGCAAGTTTAAGCATACGGCGATTTTCCTCAATAAGCTCATCTGCCGTCACCGCTCCCCTTTCAGACCTTTTCTCCGAACGGATTAGTAGCATAAATAACCCATAAAAACAAATAAAAAATCCCGCTCATAATGAACAGGGGTTGAAGTCTTGCGGCTTCAGTATTATTTTATTCGCAAAAAAACTGTCCGAGGACAATAACACTGTGCGAAGCACAATACAACTGCGAAGCAATAAAACTCGCCGTAAGGCGAATAAAACTGCCGAGTGTCCTTACGAACACTCGGCTAATGAACGGGATTTCGAATTATCAGAACTTGAATATTAATCTTACAAGCTCCATAAGCCATTTGATAAGTGTTGAAACAGCTGAGAATACCTTACCTAATTCGGTGGTAGGATTATCCATTTTTTCGTCTGCTTCCCAGTTTTCGGTATCGCAGTTCTCTGTTGTCATAGCATAAATCTCACCGTCGCTATCCTCGTCGGGATTGGTGTATTCATAAACAACGAACTGTGAAGGCCAGCAGGAATTGTCAATAGTTAACTGCTCCTTTGAGGAAGCGATGTTATAAAGGTGACGAAGTTCCCAGTCTGACCAGTTGGAGTGGCTTGAGCCCTTGATAAACCATGTACTGTCAGGGAAGAGACAGGTTGAAGCGTCAATCTGACCGTCGGGTGAAATATACTTGCCGTAGCCTGCTGCAGTT
Organism: Acutalibacteraceae bacterium; assembly: GCA_045577395.1. GTDB lineage: Bacteria > Bacillota > Clostridia > Oscillospirales > Acutalibacteraceae > UBA6857. Next base: position 9,164 of record JAZNIH010000008.1, on the reverse strand, counting down.
CTTTCTGCGATATATTCATCTGAAAGGTCCTCGTAGATTGTGCCGGTTGTTGCACCGAAGGATGAACGTCCTACTGATGCGAACTGGTCGGAAATGAGGTAGTTGGTCTCGCAGATGGGAAGTGTCTGGAAGCCGTACTTTGAAACGATACCGATATTGATACCGCTGTTCTTTGCGTTGATGAGAACCTCGTCGACTCTCTGACGAACAAGGGTATCATAATTATCAAGCTTTGCGATAAGACCTGCATACTCTGTTCTCTTTTCACTGTTCTCATCGCCGAAAACATAGTTTATAGCGGTTTCGTAATCCTCGGGTGAAACGCATGCCCAATAGTTAGGCCATGTGTAGAAGGTGGAAAGAGCAAGTGCTGAGGTTACGCCCTCAACTAATTTGTAATAAATCCATTCCTTTGTTACGCCAAGCACGGAATCAAGAACGCCTGTTCTGTCGAGCATTTCAAGAGTTGTATTGATAAAGCCGTCAACGTCGAACATACCGATAGCACCGCAATCCTTGAGTGTTCTGTTGATTGCAGCAGCGTCAATATTGAATTTACCGCAGATTACCTCGCTGAGCATTTCTGCACCGCCTACAACACTACCGTCAAAGGCAACACCTCTGATATGCTTGGCAGCATGCTCGGGATAAGCGGCAAGATAAGCTGTAACAACGTTTGTACCGAGGCAGGATGCCACAACACCGACCTGCTCACAGCCTGTCGAATGGCAGATATCATCAACGTACAGCATAAATTCGCGTGCGGTTTCGATGGGGTCAAGTCTCCAGTCATAGTAGAACCAGTATCTGTCGTGAACGTAATACTTTGTTCCGTCGGGTGTTCTCCATGCCTGATCGTTGTGTCTTATTCTGTTTACCTTTTCAATTCTTTCGGGACGAAGACCCGTGCCGTACTGAGGGTTACCGTCTGCATCAAGAAGGGAGTTTTCGAAAATATCGCTGATTTCATTCTGAAGATTTTCGTAGTAGGGCTCCCAGTTATTATTGAGAAGACCGTCAACAAGGAAGGGCATAAGAATATTTGCGGTAGCCTCGAGGATAGCGTTATCCCCCTCGTCCTCTTGAGCATCTTCTTCGTCATCTCCGCCGAGAATTGAAGCAAAGTCCTTGTAATGAATAACCTTGTTTCCGTCCTTGTCAACGAGCATTTCACCGTCACCTGAAATACGGATAACGGGAATATCGCTCAGGCTCTGCGAAATCCATTCGGTTGGTTTTGCAAATGCTGTTACTGACCATATACCGACAAGCATAGTGAGCGCAAGCAGCAATGCAACAGATTTTTTAAATAATCTTTTCATTAGTATATCCCCCTGAATAAAATTATATATTTGTTTACACTTTCGTATTATACTCATTTATAACTAAATGTAAATAGATTTACTAAAAATTATATTTTTTTTATAATTCTCAAGAGGAATAACAAATAAAAATCCCGCTCACGTGAACGGGATTTCATATTAAATTAACCGAAAATATTTGAGAAATCAAGTGTGCCGTTGAAAAGCTTTGTGAAGAAGTTGAGGATAAGTGTAAAGAAGCGCATAAAGGCACCGAGTCTTGTTGCTGTTGTAGGCTCCTCTACAGGGCGTGTGAACCACTCGTAATTTTCACAGTTTTCCTCTGTCATCTTTGATGCTTTCATAGTTTCATAATCAAACACCATAAACTGTGAGCCTGCAGTTACAGTGTCAACAGTTTCGTTGGTACCGTTAAGGAATTGCCATGCAATGTCAGCAAGACAGTCAAATTCATCGTGATGAGCATTCTTGAGAATCCATGTTGTATCGGGTGATACACATGTTGAAAGGTCAACCTGCTTATCCGGAGAGATGTATTTACCGAGACCGAGAGCTTCACGGCTTGCAATATAATCAGCTGAAAGAGTCTTGCCGATAGGAGCAGTTGTTGCTCCGTATGCTGCATGCTTAAGGCTTGCAAGTGAGTCGCTGATAAGGTCTGAATCCTTGAGAATAGGCATATTCATAAAGCCATACTTTGCAATAAAGCCGTAATGGATATTATAACTGTCAAGCTTGTCATAGAAGGCATCAAGGTCCTTTGAAACGTGCTCTCGGTAATAGAGAATCTTGTCAACAAGACCTGCATACTTTGTGCGGAGCTCTGAGCCCTCCTTGCCGAAAACAAGGTCAAGAGCAGCGTCCATATCGTCGTTATTCACTTCAGTCCAATAGTTAACCTGAGTAGCCATACCGAAGGCATGAAGAAGTGAGGGCATAAGAGACTTGGCAAGCCTTCCGTAAAGCTCTTCAACACCGTCGAGTGCTTTATCGGTTACGTTTATCTGATTGAAGAAATCCATGGTTTTGAATACGATTTCATAAAGAACATCGCTGAATTCAAAGCCTACGCCGTCGCCAACCTTACCTAAGAAGTCAACCTGACCTGCATATCTTTCGATAGTCTTTGCATCAAACTCAATCTGTCCGCTGAATGCCTTTGAGAAAAGTGTTGATTCATTTGAAAGAACGTCACAGAAGGCAACATTCTTTACGAGTCCGAGGTGACCGTATCTTTCAAGATATGCCATAAGAAGGCTGCCGCCCATACATCTTGCATACATTGAAACCTGCTTCTGTTCTGTTGTTGCAAGAACCTGAAGCACATATTCGTGAAGTCTGTCTACGTGATCGTAAGGTGAAAGTCTCCAGTCATACGCAAAAGCATAGTGACCGTTGTAAACCCAATTCCATGTTGACTTTGAATCTGCGATTGATTTAGCCATTACGTCAGGATGAACGCCTGTACCCTTTGTGGGGTTACCGTTATAGTCAAGACCTGCATCAGGAAAAAGAGGCTTAAGCTCTTCATAGATAGCTCTGCCGTAATTATCCCACTCATCAAAAAGCATACCCTCAAGAACGAAGGGCTTAAGAATGTTTACTGTTGTTTCAACGATGGTATCCTTATCAACACCGTCTTCACCGCCGAGAGAAAGCTCCTCAAACTGTGTTACGAGAAGTGTGCCGTCTTCATAATAAAGACCGTCACCGTTACCTCTGATATAAACGATAGGTGTTCTTCCCTCTGCCGCAAAAGCCATGGGAGCCGTTACTGCAAGAAGCATAATTGCAACAAGAAAAAGAGAAATAAGCTTTTTCATTTTAACACTGCCTTTCAATTCTTATTTATCAATGTAATTAAAGCATTATTTACATATTTTGTCAATATAAATATTCTTTTTTTATAAAACAAAAGCGATGTCAGTCTTCCGTTTCAAGCCTTTAATACTCAGCACTCCGAAGCCGTGCAGCAGCTCCTGAATTACGTCCTGCATTTTAAACATCCTTTCATATTCAATATATAAAACCGACCTTGATGATATCGCCTGTGTCGGAAATTGTCAGCAAAAGCTCTGCAAGGCTTAACCGTCACAGGAAAAGCTGAATACAGCCGATAATAAACAGGTGCAAGGGATAATAAATGTAAAACATCCACTTCAAAGCCTTGTTGACTGCAGGACTGCTCCCCCTCTGACCGTTATACATCATAATAAGCGGTATTGAAAATACAACGCCCATCTGTATGATTCCGTAAAGTCTGTCAAGTGCAAAGAAATATACTGCCGAATAAATTGCAACGTAAAAGGTCATCCACAGCATCTGTTTTCTGAAAGAGCCTCTGTTTGTGCCGATAGCAAGAATACAAAGACTCGCTATGCAGCTCCAGTCGCTCGGTAAGGTAATGACACAGATAAAAAGCACGAGAAGGATTTTTATGCCCGACCTGATTCTTTCGCAGTATACAACACGAAGCATTACAAGTCCCCACGCGAGAGACCACATTACACCGGTCTGATTGAGAATATCTCCGTAGTAAAAAGGAACAAAGGATTTCCAATCAACGAAGGAAGAGGAAGCAAACACGTAAGCAAAATGTGATATCAGCGAAAACACAAACAGCCGAAGGGTATATTTATTTATGTTTTTCGTGTGATGATAGCCTTCAGCAATGAAATAGCACATAATCGGGCAGGTCAGTCTACCGATTATATGCAGAGCTACAGGTACAATTCCATTGTCATACCCCGGAAAAACAAGCCATGCGACGTGGTCAACGGTCATTGCGATGATTGCTATGATTTTCAAGGTGTTTGAGTTCAACGTTTTTTTCATAATTCCACCGTAAAGATACTATTAAAAATCAGAATTTATTATCTCCTTCAGCTACACCAAAAGCTGATTTACTAAACTGATTATATCACAAGCATTATTTTATTACAACTTTAAAGTTTCATAAAAAAACAAGGTGAAGCCTTGTTGAATGATGCGCTCGCTTTCGAATCCCACCCTATTAACCTATCGAGAAAAAAATAGCAACAATAAACATTTTACAAACTGTCATTATTTACCGATTTATTTCCAATTTGGGCAATGTATATAATTACATTATTAGTTACACCATCATGTTCATTTTGGATATATTTTATTCTTAAATGCTGTCCATTATGTGTAACAACGCCTCCGTGTGAAGCAGAAATATTATATCCGTTTATCATAATATAATCAGAAAATTCGAAATAAACTCCACCAATTTCAAAATGTTCTGTATCATGACCTTCGTATGGCATTGGATGGTATTCTTCAACATAACCCTCAATTACACAAACCTCATTGTTATCGATCAACTCAACATAATCCTTATGTTCGAGCAACACTCCAACAAAGATGGTTAAAAACAAAAAAATGCATAAGGTTCCAACAACAAAACCGGCATATTTAAAGAATGAATCAACAAGTCCGTTCCATCCTTTATTTTTCACTTTTTGTCGAACTTGTTTGATTGAGTTTGCTAAAAATACGACACCTATTACAAGAGGTATAAAACACAAAAGTATATTTGCAAAATTGAAAGAGTATTCATATAATACTGTTTCCATTGGCAATCACCTCTGAAAGCATTATATCAACTTAACCTTAAAAAATCAAGGCAAAGCCTTGTATATCATCAATTCCGCAGGAATTGCATATCATCAACCTCGAAGAGGTTGTATATCATCAAGCCGACAGAATGCACACCTTCGGTGTGATGAGATAAAACACGGCTATGCCGTGTTGATGATATACACGCTGATGCGTGATGAAATACAAGCCTGTCGGCTAGGAAAAAAAATTCGACAAGTCGAAGCTTGTCGGATTTTTTGGCAGTACCACCCAAATCTGAACCACCCTTATGTAATAACTTACCGCCGAGGATTTATCCCCGGCGGTAAGTTATTTATTCAGTTTTATCAATAGTGAGCTGCACCGCATTCACATACGGGATTGATTTTAAAGAATTTTGAGAAGAACCGAACAATCTTCCAAAGGAATCCCATAAAACCTGACTTGTGGCAGATATGTCCGCAATTTTCATCTGTCGGTTCATCAGCAGGTTCATCGGGTGTATCAGGCTCGTCAGGTGTATCGGGCGCAGGTGGCGGAGTCTCTTTCCACATTGCATAAAGGATCAGCTTTGTATCTTCAAGTATAATTATATCTTCAGAATTATACTTAATTCCGTTTCCGTTAGGCAATGTATTCCAGCTGTCAAAAACATAGCCGGGATTTGTGAAGGTACAGTTCGGCAACGCAAACACATCTCCTACCTGCGTTGCAGATTCATTGAACATATTACCCTTACCGCCATTGGCATCAAAAAAGATTCTGACCGAAGTATCACTAAAACCATCATTAAGAAAAACTTTTCTCTGCCTGATAAAATCCAGAAGTTTTGTATTTACATCATTAAGATAGAGCTGCTTTACGGTATTACCGTCTGCTGTGCCGTAGATTCTCCAACGGGTTGCATTCATTGCCGCTGAGTGGGCAATGCTTTCGGTAAAAGAAGAAAGCTCAGTAATAAACTTATCATTAAGTACAGATCTAAAATTTGTCGTCCATTCTTCACAGGCAGCAGCAAAGAAATCATCCTGTTTATAAAGAGCATTGAGCACGGTAGGAAGAGAGTATGCAGCATTATCGGTCCACTGATAGATTATACCTGCCCACCAACCGTCAGGTATACCGTTATTCATACCGAAGCGATTTGTGCTCTCGCCCAGCGACATATCAAAGTCCCAAACAGGTGCGGCAACAAACTTGTCACTATCGGCATCCTTACAAATATAGAAACTTGTTAAACCTGCATCGAGGTTTTTCGTAAACTCCTGAAAAACATACATTTTTACCATTGAATTAAAATCAATATATTCGGAATAATGCTTTCCAAGACTATTGTATCCCGTTTCGGAATAAATCGCATCCTCAAATTCCTGATAAAGTGAACTTATATATTTCACCTGTGCTTCGGAAGCGTATTCAGGTTCTTTGACAACTATGGTCTGATTTCTCTTTGTTACAAATCCGCTTATCTCATTGATATAACGGTCAGGCAGTTCATATTCAAGAAGATAACCGCCCGTTATGTCATCGGGATTGTTTGGAATATTAACCCATTTCCGAGTGTCTGCTTTAAGCTTACGGTAATTTGACTCGCGCTGACCGCCAAGCTCACATTCTTCGATATCAATATCGGGATTCGCATCCTCTGTGGCGTCTGTAAGATCAGCTATTTCAACACGGCCGTCACCGATTTCAACACTTTCACACAACATATAATTTCCGTAGTATTCGTTATTTATATAAAGGTCAACGAAGGTATGCTCCGAGGTAAAGGGAATACCAAGGCGTTCAGCAATTGTCAGAGCTGTATGATTTCGTATAAGGGTTTCGTCCATATAGTTTGCAAGTAATGTCCACTTCTTTGCTTTATCCATTCCAAAAAGAGACGTCTTTTTATCAAACTTGATGTTATACGGTTTTTTCATATAAGTCCAGGTTGCATTGCCGCGTCCCTTTATGTATTCCAGCTCCTTTTCGAGAATGATTTCTCCCTCTGAGGATATAACTATACTCGCAGGCTCTTTATGGCTTTTATCAGCATGAACCGCATCCATTGTACCTGACTCGGTAGTAATATGAAGCGAAGGCAATCCTTCAGACTTCATAACATACAACTTATATGCATTACCATCACAAGAGAGAGTATACTCTGTATCGGATTCAATAGAAATATTACCTCCGTTAATAAGAAGGTTGTCATTCAAAAAGACCTCAGCAGATGCAGTATATTTTACCGTAAGATCAGACAATTCTGCATCAGATGGCATAAAGAGATAGTGTTTCTCACTTCCCTGCCACCATCTTATCACCAGTTCTTTTTCTCCCACGGTTGAAATAACAGAAAAATCCGTAATACCCGCATTGACAGCAGAAGTAATAACAATTACGTTTGAGAGAGCAAGTGCTATTACAAGAATTAACGAGATGAGCCTTTTCATTTTCTTCATTTGTAACACTCCTTTAAGTTATCATAGATTCATTATATCATAAATATAGGAAAAATCAAATAGCGATATTCTGCCTGCGGCAGAGTAAAATTTTCACTACAGTGAAAGTGATATTGAAACCTTCGGCTTCTGTTACATTTTCACAATGAAACAAAGGACATTAACTGATATGCTTATACTCTCTCTTATTTTAACAATAGAACTTATATATTGAATAAGTTTTTGAAAAATTGAGCCAATTTAATAAAAAAGCACTTTATTTCATCGAAAAAATCAGTATGTACGGCATTGCAATGTTCACACATTTCGGTATCTGACTGAAGCTCACCATAAAGACCATAGGGTATTTCAGCCGTCATATAGTCAGGCATTTCAACACCTAAAGCATACAGAGCAATAGCCGCTACATCGCGGTTTTTTACGTCTTCACTAAAAGTTATATTACTCACTGAATACCCCTGCACAGCAAGAACGGCTGAGCTTTCCTCGACGGTATTACCGCCATGTCCGTTATGAGTTTCACCGTGATCTGCAACAACTATAAAAAGACCTTTTTCCATCAATCCGTTTGACTCAATAGCCTCATATATTCTTCCGATATATGTATCTGCTTCACGGATTGATTCATAGTATTTTTCACTGAAACCGCCGTAAGCATGAGCAGCGTGATCAACCTCATCGAGCTGGACAAACATAAGCGCAGGACTGTTACCCTCATTGAAATAACTTACAATACTATCCGTTACAAGAGCATCGTTACTCTTATTGATTTTTTTGACATTTATGTCATTTTCGATTATCCCTTTATTGATAGGCGACCAATTATTAAAAGAAACCAACTCCGCTTCGGGATATTTTTCTCTTACAAAATAAAATATTGAATTAAATTCTTCTTTTGATGTGCGTTCTGTTGTTTCACATATTTCATTGGTAAGTCCGTGCGTCTCACAGGATACACCTGTAAGTATAGAGCCCCAGTTCTGTGCACTGATGGTGATGCTTTCAGTGTGAGCATTGTGGCGTACGGCACCGTCAGCGAAGATTATGTCAAAGCAAGGTGTCTCAACATTACCAAAAGCAGCACCTGCACCGTCTATACCGATAATATAAACATGCTCATAATCACCGAATCCGGGCATATCTTCAGCATGTGCAGAAACAAATACAGAACAGCTGAATAACATTACAACAATAAGTAAAACAGAAATGATTTTTTTAATCATTATAATACCACCTTTCTGATTTCTATTTTAGCATTTACTCGCTAATTTTTCAATATACAAGAAGCAAAAACGCCTCATTTTTTTCTTAAAATATATAAAGATGCAGGCTGTTATTACAATCGGGTGCGGGTGACCCGCCCTAACTTATTCACTATTCCTTCTTACCTATTACGAGCTTGCGAGTAACAAGGTTCTCCGAAACAAAGAAATCTTTGATTTCGTCTTGTTTCGTGAGGTTCTTATTACTTCGCCAAAAATCTACCCAAAGATTAGTGAAGAGTGAAGAAGTAATAAGTAAAAATCGACAACCTTCTGTCGAAGATTGTCGATTTTTGTGTTTACAGCTCAAAATGGCAACAGCTCTTCTTATAATGAAATATCGCTGTGCGATATGAAATAATCCTGACGGATTATGAATTTTTCTGCTTACGCAGAAAGTGAAATAAAATTCGCCCTTAACATTTGCGAAGCAAATATTTCATATGCGACAGCATATTTCATAGCGTTGCTATTTCACTCGCCGTAAGGCGAATTTCATTGAAAAAAGCACTTCCGAAGAAGTGCTTTTT
>JAZNIH010000007.1:0-10166 GCA_045577395.1 Acutalibacteraceae bacterium | reverse complement strand
GTACCTGCGGCGATGATACCGATTGATGTATCATTATACTCAACACTGTTGATGCCCATTTCTACTGCTTCTGTGTCAGCAAATTCGGTCATGGCGCGAAGTCTTTCCTCGACATTTACGTGAGCTCCTCTTGCCATAGCGGGCATCATAACGTTTTTCATAACGTCCTTTTTGTATTCCTTAACGCCGACCTCGTTTCTGTCGTTTAATTCAACGATTGAGCGGGCGTGTGATACTCTTGTTGAAAGACGCAGAAGCATCGGTGTGTTGAAGCGCTCGGAAAGTTCATAAGCGAGCTTTGCAAAGGCACTGCATTCTGCTGAATCTGCAGGCTCAAGCATAGGTGTCTTTGAAGCGATAGCGTGATGGCGGGAATCCTGCTCATTCTGTGATGAGTGCATACCCGGGTCATCTGCAACTGCACAGACCATACCGCCGTTTACCCCGATATAGGATGCGGTATAAAGGGGGTCGGCAGCAACGTTGAGACCGACGTGCTTCATAGCGCAGAAGCTTCTTGCACCGCCTGTTGCGGCACCGAAGGCAACCTCAAAGGCAACCTTTTCGTTGGGTGCCCATTCTGAATATATATCGTCATATTTTGAAAGAAATTCGGTAATTTCCGTGCTGGGTGTTCCGGGGTAGGAGGAAACTACATTTACTCCTGCCTCCCAAAGACCTCTTGCAACGGCTTCGTTACCGAGCATAAGAGCTTTGTTCATTTTTATATCTCCTTTATTTTAAATGCAGAATGCAAAGTGCAAAGTGCAGAATTGCGCCGGGCATTCGTTGAAACGGGCATATTGTACCCGCTGAATTTATATGTGTTTTAAGCATGCTGACTTCTGGCCCCATCTTCAGATGATAGTAATAATTGGCTTTGCCATGAATTGCACTGAGGAGCATTGCATCCCTGACTACTGACTAATGACTACTCAACAGCCCGACTTATTTGTTTCTGAGATCCAGCACTCTCTGTGCCTTACCGGTAAATCTTTCGATTGTTTTAGGCTCAACAAGGCTTACCTTGATTTCTATACCGAGAATATTCTTTATCTTGGTGTGGATTGTCTTACGAAGCTTTTCAAGCTCGCCGTAGCGTTCAAGAAGTGAAGCGTCAATAAGCTCAACACGTACCTCAAGAGAGTCGGAGAAGCCTTCACGACGGACAACAAGCTGATAGTGGGGGCTGATTGAGGTGATGCCGATAAGAGCGGACTCAATCTGTGAGGGGAATACGTTAACACCGCGGATTTTAAGCATATCGTCGCTTCTGCCGATGATTTTATTCATTCTTGCGGTTGTTCTTCCGCATTTGCAGGTGTCGTAGTTGAGGTTGGTGATATCCTTTGTTCTGTATCTTAAGATGGGAAGACCTCTCTTGGTGAGATTTGTAACAACAAGCTCGCCTGTTGAGCCCTTGGGAAGCACCTCGCCTGTCTTTGAGTCGATAACCTCGCAAAGGAAGTGGTCCTCGTTGATGTGGAGACCGTCACGGTAGATACACTCACCGCTCATACCGGGGCCGTTGAGCTCACTCATACCGTAGTTATCGGTGCAGAAGAAGCCGTTACCCCAGCTTTCTTCAATCTGACGTCTCATTTCGGGAGTACAGCCCTCACTGCCTAAAAGACCTGTCTTAAGCTTGTAGCTGTCCATGGGGAATTCGATTCCTCTTTCCTTTGCGCTTTCTGCAAGGTAGAGACAGTAGGAGGGAGTTGCAACGATTGTGTCGGTGCCGAAGTCACGCATAAACTTAAGCTGCTTTTCGGTGTTGCCCGATGAGGTGGGGACAACCGTAGCACCGATTCTTTCAAGTCCGTAGTGAAGACCGAGTGCACCTGTGAACATACCGTAGCCGAAGCATATCTGTACGATGCTTTCGTCGGTAGCACCTGCGGCGTAAGCGATTCTTGCAACCTGCTCACTCCAGTTAGCGAGGTCCTCTCTTGTGTAGGCAACAACTGTGGGGTTGCCTGTTGTACCCGATGAGGCGTGTACACGTACGATTTCCTTCTGAGGTACGCTGAGCATACCGAAGGGGTAGGTGTCACGAAGGTCATCCTTGGTGGTGTAGGGTATGTACTGAATGTCGGAAAGACACTTGATTTTATCTGCGGTGATTCCGTGCTTTTGGAAGCGGTCGTGATAGAACTTTGAGTTTTTATCGCAGTAGTCAACGAGAGCCTTGAGTCTTTCAAGCTGAAGTGCTTCAAGGTCCTTTCTTGACATACATTCCATATCGGGATTCCAGATTCTGTTAGCCATATTTCTTGTCCTTTCTTTATGCCAAAGGGGTAACCCTTAAAAACAAAGATTACCCGACATTATACTACTTTTGAAATGTTTTAATTTTCTTATAAAGAAATATATTTAATTTATCATGCGGAAATATTGTAAAATTCCTTGTTTACCTCTTCTCTGTTCTTGGTTATGAGTGAAACTGCGATGCAAAGTAAGAAGGAAACACCCATTGCAAGGCATGCAAAGTGGGGACCCATATCCTTTACTGCACCGAAGACGGGAAGGGATACGTCAGGAAGGAATAGCTTACAGATAACGGGAGGAAGACCTGTTATGAAGCCGCCGAGCATACCTGCCCATCCGCCGAAGCGGTTGAGCTTCTTCCAGTAAAGAGAAATCATATAAGGGGCAAGGAAGGAGCCTGAGATAATACCCCATGAATAGCTCATCATATCGAGGATGGGTGTATCGCTGTTTGCGATGAGATAAGAAACCGCTACGAACACCGCACAGAGAATACGGGTGAGTGCTGCACTTTTTTTGCCGTCATCATGCTTCATAAAGCGGGGCTTAATGAAATCCATTGCGAGGGTAGTGGTTGCGGTGATTGTAATCGAGGAAAGGGTTGAAACGGAAGCTGCAATAAGAAGGACGAGGATGATACCGATGAGTATATCGGAAATACCTGCCATATTGAGCATATTGGGGATAAGGAAGTCGGTTTTGCCTGCGCCTGCACCGGGAATATCCTTAAGGTCGGTGAAGAAGAGTCTTGAAAGAGAGCCGATGAAGTATCCGCCGCCTGCAACGATAATTGCAAAGAAGATTGATATAACGGTACCTCTCTTAACCTCGTGGTCGTCCTTGATGCCGTAGTATTTGTGAATCATCTGAGGCAGTCCCCAAGTGCCGAAGGAGGTCATGAGCACCGTAGCCCATAAGCCGAGATGGCTTGTAGGGGTAAGACCGAGGTCCTCTGTTTTTTCTGCGATTGCGGCAATGCCCTCGCTGAAGCCGCCCACGGTATCACTTTTCATAATTGCGAAGATAAGAGCGATAACACCGACGAGCATTATAAAGCCCTGAACAAAGTCTGCCTTGAGGGTAGCACCGTAGCCGCCGAGAACAACAATAAGAAGGGAAGCGGCGGCGATAACGAGCATACAGATTGTTTCGTCAACACCTAAAAGCACGGAGCATACGCTTGTGAGTCCCTTGTAAACCGATGCTGAGTAGGGGACAAGGAAAATGAAGATAACCGCAACTGCAAAGTTTTTCATTTTGGTACTGCCGAAGCGCTTTTCGAAAAACTGAGGCATTGATTTTATCTTGAGTCTTCTCGCAACCTCTCTTGTACGCTTTGCGAGCACGAGCCATGCAAGAAGTGAGCCGATTATTGCATTTCCGATGCCGGGAAGCACGCCCCAGAGACCGTATTTCCAGCCGGTACCGCCTGCGTAGCCGATGAACATAACTGCGCTGAAATATGCCGTTCCGTAAGAAAAAGCGGAGAGCCATGCTCCTGCATTTCTTTTGCCGACGGTGAATTCTGTTAAGCTTTTGGATTTTTTTGCATTCATAACACCGACTGTTGCGATGAAAGCAACGTAAATTGCTATGGTGATAAGAATGACGGGTTTCTGAAACATTTTGCTGTGCACTTCCTTTGATAATTTAAAACTTTAAAGCTTTATACTGCTAAAGCGATGCGATGATGATACCACATTATTATGGGTTTGTCAAGGCTTTCGGAGAAAAAACTCCGCTTTTGAGCGGAGTTTTTTCAGTAGTCAGTAGTCAGTAGTCAGGGAAAGTTGAAGGATAAATAAGCTTAAAGTTTAAGATATTCTTACAATAGAAAAAAGTCATTTACTTTTTGTTTTCTCTGATATATAATGAAAATGCAATAGCTGAGCAGGCTGACGGGTGTTGGTATAGGGTTGGTTAGAAAATACTGCTAACACATAGAGCAGTCACTTGTGTTATTTGCACTTTATGCTTATTTAATGAATGCTGAAACTAAGTAAGGTGGTGTATTATGATGAAAATTATATCTGTTGTAATAACATTTCTTTGTCAAATGCTATTTTATTTGTCTGTGCATGATTGTTTGGGACCGATGTTAAATAAACTATTTAAAAGTGCTTCGTATACATTAATTTTATATTTTTTATTAGGTGTTTTTCCAATATTAATTTTTATTGTATGTAACAAGCTGTTTTGTAAAAAAGATACTGATTGGAAAGTAAAAAACATTATATATACAAATATAATACTTCTAGCAAGTAATTTGAGTTATTATTTGTTTTTTATCGGTGATGACGATTTTTGGGGGATCGGATTTACAATGCACTCGTTTTGGATTTTTGTTGTTTCGATTGCTCTAAGTGTTTATTATTTCGTGAAGAATACAGCTGACAGTTCTCTGTATCAATCAGGGGACGGTTCTCTGTCTTCTATTGGGAAGAATTTAGAATAGGGAGGTTTGCTGAGTGAAAAAGCAAAAATATCTTATCGTTGTAGCAGTTTTGTTGCTTTTCTTCATCGCAGATATGGTTACTTCACTATTCTATTTGAATGATTCTGTAGAAGAGCGTATAAGCAACACAATAGAAAAGGATACGTTTTCATTTGTTGAATTTGAAGATGGATATATCTGCATTTATTTTGATGAGGTCGGAGATGATAATTGTCTGCATTTTGCTTACTTAAAGAAGGAACTTTTTGGTGAAACAGGATTTAATCTTAGAGCATTAGTAGCAGATGACTATAATTACTACCTAAGCAATACAAATATAGAGAAGTGTTTTACATTGCCATTAAACAATTTTAGTGAACATACAATATATTTTTCGTGTTGTAAAAATGAGTATGCATATCCTGTTGAAGTAAACGGCCAGGAAGTTGAACTGCATGAGATGGAAATAAAAAACGGAACAGAGACATTAAGGAGGAGTTTTTGGTTCTATTTCGGTGAAGATGAAGTTTACCCAAGCGTTCAATCAGAAAAGACAGGGGACAGTTCTCTGTCCTCCTAATAAATCTCGAATAACCCCAAAGGCAGAGGTAACCCCTCTGTCTTTTTTGCGGTTCAGGGAGACCACACAGAGTCTCCCCAGTATGCGAGAGAGGGTGTTGAGGGCAATTATTTATATTTTTATAAAGAGAAAAAAGCATTCTCTCTCAGAGAAGGTGTCACGAAGTGACGGAAGGGTTCTGAATTGATTTCATCATGAATTGCCTTACCGCAGCATCTGCCCTTATTTGTGTAGGTCCTCGGCCCTTGGACCTTGGACCTATGAAACCCTAATCCCTACTTGACACACCGCCCTATAATATAGTAAAATAAAACAGTATAAGTCTATCCCCCAAAAAAACTGCAAAGGACAGGTGAAAATATGAAGTATATCTGGGAAAATCCCGAAATAATCAAAGAAAACAAGGAGGACGGTCACGTTATAGCTATGTGCTATGACAGAGCGGACAGCGCCGCAAAGAGAGCCGATTCTCCCTACAAGATGTCCCTTAACGGCAAGTGGAAGTTCCATTGGGAAAAGGGCGTAGCTGAGCTTTCTACAAAGTTCAGAGAGCCTGATTTTGACGATGCCGAGTGGGAAGAGATTACAGTACCCGGCGTATGGCAGATGCAGAAGGACTACACAAAGCCCTGGTACTATGCTAACTCATACCCCAACTGTATCAGCATCGAAAAGAGCAAGATTCCCTCAATCGACGTCAAGGGTCAGGAAATTGCTATGCACAGAACAAGCTTTGTTCTTCCCGAAAACTGGGCGGGCAGAGAGGTTTTTCTTCATTTCGGTGCAGTAAAGGCAGGTCTTGCAGTTTATCTTAACGGCAAGTACGTAGGCTACTCACAGGGCTCCTTTACTCCCCACGAATTTGACGTAACAAAATTCCTCAAGCCCGGCGTTAACGTACTCGCCGCCGAGGTTTACCGTTATACCGACGGCACCTATCTTGAGGACCAGGATATGTGGTTCCTTTCAGGTATATACCGTGAGGTTTATCTTTACAGCGAGCCTAAGGTTTGCGTAAGAGACTTCTTTGTAAGAACAGAGCTTATCAATGACTATACCGATGCAGACCTCAGCCTTGATATTTATCTCAAGGATTACACAGGCGGCGGCAAGAAGGTAAAGGTTGAGGCAACAATCCTCACCGCAGGCAAGCCCACCCCGGTAGGTGAATTTGAGGGCGTAACTGCAGCTGACGGAAACAAGGTTGTTTTCAAAAAGCGCGTTATCAAGCCGATGCTCTGGTCAAGCGAAAGCCCCACACTTTATACACTTCTTATCAAGTGCGAATGTGAGGGTACGGTAACATATAAATCAATCCGCTTCGGCTTCAAGCAGGTAGAAATCAAGGGTGAAAAGATTCTTGTAAACGGTCAGCCTCTTCTTATCAGAGGTGTAAACCGTCACGATTACGACCCCGACCACGGCTGGGCAGTACCTGATGAAAGATACATTCAGGACCTTGATATAATGAAGCGCAACAACATAAACTCAATCCGTACAAGCCATTACCCCAACGATCCGAGATTCTACGATCTCTGCGACGAATACGGCTTCTGGGTTATGGATGAATGCGACCTTGAAACTCACGGCGTAAGAAGAAAGAACGTACCCGGCAACAATCCCATGTGGACAAAGGCTGTTGTTGACCGTATGGAAAGAATGGTGCTTCGCGACAGAAACCACCCCTGTGTATTTATGTGGAGTCTCGGTAACGAGGCAGGCGACGGAAGCAACTTTCTGAGAATGAAGGAGGCTGCTCTCAAGCTCGACAACACAAGACAGTTCCACTACGAGGGTGACTTCGATTTCACAAAGAGTGACGTTATCAGCCGTATGTATCCCACAGAGGATCAGGTTGAAAAGCTCGGTAAGAAGGAGCCTCTCACAATCACTTGGTTTGACAATATCGCAAATGCACTTGCCGCTGACAGTAAGCCCATTTCAAAGGAGCTTTACAATAAGCCTGTTGTATTCTGCGAATATGCTCACGCTATGGAAAACTCACTCGGTAACTTCCGTGAATATATGGATGCTTTCGAGAAGTATGACAATCTTTGCGGCGGTTATATCTGGGACTTCGTTGACCAGGCTATCCATAAGGTAAACGAGGATGGCGAGGATATGTGGCTTTACGGCACAGACTATGACGAAAAGGCTTCATGGTTCCTTCCTCCCTACAATACCTGCGCTATCACCGGCAGTAACGTATACTTCAACGCCAACGGTATCATTGCCGCTGACAGAAAGATACACCCCTCAATCCACGAGGTAAGAAAGGTTTACTGTGAGGTTGAAATCAAGGCAGTCGACGCCGCAAGAGGCTCATATATCCTTAAGAATAAGCAGCTCTTCTCAGACCTTTCGAAGTTTGATATCAAGTACCTTATTACCGAAAACGGCGAAAAGCTTTCTGAGGGTCTTGTTGACAGAGCCCACTTTGAAAAGCTTGCTCCTCTTTCACAGATGGATTTCCCCTTCGACTGCAGCGCCTACCTTGAAAGAAAGGGCGAGGTTATCATCACCTTCTCCTATCTCAGAAGAGAAGCCTGCCGCTTCGCTCCTGCAGGCTACGAGCAGGGCTGGGATCAGTTCATTCTCAAGGCTGCCGACGAAAAGGAAAAGACAGTATACGAGGACAGCGTTGAAATCGAGGGTACAGAAAAGAAGTTTGATGTTGTAGGTAAGGACTTCCGCTACAGATTTGAAAAGGGTCAGCTCGTTTCAATCGTAAAGGGTGAGAAGGAATACCTTATCGGCTCACTTAAACCTAACTACTTCAGAGCTCTTACCGATAACGATATCGACGTATTTAATTTCGTACCTCCTCTCATTCCCTTCCAGCCTCTCTTCCAGTGGAGACGTGCTACGGACGCTCTTAAGACAAAGGCAACCTTTGTTCATAAGTACAGCCACAGCGCATACGTTGAAACAACTGTTTCCGTTCAGGGTATGAAGGACGTTAAGATGACCTATACCGTATATCCCGACGGTAAGATTGACGTTACCCACGAGGGTACCGCAACACTTCAGAATATGGTACGCTTCGGCACAACACTTACAATGGCAAGAGAATTTGACAATGTCAAGTGGTACGGCAGAGGTCCTCACGAGAACTACATTGACAGAAGAACAGGTGCAAGAATTGCCCTTCACAAGATGTCAGTTACCGATATGGAGCATCACTATATGCGTCCTCAGGAAAACGGTCACAGAACCGACGTCAGAATGATGGAAATCACCAACGAAGCAGGCGAAGGCTTACGCTTCACAAAGAAGGGTGAAAAGCCCTTTGCCATCAACTGTCATCACTACACCGTCAATGACCTTGACGATGCAACACATATCCATTCGCTCAAGCATAAGGATTTCACAACCGTATGTATCGACCTTATGCAGAGAGGTATCGGCGGTGACACACCGGGCAACGCCTGCCTTCGTGAACCCTATATTATGCATAAGGGCACTAAGTATAGCTACGCTTATACTATTGAGGTTATCTGAGTAGTAGCCGGTTATAGTAGTCAGTAGTCAGTAGTCAGGGATGCCCTTCGGGCATAAGATATTGCTTTGATACAAAAGAAAACGCCAACACGGAAAATCTTCTGTGTTGGCGTTTATAATTTTTTAGCAAGTTCGTGCGGAAAGAAGGTTATAAATTTTTTACTCTCTTGTTCGCGCGTGACTACTGACTACTGACTACTGACTACTTAAATCAGGCACGTGCAACCATTTCGCCGTAAAGCTCTTTTTCTTCCTTTATGAATTTTTCAATAGCTTCAACTGAGGGCATAGCAGCAGAGCAGCTGTGTGCTGAAATAAGCATTGAAGCGGAAGCGGTACCGAATTCGAGGGCATCAATCATTTCCCAACCCTCAAGAAGACAGCGGATAAATGCACTTGCATAGCCGTCACCGCCGCCGAAGCCCTTCATAGCCTTAACGGGGAAGGGCTTGATAGAGTAGCTCATACCGTCGTTGGTGTAAGCGGTTGAGCCGTCCTTGCCGTGCTTGATGATAACGATTTTTGCGCCGTAGGAGTGCCAGAGCTTTGCACTTTCCTCGTCGGTTTTGCAAACGCCCGTGATTGCTTCGGTAAGGTCATATTCCTCTCTTGAGCCGAGAATAATATCTGCATTACGTGCTACCATCTGATAGTAAACTGAAATTTCATCCTTGTTCTTCCATGTGTAGGGGCGATAGTCGATATCGAAGATAACAACAACGTTGTTCTTCTTTGCGAGCATCATAGCCTTGAGAGCCGCATCTCTTGAGGGGCTCATTGAAAGAGCGGTACCTGAAATTACGATAGCCTTTGCTGATGCGATGTATTCCTCGTCAACCTCTTCGGGCTCGAGCATAAGGTCTGCGATTGCATCACGGTACATAAGGATTGAGCTTTCTGTGGGGCTCTTGATTTCTGTGAAGGTGAGACCGATTTTTTCGCCGTTCTTTGCTCTGAAAATGTGTGAGGTATCAATGCCGTCGTTCTTAAAGTAGTTTACAACGAAATCGCCGTGCTGGTCGTCGGAAACCTTGCCGATGAAGCCTACCTTCTTGCCGAGTCTTGCAAGACCTACTGCAATGTTTGCAGGTGAGCCGCCAACGTACTTGTTAAAGTTGCAGCTTTCTGCGAGAGGTCTGTTCATATCGGTGGGGTTGAAGTCGATTGCAACTCTGCCGATGGGGATAACGTCAAGGGGCTTGCTCTGGTCGAATTCTACGTATTTCATAATATTTTTCCTTTCTTAAGTTGGCGAATGTAATCCGAAACAGTTTTTTGAACGAGGATTTCCGCCAATCTTTTGTTAAAATACTCGTGAATCCAAAAGGATTCACTGTGTTTTGTGCCTCAGCTTGACAAAAATCCTCTGTTCAAAAAATCTTC
>JAZNIH010000006.1:0-13181 GCA_045577395.1 Acutalibacteraceae bacterium | reverse complement strand
AACAACGCTCTTCTATGGTAAGATGTGTGTAACTCATATAAATCCTCCTTGGTTTTTGTTTTCTCGCAAACTACATTATACCATGGATTTATATGAGTTGCTTTTTTTGTTAAACTGTTGCACTTGATAGTATAATTCATCTTCAATATAAAAAAGCATCTTCTCAAGGAAGATGCTTTAATCTCTTAACCGAAGAATGCCTTGTGTACTGCGGAAACTGCCTTGTCGGCAAATTCCTTGTCGATAAGAACTGAAATTGTGATTTCACTTGTGGAAATCATATTGATGTTGATGCCTGCCTCATAAAGAGCACCGAACATCTTTGAAGCAGTGCCTGAATGTGACTGCATGCCTGCACCGACGATTGAAACCTTAGCTACTGTTGTGTCCGATGAAACAACTGCACCCTCCATATCAAAGATATCCTTGAGAATTGCAACTGCGTCGTCTGCGTTGCCCTTTGCACAGGTGAAGGAAATATCCTTTGTGCCGTCTCTGCCTACTGACTGCAGAATAACGTCGATGTTTATGCCCTTCTGTGCAAGTCTTGAAAACATCTTGAAGGCATTGCCGGGGATATCCTTCATACCTACAACTGAGATTCTTGCTACGTCTGTATCTTTAGTTACGCCTCTGATTAACATTTTTTCCATGTTTGCTACCTCCCTGACTATTGTTCCGTCTTCTTTGACGAGACTTGAAAGAACTTCTAATTCTACATTATATTTTTTTGCCATTTCTACTGAACGGTTGTTGAGCACCTGAGCACCGAGTGTTGCGAATTCAAGCATTTCATCATAGGTGATGTCCTTGAGCTTCTGCGCATTTTCAACCTTTCTGGGGTCAGCGGTGAAAACGCCTGTAACATCGGTGAAAATCTGGCAACGGTCAGCGTGAAGTGCGGCGGCGATTGCTACTGCACTTGTGTCGGAGCCGCCTCTGCCGAGGGTTGTCATGTCGTCGTACTTGTTGATACCCTGGAAGCCTGCAACGATAACGATCTTTCTGCTGTCAAGCTCCTTCTGAAGTCTGTCTGTAACGATTTCGTGGATTCTTGCCGAGCCGTAGGCTGAGCTTGTTCTGAAGCCTGCCTGCCAGCCGAGAAGAGAAACTACGGGGAAGCCGAGCTTTTCGATTGCCATAGCGAGAAGGGATACGGAAATCTGCTCACCTGCAGTAAGAAGCATATCCATTTCTCTTTTTGAAGCGTTGGGATTGATTTCCCTTGCTTTTTCTATAAGGTCGTCAGTTGTGTCGCCCTGAGCGGAAACGACGACTACAACGCTGTTGCCCTTTTTATAGGTATCTGTGATGATACCGGCAACGTTGAAGACTCTCTGTGCATCGGCAACAGATGAGCCGCCGAATTTCTGAACTATAAGTGCCATATAATATCCTCCTGATACTAAGATTTATCAATAATCAGCCAATCTGACGGTGTTGAGAATTTTAAGACCTGTTTTGTCAAGCTTTTCTCTGATAAGAGCTTCCTTTTCCTTAGCGGTGATGAAAGCAATTTCGTTTTCTGTTCCCTCAGCACGGAGATACTGTACCTCACCGAAGGAAGCGGCAATAAGCTTTTCTGCATTCTCTGACGCTTCAGCTCTGACGTAAAGAGCGGTTTCAGCTTCGAGATGTGAAACAAGATTGCCCTTGATTTCGTCGTCCCAGCCGAAGAACTTACGGTTTTCGCTGTTTGCGGCACAGTCGATAACGTCACCCACAACTGCGGAGGCGGTTGCAAGCTTACCTGCGCCCTTACCGTACATAAGCACGTCGCCTGTGGCGTCGCCTCTTACAAGGCAGGCGTTGAAAACGTCGTTTACACCGGCAAGCATGCTGTCCTTTGAGATAAGGCAGGGAGAAACCATAACGAGAATCTTACCGCAGTCAAATTTCTTTGTTCTTGCAATAAGCTTAATTACACAGCCTGCGTTATCTGCGAAGGCAACGTCACTCAGGCTGAGCTTTGAAATACCCTCTGCATAAACACCCTCGGGATAAACGTGATTGCCGAAGGCAAGAGAAGCGAGGATGCAGATTTTTCTCATCGCATCGAGACCCTCTACGTCTGCGGTGGGATCCTTTTCGGCATAGCCGAGCTCCTGAGCGAGTCTGAGAGCGGAATCGAAGCTCATGCCCTCCGTTATCATTTTAGACAGAATGAAGTTAGATGTTCCGTTGAGTATACCTGCAATTTCACTTATTCTGTTACCTGCAAGACAACGGCTGATGGGTCTGATGATGGGAATACCGCCGCCGACGGATGCCTCGAAGAGGAAGTTTACGTTGTTCTTTCTTGCAATTTCAAGAAGCTCAAAGCCCCTTGTTGCAACAAGCTCCTTATTTGAGGAGACAACGTGCTTGCCCTTCATAAGACAGCGTGAAACAAAGTCGAATGCGGGATTTACACCGCCCATGGTTTCTACAACTATATCAATATCGCCGTCATTGACGATATCCTCAAAATTCTTTGTCATAAGAGCCTCAAAGGGGTTGCCCTCGAAATCCCTGATATCAAGGATTTTTTTGACTGACAGAAAAACGTTACTGTTTTTCATAATGGAATCGCAGTTGCCCGTTATAACCTCTGCAACGCCTGAGCCGACAACACCGAAGCCCAATATTGCTACGTTCATATTTTCACAGCCTTTCGGATAATCTTATCTGAAAAAATAAGTTATAGAGTATAATATCACATTTTGTCATTTATGGAAAGTATTTTCTTAAATTTTTTTTATTTTGTGAAATACATTGATTTTATCATCTGTATAGGTTAATATAATATAAATATAATACAAATTACAAAGGCGGTGCAGGTTTTGGAAAACGTAGAAAAAAGAAGACGGTTTATAATCAATACGGTTTATTTTGTTTTGCTTGCGGTCATTGCTTATTTTATATACACCTACGCTCTGGGGATATGCTTCCCTCTGGTAATTGCATTCATAGGTGCGGCAATTCTGCAAAGGCCGAGAAACTTTCTTATGAAAAAGACCTTTCTTAACAAGGGTCTTTCGTGTGCGGTATGTATAATTACACTTCTCGGCGTAGTTTCTGCCGTGTTTGCGCTTATCGGTGTGCGCATTGTGCAGGAGGTACGCTCGGTGGTGGACTATATTATGGTTCAGTTCAGCGACCTTCCCGCTCTCGTCAACAACGTTGAGGATTTTGTTCTCGCCTTTATCGGCAGACTTCCCGCCTTCATTTCCGAGTCGGCAACAGAAACGGTATCTTCTCTTTTCACTCAGCTCAGAGAGGTTATCGCAGGCACAAGCACAGAGCTTACCGACAGTATTGCTACGGGACTCGGAGATTCCTTCAGCTTTTCGTGGATAACAACACCTCTTTCAGGTGTTATCTCAACGGTTTCACAGATTCCCTCAGCGGTTATTTCAATGGTTATTTCCATTGTTGCGCTTTGCTTTATGACCTCGGAATACGACTATATCCGCAACTTTATCCTTATTCAGTTCCCCGAGGAAAAGAGAAAGGATCTTTCAAGAGCAAAGAGGCTTCTTACCTCATCCCTGAGCAAGATGGCAAAGGCCTACAGCCTTATTATGCTCATTACCTTCGTTGAGGTTTTCAGCGGTCTTACAATACTCAGACTTGCAGGTATATTTGAGTCTGAATATATTACCTACATTGCAATCATCACCGCAATTATTGACATAATTCCCATTCTCGGCACAGGTACGGTGCTTCTGCCCTGGACGGCATACAGCCTTATTGTGGGCAATTACGGTATGGCAATCGGCCTTATAATTATGTACGTTGTTATCACCGTCATCAGACAGATTATTGAGCCTAAGCTTGTTGCGGGTCAGCTCGGACTTTCACCGGTTATTACCGTTACGGCTATGTTCCTCGGACTCAAGTTTCTCGGCATTCTCGGCATTTTTGCCGCACCTCTTGCCGTTATCATGCTCAAGCTTCTTACCGACGAGGGTATCATACACCTCTGGAAGTCACCCGTAATATATGCGGCTGAAAAGGCTGAAAGAGAAAAGCAGAATAAAAAGGAAGCGGAAGAAAAAGAGGCTGACGTGACCGATGCTCAAAAGAAAGAAGACTGACGGAAAGAGGTCAAGAGAAATGAACATTATCGTTGCAGGATGCGGAAAAATCGGCACGGAGGTAGTGTCTGCCCTTGTAAATGAGGGCCACGACGTAACCGTTGTTGACAACGACCTTCGGGCAATAGAGGAAGCAACCAACGTATACGACGTTATGTGTGTCTGCGGTAACGGAGCAGACTGTGAAACGCTCAAGGAGGCAAGAGTTGACTCCTGTGACGTTTTTGTTGCCGTTACGGGCTCGGATGAAATGAACATGCTTGCCTGCTTTGTGGCAAAGAAAATGGGTGCGGTTCATACCGTGGCAAGAATACGTAACCCCGAATACAATGACAGCTCCCTGACCTTTATGCGTCAGCAGCTGGAGCTTTCAATGGCGATAAATCCCGAGCTTCTGCTCGCTCAGGAGCTTTATAATCTTATAAAAATCCCCTCAGCCTTCAAGGTGGAATATTTTTCAAGACGAAATCTCGAAATGATTGAGGTAAGACTCAGAAAGGACTCTTACCTTGTGGGCAAAAAGCTTATGAAGATCCGTGAAAAGGAAAAGGTTGACTTCCTTATCGGTGCGGTTCTCAGGGATGAAAGACTTTATATCCCCGACGGTAATTTTGAGCTTCGTGAGGGAGACGTTGTATCTGTTGTCGCTTCTCCCGCCGATATGCAGAAGCTTCTTAAAAGCTTTGATATGATAAAAAAGGCGGTTGAGGACGTTATGATAATAGGCGGCAGTAAAACGGCCTATTATCTTGCAAAGCATCTTTCCGCATCGGGAACAGACGTTAAAATCGTTGAGAAAAACAAGGAAACCTGTGAAATGCTCAGCGAAATTCTTCCGAAGGCAACAATTATCCACGGTGACGGCTCTCACCATGACGTGCTTATGGAGGAGGGACTCAGGTCTATTGACGCCTTTGTTGCTCTTACGGGTATGGACGAGGAAAATATTCTCGCTTCACTTTTTGCGGGTGAAATCGGCGTACAGAGAATAGCTACGAAAATCAACAGCCGAGAGCTTATAAAAATGGCTGAAAAGCTGGGTCTTGACAGCGTTGTTTCAACAAGAAGCGTAACTGCGGATATCATAACCCGTTACGCCCGTGCTCTTATGAATTCCACGGGAAACACAGTCGAAACCCTTTATAAATTTATGGACGGAAAGGCTGAAGCAATCGAGTTCAACGTCCGCGGCGGAGCAAAAATCACAGGCAAGCCTATCAAGGAGCTTGAAATCAAGCGCGGCATCCTTATTGCGGGTATCATCCGTGAAAGAAAGACCGCCATTATTCCCACAGGTGACCACATCATCAACGAGGGCGACAGAGTTATTGTTCTTTCTCCTGCCGAGTACAGACTGAACGATTTATCAGACATTTTAAAATAAGGTCGGTAAAAATATGAACAGACGAATGGTTTTACACACAATCGGCACCGTAATAAAAATCGAGGCCGCACTAATGCTTCTGCCGGCTATCTGTGCACTTATATATAAAGAAGCCTGCTTCAGCGCATTTGCCGTTTCGATAGCAATCTGTCTTATTTCGGGCTTTGCTCTCACTCTGATTTCCCGCCCGGGAAACAAGGTGATTTATGCCCGTGACGGCTTTGTTACCGTTGCTCTGGCATGGATTGCTCTTTCTGCCTTCGGTGCTCTTCCGTTTTACATAAGCGGAGAAATCCCCTCATATATTGACGCTTTTTTTGAGACGGTAAGCGGCTTTACGACAACCGGCTCATCAATTCTTGCCGACATTGAGGCTATGAGTAAGGGTCTGCTCTTCTGGCGAAGCTTTACCCATTGGGTCGGCGGTATGGGCGTTCTTGTTTTTATTATGGCTATAATTCCCTCTCTTTCTGACAGAAGCATACACCTGCTCAGAGCAGAGGCGCCCGGCCCCATTGTCGGAAAATTAGTGCCTACAATGAAAAAGACGTCACGTATACTTTACGTAATATATTTTGCTCTTACGGTGATTCTGATTTTACTGCTTCTTGCAGGCGGTATGGCACCCTTCGAGGCAATCGTTCACGCCTTCGGTACGGCAGGCACGGGCGGCTTCGGTGTAAGGGCGGACAGTATAGCATCCTATTCACCCTATCTGCAATGGGTCATCACCGTATTTATGCTTCTTTTCGGTGTCAACTTCAACATTTTCTATCTTATCCTGCTCGGAAAGCTCCGCTCAGCCTTCAGAAGCACGGAGCTGTGGGTTTATTTGGGAATTGTAGCGGCATCGACGGCTCTTATTACGGTCAATATTCTTCCTCTTACGGAATCCTTCTCTCAGAGTCTGAGGGAAGCGGCATTCCAGGTTTCCTCAATCATAACTACAACCGGTTATGCTACGGCTGACTTTGACAAGTGGCCCGGTCTTTCCAAAACCGTATTGCTTACCCTTATGTTCATCGGTGCCTGCGCAGGCTCAACCGGCGGCGGTATAAAGGTGTCAAGAATAGTTATCCTTGCAAAGGCGGTCAGAAGAGAGCTGAAAAAGCTTCTCCACCCGAGAAGTGTAAGCGTACTGCGCTTTGAGGGTAAAAGGCTCGAGGAGCAGACTGTATCCTCCGTTGCCTCATATCTTTCGATATACATCTTTTTCTTCGTCGCAGTCCTGCTTGCTCTCAGCTTTGAAAATCAGAGCTTTGAAACAAACTTCTCTGCTGCAGCGGCCTGCTTCAACAATATAGGTCCCGGTCTTGCAGCGGTCGGACCTACGCAGAATTTCGCCCTGTACTCACCCGTATCCAAGATTGTTCTGTCGGTGGCGATGCTTTTCGGAAGGCTTGAAATCTATCCTCTCTTCATAGCACTTTCACCCTCAACCTGGACAAAGAAATAAATAAAAAACGTCACATCTCCCTTTACGGAAATGTGACGTTTGATTTTTTAAAGAAGCCTTGAAAGCTTTTTGCCTTCAGCTATGACCACAAGCGAGATGTCTGCGGTAAGAGGCTCGGAGGGGTCTATGGAGCAGTTTATGGAATCCTTCTGACGTAAGGCGACAACGTTTATGCCGTATTTTTTTCTAAGGTTAAGCTCGATAAGGTTTTTTCCGACCCACTCATCCTTTATTTCAAGCTCGATTAAGGAAAAATCGGTGGAAAGCTCAATTATATCCACAAAGCCGGAGCTGAGCAGATTTTTTGCAAGCCTTCTGCCTGATTCGGTTTCGGGGGTGACAACCCTGTCTGCGCCTACACGTCTGAGAATCTCGGAGTGCATATCGTCGGAGCTTTTGACGATGACTGTTCCTACACCTGCCTGCTTACAGAGCATTGTAGCCATAACGCTTGCCTCAAAGCTCTGTGACATTGCGATAATAACCACGTCAAGCTCACCTGCGCCAAGCAGTTTTATAGCCTCGGGGTCGGTAACGTCTGCACATTTACAGTAGGGAAGCTCCGTTGCGGCGGAATTGACTGTTTCCTCGTTTATATCAACTGCAAGAACCTCAGCTCCGCTGTTTACAAGCTCAAGGGCGACGGCCTTACCGTATCTGCCAAGACCGAAAACACCGTAGGTTTTATTAATACTCATAATTTTTTCCTTTCTCAACCTATGCTGATATCCTCGGTGGGATTAATGACAGCGTTACGGTTGGCTTTTTTTACTTTAAAGACAAGAGCGAGAGAAATAGGTCCGACTCTGCCGAGATACATTGTTGCGATAATAATCAGCTTGCCCCACAGGTTAAGTGAGGGGGTAAGATTTCTTGTAAGACCAACGGTTGCAGTTGCGCTTACCGTTTCATATAAAACGTCTGTAAGACTGCTGTCGGTCACCGCAGAAAGCAGTACCGTCGAAATGATGGCTACGCCCGAGGACATAAAGCACACGGCAAGAGCCTTGCTGACAGACTCGGGTGAAATGCTTCTTGAAAAGAGATTGACACGGCTTCTGCCTCTGACGGTGGAATATGCAGAGGAAATAAGCACCGCAACGGTAACGGTTTTGATGCCGCCCGCCGTGCCGACGGGTGAGCCGCCGATAAACATAAGAAGCATTGAAATAAAGGCGGTGGTTTCGTTAAGGCTTTCCTGGGGAACGGTGGCAAAGCCCGCCGTTCTTGTCGTCACGGACTGGAAAAAGGAAAACAGAAGCTTTTCCCACAGTGAGCGGCCGCCGACGGTAAGGGGATTATTGTATTCCGAAAGGAAAACGCATATTGCACCGATTATAATAAGAACAGCCGTAAAGGAGAGGGCTATCTTACTGTGAAGAGTGAGTCTCTTAAGGGACTTTAAGCCCCGCCTGCCGTAAAGACGGGCGACTCTGATAACGTCCCACCAGACAATGAAGCCGATACCGCCGATAATTATAAGGGCGGCGGTGACGCCGTTTATAACCGGGTTAAAGGCGTATGAGCAAAGACTGTCCTCGGCGATGATATCTATACCTGCATTGCAGAAGGCTGAAACCGAGGTGAACAGGGAAATCCATATACCCTTCAGACCGAAATCGGGAACGAACACCGTCATATAAGCGAGGGCGCCGACTGTTTCAACGGCCAGAGTGCCCTTGACGACTCTTCTGACAAAGGACGAAAGACCCGAAAGAGTGTTCAGGTTAAAGGCATCCTGAAGAAGCAGGCTTGCTGATATGCCCGGCTTTCTCGAGGCATTGTACAAAAAGGCTGAAATGACCGTTATAACACCGAGTCCGCCGATTTGTATAAGAAGCAGTATAACGACGTGGCCGAAGGTGCTCCACGTGCTGACCGTAGGCAGGGTAACGAGTCCCGTTACGCAGGTTGCCGTCGTTGCGGTAAACAGAGCGTCAATGAAGCTGACGCTTTCACCTGTTGCCGAGCTTACGGGAAGACTCAGAAGAAGACTTCCAAGCAGAATCATTGCCAGAAAGCTCAGAAGAATAAGCTGAGTGGTGGAGAGTGAAAACTTAAGTCTGCTTTTCATATCTTAAAATCCGAGGCTGTCGTTGACAAGAATAACGTGGATTCTGTCCTTTTCTCTGCTGCGGCGGGTTATAACAATCTGATTGCAGATGCAGTCGCTGCACATACAGTCACCGCACTTGCCTGTTGCGGCACAAGGGGTATTCTTTTCAAGACGTGTTGTATTCGGAGGAGAGGCGATATTTCTCACTCTTGTATAAGCCTCTTCAATATTTGAAACAACCTTGTTCATGCCTGCAATAACGATAACTCTGTCAGGGCCGAAGATAAGGGAGGCAACTCTGTTTCCGTTGCCGTCGATGTTCATAAGCTCACCGTCAAGTGTGATGGCGTTTGTGCCCATAATATAACAGTCGGCGGTGAATGCCTTTACGTAATATTCCTTCATATCCGCAGGGGCATAGGACGCTCTGTCAAGAATATTGTATTTTCCGCTTTCGGCAAGCCTTTCGGGAATTCCGCATTCCTTCATGCTCATGCTTCCGCCCCAGGTGACGGTGCCGCCCTCTTTTATAAGTGAGAGCACAAGCTCTGCGCAAGACTCCTTGCTTTCGCAGTAGTGACCTGTCATATTACGCTTTTCAATTTTTTCTATAATTGATTTTGCCTGCTTTTCTCTTGCAATAAATAAAGGATTCATATACGCTTCTCCTTTTTGAATTTTTTTCCATTATAACAAAAGTGAAGCTATTTATCAACTGTTATTTCAGTGGTAATTTTTAAGGCTTATTATATCCGAAAAATCACACAAAATAACACAAAGAGCTCTTTTTCGGCATTTTTCCGTAAAATGCTTCCAAAAAAACACAGGCAGGATAAATTTTTAGTTAACTTTTCACAAAAACGAAAAAAAGGCTTCCTTTTTCATTAATAAGGTGTTATAATACATTAGTTAAATAATGTCAATCAGCTTCTTTTAGAGGCTTTCGTTATATTCGTAAGTCAGACGTTCCCGACTCAAAAAAAACGGAAGAGGAGAATGATTTTGGAAAAGCTTGTAATCCACGGCGGAAACAAACTCTGCGGCGAAGTGGAAATAAGCGGTGCTAAAAATGCCGCTGTTGCAATTATCCCTGCAACACTTCTTGCCCAGGACGTATGCCGTATCGAAAACATCCCCAATATCAGCGACGTTACCTGTATGGTAAGAATTCTCAGCCAGATGGGCGCACAGGTAAAGTATATCAATAAGCACACTCTTGAAATCAACACAAAGACAGTTAATTCATATATTATCCCTCACGAAATGACAAAGCAGCTGCGTGCCTCCTATTACCTTATAGGTGCACTTCTCGGCCGCTTCTGCAGGGCTAAGGTTGCTCTTCCCGGCGGATGTAATTTCGGTGTAAGACCTATTGATCTTCACATCAAGGGCTTTGAGCTTTTAGGTGCAAAGACTTCTGTGGAAAATGCTATGATCAACGCTTCTGCAGACCATCTCACAGGCAGCGCCGTATATATGGATAAGGTTTCTGTCGGTGCTACAATCAACGTTATGCTTGCCGCAGTAAAGGCAAGAGGTCTTACAATTATTGAAAACGCCGCCAAGGAGCCTCACATCGTTGACCTTGCAAACTTCCTTAATGCAATGGGCGCCGACGTAAGAGGTGCAGGTACGGACGTTATTAAAATCCACGGTGTTTCAGATATGCACGGCTGCACCTATTCTATTATTCCCGACCAGATTGAAGCAGGCACCTATATGGTTGCCGCCGCTGCAACTGCAGGTGACGTGCTTATTAAAAACGTTATCCCCAAGCATCTCGAATCCATTACCGCAAAGCTTCTTGAAGCAGGCTGTAGGGTAACCGAATACGACGATGCGGTAAGGGTTGAATCCGACGGTCATTTCAGACATTTCAACGTCAAGACAATGCCTCACCCCGGCTTCCCCACGGATATGCAGCCTCAGATGGCTACACTTCTCACCGTTGCCGACGGTACAAGCATCGTTTCTGAGGGCGTATGGGATAACCGCTTCAAGTATATCGATCAGTTCATCCGTATGGGCGCAAAGGTTCAGGTTGACGGAACGATCGCAGTATTTGAGGGCGTTAAGGAGCTTACGGGTGCTCCCGTAAGAGCTGATGACCTTCGTGCGGGTGCCGCAATGATTATTGCAGGCCTTATGGCTACCGGCACTACTGAAATTGAAAACCTTATCTTTATTGACAGAGGCTACGAGAACTTCGTTGAAAAGTTCAGAGAGCTCGGTGCGGATATGTACCGTAAGGAATTCAGCGACAGCGACAGCATTATAAGTGCTTGCTGACAAACAAAAGCTTAAAGGGCTGTTGCAGGTGCAACGGCCTTTTCTGATGAAAGGACAGTAACGATGGCAAGATTCTGCTCATTATTTTCATCCTCCTCGGGCAATTCTACCTTCATAGGCTCTGCAAAAACGGGGATTCTTATTGATGCGGGTGTCAGCACCAAGCGTCTTAAGGAGGCTCTCGCTTCAAGAGAAATTGACCCTGCGGCGCTGGGCGGTATTTTTATCACCCACGAGCACAGCGACCATATAAAGGGTATGCGGATACTTGCCTCGACATACCGTATTCCCGTCTACGCCTCTGAGGGAACAATCGCGGCACTTGAAGAAACGGGTCAGCTTACAACCAAGTTCCCCTATGAGGTTATAGACAGCAAGGGTATGGAAATAGGCGATATATTTGTAAAGCCCTTTAACGTGCCCCACGACGTGGTAGAGGCTTACGGCTATAAAATCACCTTCCCCGACGGACAGACTGCCGCAATAGCTACCGATACAGGTCATATTACCGATGAGATTATGGAAAACTTCAGCGGCTGTCAGCTTGTAATGCTCGAGTCAAATCACGACGTTGCAATGCTTCAGAACGGCCCATATCCCTATTATCTTAAAAGAAGAATTCTTTCTGACAGAGGACACCTTTCAAATGCCGCCTGTGCCGAGACTGCAGTGAAGCTTCTGAAAAAGGGAACAACAAGATTTTTCCTCGGACATCTGAGCACGGAGAACAATTTTCCCGACCTTGCCTATCAGGAAACCTATGCGGCACTTACCGAGGCGGGTGCGGTTCTTTCGAGGGATTATCTGCTTGAGGTAAACAAAAAAGAAAACGATGGCGGAATAATCCGCTTCTGAGGTGGAATATGGTAAACTTAACTCTGATATGTATCGGTAAGCTTAAGGAGCAGTATCTCAGAGATGCGTCCAAGGAATACGAAAAAAGGCTTTCCGGTTATAAAATAAACATAATCGAGCTTGCTGAGGAAAAAATCGGCAACAACCCTTCTCAGAAGGAGATACAGAACGTAATTGAGGCCGAGGGTAAGCGGATAATTGAAAAAATCCCCAAGGGAGCGGCGGTTTATACTATGTGTATTGAGGGTAAGCAGCGTTCAAGCGAGGAGCTTTCAGCGGAGCTTGACGACCTTGCTCTGAGCGGAATAAATACGGCGGTTTTCATTATCGGCGGCTCCTACGGACTGAGCGACGAGGTCAAAAGGCTCAGCTCTGCCCGTATATCAATGAGCAGAATGACCTTTCCTCATCAGCTTGCAAGAATAATGCTTCTTGAGCAGCTTTACCGTGCAACACAGATAAGTGCAGGAACAAAATACCACAAATAAAAAGCACCCTTCGGGGTGCTTTTTCAATGCGCAATTCGGAATGCGCAATGCGCAATTGCGACAATCGGGGGTGCAAACCGTAAGGTTGTTCCCGCCCCTTTTTCGCTCGTGCCGCTATGGCTACCCCTCCGACGGCTACGCCGCCACCTCCCCTTTCAAGGGAGGCTCGGTATTTGTAGGACGAGGGGGATATATCTTTTTCACCTTTATGCTTGATGTGTCTTCTACTCGGGTAGCGCTCGAGCCGCTTGGCTCTTACTTTGTCCGGAGCGACAAAGTAAGCAAAACGCTCTTTTGGATAAGGAAAGCCGAAGCCCCTTCGCTGAGGTGTTGAGTTTATGTTTTATCAGGCAATAAGATATATTTTTCCATATAAATATCCGAAGCTTGCGGGCGAACAGTTCTACTCATCTGCTTTATAGATAGTCGGGAGTTTTACAACTCAACTTACTTGTATGCTCTATCAAGGAGACCGCTACGCCGTGCCTCTTATATAGGTTGTTAAACTTGTCTAATTTACTCGTCTGCTTCTTATCTGCCGTATATTCTGACAGTCAATAGCCGCTACGGATTC
>JAZNIH010000005.1:0-17760 GCA_045577395.1 Acutalibacteraceae bacterium | reverse complement strand
GTGTATCATCCTGATACACACCCTATTTGTTCACACTTTTTTATCTGACTTCAGAGCTTTGAAGGCATTGGTGGTGGAAAGGATAAGAAGCTGGCTGGGAAGATAAAAAATCCAGGTTGCAACAGAAGCGTTTCTTATCATTTCTGCTGTCATAAACGAGGGCTCAAGGTTGGTGATTCCCACGCAAAGGTCACAGCAAGCAAACATTGTAAGACCAATGCAGAAAACCAGGTGTCTCTTTGAAGGCTTGAGAATCTGAAGCTCAAAGCCGTGCACGAAGTTCACACCGAAGCACCATGCATAAAAGACAGTAAGACCGATTTTCGGGTCAACAAAGTAAGCAACAAGTCCGCCGAGAATAACTGCAGGTACTGTTCTTTTGAGAATTTCACCAACAAGAGGCTTTCCGCTGAGATATGAAAAACGGATTGCGTAGCACACCTGAACAATTGCAAACACAGGCACACCCCAGAAGAATTTGCCGAGAAGCACAAGGCAAACATCAGCAATAACCGTGAAAACAAGCGCTATGTTTACAATTCTGTTGTCCTTTTCTTTTCCTGCAAAAAATGAGAAAGCGCCCACAAGAGCAATTGCAGCAAACTTCACATAATTGCTGCCCGGTTTTCCCATAATGTCCATTGTAAGAAAGGTGCAGAAAAGTGCCGCCTCCACAGCAAGAAAAACATATGTAACGATTTTTTTCATAAATATCACCTCTAGTTATATGGGAGATTTTAACATAAAAACCGTTCTGTGTCAAACATAAATTTTTCCGTCTGACACAAAGATATTCTCCTTCGCACCGTGAACATTGACTTTGTTTTCTTTTTGGAATATAATGAACTTATCAGACGAAAGGAGAAAACATTATGATTAAAAAGCTTTTATCCCTCACCCTTGCTATTCTTGTTTTAATTTCATCACTCTGCCTTCCCGTAAGTGCGGAAAAGGATGTTCTGAAATTCGGTGAAGACGGAAAATTCCGCATAATGCAGATCAATGATTTTCAGGACAGAGACAACACCAATGCACAATCCTTAGCCTTTCTCGAAGCGGCTCTCGACATTTACAAGCCTGACCTTGTAGTTCTCGTCGGCGACCAGATAAACGATTATTTTCCCGAGGTCACTGCCGACAAAATCAGAACAACCATTTCAAATCAGCTTGCACCCATTGAAGAAAGAGGTATCCCCTTCCTCTTCACCTTCGGAAATCACGACAGAGATTATATAGGTGTTCTTTCCCTTGAGGAGCAGGCCGAAATTTACAGAAGCTTTTCTTCCTGTTACGCCAACACCGACGGTGCAGACCCGGGCACATACAACACCGTTATTTACGGCAAAGACGGCTCCACACCTGTTTTCAACATCTATATGATGGACAGTCAGCATTGGAACGGTCAGGGAACAACAAGCGGTGTAACAAAAGAGCAGGTTGAATGGTACAAAGAAAAAAGTGATGAGCTGAAGGCTCTTAACGGCGGAAGCGTTCTTCCTTCTTTCGTTTTTCAGCATATACCCGTAAAGGAAATCAGAAGCTTTATGAAGGAGGTTCCCCAGAGAACTGAAGGCGCGTTAAAAAGCCGCTATTACGATGCCTACTACATTCTCGATGAAAATGCAAACTGGACCGGTGACAGAAACATAATGCGTGAGGTTCCCGGCTGTGAGCATCCCGAAAAGGTAATCACCGGACAGTATGAAGCGTGGCTTGAAAAAGGCGATGTCCTCGGTGCATATTTCGGGCACGACCATATAAATACATATATGGGCAAAACCGCTGACGGTATTGAGCTCGGTTATAACGGCGGCTTCGGATTTGCCACCTACGGTGATCCCGGTGAAAGATATGCGCGTATTTTTGACCTCAATGAAAACGATATCGCAGGCTACACCCACAAAACAATTTACTATACGGAATGTATGGCTTACGAAGAGCCGGTCGAGCCCGAAGCTCCCTCAGAACCGGAAGCTCCGTCTGAGCCCGAAAATCCCGCTGACGACTGCGACTGCCTCTGTCATAAGGACGGCTTTATGGGCTTCATCTGGAAAATTGCCAGATTCTTTTATAAGCTCTTCGGCACAAATAAAGAGTGCGGCTGCGGAGCAGTGCACTATTAAATAACATCAGAAGAACCGTGTCGGGTGCACGGTTCTTTTTTATCAGAGGCAATAAGAAAAGCGGCACCGTATAAGTGCCGCTTAAGCTTTTAAGTTTTTAACTCAATTATGCAAGTTCAGCGAAGTACTTGATTGTACGAACCATCTGGCTTGTGTATGAGTTTTCATTGTCGTACCAAGCAACAACCTGTACCTGATAGAGACCGTCTTCGATCTTTGTTACCATTGTCTGAGTAGCATCGAAGAGTGAGCCGTATCTGATACCAACGATATCTGATGAAACGAGCTCTTCTTCTGTGTAACCGAATGAATCTGAAGCAGCAGCCTTCATAGCAGCGTTGATGCCTTCCTTAGTAACGTCGTCACCCTTAACAACTGCAACAAGGATTGTTGTTGAGCCTGTGGGAGTGGGAACTCTCTGAGCTGAGCCGATAAGCTTGCCGTTGAGCTCGGGGATAACAAGGCCGATAGCCTTAGCAGCACCTGTTGAGTTGGGAACGATGTTAGCAGCAGCAGCACGTGCTCTTCTGAGGTCACCCTTTCTGTGAGGACCATCGAGAACCATCTGATCACCTGTGTAAGCGTGAACAGTTGTCATGATACCGCTCTGGATAGCAGCGTAATCGTTGAGAGCCTTAGCCATGGGAGCAAGGCAGTTTGTTGTGCATGATGCAGCAGAGATGATTGTATCATCAGCTGTAAGAGTCTTTTCGTTAACTGAGAAAACGATTGTCTTGAGGTCGTTACCTGCGGGAGCAGAAATAACTACCTTCTTAGCACCTGCATTGATGTGAGCCATTGACTTATCCTTTGAGCAATAGAAGCCTGTGCACTCAAGAACAACGTCAACACCAAGCTCGCCCCAGGGGCACTCGTTAGCGTCCTTAACAGCATAGATCTTGATTTCCTTGCCGTCAACTGTGATTGAATCCTCGCCTGCTTCTACTGTGTGACCGTCATATCTGCCCTGAGCAGTGTCGTACTTGAGAAGGTGAGCAAGCATCTTGGGGCTTGTGAGGTCGTTGATAGCAACAACTTCATAACCTTCTGCACCGAACATCTGACGGAATGCAAGACGACCGATACGACCGAAACCGTTAATTGCAACTTTTACTGACATGATAATTTACCTCCAAAAAAGTTTTTTGAAATTAAAAAATTAACCTTAAATATATTACCCGATTTTTCAGGAATTTTCAACCTTTTTTCTCACATTTTTAAAAGTTTTGTTATTCTTTACAAAAACAATGGGTGACAAGGCTCTTTTGCTTATAGTCTGACTAAACAATATTAATGCTGTGATATAGTGTAATGTACCGCAGTACATAGCGTTATACGATTCCGAGCTCCCTTGCCTTTTCTCTTAAGGCCTGAAAGTCACGCAGAGCAGCCTCCTTGTTGGAGGGATAGCGTAAAAGTGCTGACGGGTGGAAGGTGCCCATAAAATACATACCGCCCTTTTCAAAGAATTTTCCGTGCTGAGCGGTTACTCTGAATTCGGGTGAAATGAGCTTCTGCGCGGCTATTCTGCCAAGACACACAATTATATCGGGCCTTATTTCCCTCACCTGACGCCGCAGCCAGTCTATGCAGGTGTTCTGCTCCTCCTCAAGGGGGTCACGGTTGTTTTCGGGTCTGCATTTGACGATGTTGGCAATATAGATGTTTTTGTGACGGTCAAGGTCAATAAGCTCAAGGTATTTATCGAGAAGCTGACCGCTTTTACCTACAAAGGGCTCACCCTGAATATCCTCCTGCTCACCGGGGCCTTCACCGACAAACATTATACGGGCGTTTTCGTTGCCTACGCCGAAAACCACCTGCCTTGCGCCCTGCCTCAAAGAGCAAGCGGTGCACTCAAGACATTCTTTTTTTAGAACTTCAAGCTGTGACATATTATCTCCTCACTTTTGATATATCTTTGGGGACACGGCACGGCATTACGTCTTACTTCAGAACCGAAGAAACTATTCAAGATTTTTCTTTATAAAGTAAGGCCCGCACCAATCATTTTCATGAGTTTTAATATATGCCCATTTGAAATTCTTCTCTGTAACATAAACCTCAACCAAAACATCAAGAGCCGCTGCAGTACATAAGTTTTGCGGAAGCTTTTTGAAACAATCATCTTCAAACCACTCTATATAATAAGCATCTGATTTATCAATTTTATCATATGCCTTCCGAGCCTCATCACCGACAAGAAAGCTACTTTTATCTAACAATTCCCAAGAAAAAATATGCCATACATAATTTCCTGTGGAAATAACATATTTTTCAATATCTTTTTTCGGTATATCCGATGCAAAAGCGTTTAAAAAATTACTGCGAAATTCCTTCTTTGTCATAATTTTCACCTCAAATTTATTGTATAACAACGAATCTTAAAAGTCAATTTATTGCCCGAAGGGCACCCTGACTACTGACTACCGGCTACTGACTACTCATAGCAACACCTTGCGGTGCTCGATATGTAAACTCGATATGTTTGCCGTAGGGCAAACGAGCTCTTATGCCCGAAGGGCATCCTGACTACTGACTACTGGCTACTGACTACTTATAGGAACACCTTGCGGTATAACTAGCACCTTAAGTATATTTTATCATATTTTCAGAATTTTTCAATTTCTCTGTTGAATTTAATGAAAAATTGTTGTAGAATATTCAGGTAAAAAAATTCTCGGAGGTTAATGTATAATGAACAGACCCGTTTTAGTTGAAACATCAGCAAGACATATCCACGTAAGCAGAAGAGTTCTCGATATCCTTTTCGGTGAAGGCTACGAGCTCACAAAGAAAAAGGACCTTTCACAGCCCGGTCAGTACGCTTGTGAAGAAAGAGTACAGGTTATCGGCCCCAAGGGCTCATTCCCCGGCGTATCAATTCTCGGTCCCGTACGTCCCGAAACTCAGGTTGAGCTTTCAGCAGGCGACGCACGTTCAATCGGCGTTAAGGCTCCCATCCGTGAAAGCGGCGACCTTGAAGGCAGCGGCCCCTGTAAGCTTGTAGGTCCCAAGGGTGAGGTCGAGCTTAAGGACGGCGTTATCATCGCAAAGAGACACATCCACATGACTCCCGCAGACGCTGAAAAGTACAACCTTGTTGACAAGCAGATTGTAAACGTTAAGGTTGAATCAGACGGCAGAGCACTTGTTTTCGGTGACGTAATCGTAAGAGTAAGCCCCTCATACGCTCTTGCAATGCACATCGATACAGATGAGAGCAACGCAGCTTCATGTGCTCCCGGCATGGAAGGCGACATTCTTTAATTTAAAATGGCTGTTTACCGATATGCGGTTGATTTTAAATGCAAAATGCAAAATGCAGAATGCAGAATGTCGGGTTGCTTCGCTCCGGATTATATCCGCTTGAGACGAGATAAAACAATATAGAAGCTACCCGCCGCTTTTAAACTTTGCCGTTAAATTATAATTAACGCTTTTGCCGTTTTGTAAAATCTTTCGTTCGCAGGTACAGTCTGAATGCTTTATATATGGTTGAGTGTGACCGCAATTTTGCATTTTGCACTTTGCATTTTTATAGCATCAACCGTATATTTCGGCAGAATCGTTAAAATTAAGAAAGGGACTGTCGGACAGTCCCTTTTTAAATCAGGAGAACAACTATGAGCTATAATTTCTTTGCCATGCACGGCAGAATGAAATATATAAACCGTTGGGCACTTATGAGAAACACCCTCGGTGAAAACATAAGTCAGCACAGTAACGACGTTGCCGCTATTGCTCACGCTCTTTGCGTGCTCGGTAACGTACGCCTCGGCAAGAGCTACAACGCCGAAAGAGCGGCTTTTTTAGGTCTTTATCACGATATGCCCGAGATTATTACAGGCGATATGCCTACCCCCGTGAAGTATCACAGCGAGGAAATGAAAAAAGCCTACCTTGCCGTTGAGGATATGGCAAGTGAAAAGCTGCTTTCTATGCTTCCTGATGATATCAGAGGTTACTATGAGAGTGCTTTTTTCAAAAAAGAAGAGGATGCTGAGCTGTGGAAGCTTGTAAAAGCGGCCGATAAGCTTTCCGCTCTTATTAAATGTATAGAGGAGCAGAAGGCGGGCAATTCCGAATTCGGTAAGGCTCTCGAAAGCACGGAAAAAGCAATCGGAGACATGAAGCTCCCTGAGGCGGATATGTTCCTCAAGGAGTTTATACCTGCGTTTTATCTCAGCCTCGACGAGCAGAACGGATGACAATTCGCAATGCGCAATTCGCAATGCGCAATCGCGGGGGACAGCTCGGTTTCGGCTGAGTTTTACCCGCCCTGTTATGTGTAGAATAAATAAATCAAGCCATCGGATTCCTTTTCGGGTTTCCGATGGCTTTAATTTTACTTTCACACTTGCTCTGCAAGTATTTCACATCCCGAAGGATTTCACACGTCGCAGGCGTATTTCACGTCATCAATCCGACGGATTACTGACCGCCTGCTCCGGGTCTGCCGCAGCATTTCTTGTACTTCTTACCGCTTCCGCAGGGGCAGGGATCGTTAACGCCTACCTTTTTCTTGTCGTTGCGGACTGTTCTGCCCTTTTCACTGCCGTCACCCGAGCCGCTTGTGGAGGTTACCTTTGCAACCTGCTCACGCTTGACCTCTTCGTCGGTCTTGAATTGAGCGGCAAGAACTGCCTTGACTGTATCGTCACGGATGGAGGTTGTCATTTCCTCGAACATATCGTAGCTGAGCTCTCTGAATGCTACAACGGGGTCCTTCTGACCGTAGGCGAGAAGACCTACGCTGCGCTTGAGCTCGTCCATAGCGTCGATGTAATCCATCCACTTGAGGTCGACGTTACGAAGGAGCATTGCTCTTTCGATTTCGCGCATAGCCTCTTCGGAATACTTCTCTTCTCTTTCCTCGTGAAGAGCGTGGGCTCTTTCGGTGAGCATATCGTAGATTTCCTCTGCGGACATCTTTTTGTCATCCTTGAAATCGTTTTCGTTTGTAAGCCAGCCGAGATATTTTTCTCTGAGTGAGCCGAGGTGCCACTCGTCGAAGGGAATATTCGAGGGGCAGAAGAATTCAACGGTGTCACCGATTGAATCGTCGATCATCTTTGTGATGATAGGCTTGATGTCCTCACCCTTGAGCACCTTGTCACGCTGACCGTAAATGATTTCTCTCTGACGGTTCATAACATCGTCATATGCAAGAACGTTTCTTCTTACTGCGAAGTTGTTGCCCTCAACCTTTCTCTGTGCGGATTCAACCTGCTTGGTTATCATGCCGACCTCAATGGGAGTATCCTTATCTACGGGCATGCTTTCCATAATAGCGAACATTCTGTCACCGCCGAAAAGACGGAGAAGGTCATCCTGCATTGAAAGGTAGAAGCGGCTTTCACCCGGATCGCCCTGACGTCCTGAACGGCCTCTGAGCTGGTTGTCGATTCGTCTTGAATCGTGACGCTCCGTGCCGATGATATAAAGACCGCCTGCTTTACGTACCTGTTCTGCTTCTTCGGCAATTTCTGCCTTGTATTTTGCTTCAAGCTCCTTGAATTTTTCTCTTGCTTCGAGGATGTCCTCGTTATCTGTTTCGCCGAAGGCGGTTGCCTCTGCAATAAGCTCCTCGGTGTATTCAAGTCTTCTCATTTCGCTCTTTGCAAGGAATTCAGCGTTACCGCCGAGCATGATATCGGTGCCTCGGCCTGCCATGTTGGTTGCGATGGTAACTGCGCCGAGCTTACCTGCCTGAGCGACGATTTCGGCTTCCTTTTCGTGATGCTTTGCATTGAGCACGTTGTGCTTGATGCCTCTTTTTCTGAGGGCGGCGGAAAGCTTTTCACTCTTTTCGATTGAAATTGTACCTACGAGCACGGGCTGTCCCTTTTCGTGGCATTTTAAAATCTGCTCGATGATAGCGTTGAACTTGAACTGCTCGGTCTGATAAATGATATCGTTATTGTCAATTCTTGCAAGAGGCTTGTTGGTGGGCACCTCAACGGCGTCAAGAGAGTAGATCTCTCTGAATTCGTTAACCTCGGTCATTGCGGTACCTGTCATACCTGAAAGCTTATTGTAAAGACGGAAGTAGTTCTGGAAGGTGATGGTTGCGAGAGTCTTGTTTTCTCTTGCAATCTTAACGTTTTCCTTTGCCTCGATAGCCTGATGAAGACCGTCGTTGTAGCGTCTGCCTATCATAATACGGCCGGTGAATTCGTCAACGATGAGAACCTCGCCGTCCTTTACAACGTAGTCGATGTCTCTTCTCATAATACCGTGAGCTCTTACGGCTGTGTTGATATGATGTGAAAGAGTAAGGTTTTCGGGGTCTGCAAGATTTTCAACGTTAAAGAATTTTTCAGCCTTTACGATACCGCTCTTTGTCAGGGTAGCGCTTCTTGCCTTTTCATCAACGATGTAATCTGCGCCTGTTTCCTTTGCAAGCTCTTCAAGGTCTGCCTTTGAGTCGGTTTCGGCAATCTTGTGTCCCTTGAGTCCCTTTACGAAGCTGTTTGCGATTGAGTAAAGCTCCGATGAGCGGCCGCCCATACCTGAAATGATAAGGGGAGTTCTTGCTTCGTCGATAAGAATTGAGTCAACCTCGTCAACGATTGCAAAATTGTGACCTCTCTGTACCTTCTGGTCCATATACTGCACCATATTGTCACGGAGGTAATCGAAGCCCATTTCGTTGTTTGTGCCGTATGTGATGTCGGCGGCATAGGCCTTGCGGCGTTCCTCGTTTTCAAGACCGTTGACAATAAGGCCTACTGAAAGACCGAGGAAGCGGTAAACCTTACCCATCCATTCGCTGTCTCGGCGTGCAAGATAGTCGTTGACTGTAACGATATGTACGCCGTCGCCTGAAAGAGCGTTAAGGTAAGCGGGGAGGGTAGCAACGAGAGTTTTGCCTTCACCTGTTTTCATTTCTGCTATTCTGCCCTGATGAAGAACTGTACCGCCCATAATCTGAACGGGGAAGTGCTTCATGCCGAGAACACGCCATGAAGCCTCGCGGCAGACTGCAAATGCCTCGGGGAGAATATCGTCGAGGGTTTCGCCCTCGGAAAGTCTTTTTTTGAATTCATCTGTTTTAGCTCTGAGCTCCTCGTCGGAAAGCTTTGCGAAGCCTTCCTCGTATGAGAGGACCTTGTCGACTGTCGGTCTTATTCTTTTGATTTCCTTCGATGAGTAGTCACCGAAAAGCTTTGAAAATAAGCCCATTTATATCACCTCGTTTAAAGTATTATCAAGAGTACAATCAGTTAATTATAACACGGAAAGGCATCTTTTTCAACTGTTTGAAGCAATTTAGTCGGGTGACTTGCTTTTTTGCGGGAATGAATGTATAATAATTGGTAAACAGTAAAATTACTTAAAAAGGAGCGATTTCCATGGAACCTATCAAGGTTGATTTTACCGGCAAGGACGGTAACGGCAAGGGCGCCGGCAAGGATGCCTACCTTACCCCGTCAGGCTCGGTCAAAAAAATTATACTCAGCATTATCGGTACTGTTATCGGTGCTGTGGTTGCATATTACTTTATGCTTCCTCCTCTTAACTTCAAAAGCACGGACACCTACGTTTACTTCGGTCTTATCGCATTTATTTTCGTTGCTCTTCTTTTTGTCACCTCAGGTGCATACAAGAGCCCCGAATACGTGCCCTATGTAAAAAGAAAATCGATAATCCCCATCGGCTTTGTTGCTTTGCTTGTAGTTGTTGTTGCGATAGGTGCAATTTCCTCCGCAACCCTTTTCAGAGCAAAAACCTACAGCAAGATTATGGATGTTGACGAAAGCAAGACCTTCGTTTCCGATATCAAGGAAGCAGATTTCAAGAGCGTTCCCGTTCTTGATACCGATGCGGCAACAGTTCTTGCCAACCGTACTCTCGGTGACCTTGCGGAAATCGGTAAGGTTTCACAGTTCGAGCTTTCAAACGAATTCACACAGATCAACTACAAGAACACACCCGTTAAGGTAACGACTCTTGCCTACGGTGACGTTTTCAAGTGGCTTAAAAATACAGGCACAGGTCTTCCCGGCTACGTTGTTGTGGATATGGTAACACAGAAGGCTGAGCTTGTTACTCTCGACGAGGGCGGATATATCAGATATTCACCCAACGAGCATTTCAGCAAATATCTTATGCGTCACGTGCGTTTTGCTTATCCTTATCATATTTTTGATACACCCAGATTTGAAATTGACGAAAACGGCAGACCCTACTGGCTTTGCTCTGTTCTTGATAAGACAATCGGTCTTTTCGGCGGTACCGACGTTAAGGGTGTTGTTATCGTTGATGCCATTACGGGTGAAATGGTTGAATATACCGTTGACGAGGTAAAGGAAAGCAAGGAGCTTCAGTGGATTGACGCTATTTACTCCGAGACTCTTCTTGTTGAGCAATTTGACTATTACGGAAAGTTCCGTGACGGCTTCATCAACTCAGTTTTAGGTCAGTCAGGCGTTAAGCTTACCACCGACGGTACAAACTTCATCGCTAAGGATGATGACGTATATACCTACACAGGCGTTACCTCTGCAGGTAATGACCAGGCTATCATCGGCTTCGTGCTTATGAATATGAGAACCAAGGAAGCTAACTTCTACAGCGTTACAGGTGCTAAGGAAACCTCGGCTATGTCATCTGCTCAGGGTGACGTTCAGGACTACGCTTACAGAGCAACCTTCCCCATTCTTCTCAATATCAGCGGTCAGCCTACCTACTTTATGTCACTCAAGGACGCAGATAACCTTGTTAAGCGTTATGCAATGGTTAACGTTCAGAACTATCAGGTTGCAGTCACAGGCTCGACGATTGCAGAATGTATGAAGGTTTATGTTGAAAAGCTCAAGCAGAACAACATCAGCATCGACGTTGATATCGACAATCTTGAAAATATCACGGACACTGAGACGGAAAATACAGAATCCGAAAACAAAATCACCGTAACAGGTGCGGTTACGGATATCCGTACTGCGGTAATTGACGGTAACAGCGTTTACTTTATCGAGCTTGACGGCAACGGAGTTTACTTCTCTGTCAAGGCTTCACAGAAGCAGGACGTTGTGATTCTCAACACAGGTGACAGAATTACTGTTTCATACGTTGACGGTGAGGGTGAAATTCTTACTGCCGATGACGTTGTAAAGGCAGAAGCAACAGAATAATTAACGGCTTACGGTGTATCTTTTACAGACGCACCGTAATTTTTTTATAAAACTATTGCTTTAATGGGGTTAATATAGTATAATCAGCCCGTTGCTAAATTTGAA
This sequence comes from Acutalibacteraceae bacterium, assembly GCA_045577395.1. GTDB lineage: Bacteria > Bacillota > Clostridia > Oscillospirales > Acutalibacteraceae > UBA6857. The sequence continues at coordinate 6,392 of JAZNIH010000005.1, read as the reverse complement.
AAAAGAAATAAGGAGAGTTCATTTTATGAAATTCTGGAATTATTTTGATAATCTCGACGAAAAAGCAAGGAAGCAGTTATATCTCGGAATTGTTGCTGCGGGCTTTGCAATCATATTCACACTCGGTGTTGTAACGGGTAAAATAGTTTCCGATAAGCCCGTTATTTTTGAGGCAGGTATAAATAACTCTGTCAACTATCAGGGCTCAGTCACAGCAGATGCAGGCGCAGGTCAGGGCTCAGGTGCAGCAAACACAGGAGCAAATCAGGGCTCATCGTCTTCAACACAGGACACTCAGCAGAATCAGAGCGGTAACACAAGCTCAGATACAAACTCGGGTAACAGCACAGATTCAGGCTCCTCACAGAAGAGTGTTGCAGAAATCATAGAGATTTTCAACACCAGCGCAAATAAGGTCAAGACTGATTCGGTAAAGGTTACAAAGAACTATGAGAAGCGTTCTCAGCTTGCTGAGCACACCGTTCTTCCCGGCGCTCTTCAGGGTATGGCTAATACTCTTATGGATACAGCCTTCAAGGATGATACTGATCCTATCGTTTTCGCTACAAAGGATGAAATCGTTCAGAACTATCAGACACCCGGTCAGACCTGGTCAAGCCAGCTGACTGAAAACGAGGTAGAGACTGCAACCATCACCGATAACGGCACAGAGTATGAAATTTACATCAAGCTCAAGACCTCTGTTAACCCTGAGCCGGGCACAGGTGTTGCAAAGGCAGTTGACACAATCACCACTGCAGAGGTTACTGAAAAGGCACCTCCCATTCTCAAGGATTTCACCTGCGAATACTTCAATTGTGAAATCAGATGTAAGATTGACAAGGCAACGGGCAGAACTGTATGGTCAAACTACAGCACACCCGTTATCATGAAGGTTCACGTTGAAATGTTCGGCACACTTGAGGCTCAGCTCGGCATGTGCTTTGAAAAGGATTATACAATCGAATATTGATGAGCAGGGCTGTCGGAAAACGTTTTCCGGCAGCTTTTCTGATTTTTCGGGAAGAGCCGGAGACGGGTGCGTTTGTTAATATAATATCAAAAGCAAAAAACTTTTTTTAATATTTTGTTATATGTTTACATAACCATTGACATAGTGTGTTAAATTTGGTAAAATAATTAAGCGTAAAACTGTAACTGTTGCCTGTTCAGGTGAGCGGTTACTCACACAAAGGAGGATAAATTCTTATGATGACAGATGCAAGAACCCTGGCATATATCAACATGTATGCTGTTCTGGGTGCAATCGAAAATCTCTGCGAGCTTGATAAAGAGGCAAGCGACCTTGTTAAGACAAAGAAGCCCGTTGCTATCGGTCTTGACGTTACAAACGGTCCCAGCGCAACTCTTATTTTCAAAAACGGCAGATGCAGAATGGAACAGGGCATCAAGAACTGCGATGTGCTTCTTCCCTTTTCAACACCCGAAAAATTCAACGCTATGGTTGACGGAAGCGGCTCCGCTCTTCCCATGAAGGGCTTCACAAAGATCGGCTTCCTTCTCGGTAAGTTCATCCCTCTTACCGACAAGCTCTCAAAGTATCTCAGAGCTTCAGAGGAGGATCTCAAGGACGAAAAGTTCTTTGAAATCAGCACAAAGCTTATGTTCTACGTTATTACCGTTGCTCTTTCTCAGATCGGTAACAACGACGAAATCGGTAAGTTCAGCGCTTCACTTATTCCCGACGGTATCATTGATGTTTCCATCAAGGACTGCGTAGGCGCTACAATCCGTGTTAAGGACAGCCATATGGTAACAATCAAGCAGAAGCCCGAGGCTTTCCGCTCACAGATGCAGTTCGCTGACATCCGCATTGCAAGAGACCTTTTTGACGGCAAGGTAAACGCTATCGCTTCCATCGGCGAAGGTCTTATTGAAATGCACGGTCTTATCAATATGATTGATAATGTAAACAGAATTCTTGACAGAGTTGCACTCTATCTTGCATAAGGAGGTATTATATAATGAGCTTTCCCGTTTATAACACAGAAAAATCAAGAGAGATGTTCACAAGAGCCACAAAAGTAATACCTTCAGGTATTTACGGCCACCTTGGCCCTGCAGAGGGTCAGTTCATCCCCGTTAACAAATGGCCCATGTTCGCTGAAAAGGCAAAGGGTACATATGTATGGGACGTTGACGGCAACAAGTATATCGACTATATGTGCGCATACGGCCCCAATGTTCTGGGCTACTGCGACCCCGATGTTGACGCTGCAGCCATGAAGCAGATTGCCCTTGGTAACTGCACAACTCAGCCCGGTAAGGTAATGCTTGAATGTGCCGAGCTTCTTGTTGACACCGTTGCAACCGCTGACTGGGCTTTCTTTGCAAAGAACGGTAACGATGCTACTCAGGGCGCTATTATGTGCGCAAGAGCATATACCCACAGAAAAAAGATTATTATGTTCTCAGGCTACTACCACGGCGTTTCACCCTGGTGTCAGAAGATTGACTATCCGGGCGTTCTTCCCGAGGATGTTGCAAACAATATTATGCTTCCCTGGAACGATATCCCTCTTCTTGAGAAGACCATCGAGGAAAACAAGAATGAAATTGCCTGTATCATAGCTCAGCCCTATGACCACGGTAACTTCCACGACAACGCATTCCCCGAAAAGGACTTCTGGCCCAAGGTAAGAGAAATCTGCACAAAGAATGACATCGTTCTTATCATAGATGATGTCCGTGCAGGCTTCCGTCTTGACCTCGCAGGCTCAGACCACTACTTCGGCTTTGAAGCAGACCTTATCTGCTTCTGTAAGGCTCTCGCAAACGGCTACAATATGTCAGCTATCTGCGGTAAGGAATTCCTTAAGGGCTCAATGAGTGCCCTTGCTTACACAGGCTCCTACTGGCTGAGTGCAGTTCCCTTCGCAGCTTGTATCGCAAACATCAACAAGATGAAGGAGCTTGACATTCCCACAATGTTCAGGCAGAAGGGCGAAAAGCTCTGCAACGGTCTTGTTAAAGCTGGTGCTGAGCACGGCATTGACCTTGTTGTTTCAGGTGCTCCCGCACTCTTCTATCTCAGAATCGGTAACGATGACAGTATGCTTCTTCATCAGGAATGGATTGCTGAAATGGTTTCAAGAGGCATCTTCCTTGCTTCTCATCATAACCACTTCATCAATGCTGCTCTTTCCGATAAGGATATCAAGCACACAATCGCTGTTGCTGAAGAAGCTTTTGGCATCGTAGCAAAGAACCATCCCGAAATTTTCGGCTGATAAAACACGGAACCGTACCCCTCCTCTGACAGGGGAGGGGTAACATATAAAATTATTAATGGAGGAAAACATTATGCCACTTTCAAAAAAAGAATGGCTTGCCCTCGAAAAGAAGGCTTATGAGCTTCGTAAGCTTACTGTTCAGACAACAGTATGGGCAGGCAGCGGACACTTCGGCGGCGGTATGTCCGTAATGGATCTTCTCACCGTTCTCTATCACAAGTACCTCAACATCAAGGTTGACGATCCCAAGTGGGAAGACAGAGACCGTTTCATCCTTTCAAAGGGTCATGCAGCTATTGCTTACGCTCCCGTGCTCTGCGATAAGGGCTTCAACGATGTTGAAATGCTCAAGTCATTTAACCTTTCAGGCTCAAAGATGGGTATGCACCTTGACTCAAACAAGGTTGTAGGTGTTGACGCATCAACCGGCTCACTCGGCCACGGTCCCTCAATCGCAGCAGGTACTGCTCTTGCAGCAAGACTTCTCGGTAAGGATTACCTTACATACGTAGTTACCGGTGACGGTGAGCTTGGTGAAGGCTCATGCTGGGAAGGCTTTATGACAATGAATCACTACAACCTTTCCAACTGCATCGTATTCATCGACAGAAACCACAACATGATCGACGGTAACACAGAGGATATCAAGAAGCTTGAGCCTCTTGCAGACAAAATGACTGCTTTCGGCTTCAACACAATTGTTGTTGACGGTAACAACATCGGTGAGCTTTGCAACGCTATTGATGCTGCTATTGAAAGAGCAAAGGAACCCTGTGCACCTACATGTATTCTCATGGATACAAAGAAGGGCGCCGGTATCAAATCAATCGAAGGCGACTACACATGGCACTACGGAGCAATTGACGATGCCAAATTTGAACAGTTCAACAAAGAACTTGAAGAAGATTACAAGGCTCGTGTTGCTCGTGCGGAAAAGGAGGGCAAATAATTATGGCAGGCGGATTTGTTTACACAGCAGTTGACCAGACTGAAATTTCCACGGCTGAAATTTACGGTAAGGCTCTTGCTGACATCATTTTAAAAGACCCCAAGGTTGTTGCTATCACAGCTGACCTTGCAAAATCAACAAAGCTCGGTGACGTTCTTAAGGTTTGCCCCGAAAGAGTTATTAACGTAGGTATCGCAGAGCAGGATATGTTCGGTGTTGCTGCAGGTATGGCAAGAGCAGGTATGGTTCCCTTCCTTTCAGGCTTCTCTGCTTTCACATCAATGCGCGCTTGTGACCAGCTTCATACAGACATCTGCTATCAGAACGTAAACGCAAAGATTATTGCTACTCATTCAGGTACATCCTTCGGTCAGGCAGGTTCAACTCACCATGCTATCACTGACCTTGCTATTACAAGAGCAATGCCCAACCTTACAGTTATCGTTCCCGCTGACGGCTTTGAAACTGCAAATGCTGTTAACGCAGCTTACGAAAACTTTGGTCCTTATTATATCCGTATCAACCGTGGATTTGACCGTGTTCTTTATGAGAACCAGGACTACGGCTTTGAGGTTGGTAAGGCAGTTGAAGTTCACGAGGGTTCAGATATCACAGTTATCGCTTGCGGTTCTTGTGTGTTCCAGGCTCGTGAAGCTGCTAAGTTCCTTAAGAATTCAGACGGACTCAGCGTTCGTGTTCTTAATATGCACACAATCAGCCCCATCGACGTTGAGGCTATTCAGAAGGCAATTTCTGACACAAGAAGAATTATTACGGTTGAAGACCACCTTGTTACAGGCGGCCTCGGCTCAGCAGTTGCTGAGGTTATGGCTCAGTACGGTAAGGGCTGCGCATTCAAGATGCTCGGTCATAAGGGCTTTGCAATGATCGGTCTTCACGAAGACATTATGTCAGACGCAGGCATCGATGCTAACGGCATCATCGCTGCAGTTCGTGAGACAATGAACGCAGACTTCGAAGAAGACGACAACTGGGACGACGAGTTCTAATAATATTACAAGGAGGCAAACGATATGGCTCATACACAGGAAGCCTTATATTCAAATAAAATCTTTCTCAATGCTGCTTTGCCGCTTGTAAAGGTTATCGCAAACGATGTACCCTCCCTTAAAAAGAAGTTTGAAAATGCACATGCAGTTATTCAGGTAAGCTGTCTCGATCCCGAGGTTGAGGGCGGCAAGAGAGGTATGCACTTCGTTGTTAACAGCGGCGAATGGCTCGTACATACCTGCCTTACAGAGGATCCTCACATCGAGCTCGAATTCAAGAGCGTTGAAAATCTCAACGATTTCTTCAAGGGCAAGATTACTCCTGCAGGTATTCCCAAAATCAGAGGTATCAAATATGCAGGTACACTTGTTTCCTTCGTAATGGTGCTTCTTAAGATGGCTAACCTTCTCGGTGCTACAGAGCCCCCGAAGGATGAGGAAACAAAGGAGCTTCTCGTAAAGTGCTACTTCTATCTTCTTTCAAGCGGTATCAGCCAGCTTAACAAGATGGGACATCCCGGTATCAAGGACTGGACATCAAAGAGCCCTGACCGTGTTTACGCTTTTGCAGTTGATAACTATCCTCAGGTATCAGCTTTCATCCGTATCAAGGCAGGTAAGTCAAGAGCAGGCCGTGGCGAATATAAGAGAGCAATGCCTTTCTTCACACTTCGCTTCAACAATCTTGACAGTGCCCTCGGTATCCTTATGAGCATCGACGATATGCTTGAGGCAACAAAGAAGGGTCGTCTTGTTATGGACGGCGGCCCCGAATTCGGTGCACAGATCGGCGGATTCATGCTTGAGATCGGCGCACTCGCAAAGTAAAAGAACAAAAATAACAAAAGTTCTTTGGTTACTTTCTTTCAAGAAAGTAACGCCTTGCGGCGAGCAACAATATGATAATAAAAACAACCGTCAGCATAATACTGACGGTTGTTTTTTAATGCAAAATACAAAATTGCAAAATTGCGGGCAAGGTTTGATGAAACGGAAAAGTATAGCCCGCCAAACAAACAAGCAGAAAAGTCCTTTGGTTACTCGGCGCCCCCTTTTAAGGGGAGCTGTCAGCAAGGCTGACTGAGGGTATAAAGAAAGTAACGCCACGCGGCGAGCAATAATAAAATAAAAAAGATAACCGTCAGCTTAATGCAGACGGTTGTTTTTCTGTAAGGGGCT
>JAZNIH010000004.1:0-4680 GCA_045577395.1 Acutalibacteraceae bacterium | reverse complement strand
CAGGCTGTGCAGGCGGTATGTTCGAAAACATCTGTGAGGCTGCAGCTATCCTTGACGGCAAGAGTACAGGCGACGGATATTTCAACCTTTCGGTTTATCCCTCAAGCGTACCCGTTAATCTTGCACTTATCAGAAAAGGTGTTCAGGGCAAGCTCCTTGAAGCCGGCGCAGTGTTTAAGCCTTGCTTCTGCGGTCCTTGCTTCGGTGCAGGCGATGTGCCCGCAAACAACGGTCTTTCAATCAGACACACAACACGTAACTTCCCCAACAGAGAAGGCAGTAAGCCCGGTGACGGTCAGCTTGCTTCAGTTGCACTCGTTGATGCACGTTCAATCGCCGCTACAGCTCTTAATAAGGGTGTTCTCACCGCCGCAACCGACGTTGAGATTCCCGAATACAACAAGGAATATACCTTTGACAAGGGCGTATATGAAAAGAGAGTATATCAGGGCTTCGGCAAGGCTGATGCAGAGTATGAGCTCAAGCTCGGCCCCAACATCACAGACTGGCCTGCTATGTATGAATTAGAGGATAACCTCCTTCTTAAATTAGCCTGTGTAATTCACGATGACGTTACCACAACCGACGAGCTCATCCCCTCAGGTGAAACCTCATCCTACCGTTCAAATCCCCTCAAGCTCGCTGAATTTGCTCTTTCAAGACGTGAGCCCGAATACGTAGCAAGAGCAAAGGCTGTTGCCGCTGAGGAAGCAAAGCGCCGCAAAGACAACTCAAGTGAAGAAATTCTCGAGGTTCTCGGTAAGGTTACCTTTGCACCCGAAGCTGTTGCAGGTCACACTCAGTTCGGCTCATGCGTATTCGCAACAAAGCCCGGTGACGGCTCTGCAAGAGAGCAGGCCGCTTCCTGTCAGAAGGTACTCGGAGGCTTTGCAAACATCTGCTACGAATTCGCAACAAAGCGTTACAGAAGCAACTGCATCAACTGGGGTATTCTCCCCTTCACCATTGATAAGGACAGAGAGTTCAACTACAGCCACGGCGACTATATCTTCGTGCCCGGCATTAAATATGCAATTATGACCGGAAAGGAGGAAATCCCCGCAAAGGTTGTCACAAAGGACAGCGTAGAGGATATCACTCTTTACGTCAAGGGACTTACCGAGGAAGAAAAGACAATCATCCTCGAGGGCTGCCTTATGAATTATTACAAGGCTCAGCTTTAAAACGCAGGGGAGACCTCACACGGTCTTCCCTTTTTTCATATGCAAAAAGTATTAAAAGGACGGTAGAAACCGTCCTTTTATCATTTTACAGTACCCTTTTCATCGCAGGTAAGGGTCAGCTTTCTTTCAATCTCTTTAAGAGGTACGCCTAACTTATACTGCTTTACCGTAAATATTGCCGCTGCAGTATTATCTGCTTTGTCACACTCTGCTGACAGCAGTTTCCAGTCGGCGTCCTTTATTTCATATCTTGTCCGTGCATCGGTACACTCTGCCTTTTTTCCGTCATAGGTAAAATCTGCCGTAAGATAAACTACCCATAGAAGAGTACCGTTACTGTCATAATAGGCCGCATATTTCGTTTTGGAAACCGACTTAATTACACTTTCCTGTTCTCCGCTTTCTCCGAAAAATCTGTCAAAAAAAGCCTTGATAAAATCTATAATACGCTTTATTAAAGATAATATACTGTGAGGGTCTGACTCTTCCTCACCGTCAGTTGACTCCCAATACTCCGGCGCACCGTAGCCGACGGAAAGATAAGAGCCGTCCTCAAAATATTCATCATTTTCTACAACGGCACTTGCCGAAGGCACCACGGAAACGGTCATCAGAAGAAAGCATAAAATGAGTGAAATTATCTTTTTCATAAACACTCACCGCCCCTGATATTACTGTAAATCATCATTATGCCCTCCTCTATATATCCGTGGGCCTCGCTGTGAACATCGATAAGACTTATCACAACGAAAAGTGCATATATAATAAGCACCGTGGCCACGGCAGCAAGGATATATTTTCTCATTCTGAGCTTTTTTGCAATAGCCTTCGGGTCTGAATTTTCCATAAAGCTTCTGCTTATTTCTTCGGCAGAGCCGAACACCGCCCTGATATCCTCTGCCTGTGCTTCGGGGTTTTCTTCAAGAAAAGCTTCAATATCATTCTTCAGGCGTGAAATAAACTTCTTTTTCTCTCTTTCACCGCAGAGAAGTGAGGTCGATATTTCAGCTAAATAGCCGTTAACCTCAGCAGATAGAGCCTTACTCATTTTCACCGTCTCCTTCCAGAATCATATCAACGCCACGGGAAATTCTTCTGTATTCCCCGAGCAGTTCATTGTAATATTCCTCTCCCTTTTTTTCAAGATGATAGTATTTTCTCAGTCTCTTGTTTACTATTTCATCACGGTCAGAAAGATAGCCGTTTTCAAGAAATCTGTAAAGCACCGGATAAAGTGTACCTAACACAAGCTCAAAGCATCCGCCGCTTTTTTCGCCTGCGGCCTTTACGATTTCGTAGCCGTACATATCCTTTTCCCTGAGTACGCTGAGAACAACGAGCTCAACAGTGCCCCGTTTGAAATTATCTGCGTTGGACATTTCTATCTTCCTTTCCTGTTTTTTATTATTCTATCATATAAATTATGGCAAGTCAAAGGTAATTTTGCAAAACTTTATATCTTGTGTGACAAAATATATGTTGACAAATTATATGTGCTGTGTTATTATGAAAATGTGATCACAACCCATAAAAAGGAGGATTATAATGAAAAAGCAACGGTTTTTATCACTTGTTATGGTGCTGATGCTTATCTTTTCGTCAGCAGTCGCCGTTTCGGCGGCAGACACAGAGCCCGAAAAAAGCATAAGCTTTTTAAACGGGCACAAGGATATTATCAGCCCTTATTACTCTTTGAGGTTTGAACTTATGGCCGAAAATCTGAGCTCAGACGATATAACCGAAGAAGAAAGACAGCGTCTTACCGAGGAGATAATCAAGCTCAGAAAAGGAATCGAAAACTGCCTTGAAGGTAAGCACAAGCTTATGATAGCCATTCTTGATATGGAAGGCCCCCTTGATTGCACAAGCCTCGCAGAGTGTGAATTCTGCGTCCACCGTGAAATCGTTCTTACGGGTGACGGCTACCGTGAGCATCACAGAGACACCGACAAAAACGGTATCTGCGATGACTGCAAAAGAGAAATGCCCTATCTTGGCTGCGATCACTTTTGTCACAGCGAAAATATCATCGTCAAAAAAATTGTTTTACCAATATTCAGATTCTTGTGGAATTTGCTCGGCATCGAAGAATACTGTGACTGCGGTACATATCATTTCGGAATTTAAATGAAAAGGAGTTTTTACAATGCTCAGCAAGATAATCGTTTTCTTTTATATATTAGTTTCCTTTTTCACCGTCGCTCAGCCCTCAAATGTTGAAATTACGGTAAATGAGGTTACCACCGAATCAACAAGCGTAGGCTTTACCTATCAGAATAAGACAAATAAAATTATGTCCGAGCTTGACTCGATGAAGCTTTACAAAAACGTTGACGGTCAGTGGGAGATAATCGATCTTGTGTATGCAATTCCAGAGGTCGCTTACCACACCTGTCAGAATCAGGTTGTATGGGATGCCTTACCCCTCACCGCCTTCGATGACGATCATGAATTCTGCCGTGTAAAATTAACAGAGGGAAAATACAAGCTTGTAATCGGCTACCGTATATATGAATTCTCAAAAGGGTGGACTCCCGCAAGTGCAAGTGCTGAATTTACAGTAGAAAAATAAAAGGAGAGCCTCGGCTCTCCTTTAGTTATTCTGAATAAATTTCTGTAATCTTTTCACGCCCGCAGGGCGTCCCTGACTACTGACTACTGGCTACTGACTACTTATTTCTCCAGCTCTGCCTTGATAGCCATAATGAATTCTTCTGTTGTAAGAGCGGTTGCGTTGCCCTTCTCCCAGAGACCTACAAGGTCCTTTGTCATTCTGCCGCTTTCAATAACGTCAAGTGATGCCTTTTCGAGCTTATCTGCAAAAGCGATAAGTGGCTCGTTGCCGTCGATTTCGCCACGCTTACGAAGAGCGCCTGTCCATGCGAAGATTGTTGCAATGGGGTTGGTTGATGTCTTTTCACCCTCAAGGTAGCGGTAATAGTGACGGGTAACCGTGCCGTGAGCAGCCTCGTACTCGTAGTTTCCGTCGGGGGAAACAAGCACGCTTGTCATCATTGCAAGTGAGCCGAAGGCAGTTGATACCATATCACTCATAACGTCGCCGTCATAGTTCTTACATGCCCAGATGTATCCGCCCTTTGAACGGATAACTCTTGCAACTGCATCGTCGATAAGGGTGTAGAAATATTCAATGCCAAGTCTTTCGAAGTCAGCCTTGTAGCTTTCGTTGTAGATTTCCTCAAAGATAAGCTTGAAGGTCTGGTCGTACTTCTTTGAGATTGTATCCTTTGTTGAGAACCATAAATCCTGCTTGGTGTCAATAGCGTATTTGAAGCAGGAGTGTGCGAAGGAGCGGATTGAGCTGTCTTTGTTGTACATACCCTGAAGTACGCCACCGCACTCGAAATCGTAAATGGTAGCTCTTTCCTCGTTGCCGTCACAGTCGGTGAAAACAAGCTCAGCCTTGCCGGGCTTTGTTGTACGGAATTCCGTTGCCTTATAAACATCACCGTAAGCGTGACGGGCAATTGTAATT
>JAZNIH010000003.1:0-27734 GCA_045577395.1 Acutalibacteraceae bacterium | reverse complement strand
CTGATCTGGAGCTTATGAGAATGGGTAAAAAGGGGCTGCTTGATGCCAAGTTTCCCGATGGGGAAAAGCGTCTTATAAACGGACATGAGGGGGTCGTGTGGGTACCCTCAGAAAACCGTTTTGCCATAGTGCTTATCCGTGGCGGCGACAGCTCAGATCCCACAAGATTTACAGAAGATGAAACATATTTTGAATACGGATGTGACGGCGCTGACGGTCTTTTCTGCGATAAGAATTATTTTAATCCCGATATGCTTCTCCGCTTACCTGAAAGATATGAAGGTCTCACAAGCTTACCGCTTTCCGTTGCTAAAAGATTATCCTTTGCTGACCCTTATGCCTGTGCTATATTTCAGCTTGAAAGAATGGAGGATCTTGGTGAGGCTCATAATTTCAGAATTGAGATGGCCAAACATAAATGTGATGAGGCTACTGCAAGAAAGCTTGCCAAGGATGCTGTTTTTGAAAGAACCGTTGTTTTTGGTCTCGGTATGACCGGCTTGTTTATTGCCGATCAGATAATGCGTCATCATCCTGAGGCTAAAATTCTTTTCATCGGCAGAAGTGACGAAAACACAAAAAAGGTTATCTTTTCAAAGGAAATAGCTCAGGCTGATTATCTTTGCACAGCGGGACTCAGTGAAAAGGAAACCGCTGACAGAATCGTCGAAATGTTAGGCGGACGAGCAACTATGTTTGTCGGTACAAGCGGTACAAACATTGAACACAGAGTTGCCTTTGAGCATAAGGCGCTCGGCTGCAACGGTATATATAACAGCTTTTCTCTCGGACCTGTAGTTCAGTATGATACAATGCCCTTCGGCTTTGAAAATCACCTTATTTTTGCATCAATAAATTTCCGTCAGGAGCATATGGAAAAAGCTATTGACGTTCTTGTGGATAGCCGTTACGATGAGGTCGTAGAGCTTATAGACAAGGATGAATTTATAAAGGATCCGTTATTTGCATATGAAAACAGAATCTTTTCCAAGGGAGCACCGCTTAAGACCGGTGTAATTTGGAACAAGCAATATATTCAGGAGGATGAATAAATGAAAGCTATAATTATCTCTGAGCCGGGTAAAATCGAAATCGGCGAAGTGCCTATGCCTGTAGTTAAAGAGAATGAGGCTCTTCTGAAAATAAAATATGTCGGTATCTGCGGAGCTGACCTTGCATCATACACCGGAAATCAGCCTTTTACTACATATCCGAGAATTCCGGGTCACGAATTTTCCGCCGAAATAGTTGAAATTCCTGAAAATGATAAGGGACTCAAGGTCGGCGATATTGTAACATGTAATCCTTATTTCAATTGCGGTGAATGCTATTCCTGTAAGAGAGGATACGTTAATTGCTGCACGGATAATCAGACCATGGGTGTTCAGCGTGACGGTGCTTTTTGTGAATATGTTGCAATGCCCGTTGAACGAATTTACGCAGGTAAGGGTTTATCTGCCGAAGAGCTTGCACTCATTGAACCCTTTTCAATTTCTCAGCACGCAGTATCGAGAGCAGAAATCAAAAAAACTGACAATGTACTCATTATCGGTGCCGGGCCTATCGGACTTTTTGCTCTTCTTGCCGCAAAGCAAAAGTGCAACAGAATAGTTGTATCCGATATACTTGATAACCGCCTTGAGCTTGCCAAGGAATACGGCGCTGATGCCGTTGTAAATACTAAAGAAATTTCTCTTGCTGAGTTCACTAATGAATTTACTGACGGCAATGGCTTTGATGTCTGTATTGAGGCATGCGGCGCTCCCGAAACGTTCCTCGGATGTATTGATAATGCGGCGTTTGCAGGTAATATCATTCTCATCGGTAACGGCAAGCGCGAAACAAGCTTTAACCATTCTGTTCTTCTGAAAAAAGAGCTTAATGTTCACGGCAGCCGCAATGCACTCAAGGATGATTTTATCAACAATATTGATATTGTTGCTTCAGACAAGGCTGATGTTATGAAGATGGTAAGCGGTGTTTACGATATGAACAACGCAACAGAGGCTTTTGAAGCTCTTAAAAATAACAACGGCACTCTTGCGAAGCTTCTTATTAAAATAGGTGACTGATATGAGAGAAACAGTAATACAATTCGGAGAAGGAAATTTTTTAAGAGGCTTTTTTGATTATTTCCTTGATGTAATGAATAAAAAGGGGCTTTATGACGGTAAGGCAGTCATTGTTCAGCCCAGAAGCGGCGGCAAATGTGCACTTCTTTCTGCACAAAATTGTAAATATAATCTTTATCTTCGCGGCATTGAAAACGGAGAACTCATAAATGAGCACAATCTGATTGAGTCTGTATCGCGATGTGTAGACCCATATTGCGATTTTGAGTCCTTTATGGCGCTTGCGGATAACGAAGATTTCTGTTTCGTTGTTTCAAATACAACTGAAGCCGGTATTGCTTTTGACGATAGCTGCTCCTTTGAGGACAGACCCTGCCTCTCATTTCCCGGTAAGCTTACTCAGCTTCTTTACAAAAGATATAAAAACGGAATGATGGGATTTATTTTTCTTCCTTGTGAGCTTATTGACTCAAACGGCGATGAGCTTAAAAGGTGTATACTTGCATATGCGGATTTATGGAAGCTTGAAGAGGGCTTTATAAGCTGGATAAATAAGGAAAACGTTTTTGCTAATACACTTGTTGACCGTATTGTAACGGGTTATCCTGATGATGAGGCTGCTGAAAAGCACCCTGATGATAAATTTCTTGATGCAGGTGAAATTTTTCACCTTTGGGTTATTGAGGGTGATTTCGAGGATGAATTACCCCTTAAAAAAGCAGGCTTTAACGTTGTTTGGACAGATGACGTTAAGCCCTATAAAAAAATCAAGGTAAGAATTCTCAACGGAGCACATACATCTATGGTTACGGGTGCACTGCTTTCAGGTGTCGAGACAGTCGGTGAGTGTATGAGCGATGAAACAGTAGCATCGTTCCTTAATGCCTGTATGAATAAGGAGATACTGCCGGTTATAGGCGATAATGATGAAAGCAGAGCTTTTTTGAACAGTGTTTTTGACCGCTTCAGAAATCCGTTCATCAAGCATAAGCTGCGTTCCATTGCGCTAAACTGTGTCAGCAAGTTTTCGGTCCGTGTTTTACCTACAATTCTCGAATATAAAGAAAAATACGGTGAATATCCCCGTTGCCTGAGTATGTCTCTTGCTTATCTTATATATTTCTATAAAAACGATGCACCTGACGACTCGGAGACGGTAAAGTCAAAGCTTAAAAATCTTACCATCGCTGAGATTCTTGTAGATGCCGGGCTTTGGCATACCGATTTGTCGGATATGTATGATATTATTAGTCTCAATTATGAAAAAATTTCATCTCTAGGTGCAAAAGGAGCTATGGAATGGATATTGTCAGAATAAATGAAAAGGATAATGTCGGTGTAAATCTTGCATCGGGTCATAAGATAGCCTTGTCTGACATATCTGTCGGAGAAGACGTAATAAAATACGGATATCCCATTGGCGTTGCTACCGAGAACATTAACAAAGGTGATTCTGTTCATTCACACAACCTTAAAACAAAGCTTGGTGAACTGCTTTCATATGAATATACGCCTTATTCATCGGTTGCTGAAAATGTCGAACCTGTTGAAATAATGGCTTATGAAAGAAAAAACGGCGATATCGGTATCAGAAACGATATATGGATTGTTCCGACTGTCGGATGTGTCAATAACATAGCCCGGAAGCTTGCAGCTCAGACCGGAGCAATACATTTCGGCCATCCGTACGGCTGCAGTCAGCTCGGCGGTGATATGCACGTTACTCAGCAGATACTTAAAGGACTTATTCTTCATCCTAATGCAGGCGGTGTGCTTGTTCTCGGCCTCGGATGTGAAAACAACAATATAGATGAAATGAAAAAAGCTCTCGGTGATTTTGATTGTGACAGAATAAGATTCCTTAACGCTCAGGATTGTGTCGATGAAATCTATGAAGGAATCAGAATTATTGATGAAATGAAAGCCATTGCCGCAGGTGATTACAAAAAAACTGTATCGGCTTCAAGACTTAAGGTCGGACTTAAATGCGGCGGATCTGACGGTTATTCAGGAATAACCGCCAACGCGGTTGTCGGCAAGGTGACAGATAAGCTTTGTGCTATGTCTGCGTCCTGTGTCCTAACTGAGGTACCCGAAATGTTCGGTGCGGAAACTGTTCTTTTTGAAAGATGTATCAATGAAGATGTTTTCAATAAGAGTGTAAGCCTTATTAATAATTTCAAGGAGTATTTCAGAAGCCACGGTGAGCCTGTTTCCGAAAATCCGTCTCCCGGTAATAAAGAGGGTGGAATCACTACTCTTGAGGAAAAGTCCCTCGGTTGCGTTCAGAAGGGCGGAAGCGCTCCCGTTGTTGATGTGCTTGATTACGGTGACAGGGTCACAAAGCCCGGCTTAAGTCTTCTTAACGGCCCGGGTAATGATATTGTTTCAATTACAAACCTCGCCGCTGCCGGATGTCATATGGTTCTTTTTACTACAGGAAGAGGCACACCTCTCGGCGGTGCCGTACCTACCGTAAAGGTTGCATCAAATAGCTTTATTGCTGAAAAGAAGCCCCATTGGATTGATTTTTGTGCATACGGTGATGATAAAGCTAATATCGCTGATGAGCTTTTATCTCTTGTAATTGAAACGGCCAACGGTAAACTGACAAAAAATGAGATCAGCGCCTCAAGGGAAATAGCAATTTTCAAGGACGGTGTAACCTTATGATTATCGATGCACATGCGCATTTATGGAACAAGCAGAATGGTATTGTGAACGGTAAGCCTGTTTATGATATCGGAGGAGGTAAAAGTAATTTCGGCGGTGAAATCCGTCAGATGATACCGCCTTGTATGACGGACGGTATAAACTCTGTTGAAAGATTAATTGCCAATATGGATTATGCAGGTGTAAGCGGCGCCGTCATTACTCAGGAGTATATTGACGGAAATCAGGATGAATATCTTCTTGAAGCAAAATCCCTTTATCCTGACCGTATTAAAATCTGCGCCATTTATGAGGAAAAAGAATTAGGCGATATTTCACAGTTTGACGGAATAAAAATATGCGCTTCAAGACTCGGGGATAGAAACCTTCTCAATCATCTTCATCCCTTTGAAATTGCAGATAAATACGGTAAGTTTATTTCCGTTGACCTTGCTGACGGTGATGAGCAATGCGGAAACATTAATGAAATTGCAAGGAGATTTCCTGATTTGAAAATTGCTGTCGGACATTTCGGAATGGTTACCCGTGATGGGTGGCTTGAGCAGATAAAGCTTGCAGAAAACAAGAATGTTTATGTTGAAAGCGGAGGAATCACCTGGCTTTTTAATAGTGAGTTCTACCCTTATCCGTCTGCCGTTGATGCAATTATTGAAGCAGCTTCGCTTGTCGGCTTTGATAAGCTTATGTGGGGCAGTGATTATCCGCGTACAATGACAGCCATAACCTATCTTATGAGCCTTGATTTTATCATAAAAAGTGACAGGATTTCTGAGGAGAACAAGATAAAGCTTTTGGGTGATAATGCTGCAGCATTTTACGGCTTCCCTGTGCTTCCCGCTCCCGAAAGAATCAAAAATATGGTTGAAGATTGATGTTTAAACGCCGGTAAGTGCCGGCGTTTAACTTTTCATATTGTTGTTTGAAAAAATGCAGATACAGTTGTACATTTGTTATATGTATGTTATACTGTAAAAAATATATTCTTACTGAGAATTTTACAAGTTTCAGATACATGGTAAAGGAGAAAATTATGTTTTGTAAACCTCATTATGAAAAAATGATAGCAAAGCTTTCACGCTTTGAGGATACTCTCAACCCTTATCTTTTTAAGAAGGTTGAGTCGCTTCCCGTTGAGGCTTTTGTTGCAGATAAGCAGCACCATACAATTCCTGAAAACGTTACCTTTGAGAAGGTTTCCTCAGGCTGGAGGTGGGGCGGCGAAGGTGCTTACTGCTGGCTTAAGAGTAATTACATGGTGCCTGCAGAACTTGACGGAAAGGATATCTTCATTATGCCTAAAATGGGCGGCTACGAGGCTATGCTCTGGGTTAACGGAGTACCCTTCGGTACCTTCAATACAAAGATTGTATATACCTCTCACGGTAACCATTATTGCGATCTGCTTAAGAAAAGCGCCGTGGCGGGGGAGTGTATCAATATTGCCATTGAGTATTATGCGGGACATGATTACCACGGTTGTGATCCGTTTTCCGGAGATCTCATAAGGGTTAACACATATGACTTCAGCTTTGACAGTCTTGATATTTGTCTTAAGAATGAGGATATTATAAAGTTTTATTTCGATCTTAAGATTGTTGTTCAGCTCGCAACAGAGCTTCCCGATACGAGCTATATGAAGGCTCAGGCTATAAATGCTCTTACCGAGATACATAAAATACTTTATTATTCACCCGAAGATGTTACCGAAGAGGAATTCTTCGGAGCTATTGCTGAAGCTCAGCCTTATCTTACAAAAGTGCTTTCACTGAAAAACGGCGATGCTACTCCCGTTGCAGGACTCATCGGACATTCACATATGGATACTGCATGGCTTTGGCATGTTGGTGAAACCGTAAAAAAATGCGCAAGAACCTACGCTAATCAGATAAGCCTTATGGAGCAGTATCCCGAGCACCGCTTTGTTCAGAGCTCTTCCTGTCACAGTGATATGGTAAGAAGATATTATCCTGAGGTTTTCGAGCGCATACAGGAAAAGGTTGCAGAGGGCAGATACGAGCCCAACGGAGCAGTATGGGTTGAGTGTGACTGTAACATCACCTCGGGCGAATCTATGATAAGACAGTTCCTTTGGGGCCAGCGCTTTACAGATAAGTATTTCGGATACCGCTCTGATGCCTTCTGGCTTCCCGACACCTTCGGATATTCTTCGTCAATCCCGCAGATTATGAAGGGCTGCGGTGTTGACTACTTCCTTACAACTAAAATCAGCTGGAATGATACCAATGCGTTTCCTTATAATACCTTCTGGTGGGAGGGTATCGACGGAACAAGAGTGTTCTCACACTTTAACACTACCCACTCCTGGCCTGACGTAAAGGAGCTTCGTGAGTGTCTCACCGACGGGGACCGACGTAAGGATCAGCCTACAGTTACAGACAGGCGCCTTATGACCTACGGCTACGGTGACGGTGGCGGAGGACCGCAGTTTGAGATGATTGAAACTGCACGCCGTGTTGAAAATTTATGTGACGTACCAAGAACTTATCATACAACTGTAAGTGACTTTATGAAGGAGCTTGAAAAAACTGCAGTTAATCCGAATACCTACCGAGGCGAGCTGTATCTTGAGCTCCACAGAGGTACACTTACCAATCAACACGAAATCAAATATAACAACAGAAAGGCTGAGCTTGCTCTTCGTGACCTTGAATTCTTCACGGTTGATAAGGCGGTTAAAGATGACGCTCCCTGCAGTACAGAGCAGACCAATAAGCTTTATGAAACCGTCCTTCTCAATCAGTTCCACGACATACTTCCCGGTACCTGTATAAACAGAGCCCACGAGGAGTGCAAGGAGCAGATGCGTGACGTTATAAGCAAAGCAAAAGCTCAGATAAAGTCTCTCACACATGGTGGCGGAGACTGTATATCGGTAACTAATACTCTTTCCTTTGACAGAAGCGACGTTATCTTTGCAGCTGATAACGGAAAAACAGTTTCCGATGTATATCAGCAGATCTATACTGATTTAAGAGGCAGAAAAATCCGCCTTTTAGGCGGCGTAGATGTGCCTGCGTTCTCATCTGTAGTTCTTGGCTACGGTGAGGGTAAAAAGATGAATGCTTCTCCCTTTGTCTATGACGGAGAAACACTTACAACTCCCTTCTTGAAGGTTAAATTTGATGATGAAGGATATATTTCCTCATTTATTGATATTCAGGCAGAAAGAGAGCTTGTCAAGGGTAAACCCTTCAACACCTTTGTAATGGCTGAGGATGTGCCTCTGAGTTGGGATAACTGGGATGTCGATGCCGATCTTGAAATAAAGTTTGCTCCTTGCGGTGAGCTCCTCGAGAGAGAAATTGTTTCTGATGGTGACGTTGCGTTTATCATACGCAGTAAGTATAAAATCAGTGCAAAGTCAACGCTTACTCAGGATATGATTTTCTTTGCCTCTTCTCCAGAGGTACGATTCGATACTTATATGGACTGGAAGGATGATCACAGATTCCTTAAAACTGTTTTTGATACAGACGTAAGTGAAGAATTTGCGAGACACGAAATACAGTTCGGATACTGCAAGAGACCGACCACAAGAAACAACTCAATTGAGCAGGCAAAGTTTGAGGTTGTTAACCATAAATACACAGACCTTTCAGAGCCTAATTACGGTGTAACTGTTATGAATGACTGTAAGTACGGAATTTCGGTCAACGGCTCACAAATCGGACTTTCTCTGCATAAGGGAGGAAATCATCCCGATGTCAAGGGAGATAAGGGGCTTCACAGTGCGGTATATTCCTTTATGCCTCATAATTGCGCCTTCGGTGCCAAGGCGGTTATAGAACCTGCATATATGGTTAACGTTCCTCATGTTGTGTCCGAGGGTGCGATTAATATTAATCCTCTTGTAAAAACCGATAAGCCTAATGTTATTGTTGAAGCAATCAAGCCCTGCGAGGATGAGGACAGAGCCTTTATCGTACGTCTTTATGAGGCGGAGGGCACAAAAACAAACGTTAATATCACTTTCAGCAATGCGGTAAAGAAATTTGCAATAACAAATATGCTTGAGGAAATAATTGCTGAATCAATCGAAAGTAACAGCTTCAGAGCTCAGCTCAGACCATTTGAAATCAAAACAATAAAGGCTTATTATTAAGTATAATATTAATTAGGAAGGTAGATTTTATGCCTGAAATTACTGTAACAAAAACGCATACAAGCGGAATTGCACTTGGCGGCATAGGTGCGGGCAGTGTTGAACTTCTGCCTGACGGCGAATTTCATTACTGGCAAATAGCAAATCCGCCCCGTTTTGCAAAAAGAAGTAATGAGGATAAGGTGGATGACGGTGAAGGCAATACAGGTGCACTATCGTTCTGGGTGCGTGAAAAGAAATCAAACCGGAATCCCGTTGTCCGTAAGCTCGGAATGAAAACTGATGCCGAGGATTTTACTTACAGAATGTTCGGTTGGAACAAGCCTGTTGAAAAAATTGAATTTGATGGCAGATTTCCTCTGTGTGATCTGAACTATATTGATGATGCTCTTACCTGTAAGGTCAGTCTGCGTGCAGCTTCTCCTTTTGTTCCGCACAATTCTGATATTTCCGCTACTCCCGGCTTTTATATGGAATTCACCATTGAAAATCCAAGCAATGAAGCTATAGAAATAAGCCTTTTAGGTGCTTTGGAGCCTAACTTTGCCAATAAAAAGGAAGGTAACAGAAACAGTCTTTACACCGTGGACAACGGTTACGCCGTACATATCGAGCCTGAAAAAGCTTCGGATGCTGCCAACTGCGGCGACGTTTGTCTGTCAGTTGACGGTGACGGTGAAAAGACTTATATAACCGCAGATTACTTTCGTTATATGAAGGAATATGTGGCAAGCTCTTCGTTTGGTGTTACTCAGGAGTCGTTCCTTTTCGATTTCAGAGAAAAAGGATATCTGCCAAACACTAAAGCCGGCAAAAAACCTGCACTCGTTCCATCAGCGTTGCAATTTCTTAAGAATGATGTGCTGACCTCTCTTTGTGATGAATATATGAAATATCCATTCGGAATATCTTTATCCGAAAGGCTCCGGCATTTCAATCATAATTTCCCATGCAAAAGGGATGATAAATTAGCTTTTCTCAGCTGCTGCTTCAGACAGATGCTCAGAATGGGTAAAGATTTTGGAGCTTGTGCTCTTTGCAGTAAGGTGACTTTGCAGCCTGAGGAAAAGAAAAATGTACGCTTTATTTTATCGTGGTATTTCCCAAATCTCTATACAAGCGGTAATAAAAAACACGGACATTATTATGAAAACCTTTATAAGAGCTCACTTGAGGCTAATAAGTTTCTTGCTGAAAACACAAGCAGTATATTTGATAAGACTGTTGAATTCACGGAGCTTCTTTATTCTGCTGATCTTCCGAAAATTTATCCTGACTCATGGTCTTCCAATCTTTCTCAGCTTATAAAAAGCTCCCATTATCTAAAAAACGGCAAGTTCGGACTTTGGGAGGGACTTGGCTCCTGCGGATTCCACACGACGGATATTACCTATCACGCTTCATTCGGACTGATAAACATTTTCCCTGATTTGCAAAAAAAGCAAATGAAAATGGGCGCAGAGTTTCAGCGTAAGGACGGAAGAGTACACCATCTGTTTCTTCCCGGCTTTGAAAAGGTTGATGACAGCTACGAGCGTGTTGATATGAATATGCAGTTTGTTCTTATGGTGCTTCGTGATTATCTTTTCACAGGTGACAGAGGCTATCTTGCTTCCTTGTGGGATAACGTAAAAAGAGCCATGGATTCCATTGAAATGCTTGATAAGGACAATGACGGCTTGCCTGACTACGATACTAAACGTAATACATATGATGCGTGGAATTTTTCGGGCGCATCAGCATATATCTCAATTCTGTGGCTCGCTGCGCTGAAGGCTTCATCTGTTCTTGCTGAAAAAACTGGAGATTATATGCACAAGGACAAGTGGTGCAGTCTTCTTGAAAAAGGAAAAAAATCACTCGAAGAAAAGCTCTGGAACGGTGATTATTACAACCTTTGGATAAACGGTGATGATTATGATGAGTCGCTGATGACTGATCAGCTTGACGGTGAGTGGTTCTTGAGAATGGCCGGATTGGAGGGCAATATTCCCGATGAAAGAATACGGGATATTATAAATTTTATTTTTAATAATAATTTTGACAAAGAACAAGGGCTTGTCAACGCAACTGTTCCCGAAGGCAGAAAAACTACAGTTCATACCTACAAAAACTGTCAGGCCGGAGCGGTTTGGACAGGTATAGGATATGCGTTTTCCGCATTGGCTATTTCTTCAGGACACGATTATGTTTCAGATACTGTTGTTGAATCGATTCATAATAATCAGCTCAGATTCGGACATTTCTGGGACCATTGGGAGTGCGGACATCATTATACAAGACCTATGTCAAGCTGGAGCATTCTGTTGGCTATATCGGGTATGAAGGTTGATTATGAGAATAAAAAGCTTTCTTTTGAACCGAAGAGAGGATGCATTACCTTCCCGCTGATACTTCCTGATATTTTAGCGAAAATATCAATAACAGACGGTGATATTCACATTGATTGTCTTAAGGGAGACCTTCATGAGTGGACTGTTACTGTAAGATAATCGTCGGGAATATCGTTGTTGTTAATACAAAGCGTAAAAGCTGTCGGATTTAATTCGACGGCTTTTTGATTTAAACAGATTCAAAAGTAATTCTCAGTACTTTTGAAACATATAACCTTTATATCTGTTGAAAAATATTGTATCAGGTGATATAATGAAAGAGTAACAATAAAAAGGAGTTAAGCTATGGAGCATGATATGGAATATGAAAAAACTGTAAGGCAGGTCAGACGCATGGAGAAAACCGCACGTCTGAAGAAAATATTTACGATTTGTTTGTTTTCTGTTCTGCTGAGCTTGGTTGTGCTTTATGCAGTAAGAGTTGAAAACAGGATTGCCGAGCTTGCGAATGCACAAAATGTTATAGTGTTCAGGAGTGAAGAAACAACTGCCGCAACAGATGCCGACTCAGTTGAAAATAACGATGTAACTGATAATTTTGGAGGTGCAGCTACAGAGGTTAACTCTTCGGATGATGCTGAGGTGAATATAAACTCAACAGATAATTCAGATTATGCTCAGACGGCAACAGAGACTGTGACTTTGGATTCATCAGCACATAATTCTGACGGTTCGGTATATTATGTAACAAAATCCGGACGAAAATATCATATTGACGGTTGTTCCTATCTTAAATCCAAAATTGAAATAACCTATGATGATATCATAGCAGGCGGTTATGAGCCCTGCTCAAGATGTATAAAATAAAGCGGTCAGCACTTGTGAATATATATTTAAATTTGAAAGGTTGGTTTCCTTATGCGTTTACTTACATCATCAGAAATGCAGCTTGTTGAGCAATATACTGCAAAATACGGACTTTCATATCAGCGTATGATGGAAAATGCAGGTGCAGCCTGCACAAGAAACATCCGAGCTGTTATTGAAAAAGAAGGCATAAAAGGCAAAAAAATTGTTGTTGTCTGCGGTAAGGGTAATAACGGCGGAGACGGCTTTGTTATTGCTCGTAAGTTTGCTGAAATCGGCTACAACGTATGTGTTCTTCTTGCTTCAGGTTATCCTAACAGTACTGAGGCTACTTATATGTATAAGCTTGTGCTTGATATGTCTGTGCCGACTATCTGGTATGATGCTGATAAGCCTAAGGCTCTGCAGACTGTCAGAAATGCCGATATTATTGTTGATGCAGTGTTCGGCTTCAGCTTTTACGGCAACATTAACGATGAAATGAAGGTTCTTTTTAATGAGATGAGTGCTGCTGACGGTATGAAATTCTCGGTAGATCTTCCGAGCGGTGTATATTGTGACAGCGGTTATTTTGATGTCAACTGTATCAGAAGTGATTATACAATTGCAATTTCTTCATTAAAGCCCGCCCATATAATGCATCCTGCCTGTGAATGCTGCGGTAATATAATAATAGCTAACATAGGTCTGCCTGAGGAAAGCTATGATGTTGTGGGCGATACACTTTTCACCTATGATAAAAGTGAAGTCAGAGCTCTTTTTCCTGAAAGAAAGTCTGTATCACACAAAGGTGATTTCGGTCATCTGCTCTGCATTTGCGGCAGCAGACAGATGCCGGGTGCAGCTTCGCTTTCAACAGGGGCCGCTCTGAGAAGCGGGGCGGGACTGGTTACTGTAGCTTTCCCTGAAAGCGCTTATCCTATAATTGCCTCTGGTCTTACTGAAGCAATACTGTTACCTCTGAAGGAAAACGAGAGCGGAACCTTATCCGCCGACTGTATCGAGGATATCAAAAGAAATATCCATAAATACGATGCAATTCTTATCGGATGCGGTTTAGGTGTAAATGATGATACGGCAACTGTTGTTAAATGGGTTGTTGAAAATGCTGAAGTGCCCGTTATTGTCGATGCAGACGGCATAAATCTTATAGCTGCTGACATAGATATTATCAAAGGGGCTAAAAATAAACTCATTTTCACACCTCATCCGCTTGAGATGTCAAGGCTGACGGGCGATCCGGTACAGGTTATACTTTCTGATACTGTATCTGCAGTAAGAAGCTTTTCTCATAAGTTCGGTGTATACACCGTGCTTAAAACAGCTAATACAGTTATAGCTTTCCCTGAGAATGACAGTGTATATGTAAATGCTACGGGCAATACAGGTCTGTCTAAGGGAGGTAGCGGAGATGTGTTAGCCGGACTGCTGTCCGGTCTCACAGTGCAGAGCTTTGATATTGCTTCTGCTTTGTGTGTAGGTGTATATATTCACGGCTATACTGCGGACATTGTTGCAGAGAATTCATCAAAGACCGGTATGCTTCCGCACGATCTGATAAATGAGTTTAAAACTGTTTTCGGATTTTTCGAAAAATAAGAGCCTCTGTGGAGGCATTTATGATTAAAATTCTGTTGATAATTTCTTTTCTGTTTATTTTTGTTTTTGGGGGCTGCAAGGCTGATAAGAGATTGTTTGCTCCGGAATCCTTTGAGGCTAACGCAGTTATTAACTGCAGTAACAGCAAGTATGAGGGCGTTTTAAGTTATAATAACAACGGTGGCCTGCAGTTCTTCATAACCTCACCTGATGAGCTTTCTGACGTGACTGTAGCTGTTACAAACGGTGAAATCAAGCTGTCCTGCGGCAGTGTGGGGGCAGAGCTTGTCAACAATGAGTGTGAGTTTGCTCTTAAGGATATTCTGAGCGGTCTTATGCAAATCAGAGACAATCCGCCTGTGATCAGCTTTGCGGATAAGATGTTTACCGTCAACGGCAGTAAATATATTTTGAGCGCTGACTGCAGCAGAATTACTGAAATACGAAATGAAAAAATCAGCTGTATTTTTACCTATTGATGTAAAAGAATTAATGCACGTCTTTTCTGGATGTGCATTTTTTAACCCTTTTAAATCTGAATCATATAATATTCTTGATCCCTTTGTTTAAAGTGTGTTGAAAAGGTTAAAACTATTGATGAAAAAACAACAGGGGAGGAGAATTATGACCATTAAACGAGGTGAGATTTATTATGCCGATCTGAGTCCCGTTGTTGGCTCAGAGCAGGGCGGTGTTCGACCGGTTTTGATTGTTCAGAATGATGTCGGAAATAAATTCAGCCCGACAGTTATTGCTGCGGCAATCACAAGCCGACAGTTTAAAACGAGTCTGCCTACACACATAAAGGTTAATGCGCACGGTTGCGGTCTGTCAAAGGACTCTACAGTGCTTCTTGAACAGGTCAGGACTCTTGACAAGAGAAGACTGAAGGAAAAAATGGGAAATCTGGATAAGGCGGATATGAATAAGATTGACAAAGCGTTATTTGTAAGCTTCGGCCTTGAGGGTCCGCTTACATAGGTCCCGGCAGTAGCCTCCTGTATATTTCGGAGGTTACTGTATTTTTATATGTTTACTGCTTAGGATGCTTCTTTTCTTCCGGATAAGAAAAAATATCTTTGTGTCATTTTGTTGTTGACTTTGAAGTGTTTTGATGGTAATATAAGTGTGTATAAGTTTGAAGGTTTAAGGAGTGTAAGCTATGAAAAAAACAATCAGTTTTATTCTTGCTATAACAATTGCCATGTCTTCGTTCTTCTGTATTAATGTTTTTGCAGAAGAAGGCGGCTCTGTTGTAGGTGATATTTTCGATGATGTTACCAATATGGAAAATTTTGAGAATACCGTTATCACAGGTTCATCGGGCTTCATTTATCCTGATGATGCTGATTACGATGTTGACAAAATGATTGAAAACGGAGAAATTGAAGGCGAAATGCTCGGAATCACTGTCGACATACTTTATAATGACACAAATCCTCTCCTCTGGGGTAAGCTTGACGTTTCAAGAGATGACCTTTCCCTTGCGAGAGCAAATATCAATACATATCTTCAGCGCTTACTTAAAGCTGAATATGGCGGATTCAACCTCTTCTCCATGAGCCCCAACGAAAAAGGTATTCCTGCTGCATCCTACAATGCAACAGTAATAACTAATTTCCTCGGACATCTTTTTTATCCCAACTACGTCGATAAGACAATCAACTTTAAAGGTACCGAGACTGTTTCATCAGATGAGTTTTACGGAACAATAGTAAGGGAATCCGGCTTTGGAGAGCTTCTCCAGTATAACTGGTGCAATCAGCCCTTCCTTGATTTCAGACCTATGCTTGAGGTTTGGGGTCTTAAGTGTGATACTATTCTTAAGAGTGAATTCAGAGACGGCTTCAGACTCGGTAAAAAGCTTGTTTCTGCTGTTGTTGACAAGTTCCTTAATGACGGTCCCGTAAACGCGCTTCTCGATATTATTCATAAGTATACAAGAAGCTATGTTGTATATCTTTACGATTCAACGCTTGCTCTTTTCAATCTCAGAATTTCAGCAGGCGATATAACCCCTGAAGAGCTTCTTTCATTGCACGGTATTTTTAATATTGTTGTGAACGGAAACGACAGCTCAGATACTTCAAAGCTCCAGTTTGTACAGATGCCCACTGACAGATTCAGATTAGCAGCTGATTCTACAGAGCTTTTCCTCTATTTCATTGTTTATTGCAATATCAATGCCAAATATAAGAACAATGAAGCTGTAATTGACGGATTAAAGGCTAGCGTTGATAATATGAGCATCAGCGCAGAGGATAAAACAGTAATCAAGTCAATTATCGACGGTATACTTAAGGGTGAGCTTAAGGAATTTGTTACACATCTTACAGAGCTGTTTTCAAAGAATGTTGCAGGTACACCCAATGATATACTCGGTTCAATAAAGCACGCTATCGCTTCTTTCTTTAAAAAGATTATTGACTACTTCGATAATCTCTTCAAGATGCTTTCGGGTGAAAAGGAATTCCCCAGATGGGATTGATTGAGAAAATATAATGGTCGCTTCTGCGGCCATTTTTTCTTTTACCTATTGTCATATTAATTTTGATATGATAAAATAAATCGGATAAGGCAGGTGAATGATATGAAAATTGCTATAATAGGCGGCGGTGCAAGCGGACTTGCATGTGCGGTTTCAGCATTGCGTAAGGCTGAGAAAATGAACATCCGTGCAACCGTTACAGTGTTTGAAGCCAAGGAAAGAGTAGGTAAAAAAATTCTTGCGACGGGTAACGGCAGATGTAATATGCTAAATACCTCTGAAAACCCCTTCTTCTTTTCAGCTGACAACTTTCATTCATTCGCTATAAATAAATTTAATGCTGAATCTGATATTGATTTCTTTGCTTCAATGGGTCTTTACACAAGGACAGACGAAGAGGGCAGGGTTTACCCCTTGAGCAATCAGGCTGCATCTGTTCTCGAATGTCTCAGAAATGAGTGCAGCAGGCTCGGTGTTGAATTTAAGACTGACTGTACTGTTACTTCGGTTGTCAAAAATAAAAACCACTTTATTATAAATTCTGAATATGCTTTTGATAAGGTTGTTCTTGCTTGCGGAGGAAAAGCTTCTGTAAAGAGCTTTAACGGATATGAGCTTCTTGCTTCTTTAGGACATAAGATAACGGGTATATATCCGTCTCTTTCAAAGCTGAATACAAATAATACAAATGACGTAAAGCAGCTGCAGGGCATAAGGCATAAGGTCAGACTTTCTCTGTTTGAATCAGATCAATTCGTATGTGAGGAAAAGGGTGAAATCCTTTTTGCAAAATACGGAATTTCCGGTATAGCGGTTATGCAGATGTCTGCTTATATTACCAGGAAAAAAGGTTCGTGGAAGGTGGTTGGTGATTTTATTCCTGACTTTACGGCTGAATTTATTTCCGATGCAATAAAAAATATATCTCTGTCAAATCCGCGCCTTTCGTGTAGCGGTCTGCTCATCGGCTTTATGCCGAGCAAGCTTGGAGAGGTTGTTATAAAAAGCTGCGGAATAGATTTAAAACGAGCCGTTGCTTCTCTGAGCAGTCAGGAAATATCACGGATAGTCAGAAAATCGAAAAAATATATATTTGATATTGATTCGGTAAGACCTTTTGAGGATGCTCAGGTTACTGCAGGCGGGGCTGATACGGCGTATTTTGATAGCAGAACAATGGAATCAAAAATCTGTAAGGACTTTTATGCAATCGGTGAGGTTCTTGATGTTGACGGCCTTTGCGGAGGATATAATCTTATGTGGGCTTGGTCGAGCGGCAGACTTTGCGGTGAAAGTCTTTTGGTTGAAAGGTAATAATAGTTATGATAAGGATAAATGAAATCAAGCAGAGCCTTGATTCTGATAAGGAATCTCTTTTTTCTGTCTGTAAAAAAATATTAAAGGTTAAAGACGAGCAGATAAAATCAATGACAATCAGCCGTCAGAGTGTTGATAGCAGAAAAAAGGATAACGTATTTTTCTGTTATTCCGTTGACGTTGAAATCGACGGAGATGAAGAAAAGCTTGTAAAAAGATGTAATTCCAACAAGCTTCAGATAGTTGAAAAGTTCGTCTATGAGTTACCTGAAAATAAAAGAAACTCTCATTTAAGACCTGTTGTTGTCGGCTTCGGCCCTGCAGGTATATTTGCGGCGCTTGTTCTTGCGAGGTCCGGTCTTAAGCCGCTTGTGCTTGAAAGAGGCAGAGACGTTGAAGCAAGAACCGCCGATGTAAACAGGTTTTTCACAGGAAGAATTCTTGATGAGACCTCGAACGTTCAGTTCGGCGAGGGCGGTGCGGGAACGTTTTCCGACGGAAAGCTTACAACCGGCATTAAGAGTTCTCTGTGCCGTCAGGTTTTCATTGAGTTTTATGAGCACGGAGCACCTGAGGAAATACTCTATTCAGGCAAGCCTCATATAGGAACAGATAAGCTTGCTGGCGTCGTGAAAAATATGAGAGAAGAAATTATTTCTCTCGGCGGTGAGGTTATATTTGAGGCTAAGCTTACCGATGTTATCGTTTATAACAGCTCTGTTCAGGGCATAACCTACGAAAAGAACGGCAAGAGCTATGACTTTGAAACCGATACGGCAATTCTTGCTATCGGTCATTCGGCAAGGGATACTGTTAGAATGCTCTATGCTAAAGGTATACAGATGATTCAGAAGCCTTTTTCTGTCGGCGCGAGAATCGAGCACCCAAGAGAGCTAATTGACAAAGCACAGTACGGTGATTTTGCCGGTCATAAGGCTCTCGGAGCTGCCGACTACAAGCTTGCGTGTCACGGAGCTCATGAAAGGGGAGCGTATACCTTTTGTATGTGTCCCGGCGGTACTGTTGTTGCTGCTGCAAGTGAAAACGGCGGAGTAGTTGTCAACGGTATGAGTGAGTGGGCGAGAGACGGAAGAAACTCCAATTCTGCGATACTTGTTAACGTTTACCCTGAGGATTTTCCGAGTGAGCACGTTCTCTCGGGCTTCGATTTACAAAGACAGATGGAACAGAAAGCGTTTATTCTCGGAGGTAGTGATTATTCGGCACCTTGTCAGCTGGTGGGAGATTTTCTTGATAACAGAAGGTCAACAAAGCTTTCTTTTGTCAAGCCTACCTGTCCTACGGGTGTAACACCGTCAGATATAAGACAGGTGCTTCCCGCAAAGGTTACTGATACTATGGCTGATGCAATCGTGCAGATGGATAAAAAGCTCAAGGGCTTTGCCTTAAGTGATGCGGTGCTTACCGCTCCCGAAACCAGAAGCTCATCTCCCGTCAGAATTCTTCGTGACGATATATATCAGACAAATGTAAGGGGACTTTACCCTTGCGGTGAGGGCGCCGGTTATGCCGGGGGAATAGTTTCAGCTGCGGTTGACGGTATGAAGTGCGCGCACGCTGTATTGGAAGATGAGAGATAATTTTTTATAAAATATATTGAATGTATATTTCTGTTTTGATATAATGAAACCAATAATTAGCAAAGGAGAATAAATATGACAGCAATACTTAATCAGTTTATTTACAAAATAACAAGCTTTTTTGTCAGCATAGCAATGCTTTTCGGTTATTCGGGCGATTGCCTTAAGGCTGACTCTGCCGATTGGAATACAAATTATAAATATGTTTTTGTTCACGGCCTTTCAGGCTGGGGTAGCTATGATGAGGTTAACAAGCTTATGCCTTACTGGGGTATGATGGGCGGTGACCTTATGGAATATCTCAATGATAAGGGCTTTGACTGTTATGCAGCATCAGTTGCACCTTCATCAAGTGCTTGGGACAGAGCTTGCGAGCTTTATGCTCAGCTTACCGGTACCGTAGTTGACTACGGTAAGGCACACAGTGAGAAATGCGGACACGACAGATTCGGTACTGATTTCACCGGAAGAGCACTTATTGACGAATGGAATGCTGAAGAAAAAATCAACCTTCTCGGTCATTCCTTCGGCGGCGCAACCGTAAGACTCTTTGCCCATCTTATGGCAAACGGCAGTGAAGATGAAATACGAGCTACGGATGATGCTGAGCTTTCTGATTTCTTTAAGGGCGGAAAGGGTGACTATATCCACAGTATTGTAACTCTCGCTGCACCTCATAACGGTACAACTGCTTATATGGTTGACGAAAACGATGTTCCTGAGGATGACAATGCACTAAGTAATATAAAAACTGACATACAGACTAAGCTTACCTCACTTGTCCGCCTTGCTAACGGAAATCCTGAAGCAAGCACAAAATCACCTGAGGATTATGCTTCCTATGATATGTATATTGACAATGCACTTGCTATGAATAAGGAAATTGCAACCTTGGAGAATGTGTACTATTTCTCAGTTCCCTGCTGTGCAACGACTCAGAACGCAGACGGTACATGGTCGCCTGAGGAAGGAATTATGGAGCCTCTTTTTGTCAGCGCATCAAAGGTTATGGGCATTTTCACAGGGACTACCGAAGATGGCTACTATGTTGATGAGAGCTGGCAGATGAATGACGGACTTGTAAACACTTCATCTGCAAAGGCACCTTCTGACGCTCCGTACACAGAATACACCGAGGGCAACGTTGTTGCAGGTGTCTGGAACGTTATGCCGATATATCACGGCGATCATATGTCACTTCAGGGCGGTCTCACAAAGATTAATGACGTGAAGGGCTATTACGTTGACCTTCTCAGTATGATCAACAGAATATAAAAAAATGGGGTTGCGTTCGCAACCCCTTAGTTTATTTATAAAATCAAAAATCCCTTGTTCACGGTTGTACAGAGATATGAATCGCAGAAGCTTTTCTTCACCTCGCAGAGACAGGCTTCTGCTTCCTCCTTAGTATCAAATATGCCGAATATACTCGGTCCGCTGCCGCTCATACAGGTACAAAGGCAATGATGCCTTCTCATAATACCCTTTATGACCGCTCTGTCTGTAACCTCAATAAACTGCTCAAATACGTTGCCGACTTTTTCTGATACTGTCTTCCAGTTGTTTTCGATAACGGCAAAAAGCATATTTCTTGTATCAAGGTGACGAACTCTTTCTGCGTTATCAAAGGATGAATAAGCGTCGGAGGTAGAGATTTTCTCATCGGGCTTGACTATTACGACGTATCTTTCATCAAGGTCAGGAAGATGTGTTACAAGAGCGCCCGTGTACTGAGCGAGCATTGTACCGCCAAGTGCACAGAAGGGGACGTCAGCTCCGACTTCAGATGCTATTGATATAATGCTTTTTTCATCCAGCTTTGTGCCGAACAGTCTGTCAAGAGCAATTATTACGGCAGCCGCATCTGCACTGCCGCCTCCAAGACCCGCACAGTGAGGGATATTTTTTTCTATGGAAATATTAATCCCGCATTTTTCAATGTCTGTTTTTTCAAAAAAAGCTACAGTAGCCTTGTGAGCGATGTTTTTGTCATCGGAAGGAATATCTGAGTTATTGCAGGAAACTGAAATATTGCCTGAGTTATCCGGCGATACTGTAACATCGTCATACAGTCCGACGGACTGCATTATATTAAAAACCTCATGATATCCGTTGTCGAGCTTTGAAAGAATATCAAGTAACAGGTTAATTTTTGCATAGGCTCGTATACTGATCGACATAAATACATTCAACTCCTTATTATCTGATATATATTATAAAATAAATCCATAATCTTATCAATAAATATATAAATAAAAAAGAAGTTATTTTTTTCGACTTTCCATTGACAATTACCTCTTACTGTGATAGAATAACTTGAAATGAATACGGAAAGAAAATGAACGGCAAGGCAGCCGAGGCTTTTCGTCATATATTTGTGACGAACCTTGCTTTTGCAGGTTCTTTTTTTATGAAATCAGGAGGTAAAGCATGAACGGATTATTTAAAGCAAAGGCTATATACCAGAACGGTGCTTTTTCATCTCTCCCGTTATCAGTCCGTGACGGAATTATTGTTTCCGAAAACGAAAAAAACGATATTATTGATTTTTCTGATTGTTATATTTTCCCCGGTTTCGCAGATGTACATGTTCATTTGCGTGAGCCGGGTTTTTCTTATAAGGAAACAATAAAAACGGGTACCCTTGCATCGGCACACGGAGGATATACGGCAGTTTGCTCAATGCCCAATCTTAACCCTGTACCGGATTCTGCCGAAAATCTTTCGGAGCAGCTCAGAATTATTGAGAAAGATGCCTGCATAAACGTTTATCCTTACGGTGCAATCACCGTCGGACAAAAGGGTGAGATGCTTTCCGATATGGAAGCGATGGCAGATAACGTAATTGCTTTTTCTGATGACGGAAGAGGCGTACAGAGCGATGAAATGATGGAAGAGGCTATGCGCAGAGCAAAGGCTCTCGGCAAAATGATAGTTGCACATTGTGAGGTTAATGACCTTCTTAAAGGCGGTTATATCCACGACGGTGAATATGCAAAACAGCACGGTCACAAGGGCATCTGCTCTGAAAGTGAATGGGCTCAGATCGCCAGAGATATAGATCTTGTCAAAAAGACGGGATGTTCTTATCACGTTTGCCATATTTCAACTAAAGAAAGTGTTGATATAATCAGAAAGGCAAAGGCAGAGGGCGTTGACATTACCTGCGAAACAGGACCTCATTATCTTGTGCTTTCCGATAAGGACCTTCAGGAAGACGGACGCTTCAAGATGAATCCGCCCCTTCGCTCTGAGGAGGACAGATTCGCCTTAATTGAAGGTATAAAGGACGGTACAATCGACATGATTGCTACTGACCACGCTCCTCACAGTGCTGAAGAAAAGGGCAAAGGTCTTGCAGGCAGTGCAATGGGTATTGTAGGAATTGAAACTGCATTCCCGATTCTTTATACGGAGCTTGTGCTTAAAGGTATCATTTCCTTGGAAAAGTTAGTAGAGCTTCTTGCGATAAATCCGAGAAAGCGTTTCGGTATCGGCGGCGGTACAGATATCGGTCAGAGTGCTGACTTTACCGTTATTGATCTTAATGCTGAATACGAAATCAGACCCGAAGAATTCTATTCGATGGGCAGAGCAACTCCGTTTGCAGGCAAAAAAGTTCAGGGTAAAATTCTTCATACTTATGTAGGCGGAAAACAGATATTTTGATTTTAACAGAAAGGAACAGTAAATATGTATCAGGGAACATATAAGGTTCTTAAAAATGAACAGCTTACCGAAAGCGTATTCCGTATGGTGCTTGAGGGTGATACCTCTGCGCTTACGGCTCCCGGTCAGTTTGTTAATCTTACTGTTGAGGGTTGTTATTTAAGAAGACCTATTTCAGTTTTCGACTGGGATGAGAAAACAGTAACAATTATCTACAAGGTTGTAGGCGAGGGTACGGAGAAAATGTCACTCTGGCCTGTCGGATATAAATGCGACGTGCTTGTCGGACTCGGAAACGGCTTCAATACTGCCAAGAGCGGAGAAACACCTTTACTTATCGGTGGCGGCGTGGGTATTCCTCCGATGTTCGGTCTGTGCAAAAGACTTATTGCTGAAGGTAAAAAGCCTGTGGTTATTCTTGGCTTCAATAAGGCTGATGAGATTTTCTGCAAGGAAGATTTTGAGACTATCGGCGCCGAAACAATCGTAACAACAGTTGACGGCTCAGTCGGCGTCAAGGGCTTTGTTACCGATGCTATGAAGGAGCTTGACTATACATATTTCTATACCTGCGGACCTATGCCGATGTTCAGAGCTATAGAAAAGACTGCAACCGGCAGCGGTGAATACAGCTTTGAAGAAAGAATGGGTTGCGGCTTTGGTGCATGTATGGGCTGCAGCTGTAAGACTAAGTACGGTAACAAACGAATCTGTAAGGATGGCCCTGTACTTGTAAGGGAGGAGATTATATGGTAAACACAAAGGTAAACCTTTTAGGCTTAGAGCTTGATAATCCCGTTATACCTGCATCAGGTACCTTCGGCTTCGGATATGAATATGCAGAGCTTTATGATATCAACTGTCTTGGCTCAATTTCATTCAAGGGTACAACTCTTGAAGGCCGTTTCGGCAATCCTACACCCAGAATTGCTGAGTGCACTATGGGTATGATTAACTCGGTAGGTCTTCAGAATCCCGGTGTTGAAAAGGTTATTTCCGAGGAGCTTCCTAAGCTCAAGGCAGTTTACAACAAAAAGGTAATCGCCAATGTCGGCGGATTCTCAATAGAAGAATATCAGAAATGTGCTTCACTTCTTGATAAAGAGGAGCAGGTGGGTATTCTTGAAATCAATATCAGCTGTCCTAATCTTCATGCGGGCGGAAAAAATTTCGGTGTTTCGTCTGAAGGTGCTGCAGCAGTAATCAAGGCTGTCAAAGAGGTTACAACCAAGCCTGTACTCGCAAAGCTTACACCCAACGTTACAGATATTACTGAAATCGCTGTTGCTTGCGAAAAAGCAGGTGCAGACGGCATCAGCATGATCAATACACTTTTAGGTATGAGAATTGACCTTAAGACAAAGAAGCCTGTGATTCACAACAAAATGGGCGGATTTTCAGGCCCTGCAATTCTCCCTGTAGCGCTCAGAGCGGTTTATCAGGTTTATGAAAAGGTGAATATCCCCATCGTTGGTATGGGTGGTATTTCTTCTGCAAATGATGTTATCGAAATGATGCTTGCAGGCGCAACTGCAGTTCAGGTCGGTGCGGCTAACTTAGTAAATCCCTTTGCCTGTCGTGATATTATCAACGATTTACCTAAGGCAATGGAAAAATACAATATAACAAATCTTACAGAAATTATCGGAGGTGCACACTAATGGGAAGAGACGTAATTATCGCATGTGATTTCAGCAGTAAGCAGGAGGTTATGAATTTCCTTGATAAGTTTCAGGGTAAAAAGCCTTTCGTAAAAATCGGTATGGAGCTTTTTTATGCTGAAGGTCCTTCAATCGTAAAAGAAATCAAGGAAAGAGGCCATAAGATTTTCCTCGACCTTAAGCTTCACGATATCCCCAACACAGTTAAAAAGTCTATGTCAGTGCTTTCAAATCTTGACGTAGATATCACAAATCTCCATGCAGGCGGTACAAAGAGAATGATGGAGGCGGCTCTTGAAGGCCTTACAAGACCCGACGGTACAAGACCTCTTCTTATAGCTGTTACTCAGCTTACATCAACCGATCAGGAAAGCATGGAAAATGATCTTCTCATTAAAGAGCCTATCGACAAGGTTGTTATGCACTATGCAAAGAACGCAGCTGATGCAGGTCTTGACGGCGTTGTATGTTCACCTCTTGAAGCTCAGAAGGTACACGATACCTGCGGTAAGGAATTCCTTACAATCACACCGGGCGTACGCTTTGCTGACGGTGAAATCGGCGATCAGAAGCGTGTTATGACTCCTGCTGAGGCTAACAGAATCGGTTCTGATTACATTGTTGTCGGCAGACCTATTACCGCAGCTGCAGATCCCGTTGCTGCTTATGAAAGATGCCTTGCTGAGTTCGTAGGCTGATAAAAAAGTATATTTTATAAAAGAAAGGATAGATTAACTATGAAAAAGCTTATTGCCAAAGATTTACTTTCCATTGGTGCAGTTTTCCTTCGCCCCGAACAGCCCTTTACATGGGCAAGCGGAATCAAGAGTCCCATCTACTGTGATAACAGACTTACACTCACTTCTCCTGCTGTAAGAACTGACGTTGAAACAGGTCTTGCAAAGACAATTCTCAAGTATTTCCCTGACTGTGAGGTTGTTATGGGTACCTCAACCGCAGGTATTGCTCACGCAGCTATTGTAGGTCACATTCTCGGCCTTCCTATGGGTTACGTACGTTCAGGTCATAAGGACCACGGCAGAGGCAATCAGATCGAGGGTAAGCTCGAAAAGGGTCAGAAGGTTGTTGTTATTGAAGACCTTATCTCAACAGGCGGCAGCGTTATCGAGGTTGTTGAGGTTCTCCGTGAAGCAGGCGCTGAGGTTCTCGGTATTGCTTCAATATTCACATACGGTATGAAGAAGGGTCTTGATAGACTTGCTGCAGCAGACGTAGTTAACTATTCACTTTCAAACCTCGACGCTGTTGCTGAAGTAGCTGCAGAAGAGGGATACATTAAGCAGGAAGATATCGCACGTCTTCTTAAATTTAGAGATAATCCGTCCGACGAAAGCTGGATCGGAGGCGTAAACTAATGAGAAGTGTTATCAGTATTCTTGACCTTTCAGTTGAAGAGATTGACGGTCTTTTAAACGTTGCTGACGATATAATTGCAAATCCCGTAAAATACAGCGAGGTTTGCCGCGGTAAGAAGCTTGCAACACTTTTCTTTGAGCCTTCAACAAGAACAAGACTCAGCTTTGAGGCTGCTATGTATGAGCTCGGCGGTCACGTTCTCGGCTTTTCAGATGCAGGCTCATCATCTGCTACCAAGGGTGAAAGCGTAGCTGATACAACAAAAATGGTAAACTGCTATGCAGATATCATTGCAATGCGTCACCCCAAGGAGGGCGCACCTCTCGTTGCATCAATGCACTCAAAAATACCCGTTATCAATGCAGGTGACGGCGGACACAATCATCCCACACAGACCCTTACCGACCTTCTTACAATCAGGAGAAAGAAGGGTAAGCTTGATAATTTCACGATCGGCTTCTGCGGCGACCTTAAGTTCGGCAGAACGGTACATTCACTCATTCAGGCTCTTTCAAGATATGAAAACGTTAAAATTGTACTTATCTCACCTGATGAGCTTAAGCTTCCCTCATACGTTAAGAAGGATGTTCTTCAGAAAAACGGTATTGAGTACGTGCAGACAACCGATCTTGAAAGCGTGCTTCCCGACCTTGACGTTCTTTATATGACAAGAGTTCAGAAGGAACGCTTCCTCAGTGAGGAAGAGTATATCCGACTTCGTGACAGCTACATTCTTACAAGAGAAAAGCTTGTGAAAAATGCCAAGGATGATCTTGCAATACTTCATCCTCTGCCCAGAGTTAACGAAATTTCCGTTGACGTTGACGATGACCCGAGAGCATGTTATTTTGAACAGGCTCTTAACGGTAAGTTTGTTCGTATGGCTCTTATTATGGAGCTTCTCGGCTTAAAGGCAGCCTGAAAGGAGAAGGAATAATGCATATAGATTCAATTAAAGAGGGTCTTGTAATTGACCACATTACAGCCGGTAACGCTATGAGAATATATAACCTTCTCGGCTTTGACAAGCTTGAGTGCAGTATCGCTATCATCAAGAATGTTTCAAGCAAAAAGATGGGCAAGAAGGATATTATCAAGATTGACAGTAATATTGAAATCAACCTCGAGGCTCTCGGATACATTGATCCCGGTATCACTATTGATGTCATCAAGGACAGTAAGCTTATTGAAAAGAGAAGTGTAGATCTTCCCGAAAGGCTTCACGACGTACTTAAGTGCAAGAATCCACGTTGCATTACATCATGCGAGCAGGAGCTCGAGCAGGTATTCGTTCTTACAGATAAGGAAAACAGAGTTTACCGCTGCATGTACTGCGAAGCAAAGGCATAATGATATCGACCGTCCTTCGGGGCGGTCTTTAATTTAAATTTATACTTGACAACGAAAGATAAATCTGTTATTATAATCGGGCACTTGAGGGTGTAGCTCAGTTGGTCAGAGTACTTGCTTGACATATAGGTACTCAACCACATCGCAGATATAACAAAATAGTCTTATAAACCAAGAGTTTATAAGGCTTTTTCTTTTTTGTGGCTGTTATAAAAAACTGTCAGGTCAACAAAAAAGGTCAACAAAGTGCTGTTTTTGCAAGAAAGAAGGCTAATTATGGCAAGTATTTACCCTAATCGCAAAAACGGAAAAATTGTATCAGTAAAAATTAAAGTATTCCTCGGAAGAGACGAAAACGGAAAACAGATTTTTAAGTGTAGAACTTGGACACCTGATACAGAGTTATCAGAAAAGAAGCTTATACAACAAGCTGAAAAACAGGCTGTTATATGGGAGAGAGAAATGTCAATCGTATATCAAGCTGAAAAAGATAACATCGTACCTGATAAAATCACCTTTAAAGACTTTGTTGAAAAGAAATGGTTTCCTAACGAAATTGATAATCACGAACATAGACCGTCAACTATATCCTTCAGGAGCTATA
>JAZNIH010000002.1:0-12291 GCA_045577395.1 Acutalibacteraceae bacterium | reverse complement strand
GTGCGCTGCCGAGGCTTGTTGATGGAGGCGGACTATAAGTATATTTTGAAAATGACGAGTTGTGTCTATACCCCCCAAAGGGCATTTTGCTTCCTTTGGTGCTCGACTGAGCCAAAGGAAGTGCCCGCGCGGCATGAGCGCATCCCAAGAGAAAGAGACATCAGACATATAGGTGAAAAAGATATACCCCTCGTGACGAGTAGTAAGTAGCAAGGGAAACGCCCTGCGGGCGCCATTGCGCATTGCGCATTCCGAATTGCGCATTGAAAAAATCGATGATAAGACGACCTTTTCAAATTAAACTTAACAAAGGACGATGTATATGAAAAAAATTATTGCAGTGCTTTTGTCCGCTTGCTTGATTTTCTGCTTTGCCGCCTGTGGCGCAGAAAAAACAGACACGGATGCACTTTATGAAATTACACTGTGTCTTGACTGGACACCGAACACAAACCACACAGGCTTTTTTGTTGCCGATGCTCTCGGATATTATAAGGATGCGGGACTTAAGGTGACAATCGTTCAGCCTCCCGAGGACGGAGCAGAGCTTATGACCGCTTCGGGTCAGGCTCATTTCGGAGTTTCCTTCCAGGACACCCTCGGCGGCGTTTTTGCTAATCAGCAGTCGATGAAAATCACCGCCGTTGCCGCAATTTTACAGCACAACACCTCAGGCGTAATCTCAAGAAAGGGAGAGGGTGCACACACTCCCGGAGGTCTTGAGGGTATGAAGTATTCAACCTGGAACAACGCTATTGAGCTTGCTATGATTGAGGAGCTTATGACCGCTGACGGAGCAGATTTTGACACCCTTCAGCTTGTCCCCTCAGTAACTAATGAGGCTGAGGCTCTCAGAAACAAGGACATCGATGCCGTATGGATTTACTACGGCTGGGCAGGTATTTCCTGCGAAAGACAGGGTGTTGAAACCGATTATTTTGATCTGCGTGACATCAACCCCGTTTTCGATTATTACACCCCCGTTATTATCGCAAACGATGAGTTTCTCGAAAGAGAGCCCGAAAAGGCAAAGGCCTTTATGGAGGCTACAAGAAAGGGCTATGAATACGCTGTTGCCAACCCCGAAAAGGCGGCTGAGCACCTTATCGACGGTGATGCTACAGGCTCACTCAGAGGTATGGAGGAGCTTGTTACGGAAAGTCAGAAATGGATATCGGAAAGATATATTGACGATGCCGAAGCCTGGGGAATTATCGATCAGACACGCTGGGACAGCTTCTATAAATGGCTTTATGAAAAGAAGCTTATAGATAACCCCATCGGTGAGGGAGAAGGCTTCACCAACGATTTATTAAAGTAAGAAATCTGCCCGGAGGGAGCGGCCTATGAGCAAGCTTATTGCGAAGGATATAACCGTAGAGTTTGACGGTGAAAGAATAATTGAAAACGTTTCTATGAGTCTTAACGAGGGGGAGATAATATCGCTTCTCGGAATTAGCGGCAGCGGTAAAACTACCTTTTTCAATGCCTTGTCGGGTCTCAGAAGGCCTGCCTCGGGTCAGGTGCTGCTTGACGGTGAGGACGTAACGGGAAAGCCGGGAAAAATCAGCTATATGCTTCAGAAGGACCTGCTTTTAAGACACCTTACCGTTATTGACAATGCGGCTCTTCCTCTTATTATCAAGGGCGTAAAAAAGAGTCAGGCAAGAGAAGAGGCAAAAAAGCATCTTGCCGACTTCGGTCTTGAGGGCACGGAGAAAAAATACCCCCACGAGCTGTCGGGCGGTATGCGTCAGAGATGCGCTCTTTTACGCACCTATCTTACGGGTGCCGAGGTTGCTCTGCTTGACGAGCCCTTCAGCGCACTTGATACGCTCACTAAGGCATCGGTACACAAGTGGTACCTGGATATTATGGAAAAAATCAATCTTTCCACGGTTTTCGTTACTCACGATATCGACGAGGCGATTCTTCTTTCGGACAGAATCTGTATTCTTTCGGGTCGGCCGGGCAGAATCACAAAGGAAATCACCGTAGATCTGCCAAAGCCCAGAAGTAACCTTTCCGACGGCTTTATCGAGTACAAAAGGCTGATAGCAGAGGCCTTGGAAGAGTAATGCAGCTCAACAAAAAAAGAGCTCCGTCACGGAGCTCTTTTTATTATTTGTCTTACGTCCTTGCCGCAGAATGCCAGGGGATAATAGTATCCGAGGATTCTTGATGCGGTTCTCTGTGTGTATTTTTCCTCAAGCTCCTTCGCACTGCAGTTGGTGCTGATTATTGTGGGAAGTGAGGAAAGGGCACGTGAATTGATGATGTTATAAAGCTCTGCCTTTGTGAACTGAGTAACAAATTCACAGCCGAGATCATCGATAATGAGCAGATCGCTTTTAAGCAGGTCGTCACGGATGCTTTCGCCGGAGGTGTCTCTGCCGAAATGCTCATTTTCAAGCTTGTTCATAATATTGTGGGCGCTGTCGTAAAAAACGCTGTAGCCCTTGTCGGTTACCTCGCCTGCAATCGCAAGTGAGAGGTGGGTTTTGCCAAGACCCGTTGAGCCGAGCATAATTATGCTGGGGCTCTTAAGAGAAAAATCGGCGGCATAGCTTTTGCAGAAGGAGAGAACTCTTGTCATATGCTCACGCTGATTTACTCCGAGGCTCTTATCCTCTGCATCGGGATAGTTCATTATATTGAAGGTGCTGAAGCTGAATTTTGCAAGGGAAGCCTTTTCCTCAAGCTCCTGCTTTGCGATTTTCTTTATAAGCTCCATATAGCACTGACAGTAGCGTCCGTCGTGAGAGCCAGTATCCTTACATTTTTTGCAGCTGTAGGGTGTGTCCAGATAATCCTCGGGAAGACCTGCAGTTTTAAGAAGCTGTGCCTTACGGCTCTGTGCTTCAAGGCTTCTGACGGAAAGCTCTCTGACAAAATTTTCCGCATCGGCACCAAGACCGACTGCCTTGATGACCTCGGCACCGTAGGATGCGATTTCTCTTTCAAGTGTGAGTATTTCGGGGCAGGCGAGTACAGCCTGACTGTGACGCATTTCCTGCTTTCTTTCCGCATCGAGACGGCGGGCGTCAAGCATATCCTTTGCTTTTACATATACACTTCTTTTGTAAGCCACGGTGCACTTCCTTTCTGTCAGTTGTTTTCGGTTTTTTTATAGCTGATGTTTACCGCTTCCTTCATAAAAAGGTCGATGTCGTAGGAGGCATCGCCTTCTTTTTTAGTCTCTGCGGCTTTAGTTCTTGCGGGCTTTTTTGAATTCTGCCACGCTTCTTCATATTTCTTGATATCGGCGGGAGTCCTTACGCCTGCCGATGCCCATGAGCGTATTACGCTGTCCATATATTTCATATTCATTTTGCCCGTGCGGTCAATGGATTCCTCATAGGCATAAAATATCATTTCGGGTGTGTAGGCAAGCTCCTTTGTCCAACCCGTAAGAAAGCGTCTCTGCTTTTCCGTCGGGTGGCGGTTTGTGATTTCCGTCATACTGCGGAGCTTTTCCCAGGCCTCGTCAACAACGGTATGCTCCTCAATGAATCGGTTGACGCCTTCGATTGTGTCAATGCCCTCCTCGCACCAGCGCTTTGCGAGATTTGCTATCTGCCTCATACCGTCCTTTTTTTGCGAAACTGAATATTCAATGGCCATAATGATAATTTCAAGAGGCAGACCGTAGCCGTCGTGGAGCATAAGAAGGGTTGACTGGCCCTCATAGCCTATGGGCTTGCCTAAGGAAGCCTGAGCCTGACGGAAAAATGCGGCGAGCTCCTGTGAGCCCTTGAGTCTTGAGGCAACCTCCTCGTGGCTGGGCTTAGAAATATATATTTCAGGCACGAAATTTTCATCTGATGCTTTTTCTGCGGTTTTGCTTTCCTTGACTGTGGGCACTGCAGGGGGATTTTCTGCCTTTTCAAGAGTAACCCTTGCCACGGGTGAAGGTGCTTCGCCCTCTCTGAGCACAAGACCTCTCTCGGTCCAGAAAACCATAGCATCCTGAACATCCTCTTTATCAACACAGAGAGCCTCGGCGATTTCTTCAACGGTTACCTGACGTACATTGCCGTAGCGAAGCAGATACAGCAGACTTTTGAGCTGTACCACACTTGCAAGACGTATATTATCGTCAACGAGACTGTTTGGAACGGCGAAGATGCCGTCGAAGGATAAGGGGTTTATTTTAAAGTTCATAGTTGCTCCGTGGATCGGGTGAAGTAATTAGTAATAATGAATAATGAATGATGAAAAATGAATAATGAATAATTGCGGTCGCGGGGTGGCGGAGGCGTATCGGTTTATGTTCCTTTCCGCAGAGGTAAGTTTTGTGCAGCGTTTAAGTGGTAGATTATACTTGGCTCCCCTGAAAGGCATCGTCGCCGAAGCACTTAATCTTGCCGTCCCTGAAAGGGAAGGGGGACCGCTTGCGGTGGAAGGGTCCAACCACCCCAACCGCCAAATACATCTATCGGTCAGGTCATCACGGACGTCCAATGGACGCCCACACCGATTGAGGGGAATGAATTGGCTACGCCATGAATTGATTACATCATGAATTGCCTATGGCATGAATTGGCTTACGCCATTAAACGCCCGCAGGGCGTTCCCTGACTACTGACTACTGGCTACTTAAA
The DNA here is from genome assembly GCA_045577395.1 of Acutalibacteraceae bacterium. Classification (GTDB taxonomy): domain Bacteria; phylum Bacillota; class Clostridia; order Oscillospirales; family Acutalibacteraceae; genus UBA6857. The sequence goes on along the minus strand of JAZNIH010000002.1, from coordinate 7,687 downwards.
GCAACGCCTTCCGTTATCAGTACTTACCTAAATACTTATCGATTTCCCACTGTGAAACACGGGTGGTGTATTCGTTCCACTCCTCCTGCTTTGCTTCCACGTATTTGCCGTGAACGTGCTCGCCGACAGCTTCCTTTGCGAATTCGCTGTCTCTGAACTCTCTGAAGGCCTCGCGGAGATTCTTGGGAAGTGAGTGAATGTCAGCCGCTTTTCTTTCGGCAGGGGTAAGGACAAAGATATTTGAATCCTTGGGCGGGGGAGGTGTCATAGCCTTTTCAACACCGTCAAGACCTGCCTGAAGGGCTGCTGCCATAGCAAGATAGGGGTTTGCTGAGGGGTCCGGGTTACGAAGCTCAACACGGGTACCCGAGCCTCTTGCGGTGGGGATACGGATAAGAGGACTTCTGTTCTTGGCACTCCATGCGATATAAACGGGAGCCTCATAGCCGGGAACAAGTCTCTTATATGAGTTGACAAGGGGGTTGGTGAGAACGGTAATTTCCTTGATGTGAGCCATAACACCTGCGATGAAGCTGTAAGCGGTGGCTGAAAGGCCTGCAGGGTCGCTTTCGTCGCAGAAAACGTTTTTACCGTCTTTGAAAAGTGAAATGTTGATATGCATACCGCTGCCGCATTCACCGTAAATGGGCTTGGGCATAAAGGTGGCGTGAAGGTTATGCTTGTTTGCGATATTCTTAACAACATACTTAAAGGTCATAACGTTATCGGCAGTGCGGAGAACCTCGTCGTATTTGAAGTCAACCTCGTGCTGAGCAATAGCGTTTTCGTGGTGTGAGGCCTCAATCTCAAAGCCCATCTTTTCAAGGCAGAGACAGATATCACGGCGGCAGATTTCACCTCTGTCAACAGAGCCGAGATCAAAGTAGCCGCCCATATCGAAGGTGTTGGTTGTAGCCTTTCCGTTCTGATCAAGATGGAAAAGGAAAAATTCGCACTCGGGACCTACGTAGCAGGTGTAGCCCATATCAGCCGCCTTTTTGATAGCACGGCGAAGCACGTATCTGGGGTCGCCCTCAAAGGGTGTACCGTCTGAATTATAAACGTCGCAGATAAGTCTTGCGGTTTTGCCCTCGTCGCTGTCCCAGGGAAGGATAACAAAGGAATCAAGGTCGGGGTGGAGACACATGTCGCTTTCCTCGATTCTTACGAAGCCGTCGATTGATGAGCCGTCAAACATGCAACGGTTGTCAAGAGCCTTATCAAGCTGGCTTGTGGTTATAATTACACTTTTGAGCATACCGAGAATGTCGGTAAACTGAAGACAGATGAAGTTTACCTTTTCCTCTGCCACAATGCGTTTGATATCTTCTTTTGTATATCTTGCCATTTTTTTGCTCCTTTCTTTTACGGAGAAAATAATTTATCAATTTAATATATCACCTATAAGGATTTTTGTCAATTCATTTCTTGCTCAAATTGTCACTTGAAAAAATGCCCGTGTTTTGCTAAAATAATAAACAGAATATACCGAATACGAGGATGTAAAAATGAACTACGAGGTTAAGGAAAACAGAATAGAGCTCAGCTGCCCCGCCTGCTTCAGTCTTGAAAATACGCTTTTCTGCGGTCAGGCCTTCAGATGGAGGGAAAGGGAAGAGGGTGTTTATTACGGCACGGTGAAGGGCAGAACGGTAACGGTCTTTAAGGAAAATGAAAATATTGTTTTTCTCGGTACGGATGAAAGGGACTTCAATGAGATATGGGTACCCTATTTTGACCTTGAGAGAGACTATGTAAAAATTACCGATACCTTCCGTGAGGATAAGTATATAAACGAGGCTCTCGACAGCTTTTACGGAATAAGAATATTACATCAGGAGCCCTGGGAGGCACTTTGCTCCTTTATTATTTCACAGAATAACAACATACCGAGAATAAGCGGAATAATAGACCGTCTTTGCAGCAGCTTCGGTGAAAAAAACGCCGACGGTGAATACGGCTTTCCCTCGGCTGAAAAAATTGCTTCTCTTAAGGAGGAGGAGCTTTCCGTGCTTCGTGCAGGCTTCAGAAACAAATATATTCTTGATGCGGCAAAAAAGATAGCAGGGGGAGAAATCCTTATCGAAGAAATAAAAAATATGCCTATAGAGGACGCCCGCAGCGAGCTTATGAAAATAAAGGGTGTAGGTCCCAAGGTTGCCGAGTGTACGCTTCTTTACGGCTTCGGAAGGCTTGAGGCCTTTCCCGTTGACGTATGGGTAAAAAGAATAATGGCAGAGCTGTACGGCGAGGGACTCCCCGAATGTACAAAAAATTATGAGGGTATAGCTCAGCAGTACCTTTTCCATTGGCGCAGAAACAGAAAAGAGGAGGAATAATATGACAAAGAAACAAAAGGCTCTTTTTTGTGTGGAGGCTCTCGAGAGAGAGTATCCCGATGCTCTCTGCTCCCTTGAGGCGTCAAATCCTCTTGAGCTGCTTATCGCAACAAGGCTCTCAGCGCAGTGCACCGATGCGAGAGTAAACCTTGTCACTCCCGCCCTTTTCAGAAAATATCCGACCCTTGAGGATTACTGCAACGCCGAAATCAGCGACGTGGAGAAAATCATACATTCCTGCGGCTTTTACAGAGCCAAGGCCAGGGATATTGTAGGTATGGCAATTAAAATCAGGGACGATTTCGGCGGTCAGGTACCCGACAGCATCGAAAAGCTTACGAGTTTACCCGGTGTGGGCAGAAAAACCGCAAACCTTATTATGGGTGACGTTTATAAACAGCCTGCCGTTGTTGCCGATACACATCTTATCAGAATCACAAACCTTCTCGGGCTTACCGATTCAAAGGACCCCCTCAAGGTTGAAATGCAGCTTAAAAAGCTTCTTCCGCCCGACAAAAGCAACGATTTCTGCCACAGAGCCGTTCTTCACGGCAGAGCGGTGTGTGTCGCCCGCAGACCCGATTGCGGCAGCTGCTGTATGAAAGAGGTTTGCTCCTTCGCCAAGCGGTAATTGCTCATTGCTGAAAAGAAGGCGTCACGGAGTGACGGAAAATATATCCTACGCCATCACCCTCACGGGGCGGGAGCAACCTTACTGTCAGCATTTTGTCGGTCGCAATTCCGCATTCCGCATTCCGAATTAAATTTCACTCACCTGACGTCGCTCCGCTCAGCCACCCTCTCTCAAGAGAGGGCATTTTTTATAATCTCTATAGGTTGAAATGGATTTAAAAGTAAGAACAAAAAGCCTTCTCCTGTAAAGAAGGCGTCACGGAGTGACGGAAAATATATCCTACGCCATCACCCTCACGGGGCGGGAGCAACCTTACTGTCAGCATCTTGTCGGTCACAATTCCGCATTCCGAATTCCGAATTCCGAATTAAAAAAACGCCCCCGAGGGGCGTTTTTTATTATTCCTTTTCAACAAAGCTCTGCTCTGTGATTTCCTGCATCTCTACGTCTTCCTTATCCTTAAGGCCGGTGTATTTTTCCTGATAATAGTTTTCTGCAGTAACATTCATGCTTCCGTCGGGAGCAAACTCAATAATTGTACAGCCTCTCTGTGTGCCGAGCTTATAAATGCCGGGGTATGCAAGATAGTCAACGCTCATACCGTAGGTGAGACGGATGCCCTTATATTCAATGGAGAAATTATTATAGTGGTCGTGTCCGCAGAAAACGCCCTGAGTTGAGCCCTTTTCAAGCATAGCCTCAAAAAGACCGTCCTCGTGAATACCGCTGTAAACAATCTTTCCGCTTTCGCCTGCCTTACCGTAAACGAATTTTACGTCCTCTGTATCCTTGAAGCCGTTTTCAACGTATTCATACCAGGCATCTCTCTGCTCTGTGAGGGGAATATGGAAGAAGGCGGCTGATTTTATTGCCGAGCTTTCTTCGAGACCCTTAGCCTTTAAGGCCTTGTTGTTCTGTGCGTTGAGCTCGTCGAGGGAATCCTTGTACCATTGCACCTGATTGTCGTGGATGTTGTCATACTTCCACATAATGCCCAGAACGTCGCCGTCAACGTAAGAGTGGCTGTCAAATACAAAGAGTGACTGAGTTATAATGCCGTCGGTATTTTTAACGTTGATTACCTGATTGCCGAAGCCGTCAACGTCCTCGGGACCTGCCTGGAAGAGACAGTATTCGTAATCCTCACCGCCGTATAAGGCTGAGAGGTCCTCTCTTGAATAGTAGCTGTATGCCTCTGTGTCGTGGTTGCCGTAGCCTACCGTCCAGTATACGCCGAGACTATCCATAAGCTCAGCAAAAACCTTTGCGGAAAGTATATTGTTAAAGGTACCTGCCTGGAAGGGAACGGGGTAGGAAACGTCACCTGTTACGATAACAAGGTCGGGCTTTTCGGCAGTTATCATTGATGCAACGGAATTCATTGCCATGCTGTCCTTCTTTGAGCTCATAAAGCCGCCGCCGATATGCACGTCGGTAAGCTGAAGCACCTTGAAGTCCTTATCTGTGGTGAAGGTCCAGTAGCCGTTTTCGTCCTTTTCGGGCTGAAGCTGATTTTCATAAGCAACCTTCTCATAAGAAGCCGCCTCCTTAAGCTCTGCCTTGTGAGTGATAACGTTACTGATTGCGGTAAATGCTGCAATTATTACGATTGCGGCAACAATTCCGATAAACACCTTGCGGAGCTTTCTGAGCCTTCTTTTGCCCTTGCTTTTACCCTTACTCTCTTCTTTTACGGCAGTCTCAGCCGTTTCTTTCTTTTCAACCATCGTTTTCTGTCTCCTTTACTGTTTTCATTTTTACCGATGTTCTGTTTATAATCTCGGAGTATATTTTCTCCGCCTTTTCCTGAGTTTCTCTGTCTCTGCAGGTGAGATAGCATACCGTCTCTTCACCGCATTCAAACCGGGCGTCAACCTTATCTGTGTCAACCCCTGCAGTCTTCAGAAGCCCTTCAATTTCCTCTCTTACCTCATAGGGCACGTAGCCGATAATGCTCCTTATGCTCTTCCTGAGCATTTTAAGTGCACCGAGGATGATAATGATGCTGATTACGGTGCCGCAGATTGCATCCGCCGAGAAAAAGCCCGTAGCCGAGGCGATAAGGGAAATGAGTGTGACTGCAGTAACAAAAAAGTCAAGTATGCAGTCGTAGGTCATTACTCTGACGGCTGAAGAGTCAAGCTTCTTGTTCATTCTTTTATAAACGGCAAACAGTATAAGCTTTGCCGCCGCAGTACCCGCCACGATATAAAAATAACGCATGCTGAACCATATAGGCGTAGGGTACATAAACCTTTCGAGGGAGTTATATGCAAAGGTCAGACCGCTGAAAAGCACAACTGCGGAAAGCACTCCGCTTATGAGCTCCTCTCCCTTTCTCAGAAGCTCCGCCGAGCCGACAGACCTTCTTTTTGAAAGAGCTCCTATACAGAAAAGCGTAAGAGCGGCAGAAAGGGCGTCAAACATATTATTCACACCGTCGGAATAAATGCTGATGCTGTTTGCACTCAGACCCACGTAAAGCTTTATAAAGAAAAGAAGCAGGTTTGAAAAAAGTGCAACGGCACAAACGGGTGTAACCGACCGTATTTTACCTTTTATAATACCACCCCGTTTCTTATCTGTTCCCTTAATAATACCATAAAGAAAGGGAAAAGTAAAGACAATTATCCGCTTTGCGGGACGAAGAAAAAAGCTCCCTGAGGGGAGCTTTTATACGGTTCTTTGGTTTTTTCCGCCCTCTGCAGCAAAGGCAAGGCCGATTGCCGCCGTAGCCGGGAGCATACTGCTGACCGCCGTACTGATTCTGCTCACAGGGCTGACCGTTTCCGTTCTGCCCGGGGTAGAAATTATTATCCATGGCTGTTCTCCTTATTTAGGAAGCACGAAGCCGCACTTTTTCATTGTCTTTTCGAGGGTTCTGTTTGCAATTCTCTGTGCAGTTTCAGCACCCTTTGCGGCAGTTTCCATAAGATAAGCCTGATCCTTCATAAGAAGCTCATAGCGCTCTCTTACGGGACGGAGTTCCTCGATAACCGCCTCTGCAACGGCAGTTTTGAAATCACCGTAGCCCTTGCCATCAAAGTCCTTTGCGATAGCATCGTAGTCAAGACCGGTACAGCAGGAATAAATACCCATAAGGTTGTTTACGCCGTCCTTACCCTCGCCGTAATATACGCCGCCCTCTGAGTCTGTAACTGCGCTCTTTATTTTCTTCATAATTGTTTCGGGAGCATCGAAAACAGAGACAAAGCTCTTGGGGTTGGGGTCGGATTTGCTCATTTTCTTTGTGGGGTCCTGAAGAGACATAACTCTTGCGCCCTGCTTACCGATATAGGGGTCGGGGATGGTGAAGGTCTTGCCGTAAATACCGTTGAAGCGGCTTGCAATATCTCTTGCGATTTCGAGATGCTGCTTCTGGTCTGCACCGACGGGAACAAGGTCAGCCTGATAAAGAAGAATATCGGCAGCCATAAGCACGGGGTATGAGAAAAGACCTACGTTAACGTTATCGGCGTGAGACTGGCTCTTATCCTTGAACTGTGTCATTCTGCTCATTTCACCGAACTGGGTGTAGCAGTTGAGAATCCATGCGAGCTGTGAGTGTGCGGGCACGTGGCTCTGGATGAACACGATATTTTTTTCGGGGTCGAGACCGATAGCAAGAAGAAGGGCAAAAACCTCCATAATCTGCTTGCGGAGCATCTTCGGGTCCTGACGGACGGTAATAGCGTGAAGGTCAGCGACTGCGAAGGCTGAGTCGAACTCATCGGAAAGGAGCTTCCAGTTTTTAAGGGCGCCGAGGTAGTTGCCGAGGGTGGGGATACCTGAGGGCTGAATACAGGAAAGTATTTTCTTTTTCTTTTCGGGTGCATTTTCGGCACAGGGGATGATGATTTTTTCTTCCATATTGTGATATCCTTTCTTACAGGCTATTGCCTGAAGCTATATAATAATTCAGATATTTGATTTTAACCCCTGACGTGGAATTTGTCAAGGTATCTTTATTATTGTGTCGGCGGTATGGTTCCCTTCGGGGAATTAATGCAGAAAATTTATTTTCTGCAATTCATCCTTGCCCTCCTTGAAAGGGAGGGGGGACCGCGTAAGCGGTGGGAGGGTTATCTCTGCTTTTTCATCCACACGTGCTGTGGATATAACGGTGAGGTGGTTGCTTTTTCACCTTTATGTTTAATCCCTCTTTTGCTCGTGTAGCGCTCATGCCGCTATGGCATCGTCACCGAAGCGCCGCCGGTGGCGGATGAAGCGAGGCGAGGATGGCGCAGCGGTCAAAATCGCTCGGCGCTCCAAGCCGACAAGCGATTTTGGGCACCGCAAGAGGGAATTCCTTTGTCCGGAGCGACAAAGGATGCAAAACGCTCTTGGGGGGTTGGACACGGCTCGTCATTTTCAGAATATACCTATAGTCCGCCTCCATCAACAAGCCTCGGCAGCGCACTACAGTCTTCCTTTACCAAACAATCAGATGTGCGCAATATACTACCTTTCCGTCAGGCTATCCCCGCCCTGCGTCCGTTGATTCCGCAGCGGGTAAGGTCTTTGTTCGATGTACTGCCTTACTTAATTGTGGGGAGAAGAAACAAAAGATTGCTTTAAGGAAGGTAAAAAACTTTATGCAAACTTAAACAAAAGCGACGTCGGACGCTGCCTGAAAATGCAGACGGAGGCGGGCTACATCTTTCAGAAAAAATTGAGCCTTTCGCCATCGTCAGTTATCTGCGGTGAAGATTTT
>JAZNIH010000001.1:0-43703 GCA_045577395.1 Acutalibacteraceae bacterium | reverse complement strand
TCATCTGCTGTGAGATATTTGTCCTGACCGTCACGCTCATGGGTGTGTAAGGGGTTAAGGAAGATTGCACCCTTCAGCTCCTCAAAAAGCTCCTGCTCAGTCTTACCCGAAAGAGAACACATATACGGCATATCTGCTCTTGCCTTATCTCCGATTGAAACGGCCAGTGCTTCACTTGCAGTTTCTACGGAGGTGACTTTAATATGCGGCTTGATTGTTCTCTTGGTAAACATATCTGCTTTTCTTTTAAGTTCACCGTTTTCACCGATAACCTCAAGAGAACAAAGAAGATAATATGAGCTGTCATCTGAAAAAACCAAACGATTAGCTCTTGAATTTATAAGGCCGTATTTCTTCGTAAATCGGTCATAAACCTCGTTGAGTTTATCCTGTGCTGATTGTATAGCCGAGTCAGGATAATCCTCTGTCTGAAGCTGTATAAGTTCTCTGACACTATCTCTTATCTCAACCATACCCTTAACACGGTTTTCAGCAGTTGCAGAAACTTCAACGGCATTCATTCGGCTGTTTTCCCTGTAATACACCTGACCGTCAACAACAGTAAAACTGAAATTCCTTACATTGGGGTCTGCAGGTATTGAGTTATCAACCACTTCTCCCGCTTCCTGAATTTCAACCTCCGTTATCTCAGCGTGAATGTTCTGTACCGCTTCACTTAAAAGGTCAGAAAGCTCTCTGTCCTCATAAGGCTTACAGGTAAGGGACTGACCGAACTGTGATGATTCCATAACCATTTCGCCAAGCACCATTTCGGGATGGTCAACGAAATATTTGTTGTACTCATTACCGTTCTCATCTCGGTCAAGATGTACCCAATCAGGCTCGTCAGTTACAAGGGTATCTCTCTTTTGCAAGAAGATAATATCAGATGTGACCTCTGTTCCTGCATTAGCCTTGAATGTGTTGTTAGGCAAACGGATAGCACCGAGAAAATCAGCTCTCTGTGCTATATACTTTCTGACATTGGAGTTTCATTTATCGAGTGTACCCGATGAGGTAATGAAGGCAATAACACCGCCAGGGCGTACCTTATCAAGTGTCTTGCCGAAGAAGTAATCGTGAATAAGCCAATTATGCTTGTTATACTTTCTGTCGGACACACCAAATTGACCGAAAGGCACATTACCGATAGCTATATCAAAGAAGCTGTCGGGCAGGTCTGTTTTTTCATAACCCTGTACCGCTATGTTTGCTTTCTGATAAAGCTGCTGTGCAATTCTGCCCGTAATACTGTCAAGCTCGACACCGTAGAATTTACTGTCCTTCATACTTTCGGGAAGCAAACCCATAAAGTTACCGACACCGCAGGAAGGCTCAAGGATGTTACCCGTCTTAAAGCCCATATTTGTAAGTGCTTCATACATTGAACGGATAACAACGGGAGGAGTATAGAAAGCGGTAAGTGTGCTTTCTCTTGCGGTATCATACTCTTCGGGAGAAAGAGTAACGATAAGCTCCTTAAACTCATCTGCCCAATTTACCTTGCTTTCGTCAAAGGCGTCGGCAAGACCGCCGAAACCTACATACTTTGAAAGGATTTCCTGTTCTTCGGGTGTAGCAAGTCTGTTTTCAAATTCAAGATTATGCAAAAGGTTTATTGCATCCATATTGGCTCTGAATTTTGCCTTCAGACCGCCTACACCGAGGTTATCATCGGTTATGACAAAGTTATGCTTCTGACTTTCGGGAACGTCAGGCTTGAGGAGTTTAGGTTTAGGCTCTTCCTTCTTTTCCCAAGACGGGGTAAGGTCTGCTTCTTCAGTCTTAATTGTCTGAATAACCACATCAAAGGGCAGACCGCTTTTTTCACCTGAAATTTCTTCAACCTTTTCAGTTGTATAGCTTTTTGCCGGCTCTGCAAGGTGTTCACGGACAAAATTTATCTTCTCAACACGGTTTATCGGATAAAAAGATGAGGTGTCCCTCATTGACACATCACCAAAGACGGGGTCAATCTTTTCGATAATGTACTTATCACCGTCAATTATGACCTCTTTACCGATAAGGTCTGCGTCACTGAGTGGAGTAATTCTTGCCTTTTCGTCCTGCAACGCTTTGATTAACACATTGGCAAGATTAATATCCTTTTCATCCGTGCCGTATTCAGATTTGATTTCCTCCAAGCCTTTAATGGCTTTGTCAATATCTTCGGGAGTCTGTAAATCAGAGGCAAACTTTTCTGCAAGTTCTTCCTTGCTTTCTCCCGCTTCAAGAGAATCACGGAAATCAAAGAAATCAATATCCTCATAAAAATCAGCGAGCTTTTCAAAAAGGTCTTTACTGAGATAAGGACTTGGTACTGTTGCAAAACGCTGTGGCGGGTCAAGCTCATTTAAAAACTCAATGGGAATGGTTTTTCCGTCCTTGTCCATATACACAGCAATAAACATTGTTTCACCGGCTTTAGCATCAGCTTTAATTTCCTTTTCAAAGCTGTCTGCATTGGTGTATTCAATGGTATCGCTTCTTTTACCGTCAGCATCAAAGTAATCTATTCTGCCGACAGGAGTTGTTTCCTTCGGTTCTTCCTTATGAATTGATACCATTGTAGCCGTATCTCTTTCTCCGTTTTCAAGTGAGGATACAGTTACATCAAAGCCTCTGTCATTAAGAAGGTTGATATACGTTTCAAGTGCGTGCTTAGGTAGCCCCACAAGCGGAGCTCGTTCATCATTTCCAATAGGTCTTGATGTGAGCATAAGGTCAAGAGCTCCCGCAACTTTTTTTGCATCATCGTTATATGCTTCAAAGAAATCTCCGACCTGATAGAGAACAATGGTATCGGGATATTCCTCTTTAATCTTAAGGTAGCTTCTGTATAACGGAGTTAAGTTGTTACCCTTTAAGGAAATGTTGTATATATCAGCATATTCCTTAAATCCTGCAAGCAGCTTGTCGTCCAAGCCGAGAACACCGCCGTCCTTATCATAGACAAAGACTTCATCCGTAAGGAAACGGTAGAAATCTCTGCCTTTCCAAGTGTTATCTTCATCCTTTGCAACAAGTGTTCCGTCCTCATAGGAAAGCTCTACATCCTCAATTCTCAGTGCAGAAAGAACTTTATACAAAACCTTTGTTTCTATCGTTTCAGGCTGAACAAAGGTAAGAACAGGCTTATCCATTTCCTGTGCCGCAGAAAGAATTGAAGTCATTGTTTCATCGGTTAAGTCCTTCAAATCGGGATTACCGTGAAATTGCTCTAACGCTTTTCTGAAATCTTCGGTGCCGTTATCTGCAAGCTCTTGTCTTGCAACTGTTCCGAGATAATCAAAAAAACCGTCTGCTTCTTTATGAGCATCGGCGGCTTCAAATACATCTGCAAGATAGAAGTGGTTTATAACGAACTGTCCTTTCCCGTCATTACCGTCGGGATTGTAATAGAGCCAATCAAAGCTACCGTTTTCCTTATTGATAAAGAAAGCATCAGTATAGTTGGCATCCAATTCATCGGGAATAGATAAAATATCTTCTGACGGTGCAGGATACCTATCAATAACGCCCTTATCTACCGTCATTATAACAACACCTATATCTTTAGCTTTAAGTTCCTTGACACAGTAACTAAGGTTGAAATCAAGAAGCTGACTGCAAGGTGTAAATACATTTCCGTAGAGATTTTTTCTTGTATCAGAATAGATTGTGTTTCTTCCGAGAATTTCAGCATCCTTACCAAAGGCATAATAAAAGGGGCCAACGTGCATAAGGAGAACTCCATTTGGATTATCCTTTTTTGTCTGTTCATACTGTATAAGGAAATCAGGCTTATTACTTTCATCAACCTCTACTGCTACCTCTTCATTTATAACAGATCTTTCAACCTCAATTTCAACTTTAAGGTGGCTGTTTGCAGGATTTTCTTTAACCTTTTTCTCAAAGTCATCTTTTGAAAGCTCTTTTGTAAACAGAGGAAATTTACTGTCACTTAAAATAACAGGGTCATCAAGAGAAACTATGTTGTATTCATCTGCACCTATATATACTGTATCACCGAGCTTATATTCATAACGGTATTCCTTCGGAGCTGTCATTTCACCCGGAGCATCACGGATAAGTTCACGAATATCATTCTCTCTTTTTCTCTCTATCTCTTTCAGTGTTTTATCAGCAAGCCATTGAGGATAGTTTGCTTTTTCTTTAGAGTTAAGATATCTGTCAAGATTGATAAGCTCTGATATGCGTTTTTCAATGTAGTTCCATTTAAGAAGAACACGCCTTTGCGGTACGCTATAATGGTCAGAAATCTCAATGCCCTTTGCATCGTGATTTTCCCAATAACCGCTACCGGGAATTACACTTGTTCCTCCGCCCGTGCCGTACTCATTTTTAAGAAACTTAATGTTATCTTCCTTTGACAGACATTCTGAAAAGTGTCGGTAAATACGCATCTTACCTTCACTGAAGCCGCTTCCGACACCGAGAATATAGTCAATAGCCGCCTGCGGTAAAGGAAGAACGGCATCCTTTACCTTATCACCGATAAATTCAATCTGTTTATCAGCACTCGGCAAAAGCAAAGCCTGCGGGTCTGTCCATTCTTCAAGAAGAATCATTCCGAAAACCGATCTTTCAATATTGTGCCATTTACCCCACGATTCTTTTTCGGGAGCATTTCTGTCACCTCTGAAAAAGCGTATAGCATCGGAATATGCTTCTATACCTGCCTTTACTCCGTTTGAAAGTGTTATCTCATAAGGCTCGGAGGTAAAAAAGAACTTAATAAAATCGCCACGTTCCTCTCTGTCAGAATGACTTTCATAGAAGGTGGCGATTTCATCAATATGTGAGCGAAGATAATTTCTCAACAGCTCATTTTTTTCTTTGTCTTGGTGATAATAGTCAATGCCGCTTCCACGGCCATTGAAGTCGTGTTCACTTAACTGTAAATCAGTTCCTTGAGAACTATCTCTTCCGCTGAGTGACGGATGTTGTTCATCATCTGCACCCAAAGCATCTGATTGTTCTCCTTGAGTTCTTCCGTCACGCCCTGAGCTTTCATCATCTGTTCTGTAAGGCGTTCCAGCATCTCTGTCGCTTCGTCCTCGGTCTTCTTGAGGGTTCTCATCAATGTGCCATTGGTTATCAGAAGCATATACAATCCCGACTTGTTCTGCTGAAGGAACTTCATCCTCATCATACCGTACTTGCCAAGAGTAACGTTCTCCTCCTCCGGAAGTTTGATGTTCGGGATTTTGTAATCTCCTACCTGTCTGTACTGAATCTGTGCCATTTTCATTGCTCCTTTCGGTAATTTCTTTTTCTTTTGCACCTTCATCATAGTCAATTTCTTTTTCTTTGACAAATGTGCGATTCCTTTTTTTCTCATTTTTCTGAAGATTTTTTACCGTGCTTTCAATTTCTCTTATACCCATTTCGGAAATATCGCTCAGAGCATTGCCGAGCTGAACAACAACCTCGTGGGTGTTGAAATTGAAAATAGCCTTGAAATCTTCAAAATCATAGAATGAGTCAGCATCAAGACCGCATCTTTTCATCATCATATATCCGATACTGCTTGAAAGTGCGTCCTTAAAGATTACAGAGATATTGTCAGAATCAAGCTCTTCAAGAAAACTGCCTGCCTTTACTTCTTCAAGTACAGAGATATAGTCGAGGGCATTATCCTCAACCAAGTTTCTTGCAGTATCGTCAATAACGAACTCAAGACCTCCATCTGCTACCTCACCGAAAGCATTACTTAAGGCTTCGCTTATCTCACTGTGGTATCTTTCCTTAACCTCCCAACGGGGCACCTCGTACCCGTAAAATGAGTTGGTGTCAGATACATCAAAAACATACCTTAATCTTTGTCTGCCGCTTGCGTAATCGAACAAGGCAATACCTGATGCACCTCGGTTAACCCAACGTTGCATCTTTTCGTTCCAAAAGCCTATCTCAGCACAAGCTGTTGCTTCGGGCTTTTGGGCATATATGAGTAACTGTTCGCCAAAGTTATATTTATAGTTATTGGAAGCTGTTTTAAGAAAGGCTTTCCAATCCTCAAAGCTGGCAGTTACTTTTTGGATTTGTTCGTTGTAGATTCCTGTGATATATTCGTATTTTCCTGACATTCAGGCTTCACCTCACCGTCATTCATTACTTTCTCATACTTTACAAGGAAAGAGAAAAGCTTATTCTGCTTTACGCTTTCCATGATCTGATAAATCATAACAACATCAGCAAAGGATATATCCTTCGCATCCATAAGGTCCTTGGGTGTGAGCTTTTTAATTTCATCCTCGGAGCTGATACCGAGAGAAACGAGCTTTTCAAGTGCTTTAAACTTTTTAGCTACTTCGTTTGGTACTTTCGCCATCTTTTTTCACCTTGCTTTCTTCAATTTCTGATATGATTTTTTTATAACAAACACCACAAACGTCTCCGTTGTGGTAACAGCATGAGGCACATCCGAGTGCCTTTTCATCAACAAGCATAACTGACGATGTGCTTCATCGTGCTTCACCTCTCTGTCTGTCCTGCGACTCTTTATATGTGCCGTGTTCGTTGTAGTTCTGAGGATCGGCAGATGCTTTTTCCCAGCCGGATATAGCACCCTGAAGCATTGCTTCTGCCTGCTGTTTTGTAATACCCGTTTCGCTGTTATGACCGTCAGCAAGCTCTCTGTTCTTTTCGGGGCTGTCATAGGCATTACTTACATCTGTTACCTCGTATTCACCTTTGGTGATGATAATAAGTCTTCCGCTTTCCGGGTGAACAGCATAGCTTCTTTCAGGAAGCGAGGAACGAAGCGGAATAACCTTGTTTTTGTTATTCTCCATAAGCTCTGCAAACTCGCAGATATGATAGAGATTACCGCCGATTTCCGTGTGATAATCATCAATATACCTGCAGATCTTATCAAGCTTTTGTCCGTCAGGGTACTTTATTCTGATTTTGTCACCGTCGGGAATGGTAAATATTCTTCGGTAAGTGGGTGTTATAAATCTTATACCTTTACTTGCACAAACAAGATGATTTTCGAGAAAATGCCTTACATAGCAGTAACAGTAAAGGTTGTATTCGCCCTTGTTGGGGTTAAGTCTTAAAAGATAAGTGTAATTATCTGTGTCAACCCTGACACCGTAATACTGATTATCTGCACCGCTGTATTGCTTTGCACTACTGCGGCAATACTGACTGAGCTTTGTTCTGTCAGAGAGCATATTACCGTATTTTTCATCGAAACGAAGGGCATTGATTACCTCATCAAACTCCTTTGAAAACTCGTCGCTCTTGAAAAATACGGAAATCTCATTCCAAGTGGAATGAAATTCCTTACCGTTTGAGCCGAGGTCTGCACGAAGATAACCTATACAGGCTGTCTGATGATAAATCTGGCTGCTCTGCTTAAAGGTATATTTTTCAAGATTTTCCGTAATGGGTGTCACATTAAGCTGTGTCATCTTGCATCCCTTTCCTTTCTTCTGTGGGCAATTTCCTTCTGAACTACATCAAGTCTTTCCTTTGCCCAATCGGGAAGGTCATCCTTTTCAATAACACCGAGAATATCCGAGCGTTCAAACCTTGATTCCTTACCACTGTAAAGATTTGTGCAGAAGCAAGCAGATCCTCTTGAATTAGGCTCTGCTCCAAAGCCGCCTGTACAAAGCTGCAACTGCTTTGTTGAAATCTGATATTCGGGCTTGAACACATCAGCACGGATAACAACCACCTTGTTTTTTATTCTGTCATCGGCTTCAAGCACCTGACAGCCTTCTTTTTCAATAGGTGTCATATCAACAGTGATTTTTGATTTTTCATCAATAACCTTTTCTGCTTCATTTTTTACTCTTTCGGCAAATATCTTTGTGATTTCCGCATAATCACCGCCTACAAGAGCATCGACATATCTTTCAAAAATGCCGTTGTTTTCATAGTTGGCTACAACAAATCTTTCATCGGGAGCAGCATTTTTATCCTCACCGATTATGATTTCTTTTGTACCAAATTCAAATGCTGTGGTAACCTCATAGTTACCCGCCATTCTTTTTTCTTCCATAACATTAGCCTCCTTTTAATACTTTTTCTGTTGACATCATCACTGATGTACCGAGAGGGGTAAAAGCGTAGCTTTTGGTACGGTCAAATTTACTTTTGTTGTGTTCCGTTCTCAAAATATATCCTTTGTGGCGAAGTCTTTTAAGAGCGCCGTAAACGGCACCCTTACCCATAAAGGGAAATACTGCCGTAAAATTGTTTACAGAGCATCTGTACCACAATTTACCCCAAAGAATGAAGCCTTTTTCTTTCTGTTGCTCGTATAAATATCCTGCGATTAAAGCAGAATTTATACCGCAATTTTCCGCTATGATATTACTGTATTTACAAGTCATAATTTTAATCCTTTCTCAAAGAAAAAGGACTGCTCCTTTTCTTTGAGAAGGAAACAGTCCAAAAATATTTGTTATTTTATCTTCCTATATACCAATCGTCATACGCTGAATCTGTCAAGCGTACTGCATCAGCCTTGGAAGCTCTTTTTATCATACCCGAAGGTGTCCAGAAATCTCTCTGTTCAATGCAAACAGTATAGTCACCGTCGGGATACCATAAAGGTGTGAAATGAACATAACCGTAAGTGCCGTTTTCTCTGAAACGCCATTTATCGTTGTTAAGCTCAAGTGTTCTGTAATTATCCTCTGTGCTTTCATATCCGAATTCGGGGAACAAGGCTATGGCATACTGTGAGGATGTGTAGCTGTCCGTATTCGGAATATTATATCCTACAACGGAGCTTACGGAGTTTGTAAGAGAAAGTGCAAGACCGTAGCCTGACTTCATATTCCACATACCGCTTACCTTTTTAGCCGTTTCTCCCGTTGCGGGAGTAATATACGGTGTGGTATTGGATATGCCTATGGCATATTCGTACTTTTTGAATGTGCCGTTTTCATATTTCCATAACCACCAAGAAGCCGCACCGCTTGTGGTTGCAGGCAAGGTCGGTGTACTGAAGCCGCTCGGCTTTTTCTTTTCAAACTGTGTATCGGGTGTTTCCGAGATAATATACGGTACAGTAGAGTTATACATATTCTTTAAGTTGTATGATTTACCGTCATCAATAATCTCACCCGTAATCTTTACCTGTCCACCGTTAATACCCGTAGGCACCTTCCACTTAAAGTAGAGAAGGTTTTTATCACTGCCCGGCACAACAACACTCTCTATTGTTTCAGTGTGAATAAGAGTGCTGTTTCTGTAAACCTTGAATCGAACATCTACCTCATCAGAGGGAGTATAATTATCCGTATAGCCGTTTTTAAGCCAGAACGAAGAAACAACCTCTGTCTGTTCACGGTATGCGGCATTAGGTGTAATGGGTACAAGGGTAAGAGGGTGATTAACCTTACAGGTAAGGGTTAATTCATTGTTTGTTCCGTCTGTTTCGTAATCGGTATTACCTATACCCATACCTTCCTGATATACACCGCCCCATATAGTGAATGTTCTCTTATTCGGTACGGTAAACTCTTTACCCCATAATCCTGCATAACTCTTCGCCGGAATAGAATAAACAGCGTTTCCTATTCTTTCACGGTCATTATTGAAGTTTTCAACAAAGACCTTTGCATTGGTGTTGTTGTAGTAAATATATCTTACTTTA
Source organism: Acutalibacteraceae bacterium (assembly GCA_045577395.1). Taxonomy (GTDB): domain Bacteria; phylum Bacillota; class Clostridia; order Oscillospirales; family Acutalibacteraceae; genus UBA6857. The sequence goes on along the minus strand of JAZNIH010000001.1, from coordinate 34,081 downwards.
ACCTGCTGACCTGCTTCGAGTTTTAAGGGATCAAGCTCTTTTGAAGTATTCTTATCATAGAGCTTAATTTCATCAAGCTGTAAATCGCAAGGTGCAACGGGAAGCTCTATCCAAGATGATTCTTCAGTGTGTTCTTTATCATTCATCCACCAAGTTGTTAACTTAAATCTTAATTTATTCTGTGATGTTAAAGGCACAGTATAGGTGTTAAGAGAACTGTTGAATGTCTGAACACCTGAATTATTTAGATAAACCTTATTCTTTGCAACATCGTATCCCTCGTTTTCCGTATAGGCAGGTGTCCATTTTGAGCCGTTGTAATAGTGTAATGCTCCTCTTACATATTCCAAAGGAAACCAAGAGTTTCCGCCCTTGAACTTGTATGCTAACTTGACATGCTGACCGGAATAAAGAGTACCGCTTGAGCCATCCATACCGTTGTAGGCTGTGATAACACCTTCGTAGCCTCTTGCTTCAACCTTGTATCTGTAAACAACAGGCTTAACGGGGATATAGAAGGTCTTGACAGCACCGCTTTTAAGAACATTACCCGAAGCGTCTATCCAATCGGTTTTAGCCTCGATTTCATAATATTCCTTGCTTAAAGGTACTGTTTTGTAATCTCCCGTAAACTGTACCGGGAAATACTGCGATGCGGAGCTTGAACTACTGAGCGTAACATCTCTTGTTGTCCAAGAGCCTCCTTTATACCTTACATACTGTCTTGCTTTATAGCTCTCTATTTCAGCTGGGAAATGTATGTTAAACCAAATGGTATCACCCATAACAGGATAGTTTGTTTTGTAAACATAATCATCAAATACATCGCCCCTTGTATAGCCGAAAAGAGTTGTTTTATCGCTCTTTGTGCCTTCATACACACTGCACTGTTCAACGAGAAGAACGGGGTCATATTCCCACTGTGCATAAAGTGTAACTGTTGCACCGTCAGTAGTTGTCAGATTTTTAACCGACTGCTTATCCTTATATGTTGTACCGCTTCCGTCAGCCTTTGTATTCCAATTCTTGAACTTATATGATGTTCTTGTAAAACCGTTTGCTGTGAGGTTTTTCGCAACATCATAGGTCATACTCATAGAAGCAGTTGAGCTGTTTGTATCAGCTCCGTTACCGTTAAACTTAATTGTATATGTTATCGGTGTCCACTGAGCATAAAGGCTTATTGTACCGCCGTCTGTTGAGGTCAGATTTTTAACTGACTGCTTATCGGTATATGCCGTTCCGCTGCCGTCTGATTTCGTATTCCATCCTGTAAACTTATATCCTGTCTTTACGAAACCGTTGGCAGTTAAATTCTGTGCTTTATCATAGGTCATTGACATTGAAGCGGTTGAGCCGCTTGTACTGCCGTTGCCGTAGAAGTTAATTGTGTAGGTTATAGGTGACCAACGGGCATAAAGGTAAACAGTTGCACCGTTTGTGGTAGTGAGATTTTTAACCGACTGCTTATTGGAATATGAGGTGCCGCTGTTGTCAGATTTTGTGTTCCAATGGGAAAATTTGTATCCCGTCTTGACATAACCGTTGGCGTTAAGATTTTTGGCAACATCAAACTTCATATTCATACTTGAAGTAGTACCGCTTGTGTATCCGTTTCCGTCAAAGGCTATGATATATGAGTTGGTATCCCACTGTGCATAAAGAGTAACGGTACCGCCGTTTGTAGTTGTCAGATTTTTAACTGACTGCTTATCGTAATAGCTTGTACCGCTGCCGTCTGCTTTTGTATTCCAACCTGTAAAGTGATAACCTGATTTAACAAAACCATTAGCAGTAAGGGTTTTAGCAACATCATAGGTCATTGACATTGATGCCGTTGAGCCGCTTGTACTGCCGTTGCCGTTAAACTTGATTGTATAGGTATTCGGCTTCCATTGTGCATATAGCGTCATGCTCACATCGCCCGTTTTGATGGCTGAATTGAGGTCAGTAGGTGTAATAGTGTTATCACTTTGGCTGAAGGTTGTACCGCCCGATGAGGTGGTACCCCAAGACTTGAAGGTATATCCCGTCTTATACAGACCAAAGGTGCCGGCATTTGTAAGTCCGTTATCTTTGGTTTTATTGTAAGTCCAAGTCTGAATATACTTTGTGCTGTCAGCTTCCTTATACACTACCTTTGATGAAAGATAGTAAGTGTCAGAACTTATCGCACCGCCGTTGGCATTGAAGCTGACCTTTAACTTGTACGGGGACCACTGTGCATAAAGATTAACGGTTGCTCCGTTTGTTTTGGTAAGATTTTTAACTGACTGCTTATTACTATATGATGTGCCGCTACCGTCAGCCTTTGTGTCCCATCCGCTGAAGGAATGTCCTGTTTTTGTGAAAGCATTGGCTGTAAGGTTTTTAGCTGTGCCGTAGGACATTTTCATTGAGGACATTGTACCGCTTGTGCTTCCGTTACCATTGAACTTAATGGTATAGGTAATATTCTGTGTTTCGTTGTATGCAATACCTACGCCATAGCCCTTAGTAAGGATAGTATTAAAGGTAGCTCTTGATGAGCTTCCTATCTTTGATGCAGCAGTCCATAACCCCTGCCCGTCGGGAGTATATAACTTGTTAGGCCATATACGGTTAGTGTACGGAGCAATAAATCCCCAAGTTGAGGATGTTCCGTTACTTGAGCCGCCGTCAGAGCTTCCGCCCAAAACGCTTCGTCCGCAATATGCCATTTCAGTTACGGTTAATGCTTGATATTCACCTGCAAGGCAAACATCAAAAAGAGGCTCGATAATTACCTTATCACCGTAAACCATATTGGAAACGCTGCCCACACCGAGCTTTGAAAGCACCTGATTGATATTTGCTTCATAGCTCTGCCATGTTTCAACACCGCTTGGATTGGGAAGGTCTTTGACAAAGCTGATATTTGCTTCCTTGTAGCAGTTAGTTGTGTTATAGGTAGTTGAAAGTGTAGCATTTCTGTTTGATATGACTCCCAGCTTATTATACTTCTTTGAAAACTTCGCAGAGGTTGAATAAGCGTGGTCGCCGTTTGAGGTATCTCTGTAAACATCAATTACCTTTGTAACCTTCATATTACCGTCTGCATCAACGGCAGAAAAGCGGTAGCCGACAACACAGTTTGAGTCTTCGGTGTCACGGATAACATAACCCGTGTTACTGCCGTTTACGGCATCAATACTGCCGCCTGCACTGTCACCGTCCCAAGAAAGGGCAAAGGCTGAAATGGGAATTGATGAAAAGAGAGTGAGAATTACAAGAAAAACAGATAATATTCTTTTAATAACTATCATCCTTTCCGATAAAAAGTAAAAGCCCGACATCAAGCCGAGCTTTCATAAAGAATTTATTTTTAATGTGTGTGGCAGGTTCTTGCTTTAACTGTCTTGCCGCAATCGGGGCATTTTGTATCAACGGTAAATCTTACGCAAGTACCCTTTGAGCCGTCACCGATTTTCTTGGTGCAATCATCACAATATTTATTCGGGTCCTTCTGTTCTGAATACTTGGGACACTTTGAAATATCATAACAAGCGTTTCCCCATTCATCTATCGCATAGAAGCTCTTACAGGAATGTGAGCCGCAAATGGAACATCCCTTCTTTTCAAGGCTTACAATAAATGAATGTGTTTCTTTACTTTCACAGTGATGACCTGCCTTTCCGCAGGAATATTCCTTTACGCTGTCATTATCTGAAGCGGGTGAGCCTTTCTCCGTTGTCGGAGCCTTCTGTGTTGTTACAGGCTTGGGATTTTCCTCTTTTACAGTTGTCTGCGGCTTTGTTGTTGTGGGAGCCTTGGTTGTTGTATCGGGCTCTGTTACTGCTTCGTCAATGGAGAGAATGTTTTTATCATCGTTTTCAATTTCCGGCACATTCTCCTCGGTTGTGGCTTCGTCTGTAATATCCTCAAGAATGAGGTTTACATCCGTTGTTTCCTCGCTTACCGTTGTTTCCGGGAATGTTGTTTCGTCAGCATTTCTGTCACTGACTCCCTTGACGATAATGCCCACGATTATGATACAAACAATGATTATTGCCGTTACAAGACCTGCAACAATCTTTTTGTAATTATCTCCCTTAACTGCTAAAATTGTCATTTTGAATTACCTCCTGAATTTAAAATTTTTCACTTAATACTGATACAATTTCTATGGGTACATTTGCAGTATCAATTTTCTGACCTGCGAAATATATCGGTACGGAAATTGTGTAGTGAATTACAATCTCAAGCTGATTTTCCTGTCTGAAACTCATCTCAGGATATGTCATTGAGTATTTGAGATTTCCTTCACTGTCATAACTATACAGCCGTGAAGCTGTTTCGTCTAATGTGCAAAAGTCACACAGAGCATCTGTGAACTCCTGCGGATTGACACTTTCGGTGTAGTCGTTACCTTGCTTGATGCTGTCATATATCCTTGTGGCATTCTGTGTTACAAAGCTGTCAAGGACAACCTTACTGTTTTCTCTTGATGTATCAATAAGGGATACTGCAGAAGCATAGACAAATATACCCGAAAATATCATTACAATTACAAGTATGAGAACACATACGGGTACATAGCTTTCTGCCTTTTTGCTTTTAAGTATCTGCATTTATTCCACCTACTTCCAATACTTTTCAGAAATACCCGACCTTGTTGTACTTACGGTTACAGGAATCTTAAAAGCACCGACACCTCTGACATAAGTATGCACAGACACGGTGACTGTCATTTTGTCACCAAGCTGTACTCTCTCATAGGTCGAGTTGTAGTATTCATCAGCGGATGCAACTACATCAAAGTCAAAAAATGAGCTTCTGAGTTCTTCGCATCTTTCGTCAAACTCCTCTCCGAAGGAGCCTTCCGAGGTGGCAGTTTCAATAAGAAAGCCGCTAACTGTATCCAAATCCTGACGCAGCATAAAAAAGGTGTAAATATTTAATGTTACAACAAGCACCATCATAAGTGCAATTATGCCAACGGCAATATCAATATAGCCTTCAGCTTTACGGTTTGAAAGAATCTTTTTCAAATTCATTACCTCCTTAACCGAAAAGAACGCCGACAGAGCCCATTATCTGTGCAAGGATTACCACAACATAAATGAGCATAAAGCAGAAAAGAAGGCTCATAGAAAGCTTCTTGACCTTCTTCGGTATCTTCTGTGCTTCAAGTCTTAACCTCTGTCTGTGGATGTCTGAAAACTTCATAGCAAGGCTCGACCAATATACAGGATTGCTGTCGCCTCGTATCATACCGATAAAACCACGGCAAACATCACTCATCATACCTGAGCCTACTCTTGCTTCAAGTCTTGTGATAGCCGCTTCCTGATTACCCGAATTCATATCAGCTATTGTAATATCAAGCTCGTGCTTGAGTTCGGGACCGGCATTACGGGAATATTCCGTAAGAATGGATAAAAGGCTTCTTTCGTGCTTCAGTGTCTTTTCAACATTGGCTACAAGTCTAGGAAGCTCATATTCAATCTTCGCCCTTTTTTCCTTTATCTTTCCTCCTACACTTTTCATATTTATTCTGTAAAGAACGAAAGCAAGGAATATGACAACAGGACAAAGTATGGGGAAGATGAAATACAAAGGTACGGCAAACACACCGATAATGAGTGCCTTTACAATGGCATTTGCCTTAAACATTTCGGGTGTAATATTCATCTGGGCAGTACGAAGGTCTGTTTCAAGCTCTATCCTTTTAAACTCATTCATAGGAATATGCTTTGCTATTGCAGACGCAAAGCCGCCGAGCCATACATCAATACTGCTTGTCTTTTCCTGATGCTGCTTGGCAAGGTTTGTAATAGCCTTTGATGTTCTCATATACGGCACTTTAAAAGCATCTGCGAGGATAAAATAAAAGGCGATACCGAAAAGTACGCCAACAATAATCTTAATCATTTCTTTTTCCTCCTTATGCCTTGTATTCAACGGGTTTAGTGAATTTGAGAAGGAACATATATGTCACGATAATAACCGCTCCGCATATTCCTAATACAATCTTACCCGGTGTTTCGTATATAAGCGTATGAAACCAATCCTTGTTAAGCACATACAAGAGAGGGATATTACCAACAACAAGTCCTACCATTGTGTAATACTCTGTTCTTACTGCCGCCATCATTGTTGAAAGCTCACTGTTTACCACTCTAACATCTTTCAGTTTTGCAACAATAGGATGAAGAGTATCTACAAGTGCTCTGTCGTCCTGACAACGGATAAGAGCATCACACCACTCTCTGAAAATATCGTCATCAACCTTTTCTTTAAGATTACGAAGTGCCTGCTTCACACTCGATGAAACTGCAACAGCATCTCCGATAAAAGCATTGAAGCAAGCTCTTAAGGGTGGTTTGATGTAATCAATGTTTTCTCTCACTGCAAGAATAATATCCTCGTTTCTGATATATGAAGTAGTAATTGTTGAAAGTGTTGTTTCCAAGTCAGTTTTGATGTGCTTTTCATAATGCGAAAGACTGTTTCTGACATAGATAAAAGGGATAAGAGCAAACGCTACTGACAAGGCTGGGAGAAGGAATATATTGTCAATGAGAACTGCAATTACCGCACCTGCCGCAAAAAGGACAAGTGAAGCACAGCATACAAGAGCAAATTTATTCTCTTGTCCCATAGCCGCTAACGCCGTCTGTGTATATGCAAGCTTTGAGCCGAGGCTCTTTTTCTTTTTACCTGCTCTCATATTTCTTGCTTTTTCTCTCAATGTGACTTTGGGCGTTGCGAGCCTCATAATATCTTCTGTAATCTGTTGTGGTGACAGATTAAGAAAACAGACTATTGCCACAATAAGCAATAAGGAAGAAATCATCGGAAAAATCAAGAGTAATCAGCTCCCTTCTCTAAAAATCTTGAAAGTACATCCTGCGGTACTCCGAACTGCATCAGCTTCTTTTTAAGGCTGTCGGACATTATCTCCGGCTGTTCAAAGTGTCCCTCTGTAATGTTTTTACCCTTTTCGATAACATTCTTTGTGATGTTGAAACGGAAAAGTGTGTGGTACGCTCTTTCACCGTTGGGCAGTATCTCGCACTCGGTAATATCCATTATCTTTCTCTCGTTGTTCTCAAGCTTATGGGTATATACGACAATGGGAAAGGCCTGACCTGCCTGCATAAGTGAGGTCTTGAAGTCAATAGGAAATCTCTTCTGACAAAGAAGAGCTATTCTCATATGTGCCGCATCTGCCGCTGAAGCGTGTACCGTTGAAACAACGGTGTGTCCCGTAAGACTTGCTTCTACTGCCGAGTAGCACTCAACATCTCGCATCTCGCCAACACATACAATATCGGGATTAAAACGAAGAGAAGCTACAACAAGATCTTCCTGAGTAATGTCATAGGCTTCATTATCCGAAGGTCTTGAAAGTGTGTGAACTACATTGTTCACTACCTTGCCTTTCTTATCCTTTCTCACAAGAGCTAACTCACGGGAGCCGCTTTCAATGGTGAAAACTCTCTTTCCGTCGGGAATGGTGGTAAGAAGTGCATTAAGAAGTGTTGTTTTACCCGAAGATGTGGCACCTGCCACAACAACAGAAACACCGTATCTCATACAGGTGCAGAGAAAATCAATCATCTTTTCTGTTGCATTGCCTGACTTAATAATCTGTGTTCTGTTTACTCTCGACGGGTGAAGAAGTCGGATAGAAACACTCACACCGATTTCATCATCAACAACGGGAGCTTTAAGAGCCGTGATTCTTGTATTGTTCGGCAAATGCCCCTGCGACATGGGAGAAGCATTGTCGATAATCATTCCCGAATGATGAAGAAGTCTTTTGACAATATCCGTAGCGTGTGTAGGAGAATAAAAATGCTCCTTTACCTTTTCAATCTTACCGTTTGTGTAGGTTATGGCAACATCGTTCCAAGCATTGATATTTATTTCTTCAACATTATCTCTGCCAAGAAAGGGTGTAAGTATAGAATACTCCGCCATTTCGGAATAAATCTTGTCACAGAGCTTTTCATCCGTCATACCTTCAACGGAATACGCCGTGTCACGCAGATACTTTTCGATGTAGGATTTAAGCTGTGAGAGCTTTGTTGTATCAGTAAGAGTAGCGGCATATTTTGATGAGATATGCTCCTGAACCATAGACAAAAGAGTAACAAAATCAATTTGACGATTCATTTATATCACTCCTTTAAATAACTCTGTTCACAAGAGCCGAAAGCCTTTTCTTATACTCTTTTGCATTGAGCCTTTCATAAAGACTTCCGTCAAGAAGCTGCTGTTTCACCTGACGGCAATAAGGAAGAACACAAGCGACATTTTTAAGATGCGTACAAACATCCTCCAAAGGTATATAGAGTTCGTGTTCCGTGATGTTTATTACCTTTAAGCTCTGCTCCGTTCCCGATGTGATAATCTTATCTCCGTAGGAATTGAGCCAAGTCATACTCTTAAGGTCAGGTGTAATGACCTGAATAATATGGTCTGCTCTGGCGAGTGCCTGTTTTGAGATAAGGTCTGTATCCTCGTTGGTACAGTCAACAAACACATAACCGTCAGTTGCCGCAAGAACATCAAGAAGGTTTTTCACCTTCTCTTTTGTCGGTGTTGGGAAACTATACTTGCTGTCACCGGACTTAAAACCGAGGCAACCGAAGTTTTTCATATTCTTAACAGTTACAAGGTTTTCAAGGAGCAGGTCACTTGAAATATCTGTTGAATCAAGTACCGCACTCAATGAATAAAGGGAATCGGGTTTGTAATTCGGAAAAAGCATTCCGATTGTAGGAACGGTGGTATCGGGTGAAATAAAGGTAACGGAGCAATCAGAAGTTGAGAGGTAAACCTCCTGTGCAAGCTTAAATGCAACAGTTGTTTTACCGCTTCCCGGCGCTCCGCATACAGCAATTATTTTAGCCATTGTTATCAGCACCTTCCTTGTCAGTTTTCGTTTCAAGGAACTTATCCTGCTTATCAAGGAATTTCTGTGCCTTTTCTGTATCTCCTCTGAACACAAGAGCTACGTGCATTGAAGCGTTTTCCTCATAATTTGCAAGCACGGTGGCCTGCTTTGAGGAAACAAGAAGTGTAATTGTTGAGGGAAGCTCAAAGCTGCCGTCCTCATTCTCCACAACCTCTGTTTCATCAACACCGCCCGATGTGGTAGTGGTGATTACCTTAACATATTTAAGCTCTGACGGAACAGTAGTTTTGCCTTCCTTATCGGTTACGTAAATACTTACTATATCTCCGTTTTCGAGCTTACCCGAAAGACCGCCCGCAAATGTATTGATGGTTACACTCATAGCAACCTTATCTCCGTTAAGAGAGCTGAAAACATTTGCTACGGAGTTTTCATCATCTGTAATTTTAATTTCTGTTGCAAGGTCGCCTTTGAACAAATCAGCCTTTGCATATTTACCTACTACGGCATCCTTTGTTTTGAGTGCCTTTTCGGGAACGCTGTTTTTTGAGAGCTTCACAATTTCAATATCCGTTTCAGTAATCTTACTGCCGTGTGAAATATCCTTTGTGAAGCGGATTACATCGGTTTTCTGTTCAGATATCCTGTTGACAAGAGGTGAAACAAGGAATGTCACCGCAACAGCCAAAACGATACAGACAATACCGATTAAGGTTCTGTTTTTCATTTTCATTTTTAAAAACCTCCTTGTAAGAAAAATCCTGCCATATATCCTATTGAAAGATAGGGAACAAAAGGAAATGCAAGGTCGTCGTTTTTATCTTTACCTCTGTACTTAATGAGGGTATGAGCAATAGCAAGACACAGACCAACTATTAGTCCGAAGGTTGCGCTCCATAAGCCTAAAACTAATGCACACGCACCCGTTAATTTAATATCAGCACCGCCTAAACCACCGTTTGTTGCTACGGCGAATATGAGCAATACTCCAAAGAGAACAAGGGCAGATACGACCATTTTGGGAACATCTGATACATCTGCACCGATAAACGAAGTGATTACCACCATAACCGAAGCTGCATCATTCAATGTTCTTGTGTGGTTGTCTGAAAGTGATGAGTAAAGAAGAATAAGGTAGAACACAGTTCCTTTTATAAGCATATCCGACAGACCGAACATAAGGAGCATAGAAAGAGATACGCCCGCCGTAATGATATGGCAGACAATCATTTCTTTCTTGTTTTCCTTTTTGTATTCAGGTACCTTCTTAACAGCTAATCTCACCACCAGATGGATAAGTGTCAGATATGCAAGTGAAGCAATAAAGTTAAACAAAGTTTCTTTATCCGAGTAAGCCACACCCGGTACATTCCCTAAAGGGAGAATAGGATACATAGGGTTAATTAAGCTTGTTTTTATCATTGTTTTTCATTCCTTTGAAAAAAAGTGGCGGAGCAGCCACTTTTAAACTACTCCGCCTGAAAATTTTAAGTACCGTTAGCCTGCGTAGTTAAACAGTTCCTGAATCTTCTGTGTAACTGTGGGCATAATCGTTGTGTTAAAGAGAGCGTAAAGACCGCCGAGAAGAAGAGCACCGACAACAACTGCGATAAGGATTTTCACACCTGTATCGACATAAGCCTCAGCACGGATGCCGACGAGGAGCTTGATGACCTTTGCCTTGATGACAGCCTCTGTACTCTTTGCGGCTGACTTCGCCTTTGATGAAACACCTTTGAAAAATGACTTGATTTTCTTAAACATATTAAATTACCTCCTGAAAAATATTTTTTTAAGCTGTGTAGTTAAAGAGTTCCTGAATCTTCTGTGTTACCGTGGGCATAATCGTTGTGTTGAACAGAGCGTACAGACCGCCGAGAAGAAGAGCACCGACAACAACTGCGATAAGGATTTTCACACCTGTATCGACATAAGCCTCGGCACGGATACCGACGAGAAGCTTGATAACCTTTGCCTTGATTTTGGCTTCGGTATTTTCATAGGCTGACTTTGCTTTTGAGCAAACGCCCTTTACGAATGACTTGATTTTCTTAAACATACTGAATTACCTCCTTGAATTTTTTAACCGGCGTAGTTGAACAGACCTTCAACCCTTGTTTCAACCGTGGGCATGATGACTGTATTGAACAGACCGTAGATGAGTGTGAGAACGAGTGCACCGACAACAACTGCGATAAGGATTTTCACACCTGTATCGACATAGGCTTCGGCACGGGTTCCGGCAACGAGTCTGATGACCTTTGCCTTGATGACTGCTTCTGTGTTTTCATAGGCTGACTTTGCCTTTGATGAAACACCTTTGAAAAATGACTTGATTTTCTTAAACATAAATAAATACCTCCTGAGATTTAATTGAATTTTTCATCTGTTGCGATTTCGTAAGCGGCAAGCACTGCATCGGAAATCTGCTTACGGGTTTCTGTTGTGATGGGATGGGCAATGTCACTGCGGCGAAGCTCACCTTCGCCTGTCTTCCATTTCTTATAGGGCATGGAAACGAGCTTATTGCCGTCCTTCTCGATAACTGCAACACCGTGAATGACCATACTGCCGTCAATCACAACGTCGGCAAATGCCTTTACAGGTCTTTCGCCCTTAAAGGTTTTCTTGATTTCTACTTTGATGTTCATAAAAAAATTATCCTTTCTTTTTTGAAATAAAAATAAGAGCAAAAGATTACCTTGAACGGTTTTCTTTTACTCTTTCTAAATATCGGTTATAGAATTCGATAGCCTTGATAACAAAATCACAGTATTTCTCTTTGGGTACGCCTTTCGGGATGGCACCTTCAATGCGCTTATCTCTGAAAGGTGATTTTTCTTTCTGATTTGGTTTCGGCTCTTCCATAATATTTTCTACAATCTCTGTTGTGAGATTACCTTCCTGATATGCCTTTCGCATACGGATGGTTTGGTCGTGAGACGGGGTTGCTTCGTTGTACTCCATAGCTTCCAAAAGGTCATATTGTATTTCTTCGGGTAAGTATGATATTTCAACCGCAGGTCGCATTGCTACTTTACCTTCGTCAACAAGGTCAAGCATTTCGGGTACAAGATAATTCAAGCGGATAAGTCTTTGTATTTGATTTCTACTCTCGCCAACTTCATCGGCTAACTGTTGGTCTGAACGCAACTTCGTCCCCGTTGGGGACAAAGTTAAATCTGTTCTCTTACCTTGCCTTTTCATTGCATCAAGTCGCATTTTATATGCTCTTGCTTTTTCCGAGGGTAAAACCGTTTCTCTTTGAAGATTACTGTCCACCATTGATAATATCGCCTCATCTCTTGACATTTCTTTTACTCTTGCGGGTATTTTCTCATACCCTGCAATTTCAAAAGCTCTTTTTCGTCTGTGCCCTGACACCATTTCATACATCCCGTCTTCAATAGGTCTTATTATGACCGGATGTATCAAGCCTCTTTCCTTGATGCTTTCAACAAGCTCATCCATACTTTCATCGTCTTTAACGAGATAGGGATGATGAAGAAAATCACGGATTTGTGTTAATGGCACATCAGTAAGCATTTCATTCTCTGCCATACATTAGCCTCCGATGAAGTTCGCAATCGCCGCAATGATGTGGAGAAATACTGCCGTGTAAAGACCGGGCAAGACAAGTAAACCGTGAATCATTTGTTTTTCCTCCTTGTATTATTTTTTTGAGGGTGACTTCACTTTACCTAAAGTCCTGTGATTTTTTTGAACATTGTTTTTACCTCCTTGTTCGCAAATTTTGATTTAAACCTTTTTGAATTGAATAATACAGTATTTGTTCTCAACACCCCCTGTGTCGGCAATTCTTGCCGCGGGAAATCATCAGACGTTCGGTTGCTATCCGAATCCATAGGAATCTCACCTCTGCCGGGTATTCCGCCAGCCGCTTGCGGAAGTATCATTATCCCTTGTGTCTGTTATCGCCGCCACCGAGAGCAACTCGATTTTTGTTGTATAGGTTTTTTCGCTCTCTTTCATATGAAAGGTCATGGCGCACCTACAAGCACAGCTCAGCATTAAGCCGACACAAGTAATGTATCTGATGAAATGTATATTCAACTTTCAAGGTCCACTTGGAGAATTTTTTCCGATAAGAAGCCATTTGATGAACTTCTCACCTATACGCACTGGGGGAGGCCAAGTGGTAACCCAAAAGTCAAAATGTTTACATTTTGTTTACAAAAGTATTGTTTTATCGCTTGTTTGACGTTTTTAGGCATAAAAAAACGTTTGCTAAAAATTAGCAAACGTAAACAGCTGTTTATTTTAATGATTTTTATTCTTTGTATAAACCGTTGACAAATAATATTTTTATCTTGCTATTATATCATTTTCAAAACAAATACCACCTAAGCTATACATAAAGCCCAGGTGGTAATATACAGTAAATCCTTTTATCACAATATTAAACTATTGCATTAATGCTATATAATCCCTATTCCAATGTTTCTTGTTCTAAACAAAAATACAAGTTGCCGTCATGAAGATATTTTTCATCGTATTTAAATTTATATATCTTTCCCTCAACTGAGAATTCATAAACTGCACCTTTTTCTCCGGTTTCCTCATCAACATTCTCTACTACACTATACTTCTCTGGTGGAATAATATATTGCACCTCCACCGCTTTACTTGATCGCGTTTGTGAAACAGTAACCCATCCCATTACACATGAAATTATCAATATTAAAACAAATAATCCTACAAATAACCATATAGAACCTTTAGACTGATAGTGATTATTGGAAAAACTTCTTTGATAAATAAATGTAAGAGATAACAACACCACCACAGCCAAAATGGCAACAAGGTTTGGAACGGTAAATGCAACAATGGCGGAAGCGCTGTTTGCACTATTAAGCCAAGAACCTGATGTAATAACAACAGACATAATTATAGTAATCACTGCAGTAAATACACCCATTAGTGTAAGGACATGTGTCAACACAGTGTGTTCAGAATCATCTAAATGCTTCTGAAAATCTTCTATATTAGTTTCAACACTTTGAATTTTTTTCTCAAGACTAAGCTTTTGTTTTTTATAATCTTTTTCCGTTCTTTTAACCTGCGCATCTGATTTTATCATGCGTCTTTGAAAATCTTCTATATTAGTTTCAACGCTTTTTATTTGTTCCTCAAGAGCGGTTTTTTTAGAGTTATAGTCGTTTACCGTATTTTGCACTTGCCCATCTAATTTTACCATTCGTTTTTGCAACTTATTTACATCTAGTGAAAACTTAAAAGATGCAAGCAACAAATCAAGTGTCATATGTAACTTTTTAATTTCCGGCTTTTTTCCTTTTTCACTCAACTCCACAAACTCATGGTTATCAACCCTATTCTTGATTATTGTAGCAAATGAATAGTACGTTTCAACCTTTTCAATAGCATCTATGCCATCTATGTTTGGAAGTCTTATTTTTTCCAATTCTATTATAACATCTTTAGTTTGTGAATATGAAAAACCTCTAAGATCATTTTCTTTTAATGTATTTAAATCAATAGCCATAACAGACCTTTCACTTTTGATTATTATTTACAAAGAATTTTTCTTGTTTTATAAAATTCAAACATACTTTCTTTTGAAATAATCTGTGTATGATTCTCATCATGGGGATTAAAACATCTCTGCCAAGGGCCTCCATCTATATGACTCATTTCTACTAAATCATATGTGTCAACATCAGTTGTATCATCAAAAATTTTGCTAATTGCTAGTTCCATTTGTGCAGAGAGTGGTGAATGATCTCCTTCGAGCGGCATCATTTTCCCATTCTGATATTGAACAAACTTATCATAAACAGAAGGAATAACAGGTCCACTTGGCCATGCATAAAAATGATCATTGAACATAGACTGTCCTTCGTTTTCCAACATATATTGAATATCACTAAAATACAACAGTTTCTGAAGTCTTTTACATGTCAACGAAATTCGTTCACTATATGATTTACCAGTATTATATTTATTAGTAAGATCAATAATATAATTTGCTGCAGATACACACATTTTTGTCATCAGATTAACTCAACACCCCTAAAATAATTGGTAGTATAAATCTATGGAAAACTCCAACTAAATATTATACTTTCCAAAAAGTGAAGAGATAATCGTCTCCTTTCCTCCTTTATATTTTTTAATCATGCTTATACTGTTTGCACATCGTATAAATGATAATTCTCTCAATTTAAAGATAATATATTATATCTGTTTTCTCTTCGTTTGTCAATAGTCACATGTATCACTTTAATAACACATGTATCACTTTAATAACCAATATCTTCAGTTTAAATCCAAAGCAAGTATACAGCATAAATTGCTGTGAAACTCCATATAAAAAATTTTTAATAATATTTACCAATATAACTGTTTCATATAGATTATAACATATTTATACACATAAGTAAAGATTACCAACCAGATATAGCAGCTAGTGAAACCTTAATTTTTCTTGTACACATAAGTTAATTGTTGGCAATTAAAGTCCTGTTTTTCCACAAACGAGAAAAATAAGGTTTCAACTGTAAAAGTTAAAAACCTTATTTGTTTTCTCCTATAGGCTTACGACAGCAATTTGTCGTAAATTTTTGTCTATGAACAAATTTTGATTTGTCGTAAATTTGTCGTAAACCACTTTTTCGGGTGATTTTCGGATAAATATATCGCCTCAAAACCTGTCAAAACCTACGAATTTTTAACAATCAGTTCTGGATGCTCTTCATTGTCGGGAAGAGAAGAACGTCTCTGATTGCGGATGAGTCGGTCATAAGCATTATCATACGGTCGATGCCGTAGCCGATACCGCCGGTGGGAGCCATACCGTGCTCAAGTGCACAAAGGAAGTCCTCGTCGGTGGTGTTTGCTTCTTCGTCGCCCTGAGCAAGCTGCTCCTCCTGAGCCTTAAATCTCTCTCTCTGGTCGATGGGGTCGTTAAGCTCAGAGTATGCGTTTGCCATTTCCCAGCCGTTCATAAAGAACTCAAAACGCTCAACGTAGTCGGGGTTTTCGGGCTTTCTCTTTGTAAGGGGAGAAATCTCAACGGGATGGTCCATAAGGAAGGTGGGCTGAATGAGGTTGTGCTCAACAAACTCCTCAAAGAAGAGGTTGAGTATGTCGCCCTTCTTGTGACGCTTCTCAAATTCAATACCCTTTTCCTTCGCAAGAGCCTTTGCTTCCTCGTCGGTCTTGATTTCATTGAAGTCCACGCCTGCGTACTTCTTGTCTGCATCAAGCATTGTGATTCTTTCAAAGGGCTTGCCGAGCTCCATTTCAACACCGTTGTAAACGATGGTTGTTGTGCCTAGTACGGTCTGTGCTACGTGACGGAAAAGATTTTCTGTAAGATCCATCATGCCGTGGTAGTCGGTATATGCCTGATAGAGCTCCATAAGTGTGAACTCGGGGTTGTGTCTTGTGTCAAGGCCCTCGTTACGGAAAACTCTGCCGATTTCGTAAACTCTTTCCATACCGCCGACGATGAGTCTCTTAAGGTAAAGCTCGAGAGAAATTCTGAGCTTTAAGTCCTCGTCAAGAGCGTTGAAGTGAGTCTCGAAGGGTCTTGCAGCAGCGCCGCCCGCATTTGAAACAAGCATCGGGGTTTCAACCTCGATAAAGCCCTGTCCGTCAAGGAACCTTCTGATTTCCTTGATAATCATTGAACGCTTGATAAAGGTATCCTTAGCCTCGTCGTTCATGATAAGGTCAATATAACGCTGACGGTATCTTGTGTCTGTATTGGTAAGACCGTGGAACTTTTCGGGCAGAGGAAGAAGTGACTTTGAAAGAAGTGTAATCTTTTCTGCATGGATTGAAATTTCACCTGTCTTGGTCTTGAAAACAGAGCCCTCAATACCGATGATGTCACCGATATCAAGCTTCTTGAATGCCTTGTATTCCTCTTCGCCGAGGCTGTCACGGGCAACGTAGGACTGAATGTTACCCTTGAGGTCCTTGACGTTGCAGAAGGATGCCTTACCCATAATGCGCTTTGACATCATACGGCCTGCAATACGTACTGTCTTGCCCTCGAGCTCGTCGAAGCTTGCCTTTATAGCTGCACTGTGATGTGTCTGATCGTACTTTGTGATAACGAAGGGGTCGTTACCCTCCTGCTGAAGAGCCTGAAGCTTATCAACACGTACCTTTCTTAACTCGTTTACGTCCTGTACGGCTTCCGTCTGAGGAACGTTATTGTTTTCCTGTGCCATTGTATATCGTCCTTTCAGGATTGATTATTTTGTGATTTCGATAACCTCGTACTTGATGATACCGCCGGGAGCTTCAACGTCAACGGTGTCGCCTGCCTTGTGGCCGATAAGTGCCTTTGCAACAGGTGATTCGTCACTTGTGAGGTAGTCAACGCCCTTATCCTTTGAGGTTGAGGTTGATGAGATAATCTGATACTTATAAACGTCGCCGAATTCGATATCCTTGATTGTTACCTTTGAGCCCATCTGGATAACGTCTGTTGAAAGAGCGTCCTCGTCGATAAGCTTAGCTCTTGAAAGAATATCCTCGATTTCGCTGATACGTGCCTCGAGCTTGCCTTGGTCATTTCTTGCTTCGTCGTATTCGGAGTTTTCTGATAAGTCACCGAATGAAAGTGCAACCTGAATTTTTTCTTTGATTTCCTGACGGCCTCTTACTCTGAGGTCTTCAAGCTCGGCCTCCAATTCCTTAAGGCCCTGAGAGGTAAGAAGAATTTCCTGTGCCATTGTATATCATCCTTTCGTGAATAATTATTAGTTTACAGATTTATACATTATGATATTATATTAAATATCGCCTCGGGTGTCAAGAGGTAGAGGGAATTTTTAAGTAGCAAGTAGTAAGTAGCAAGTAGTAAGGGATGCCTGTCGGCATTTGTCGGATTTGAGAAACAAAAAAGACAGAGGGATTACCTCTGCCTTTGGGGTTATTCATTTTTATCTGAGGACACAGGAGTGTCGGCGGTGTTCAAGAATTTTTTCGATAGAGATATATCAAATGGCCAAAAATGTGTAAATACACGAGCGCTTGGAAATGGCTTAAAAAACTCTGGTAAGTCATTTGAAAAATTATCATCGCAGTCTAGAAAAGTAATATCTCCCTGTTCATCTTTGCTAGAACGCCAATCTAGCCAAACACATTTTTCAGTTTTTGTATTGAAAAACGTTGAAATTTTTTCTTTTATCATCTTTCTGGATTCTTCTGGCAGACTTTCAAAAAAGAATTCGTCGATACTAGGAACTTCTATTTGCGTGCATTCTTCCACAGGTGTATATTCTAAGTTTTGTACAATACTTGGATCAGGTATTTCACTGCCAATCCAATTATAAAGACCAACCATCATAGATTCATCATAGTAACCTGTATCAAACAACTTAGATACTGGATTTTTATCAATTCTTACAACTCTCAATAAAACGTATTTATTATTGCAAGGGTGTCCAGACAAATAATTCTTGTTTGAAACAATTCTGTATGCAAGCAAACTTCCTACCCTCCACGGGCAGTGATGCACTGTTGGTTTTTTTATTTTTTTAGCTGGTGGCATCGGTGATAAAATTACATTACGCAACTCATCAAGCACTTTTTTTCGCTTTAAATAATTTTTTTCATTACCTTTGCTATTCCAACGTTCAAGATCACAACCATTTTCAAAAGCATTAAATGCTTTTCCTTTCACGTATGTACTTAATCTACCTTTTTTCCATTCACAATAAGCTAAAGCAAACCAAAATACATCTTCATCCGGGTTATTACAATTTAAAATACTTGAATAGTAATTTATTAGCATTTTTTCAGCTTCTTCACTACTCTTGCCAACAGATAACAAAACACCATATTCTCTTCGTATATCTAACGCAAGATCGTCTGAAAAAATTGAAGGACCCCATGCGCCCATTTAGTTACCTCCCCATTAAATTCATTAACTCATCGTCTGTTATGCTTCCAAATATTTCAATTACAGCACTTAGAAGACAGAGGACGGTTCTATGTCTTTGCATCTAACCGTCAACCTGTAGCTTTCAACCATATATTACCACCTGATTTTTTGCTTGTCAAGAAAACATTATGATATGAAAAAACTAAAAGCTCCCTCGCCGAGGGAGCTTAACTTATTTTTACTTTTCATCCGAACACACAGAACTGTCGGCTGTGTTCTTTTGTTCTACTTTTCATCTGAAGACATCGTACCATCGTCTGTGTTTTCAAACTTAATTTTTTTTAAAATTAACAACTCAAAAATAAATTCAATCACAAAATAAGATAGAAAGAATACTGCAGACACACAATATCGGTTTGCTATTGCCATATCAGTATTGTTTGTAGTTATCAAAAAACATATAAATAAAAGAGGAAAAAAAAGAGGTACTATACACCTTAAAACTCTAAGCAAAGCAATAAAAAAAACATATTTATAGCTTATTTTAATGTCGATACCACATTTTGCACATTTAAAGTGCTCCTTTTTTATAGATGAAACAGATAAAATATTATTAGTTGAAAAATAGAATTTTGAAAAAGTCGGTCTATGATTACACATAAAAGCACCCCTCTCAATACATATTAATCAAATAAAGACAGAGGACGGTTCTATATCTTTGCTTCTAACCGTCAACCTGCAGAAGCTCTCCGTCAGCCTGACGGCTGCCACCTCTCATAAGAGAGGCCGCAACCTTAACTTTTACTTTTCATCTGAAGACAGAGAACTGTCGGCTGTGTTCTTCTCTGTTTTGTTAAAAAACTGCTTTTACCAACAGCAAAATTAACATAAAAGCAACCACAAACAAAAACCATACACTGCTTGCTTTTAAACTAAACCGTTTTATATTGCTCCATTTATCACCTTTAGAATTATATTCCTTTATTTTCCTGTCTCGCAAAATGAACTCAATGACCACAAAAACTGCAAATGCAATCATCATAGTACAAAAGCAAAATTCTTTAGGGAGTATAAAGAAATAAGCCAAAGGAATCATCGATAATGAAATCAAAAGAAATATAAACTGTATTATTTTTAGTCTTTTTGTACTAATGTTCATCTCATAGCTCCTTTTCTAAACTGCTATCTTCATTACAGGTAGTTGTGTTTATAAATAAAAAGATTGAATTCATTACATATAAAATTTAAAAGTGGAAATAGTATTCAACACTATAAAAACCAAATTGAATATAACGAGACCAATTATAATTGTCTTTTTCTTCTCAAAATATTTAGCTAATATGTTATATTCTAGCATGAACAACAAAATAATTGTTGCATAGTTTAGCAATAAAATTAACATCGGTTGACCCGTTGTAACAACAACGGCTGATATAATGCGTATTAAAAGAAGAAAAATTATCAATATCACATTTTTCATAAATCAACACCCTCTCAAGAACACACAGCACCGTCGGCTGTTTTCGTCAATCTCAGTCCCCTGACTACTGACTACTGACTACTGACTACTGATTACTGACTACCGTACTTCTCAAGAAGCATATTCATTGCAAGGCATACTCTTGCCGCATCGGCATTGTAAAGCGGATAGGCGTGGTCGTCCGTAAGCTCTGCATAATTTGTCATATATGTAACCACACGGTCAATGTCGTTCATCATAACTGCCGCCTGAAGATTTGCTCCCCAGTAGAAAACGTCGTCATATTCAAAGCTTTCCCAGTTGTAGCTTTCACAGAATTTATCGTAAAGCATATTTGCTCTTTCGGTGTTAGGAGCAATAAGTCCGTGAATAATCGGGAAAAGCTGAGCCGTTGCACAAGGGTAATACTTCTTCCACGAGAAAACATCAGAGGTAGTGCCGATGATTTTCCATGCACCCACCTGATAATGTCCGAGGGCGGGTAACCAGAGCTGTGACTCGATTGTGTCTGCAACCTCAACAGCCGCGGCAGAGCACTTATCCTCCGTTGCCTTATAGGCCTCATCACGGTCGCTGAGCACCTTATTATAAAGCTCCGATGCCGCAAGAAGACCCTCGTAAACCTCACAGTTATCCATAAGGTACTTTACTCTCCAGTCGGGCTTTGCATAAGTGAGACCCTTGTGGAAGGTTGCAAAGAGTGCATTTATAATACGCTCGATTTCCTCGGCGTGGGCGATTATGTATTCACCGTCACCTGTCTTCTCATAATACTTATTAAGCACCGAAAGGAAGGTTGCGGCGTAGGAATCGGTTGAATCGTAGGAGTAA
The DNA here is from genome assembly GCA_045577395.1 of Acutalibacteraceae bacterium. GTDB lineage: Bacteria > Bacillota > Clostridia > Oscillospirales > Acutalibacteraceae > UBA6857. The sequence continues at coordinate 13,000 of JAZNIH010000001.1, read as the reverse complement.
TTGCGCTTATACATAGCGATTGTCTCACCCGTTGCCTTGCCGTCCTTAACGGTGATAAGATAATCGTAAATTGTGCCGTCAACGCCGTTATAGTCGGTTTCGGCGGTGTTAAGATGGTCAAAATGCCATTCCATATATGCCTTGACCTCATCGGCGTACTCGTCAGCCTCATCAAGAAGGGCAAGAGCTGCAAAATCGGCAAAGTAGGGATTCATTCTTACCTCACCGTTTTTCACGGGAGTCATAGGTATTGCGCCGTTATCAAGCTGAAGGGATGCAAGCCACTCGATTTCCGTTTCATAAATCTCACGGAAAAGAGCTATATTTTCCTCGGTGGGTACACCCTCACGGGGTGCGATGGGCAAAAGGTCCTCACCCGGCGCCACAAGACCGAAGACCGTAAGTATGAAGGCGTATAAGGCAGCAAGAAATTTTTTCATATCAGCACACCTCTTCAATAAACTCAATAAATGCCTTTGAAAGTGTTGAAGCCGCCTTGGGACCTACCGAAATAAGCTCGTGGGACTCCTTAGCATTGTAATCCTGATCGGGGACGATATAGCCGATAGCATCGTTGCAAAGGCCGAAGGTAAGAATCTCGTCATCCTCGCCGAAAAGAGTGTTAAGTGCGGGATAAGGATAATCTGTACCGTTGAAGGAGGTCTCTGCGGTGCTGAAGCCACCGTAAATAATCTCGGGGAAGGCTTCACCGGGCATCATAAGAATCCTGATATTGTCGCCTATCTGAGCATAGCCGATTTCGGTTGTCATCTTGATAATACCGCCGTCGGAGTAGCCCTTGGCACTTGTTATGCCGGCTCTTTCAACGAGTCTGAAAACAAAGTTATCAACAGTAACCTCAACCTGTCTGTGAGCAACGTTGAGTATGGGTGCTACGGGCTCTGCCTTTTCAATAAGCTCTGCAAAGGTGTCGGCAATAACAGCACCGTACTGTGTGATTCTTTCAACGTCGGTTTCACCGGTTATGCCGTTTGCCTCGCTGAGACTGCCGTGTATTGTACCGCCGACTGCACCCTGAATGAACATAAAGTCAGCACCGTATTTTTCCTCTACAGCCTGTGAAAGATAGTAGGGATAATCGGCTGAAATCTTTGTGTTTGCCCACTCGATATATACGGGATGTGCACCGAAGTTTGAGATAAGAATTTCTCTCTTTGCGCTGTCATCGGGCACAAAACGGAAAAGATGGATATTCTCATCGTAGGAACGGGGAGCTCTGCCGTCATGGAAGAGGTTTTTGTAGTTGCCGCTTGCATAGTAAAGCTCACCCTCGCTGCGGCTTTCGTAAGCGGTACGGATAGCATCTGCAGTCTTTTCAACAAGGGCGTTCATATACTTTTCGCTCTTGCCTGTTTCGGGAAGAGTGCCCCAGATGCCCTGAGTATCAACTGCGGTGTGTGTATGGGTAACGCCAACGTTGACACTCACGATACCGTCCCTGCCGATGATGTCAGCGAGCTTTTCTCTGATGAGCTTGACGTCGTTATTCATAATGCCGATAGCATCAATCCATGCAAATGCGACTGCACCTCTGCCCGAGTTATCGTCAAGAACAACTGCCTTTACCCATAACTCGTCAATAACGCCCTCTGCAGGCTGTGCAGGGAACTTGAGATAACCGCCGAGGTAATAGTTTTCTTCTTCCCAGTCATCGGGTGTAAGCTCGTTTTTTGCAAAGCCCACACTCCACTTGTCGGACACGGCTTCATCAATGAATTCCTCCATACCCGCAAGGAAGTTTGAGGTAAGGTCACCTACCTCGCTCTTTTTATCAAAGCCGATGCCTGTTCCCCCCTGAAATGCGGCGGTAAGAAGGAAGGTAAAGCCTGTGATAATAGCCGTCATGCTTGCAATAAGTCTCTTTATAATGTTCATATTCATTCTCCTTCCGGATTTATTCGGTTTAATTATATATTACCCGAAAGGAAAATACAAGAGGGAAGGATAAAAATGCAGAGTGCAGAGTGCAGAGTGCGGAATGCAGAGTGCAGAATGCAGAGTGCAGAATGCAGAATGCAGAATTGCGGTCGCAACCGACCGTGTATTATACATTCAGACTGTGCCTGCGTAAGAAAGGCTTTATAAAACAGTCAGATTGATGATTATAAAACCACTTTTAAACGTATGATTAAAGCATAAAACGTCAATTCGGCGGGCAGAAGGTTGTTTTTCATCCTTATCAAAGCGGATATGTCCGGAGCGAAGCGTTACAATAGCACTGAAAGTGCAAACCTTAATCTCGCTCTCCCTGAAAGGGAGAGGTGGCGGCGTAGCCGTCGGAGAGGGTTTTCATTCTGCATTCTGCATTCTTCATTCTGCATTTAAACGCCCCCTTCTGCGCTACTTGATTTTTCCGTATATTATTGATATAATATTATGAATATACTTAAATACAAATAAGAGGTGCTTATTATGATTAAAATTTCTCCGTCAATTCTTTCCTGCGACTATTCAAAAATGGGTGAAGAATTTGAAAATATGAAACGCTGCGGTGCAGACTGGCTCCACATCGACGTTATGGACGGTCACTTTGTGCCTAACATCACTCTCGGTGCTCCCCTTGTGAAGTGTCTTCGCAAGTGCAGTGACCTTGTTTTTGACTGTCACCTTATGATAAGCGACCCTAAAAAATATATCCCCGACTTTATCAAAGCCGGAGCTGACGTTATATGCTTCCACGTTGAAGCCGATTCCCCCGTTGAGGAAACAATCGACCTTATCCGTGAAAGCGGTAAGGTTGCCGCTCTTGCAGTAAAGCCCGGCACTCCCATCGAGGCGGTTTATCCCTATCTTGACAAGCTCGGTATGGTGCTTGTTATGACAGTTGAGCCCGGCTTCGGCGGTCAGAGCTTTATGGAGGATATGATGCCCAAAATAGTAAAACTCCGTGAGGAATGTGCAAGACGCGGTCTGAGTATGGATATTCAGGTTGACGGCGGTATCAGCGCAAAGACAGTTGAAACCGTTGCAAAGGCAGGAGCTAACGTGCTTGTTGCAGGCTCTGCGATTTTCGGCTCCGACGACCCGAAGGCAACCATCTCACTTCTCAGAAGCTCGGCTGCCAAATATTTCCTTTAATTCACCGATTCTTTCCGAGGTCTCAATATGACGGGACTCGTCGGTCTGACTGTGGGACAAAAGCGTAAGAAATTCACCGCAGATTCTCATAAGACTCTCACCGCCCCTTGCGGTCAGATACCATCCGTCACCCCTGCGGTAAAGAGTCAGAGTGCCGCTTTCCTTTCTCAGGGCACGGCTCAGGTCAATTACGCCGTCGATACCTTCAGAGTAAAATATGCCGAAGGTCTCAGCCGCCCTTACCCTTAAGGTGCGCAGTATTATCACACAGCCCCCTTCTCCGTCGGGCAGAATATCCATAGCGGTATTACAGTCGGCAATGCCCCTGTGACCTGAAATTCTCGCAGTTTCGTTTATTATTGTCAGAAGCACCTCTCTGCTTCGTGCGGTGTCACTTGCAAGGTTTTCGTATGTAAGCCTGCACCCCTCGAGCTCGGACCGTGTGAACTCAATAATGGTTGTGTCCTTATCTGTAGCTGAAATTTTCATAGCCCTTTTCCTTTCCTGAACTGATGTAATTTTACTACATATCCTCACAGCCTTTCAATGCAAAAATTTTTCCAATCCGGAGGTTTTTCCCTTGGATAAAACAGTTAAACAAAAAACACTTCTTCCCTATGACCGTTATTACGGCAACAATCTTGATACGGTGCTTATATGCCTCGGTCTTCTTGCCCTTGCCTTTACCCATTACGGCAAGGCGGTGCTTTATCAGGCGGCGGCTTGTGTTTTAAGCGGCGCCCTTTGGGAATTTGTCTTTTTTACCCTGATACTCAGGAAAAATACCTTCAGAAGCCTCGGAGTTACCGCTTCGGCTCTTATTATCACTATGCTTCTTCCTGCCTCTGCACCCTTATATATCGGTGCACTTGCGGTTTTCTTTGCGGCGGTCACTATGCTTATCTTCAGGGACGGCAGAAGCACTCCCCTCGTCCCTGCGGCGGTGGGCTTCTGTGCTGTTGCTCTGATTTTCCCCGCCGAGGTGTTCACATATCCCGTACCCTCTGCCGACGGAGTTCTGTTCTATGCTCAGCAGGGCTTTACAAAGGGAATTGACCTTCTGACACAGATAAGTGACGGTAAGGGCGTAAGCCTCAGCCTTTTCGGCATATCCTCACTTCTCTCCGGCAGTATTCCCGGTGCGCTCGGCACTACAAGTCTTCTTGCAATGGCGGGTATTTTCCTTTACCGCCTTATAAGAAGCCCCCGAAGCCTTATTTCAACAGTCTTTTATATTGCTCCGTCAGTTGCATTTGCGGTGCTTATGCCAAGACTCAACACAGACCCCGTTACGGTTCTCATAACGGAAATATCTGCAGGCAGTCTGCTTTTCACGGCTCTTATGCTTATAAACGAGCCCGTAACCTCACCTCAGCGTGCCTTCAGGGCTGCGCTTTACGGTCTTACCGCAGGCGCTCTGACTATGGTGCTCAGGTATTACACACCGCTTTACGATTCACCGCTTTTTGCCCTTCTCATTATGAATATTCTCTGGCCCTTAATCAGCAGAGAAACGGTAAATCACAGACGTCTGCCCAAGGAAAAGAAAAAGAAGGTAAAGGCAGTCCGGGAAAAGGCTCCGACTAAAAAGAGCAAAAAGGATTACACCCCCTCCTACGACCTTTTTTCTGAAGAAGCAGAAAGGGAGGTAAAGCATGAAGGATAAAATTTCTCAGCTTGTAAAAGAGCTTAAAAGGGATAAGTCTCTGCGGGTAAAAAAGAGCTACTACACCTTTTCACAGGAGTACCCTGCAGGTAATATTCCAATAAAAAGAAGAAAAAACAGACGCTTCCGCCACGGACCTGCAAAGGCAGCTCTCACCGCACTTCTTGCGGTAAGCCTTGTATGTGTCTCCTTCTTTCTTGTCAGCGTCGCATTGGAAATTTCGGAAAAGACTCCCTCCGAGGTCAATGCACCCGTCACCGAGACAGGAGAAAGCCTGCTTGTGACCGAGGGTGTACGTGCTCTTTATATGCCGTCGGAAAAAATCGGCGACACCTCCTATATTGCCGCCTTTATAAAAGAGGTCAGAAGGAAAAACTGCAACAGCGTAGTAATTGACTTTAAAACCGCAGACGGTAAGCTTTCCTATTCTTCACTCAACGAATATGCAATAAAGGGTAAATGCTCGGTTTATGATAACGATACGGTAAGACGCTGCATAAATCTTTTCAAGGAAAAAAACATTTCGGTAATTGCCCGTGTATATTGCTTTGAGGATAACGCCGTCGCTTCAACAAGCAGCGAGCTTGCAGTCAAATATATGGATACCGACGTAAACTGGCTTGACGGCAGCGACGAAAACGGCGGTAAGGCATGGCTTAATCCCCGTATTGAGGAAAGCCGCAGCTATCTTATCTCTGTTCTTTCCGAGCTTTATGCTCTGGACATCCGCGGCTTTATACTCGAAAGCTGCTCTCTTCCCGATACAAAGAACACAGCCGCCGCTACCTACCCTGCAGACAAAGCGTCACTCACAAAAAACGAGGCACTCAGAGACTTCGTTACAAGGGCCCGTGAAGCCATTCCCGAGGACGCCTTCATTCTTATGGGGTATACGGCCGAAACGGCTCTGAACGGCAATGCGGAGCTTTTTGACGGTCTTTTTGCCGATGGGGATTATGACGGCTACACCGCCGACCTTTCGGTAAGAGACCCTGCCTACACCGTTGATAAAAAGTCAAAGTTCTCATCAATTCTTTCACTTTTTACTCTTATAGAAAACAGCAACCCCGACAAGAAATTCATCCCCGTAATAGATATGAGCGAATACTCATCGGGATATATCTCAGCCATAAAAAAATCAGGCTACACCAGCTACATTCTCTTTGCTGAAAACGGAGAATACTGAGAAAGGTAACAGTTATGACAGAAAATAAAACCGCTTTTATCGCAATCGTAGGTAAGCCCAACGTGGGCAAATCCTCAATTCTCAACCGCTTACTCGGTCAGAAAATAGCCATCGTTTCAGATAAGCCTCAGACCACCCGCACAAGAATTATGGGTGTTCTTACAAAGGATAACGTTCAGCTTGTTTTCACCGATACACCCGGCTTTCACAGACCTAAAACAAAGCTCGGTGAAAAAATGATAAAGGCCGTCGGTGACAGCATCTCCGGTGTTGACGCCTGCCTTTTCGTTGTCGAGCCCTACGGAGAGCTTAAGGAAAGTGAGCTCGAGCTTATAGAAAAATTCAAGAAGGAAAAAATGCCCGTTATTCTTGCAATAAACAAGATTGACACCGTTGAGGACAAAACAGAGCTTATGGGCAGAATCACAGAGCTTACCTCACTTTTTGATTTTACTGCCGTGGTTCCCGTTTCAGCGGCAAAAAGTGACGGTCTTGATGCTCTTCTCGGTGAGCTTCTCGGTCTCGCCTTCCCCTCAGAGCATTTCTTCCCCGCCGACACTCTCACAGACCAGCCCGAAAGAGTTATCGCATCGGAAATCGTAAGAGAAAAGATGCTCCGCCTTTTAGATAAGGAAATCCCTCACGGTGTTGCCGTTGCTATAGAAAAAATGCGTGAGCGTTCAGATAAAAATCTTATGGACGTGGAAGCCACAATCTATTGCGAAAAAGAAAGCCACAAGGGTATTATCATCGGTAAAAAGGGTGCAACCCTCAAGCGTATTTCAACCTATGCCCGTCAGGATATGGAAAAATTCTTTGACTGTCAGATCAACCTTCAATGCTGGGTAAAGGTCAAGGAGGACTGGAGAAACAGAGAGGGTCTTATACATAACTTCGGACTTGACTAAAGTCAATGCGCAATGCGCAATTCGCAATGCTCAATCGTGTGATAAAGTAATAATATCAGGAAGGTTTCCCCCGCCAATTTAAATTCATATAAAACTCAAAGGAATGTGATTAGTTTGAAGGAAAATAACCCCATTCTCGACAAATCCAAAAGCTTTGCTTTGCGCATAATCAGACTTAACAAATACCTCACAGACGAAAAAAAGGAATTTGTTATGTCAAAACAAATTCTCAAAAGCGGAACAAGTATTGGTGCCAACGCAAGAGAAGCGGTCAGAGGCCAGACTGAGGCTGACTTTTACTCCAAATTCAACATATCCTTGAAAGAGGCAGAAGAGACTCTTTATTGGTTGGAGCTTTTATACGAAAGCGGTTATATTGAAAAGAAACACTTTGAAAGCATATATAGCGATTGCAGGGAATTAGTTAAAATTCTTACGTCTATCACCCGAAAGCAAAAAGACTGATATAACATCAAACAGCTACATATATAAGGCGGAGGCTAACCCTTGCTATATATACATTCCCCGCCGATTGCGCATTTCGCATTCCGCATTGCGCATTAAATTTTCATTTCCCCGATTAGCCGTCAAATTTCTGCATAAGATAGGTGTATAACTATCCTGGAGGCGGAAATATGAACAAGCATGAGCTATGGGAAAACTTTATCAGAACAGGTAAGGTTTCCGACTATTTAAAATACAAAAATGCGTCAGATTACGGCGACGATTCTTCCTTTGACGAGGAATTTGCCGACGAGCTTTTTGTGGACGATCCCAATCTGGAGGATTTCAATTATGATACTCAGGACGGACGGTATAATAATCCGTGAACAGAACACAGGTGAACAGGACAGGCTCGTCACCCTTCTCACAAAAGAGAAGGGTGTTATCAAGGCCTTTGCCAACGGCAGCAGAAACCCGAAAAACAAAAACGTTTCTGCTACCGACCTTCTCTGCTACTCGGATTTTTCACTCGAAAAGGGCCGTCAGGAGGCCTACATAATAAGAGAAGCAACACCTAAGCAGGTATTTTTCGAATTGCGCAGCGATATTGTAGGTCTTTCCCTCGCTCAATACTTTGCTGAGCTCGCAAAGGATTTTTCACCTAAGGAGGAGGAAAGCTCCGACTTTCTTTCCCTTTTGCTCAATTCCCTTTATCTCATCTGTCAGGGCAAAAAAAATCTGCAGCATATAAAAGCGGTAACGGAGCTTCGTTTTGCTTCGATTTCAGGCTTTATGCCCGACCTTGTTGCCTGCAGCGCCTGCGGAGACTGCGAAAGCACGGAAACCTACTTTTCCCCCTCTGCGGCGGCTCTTTACTGTCAGAGCTGTGTAAAGCCTGCCGATGCAAAGCCTCTGTCCCCCGGAGTGCTCGGTGCTATGAGACATATAGCCTACAGCGAGCCTGAAAGAATCTTCAGCTTCAGCATTTCCGACGAAAGCCTCGAAGCACTTAACGGTATTACCGAAAGATACGTAAAAAGCATTGCTATGCGGAAATATAAAACCCTTGATTTTTATAAAACCATGCAGAATCTCTGAAAGGAGATGAAATTATGAATAAACACCATACCGCCCTTGAGCTTGACAAGGTGCTTTCTATGCTCAGCGATGAGACGACCTGTGCCGATGCACGTGAGGCTGCAGAAAATCTCACACCGCAGACAAATATCGACCTTGCAAAAATGCTCCTTAAGCAGACCGACGACGCCTATATGCTTATGGCTAAATTCGGTGCACCTGCCTTCGGCGGACTCAAAAACGTAAACAACTCTCTTCACCGTGCGAATGCGGGCGGTGCTCTCAATATGAAGGAGCTTCTCGATATTGCAGAGGTGCTCCGTGTCATCCGCTCTCTTTCCGAATGGAAAAGTAAAAACAGCGGTGTTGTCACAAGCCTTGATACATATTTCGAGTCAATGATGCCCAATAAATTCCTCGAGGAGAGAATTACCTCGGCTATCATCAGCGAGGAGGAAATGAGTGACAACGCCTCCCCTGCCCTTTATGATATCAGAAGAAAAATCCGTATCGCTTCATCAAAGGTAAGAGACAAGCTTGACCAGATGACGAAATCCGCTCACATACAGAAGTATCTTCGTGAAAACATTGTTACCATGCGTAACGGACGCTACGTTGTGCCCGTCAAGATTGAGCACAGAGGTGAAATCTCGGGTCTTGTCCACGACACCTCGTCAAGCGGCTCAACAGTATTTATCGAGCCTGCCGCAGTAGTTGAGGCTAACAATGAAATAAAGGTGCTTCAGAGCAAGGAAAGAGACGAAATCGACCGTATTCTCTTTGAATTATCAATGGAAGCGGGAGGCTTTTACGAGGGCATAAAGGCAAGCTATGAATGTGCCGTTGAGCTTAACCTTATTTTCGCAAAGGCAAAGCTTGCATATAAAATGAAGGCTACCTGCCCCGAAATCAACGACGACGGCATCATCGACCTTAAAAACGCCCGACATCCCCTCATTGACCCGAAAAAGGTTGTTCCCACCGATATAATGCTCGGCAAGGATTTTGATACACTTATCATCACGGGTCCCAACACGGGCGGTAAGACGGTTTCAATCAAAACCCTCGGTCTTATGAGCCTTATGGCTATGTGCGGTCTTATGCTGCCCGTAAGTGAGCAGAGTAAAATCAGCGTTTTTGATAACGTGCTTGCCGACATAGGCGACGAGCAGAGTATTGAGCAGAGCCTTTCCACCTTCTCGTCACACATGGTCAATATCATTGACATCATAGAAAAAGCCGACGGAAGAAGCCTTGTGCTTATCGACGAATTAGGTGCAGGTACGGACCCGGTTGAGGGTGCGGCTCTTGCTATATCCATACTTGAAAGAATTCACGAAAAGGGTGCAAGAATCGCCGCAACAACCCACTATGCCGAGCTTAAGGCTTATGCCCTTCAGACCCCCGGCATACAAAACGGCTCCTGCGAGTTCGACGTTAAATCCTTAAGACCCACCTACCGTCTTCTTATCGGTACACCGGGACGCTCAAACGCCTTTGCTATTTCTCTTCGTCTTGGTATGGACGAGGGTATCATCGACCGTGCAAAGCAGCTTGTTTCAACCGAAAGCACACAGTTCGAGTCCGTTATCGAATCACTCGAGGAAAGCCGTCAGCAGTTTGAAAAGCAGAAGGAAATTGCAGATTCACTTACCGCTGAGGCTGAAAAGGCTAAGGCTGAGGCTCAGCGATACAAGGAAGAAATAGAAAGACTCCGTGAGCAGGAGCTTGAAAAAGCAAGAGGTCAGGCTCTCAGAATTGTCGAGCAGGCCAAGAGAAGCGCCTACGCCCTGCAGAGTGAGCTTGAGGAACTTAAAAAGCAGAGCGAAAAGGCTAAGGACAAAACCGAAATGGCAAGACGTGCAAAGCAGCTTATGAAAAAGGGTCTTGCCGACTTTGACGATATAACCAACCCCGTTGTAAAGGCGGTAATCGAGGACGAAAGCTACGAGCTTCCCCGCCCCCTTAAGATCGGTGACGAGGTTTACGTTGTGGATATGGGCAAAACCGCCACGGTCACCGCTCTCGAGGACCGCAAGGGCAACATTGAGGTTCTTGCAGGTATAATGAAGATGCGTACCCCCGTGAAAAATATCCGTCTTCAGGAAAAGAAGAAGCAGAATACCAACAAGCCCCGCAACGTCGCCCATACAAAGGAGCACGTTTTCTCCGCCGCATCATCGGCACAGAACCGCTGCGACCTGAGAGGCATGAACGTAGAAGAGGGCATTATTGAGGTTGACCGCTATATTGATCAGGCTCTCCGTCTCGGTCTCGGTGAGCTGACACTTATCCACGGCAAGGGCACGGGACTGCTCAGAAAAGGCATACACGAGCATCTGAGAAAAAACAAGTTTGTCAAATCCTTCCGTCTCGGCGTTTACGGTGAGGGTGAAACAGGCGTTACGATTGTAACACTTAAGTAAAAAAAGCACCTTAGGGTGCTTTTTTTAAATGCAGAATGCAGAGTGACCCTCCCGTCGGCTACGCCGCCACCCTCCCTTTCAAGGAGGGCAGCAGAATTGCTGGGAAAAGTTATTTAACGACGAGGTTTTACCCGCTCAGTCGGGATAAACAGATATATTCTCGTAATGAATAAAGCCTTCCTTGAAAGGGAAGGGGGACCGCTTGCGGTGGAAGGGTCCAACCGCCCTAACCGCCAAATACACCTGCCCGTCAGTTCGTCACGGACGTCCAATGGACGCCCCTACCGTGTTAAATTAAATATATTTATCGGTCAGGTTTGCGGACACGGCGAGCCGTGTCCCTACCGTATCGGTTTTGATTGAAGTGCCTGAATCGTCTTGCGCCATTAAACGCCCGACGGGCGTTCCCCTGACTACTTTTCCTCAGACCTTGCTTATTACTACTAATCCCTAGTCTCCAGTCCCTAATCTCTAATCCCTACTAACCCCTCTTGACAAGCTCAGAATTCTGTGATAAAATACATTTAACAATTAAGTTAAATGTTAAATGAAAGGACTGATAATATGGGAATGCAGAACACACTCAAGGCCCTCAGCGACCCCACACGGCGTGAAATTCTGAATCTTCTGAAAAAGGGCAGGCTTTCCGCCGGAGAAATAGTAGATTTCTTCCCCGTCAGCGGTGCGGCAGTGTCACGGCATCTGTCAATACTTAAGGATGCAGAGCTTATACGTGACGAGCGTGAGGGAAAATATATTTATTATGAGCTTAACGCTTCTGTGCTTGAAGAAATAATGCTCTGGATAACCAATTTAAAAGGAGATAACGGCAATGATTAAGAAAAACCTGAAAACCATAATTATAACCTCTCTTGTAATCCTCTCCCCCATTATAATAGGTCTTATTATGTGGGATAAGCTCCCCGATCAGATTGCCACCCACTTCGGTGCAAACGGAATACCTGACCAATACAGCAGCAAGGCTTTTGCGGTATTCGGTCTGCCGTTGATTTTGCTTGCTATTCACGCTGTTTGTGTCCTTGCAACAAACCTTGACCCGAAGTACGGTAACATCACCGACAAAAATTTTAAGCTTGTCATCTGGATTACTCCCCTTCTGTCGCTTCTTCTTTGTGTGCTCTGCTTCGCTTATTCAATCAACAATACCGTACCTGTTGTTACGGTGATTATAATCTTTATGGGTGTGCTTTTCGTAGTAATAGGCAACCTTATGCCCAAGGTAAAGCAGAACTACTCCCTCGGCATTAAAATTCCTCCCACACTGCACGATAAGGAAAATTGGTACAAAACCCACCGCTTTGCAGGTAAAATATGGGTCATAGGCGGCGTAATAATCTGCCTTACGGCGGTGTTTGAGAATATATTTGTGTTTATGGCACTTACACTTATACTTGCATTTGCACCTATGGTTTATTCCTATGCTATAGCAAGTCGCAAGGACGGAAGTAGTAAGTAGTAAGGAAAGGCAGAGGATAAATCCTCTGCCTTGTGTTTTATTCTTGGGATATCTAAATTATCAATAATTTATTTTTTTGTTCTTTCTTCTAAAATCATCACAATATAAAAAATGACCAACCATACAACAAAACAAACAGGACAACCGAAAATCAAAAAGGTAAGACCGGCATAAAAAATGTTTTCGCTGTTAATGCAAAAGCCGATAATAGCTATAAGTATACTGAGAATAAAAAAAGTAACACCGATTACGCCTATAGCCTTTAAGACTTTATTCATCTTTTCAAGCATAGAAAACACCCCTTTTTATTTTAACAGTTCGGCAGGAGCAAGCCCCTGCCCTACAGTTTTGGCTTATTCGTTTTTGTATTTTTTATTTATTTTACCACATTTTCCAAAACATGTCAAAGGACACGGCAAGCCGTGTCCCTACGCTAACACCCCGATGGGGCGGGTAAAGCCTTACCTGTTTATCCCTGTCGGTCGCAATTCTGCATTCTGCACTCTGCATTCTGCATTAAAAAAGCACCCCTTACGGAGTGCTTTTTTGTATCAGTCGATTTCAACTGAAATTTTAGTGTCGCTTCTGTTTGCAGTTGCACGCATTACGGTTCTGATAGCCTTTGCAATTCTGCCCTGCTTACCAATAACTCTACCCATATCATCCTGAGCAACATGAAGGTGGTAAACTACTACACCCTCTTCGTTAATGTCGTCA